>NZ_JBIALR010000021.1:101909-123636 GCF_042873675.1 Kitasatospora sp. NPDC004614
CCCGCCGCGACAGCACGAAGTCCCGAAACGCCGCCGCCGGCGGCGTGAGTGGGCGGGTCGCGTGCCAGGCGAGGCCGATGGCTCGGCGGGTGCGCACGGCGGCGACTTCGAACTCGACGACGCCCGGCCCTTCCCCCGCTGCCCCTTCCCCGCGAAGCGGACCCACCGCGAGGATGCTCCCCGACACGGCATCACGAAGTCCCGGAACGCCACCGCCGGAGGCGCGAACGGGAGAGCCCCACACCGGGCCCGGCCAAGGGCACTCCCCCCACCTCCCCGCGAAGCGGAGCTCTCGCTCAGTCGTGCGCCAGAATGCTCCCCCGCCGCGACAGCACGAAGTCCCGAAACGCCGCCGCCGGCGGCGTGAGTGGGCGGGTCGCGTGCCAGGCGAGGCCGATGGCTCGGCGGGTGCGGGGGGCGGTGACTTCGAGTTCGACGACGCCGGGGCGGGGGACGAGCGCGGGTGGGAGGAGGGCGACGCCGAGGCCGGCGGCGACCAGGCCTCGGAGGGTTTCGACTTCCTCGCCCTCGAAGGCGATCCGCGGGGTGAAGCCGGCCTCGGCGCAGAAGCCCTCCATGATGTGGCGCAGCCCGTAGCCCTCCTCGACCGTCACCCACGACTCCCCGGCGACCTCGGCGAGCCGGATCCGGCGGCGGACGGCCAGCCGGTGGTCCGCCGGGACGGTCAGGTAGAGCCGCTGCTCGTCCAGCCGGCGCGCTGTCAGGTCGGGCGCGTCGGGGAGCGGGGAGACCAGGCAGAGGTCCAACTCCCCCGCGCGCAGGCGTTCCAGCATCGCGGCGACGTAGTCCTGCACCAGCTGGAACCGCACCTGCGGGTGCCCGGCCCGGAACCCTCGCAGCAGGGCGGGCACCGCGTCCGTCCCCATGGTGTGCAGGAAGCCGAACGCGACCCGTCCGGCCGCCGGGTCGGCCTCCGCCCGTGCTGCCTCCGCGCCGCGCTGGACCTCGACCAGTGCCCGTTCGACGGCGTCCAGCAGCAGCCGTCCGGCCCGGGTGAGGCGGACGGTGCGGCCCTGCCGGGCGAGCAGGTCGACGCCGAGTTCGGCCTCCAGGCGGGCGACGGCGCGGGAGAGGGTGGGTTGCGGCATGCCGAGGAGCTGGGCGGCCTGGGTGACGTGTTCCAGTCGGGCGACCGCCGCGAATTCCGCCAACTGCGGTGCGAGGCGCGTCACATCGGTGTCCGGGCCGAGCTCGGCGAGGCGGACGGGTGCGGAGCTGCTCTCATGCGTCACAGCATGAATCTTTCCGCATTCATGCATTGGACGCATCAGGCCGCGCGGCCATAACGTCAAAGCCATGCAGCCTGCCAGTACCGAGGCGTTCGCGCCCGCCCCCGAATCCGCCACCGACCTGCGCATGCGCCCCGGCAGCCGGGACTTCCGCCGCGCCAACCTCGCCCTGTTCGCGGCGGGTGTCGCCACTTTCGTCCTGCTGTACTCCACGCAGGGCCTGCTGCCGATCCTCTCCGCCGACCTCGACCTGACGCCCGGCCAGGCGAGTTGGACGGCCTCCGCGTCCACCCTCGGACTCGCACTCGCCCTGCTGCCCGCCAGCGCCCTCTCCGACCGGTACGGGCGCACCGCCGTGATGACGGCCTCCACCCTCGCCGCCGCGCTGCTCGCCCTCGCGCTGCCGTTCGCCCCGGACCTCACCACGCTGGTGGTGCTGCGTGCCGTCCAGGGCGCGGCGCTGGCCGGGCTCCCCGCCACCGCGATGGCCTACCTCGCCGAGGAGGTGCACCCGTCGGCGCTCGCCTCCGCGATGGGCCTGTACGTGGCCGGCAACTCGATCGGCGGGATGGGCGGACGCCTGGTCTCCGGCTGGGTCGCGGCCGCCTGGGGCTGGCGCTGGGGGCTGGCGGTCTCGGCCGTCCTCGCGCTGCTCGCGGTGCTCGCCTTCCGGCTGCTGATTCCCCGGGCCCGGCACTTCCGGCGGACGCCGGTGGACGCCCGGGCGCTCGCGACGACCGTCGCCGGGCACCTGCGCAACCCGCTGCTGCTGCGGCTGTACGCGCTCGGAATGCTGTTCATGGCGGTCTTCGGCGCGGTCTACAACACCGTCGGGTACCGGCTCACCTCGGCGCCGTTCCACCTGCCGGAGTCGATCGCCGCGTCGATCTTCGTGGTGTACCTGGTCGGCACGGCGTCCTCCGCCTCCGCGGGCCGTCTCACCGCCCGCTGGGGCCGCCGCGGCACCCTCTACCTGGCGATCTCCACCACCACGGCCGGGCTGCTGCTCTCCCTCGCGAACTCGCTGCTCCTCGCGATCCTCGGCCTGGTCCTGATCACCGCCGGCTTCTTCGCCGGCCACGCCACCGCGTCCTCCTCGGTCGGCCGCACCGCCACCGCCGGCCGCGCCCAGGCCTCCGCGCTCTACCTGATCGCCTACTACCTCGGCAACAGCCTCGGCGGCACGATCGGCGCCGACGCCTACCACTCCACCGGCTGGTCCGGCACCGCCGCCGTCGCCCTCACCGCCATGGCCTGCGCGGCCGGCGTCACCCTGTACGCCACCCACCGCGCCGTCACCTCCCGCAGGACGGCAGCCGCTACCGTCCGGGCATGACCGACGACTACGCCACACTGCGGGCGGCACTCGATCTGCTCCCCGCAGTGCGCGACGGAGAACCTGATCCAACGTCAACTCGCTGTACAGTCACCCGTCCCCGATCAGGTGACATCGGCGGCTACCACGCCAAAGTCTGCGACTACGCCGCCGGGGGCTCGAAGCGGACGTCGGCGGCCGGGCCGGAGGCCACGTGGATGTCGAGCTCGGACTCCAGCGCGCTGGCCAGCTGGTGCAGCAGCGGCAGGGTGGGCACAGTCTCCCCGCCCTCGATCACCTCGACCTGCGCCTCCGTCAGCCCGGCCCGGCGGGCCAGCTCGGCGGGCGACAGCCCGAGCGCGGTCCGGCGGTCGTACACCGCCTGCCCGAGAGCCATCGCATAGCGGATCTCCAGCCGCAGCGCGGCAACCTCCGGGTCCTCCGCCTGCGGCTCCCCGAGCAGAGCGCGGGTGCGGGCGGTCTTCCACTGCGAGTGGTTCATCGAATGTCGCCTTTCGTGACCGCGCGGCTGAACTCCTGGTGTGCGGGCAGGTGCTCCGACTGGCAGATCTTCTGCGCCCACAGCGCCCGGGTGACTTCTGCAGTCTCTCGCATCCTGGTCTTGGAGAACACCGTCAGCAAGACGATCCTCCGCTCGGGAGCGAGCCAGTACGTGACTCTCGTCGCCTCCCCGGCCAGGCCGAACCGCAGTTCCCGCACCGGGCCGCCGAGGTGGCGCGAGTAGGGTTCGCCGAGCGTCGTCGGCCGTTCGGCCAGCACATCGACGGCCTCTTCGGCCCTGGCGTAGAGCCGTGTCGGCAGAGCGGAGAGCCAGTCGCGGATCTCCGGCTCGATCTCGATGAAATAGCGCACTCCGTACACGCGGCGCAGCGTAGCGTGACCGCCCCGCGCGCACGAAGTTATATGACTAGGCGATCCGGTCGAGGACGATCGGGGCCGGGGTGAAGAGGGTGCCGGTGGGGGCGACGGTGATGGCGTCGGCGAGGGCCTCGATCGCGTAGGGGAAGCGTTCGGGGGTGTCGGTGTGCAGGGTGAGGAGGGGCTGGCCGGCGGTGACGGTGTCGCCGGGCTTGGCGTGGAGTTCGACGCCGGCGCCGGCCTGGACCGGGTCCTCCTTGCGGGCGCGGCCGGCGCCGAGGCGCCAGGCGGCGACGCCGACGGCGTAGGCGTCGAGGGTGGTGAGGACGCCGGTGGCGGGGGCGGGGAGGACGTGGGTCTCGCGGGCGACGGGGAGGGGGGCGTCGACGTCGCCGCCCTGGGCGGTGATCATGCGGCGCCAGTGGTCCATCGCGGAGCCGTCACGGAGGGCGTCGGCGGGGTCCTTGCCCTGGATGCCCGCGGCGGCGAGCATTTCGCGGGCGAGGGCGAGGGTGAGTTCGACGACGTCGGCGGGGCCGCCGCCGGCCAGGACCTCCAGCGACTCGCGGACTTCGAGCGCGTTGCCGGCGGTGAGGCCGAGCGGGGTGGACATGTCGGTGAGCAGGGCGACGGTGGCGACGCCGGCCGAGCGGCCGAGTCCGACCATGGTGCGGGCGAGTTCGCGGGCGTCGTCGAGGTTCTTCATGAACGCGCCGGAGCCGACCTTGACGTCCAGGACGAGTGCGCCGGTGCCTTCGGCGATCTTCTTGGACATGATCGAGGAGGCGATCAGCGGGATGGCCTCGACGGTGCCGGTGACGTCGCGCAGGGCGTAGAGCTTCTTGTCGGCGGGGGCGAGGCCGTCGCCGGCGGCGCAGATCACGGCGCCGCAGTCGCGCAGGACGGCGAGCATTTCCTCGTTGGAGAGCAGGGCGCGCCAGCCGGGGATGGATTCGAGCTTGTCGAGGGTGCCGCCGGTGTGGCCGAGGCCGCGGCCGGAGAGCTGCGGGACGGCGGCGCCGCAGGCGGCGACCAGCGGGGCGAGCGGGAGGGTGATCTTGTCGCCGACGCCGCCGGTGGAGTGCTTGTCGGCGGTGGGGACGGCGAGCGAGGAGAAGTCCATGCGTTCGCCGGAGCGGATCATGGCGTCGGTCCAGCGGCTGATCTCACGGCCCGTCATGCCGTTGAGCAGGATCGCCATGGCGAGGGCGGACATCTGCTCGTCGGCGACCTCGCCGCGGGTGTAGGCGTCGATCACCCAGTCGATCTGGGGGTCGGTCAGTTCGCCCCGGTCGCGCTTGGCCCGGATGACGGAGATGGCGTCCATGCAGGTGCTCCAGAGAGGTGTGAAATGCGAAGAGTGCCGCGGGATGTCCTCCCGCGACACTCTACGCGCGTAACAATGTGATCAGCCAGCAGAAACTACAGCTTGTCCGGCCCGAACGCGTCCGGCAGGACCTCGCTCATCGGCCGTACCCCGGAGGGCAGTTCGACCAGCAGGTCCGGTCCGCCGTGTTCGTACAGCAGCTGGCGGCAGCGCCCGCACGGCATCAGCAGCTCGCCGGCGCCGTCCACGCAGGTGAAGGCGGTCAGCCGGCCGCCGCCACTGGCGTGCAGCGCGGAGACCAGGCCGCACTCGGCGCACAGGCTGAGGCCGTAGGAGGCGTTCTCCACGTTGCAGCCGGTGACCGTGCGGCCGTCGTCGACCAGCGCCGCCGCTCCGACCGGGTACTTGCTGTAGGGGGCGTACGCGTTGCGCATCGCCTCGCGGGCGGCGGCGCGCAGCGCCTCCCAGTCGACGGTGGTCACTTGGCCTGTCCCTTGCGGTAGATCTGGCCGTCGGCCTTGGGCATCCGCAGCCGCTGGGAGGCCAACGCGAGCACCACCAGGGTAATCACGTACGGGGTGGCGACGATCAGCGGACGCTGGACAGCGTCGGTGGTGACGTACCAGAGGGCGACGCCGCCGGCCACCACGATGGTGATCGCGCCGGCCAGGAACTTGCGGCGGTAGAAGTGCCACAGCGCGAGCGCCGCCATCGCGATGGCGACCACCAGCAGCAGCACGTGCACCGAGTCGGCGTCGCGCAGCTGGAGGCTGTCGGTGAAGCCGAACAGGCCCGCGCCGGCGGCCAGGCCGCCCGGCATCCAGTTGCCGAAGATCATCGCGGCCAGGCCGATGAAGCCGCGGCCCTGGGTCTGGCCGTCCCGGTAGAAGTGCGCGGCGACCAGCGAGAGGTACGCGCCGCCGAGGCCCGCGAAGGCGCCGGAGGCGATCACCGCGAGGTACTTGTACTTGTAGACGTTGACGCCCAGCGACTCGGCGGCGGTCGGGTTCTCGCCGCAGGAGCGCAGCCGCAGACCGAACACCGAGCGCCAGAGCACGAAGTAGCTGACGATCAGGAACGCGGCGGCGATCAGGGTGACCACCGACAGGTGGGTGGTCAGGCCGCGGAGGATGCCGGCCACGTCGGAGACCAGGAACCAGTGGTGCTGCTCGATGCCGTCCAGCCAGTTCGACAGGCCGGGGACGGTGATGGTGGGCAGCGACTCCGAGGGCGGCGACTGGCTCGCACCGGCGCCCTGGGCCTTGTAGTCCTGGTAGTAGATCCGGTTGACGTACGCGCAGATGCCGGGGATCAGCAGGTTGACGCCGACGCCGGACACGATGTGGTCGACGCCGAAGGTGACGGTGACCAGCGCGTGCAGCAGACCGCCGAGCGCGCCGCCCGCCATGCCGGCCAGCAGGCCGACCCACGGGTTGACCAGGAATCCGCCCCAGGCGCCGCAGAACGTGCCGGCCACCATCATGCCTTCGAGGCCGATGTTGACCACGCCCGCGCGCTCGGACCACAGGCCGCCGAGGCCGGCCATGGCGATCGGGACGGCGGAGGACAGCGCGGCGCCGATCTGGCCCGAGGAGGTCAGCCCGTGGTTGCCGGTGATCGCACCGACCGCCGCGAACAGCAGCAGCGCGGCCGCGATCAGCAGCAGCACCACCGGCCAGGTCAGCTTGGACTTCTTCTTCACGGGCGCGACGGGCGCCTTCGGCTTGGCGACAGCGGTGCTCATGCCGCCACCTCCTTCTGGGCGGCCGCGGCGACGGCCTGCGCGGCGAGCTCGGCGCCGACCTTGTGCTGCTGGCGCTTCAGACCGAAGCGGCGCACCAGTTCGTAGGCCACGACGACGCAGATGACGATGGTGCCCTGGATCACCGGGATGATCTCGGACGGGTAGTCGCCCCGGGTGGGCAGCTGGGCGCCGGAGGCGTCCAGGAAGGCGAACAGCAGCGCGGAGAACGCGATGCCGATCGGGGTGTTGCGGCCGAGCAGGGCCACCGAGATGCCGATGAAGCCCAGGCCGACCTGCACGTTCTGGCCGAAGTAGTAGGTGTTCTGCATCAGTTCGGGCAGGCCGACCAGGCCGGCCAGCGCGCCGGAGACCACGATCGAGGTGATCACCATGCGCTTGACGTTGACGCCGGACGCCTTGGCGGCGGTCTCCGAGCGGCCGGTGGCGCGCAGGTCGAAGCCGAACCGGGTGCGGTTCAGGGTGAAGTGGAAGACCACGCCGACCAGCACCGCGATCACGATGAAGCCCCACAGGGTGCCGCCCTGGGTCTCGATCGCGAAGAAGTGGCTGGACTCGGAGATCTTCGCGGTCTGGATCGAGTTGGTGACGCCGCTGGTCTTCGGGGCCAGGATGCCCGGCACCAGCATGACGCCGATCACGGCGGTGGCGATGGCGTTCAGCATGATGGTCGAGATGACCTCGCTGACGCCCCGGTAGACCTTCAGCAGACCGGCGATCGACGCCCACAGGCCACCGACGAACATCGCGACGATCAGCATCAGCGGGATCTGCAGGAAGGCCGGCAGGTTCATCTGGGAGCCGACGAACGCGGCCATCATCATGGCCAGCTTGTACTGGCCCTCGATGCCGATGTTGAAGAGGTTCATCCGGAACCCGAACGCGGCGGCGGCCGCGGCCAGGTAGTACACGGTCGCCTTGTTCAGGACGGCGACCTGGCCGTCCGACGCGGTGCCGTAGTCCCACATGATCTTGAAGGCGCTGAACGGGTCGCGGCCGGAGACCGCCAGCAGCGAGCCGGCGATGATCACCGACAGCAGCACGGCCAGCACGGGGGCGGCCAGGCCGAGGCCGATCCGTTCCAGGTCGAACCGCTGCGGACGCGGCCGGTCGGCCGTTCCCGCAGCCGGGGGGTTGGGACTGGTCATGTGGCTACTCCCCCGCCTGCACGTGCTCGGCGGTGTCGGTGGGCGGAACCCGGTCGGAGACTATGTGGCCGGTCGCGGCACCGGTCATCGCGGTGCCCAGGTCCTCGGCGGTGACGGTGGCCGGGTCGGCGTCGGCGACCAGCGCGCCGCGGTAGATCACCCGGATGGTGTCGGACAGGCCGATCAGCTCGTCCAGGTCGGCGGAGATCAGCAGCACCGCCAGGCCCTCGCGCTGGGCGGAGCGGATCTGGTCCCAGATCTGCGCCTGCGCGCCCACGTCCACGCCGCGGGTCGGGTGGGCGGCGATCAGCAGCTTCGGGTGGTGGCTCATCTCGCGGCCGATGATCAGCTTCTGCTGGTTGCCGCCGGACAGCGACGCCGCGGTGACCTCGATGCCGGGGGTGCGGACGTCGTACTGCTCGACGATCCGCTGGGTGTCGGCGCGGGCGCCGGACGGGTCGAGCAGCGCGCCCTTGGAGTTGGGCCGCTCGGTGACGTGGCCGAGGATCCGGTTCTCCCAGAGCGGGGCCTCCAGCAGCAGGCCGTGCCGGTGCCGGTCCTCCGGGATGTAGCCGATGCCGGCCTCCCGGCGGGCCCGGGTCCGGGAGCTGCTCAGGTCGGTGCCGTCCAGCGTGACGGTGCCGGCGTCCAGCGGCAGCATGCCCATGATCGCCTCGACCAGTTCGGCCTGGCCGTTGCCCTCGACGCCGGCGATGCCGAGGATCTCGCCCTTGCGGATGCGCAGCGAGATGTCGTCCAGCACCACCCGCTCGACGCCCTCGGCGTCCGGCTTGGCGATCCGCAGGCCCTCGACCCGGAGCATCTCCACGTCGGTGACGGTGGACTCGCGGCTCTCCGGGGACGGCAGTTCGGCGCCGACCATCAGCTCGGCGAGCTCGCGGGCCGTCACGACCTTCGGGTCGGCGTCGCCGACCGTGGTGCCGCGGCGGATCACGCTGATCGCGTCGGCGACCGACAGCACCTCGTGCAGCTTGTGCGAGATGAAGATGACGGTGACGCCCTCGGACTTGAGGTCGCGCAGGTTGTCGAACAGCGCGTCGACCTCCTGCGGGACCAGCACCGCGGTCGGCTCGTCCAGGATCAGGATCCGGGCGCCGCGGTACAGCACCTTGAGGATCTCCACCCGCTGGCGGTCGGCCACGCCGAGGTCCTCGACCAGCACATCCGGCTTCACGCCCAGGCCGTACTGGTCGGAGATCTCGCGGATCTTCGCCTTCGCCTTGGCGCCGATGCCGTACAGCTTCTCGCTGCCCAGGACGATGTTCTCCCAGACGGTGAGGTTGTCGGCCAGCATGAAGTGCTGGTGCACCATGCCGATGCCGCGGGCGATCGCGTCACCGGGGGTGGCGAAGGCCACCTGCTCGCCGTTGATGGCGATGGTGCCCTCGTCCGGCTTCTGCATCCCGTAGAGGATCTTCATCAGGGTGGACTTGCCGGCGCCGTTCTCGCCCATCAGGGCGTGCACGGTGCCGCGCTGCACGGTGATGTCGATGTCGTGGTTGGCCACCACACCGGGGAAGCGCTTGGTGATGCCACGCAGTTCGACGGCCGGTGTCGCCGTCCCCGCGCTGGGGGTGCCGCCGGGAGGGGCGGAGTCGGAGGGAGTGATGGCGATCTCCTGCTGGTCGTCGGGCGCTTCGTCGCGCTGGAGGCTCAGGGGGGCCGGGGTGGGGCAGCCGCTGGACGGACACCGGAGCGGCGGTGGGGGCACAGGCAGGGGCCCGGGGGATGCGCGTGGCGCACCCCTTCCGAGCCCCTCCTTGTGATGCGTCAGACCACTGCGCCGCCCGGCGGGCGGGCGGCGCGGTGGCAGGGGATCAGCCCTGCGGAGCGGTCGGAACCTTGGTGGCGCCGCTGACGATCTGCTGGGTGGCGGCGTCGAGCTTGGCCTTGATGTCGTCGATGAAGTTGCCGGTGGTGGCCAGCGACACGCCGCCGTCCTTCAGGTCGAAGTTCTTCTTGCCGGACTGGGCGCTGCCGTCCTTGGCCGACTTGATGAAGGTGAACACGCCGGTGTTCACGTTCTTCACCATCGAGGTGAGGATGTGGTCCTTGTACTTCGACAGGGCCGGCTGGCTGGCCTGGTCCGAGTCGACGCCGATGGCCCACTTGCTGCCCGAGGCGCTGGAGACGGCCTCGATGGCGCCGCTGCCGGAGGAGCCGGCGGCGGAGTAGATGACGTCCGCGCCCTTGTCCATCTGGCCCTGCGCGGCCTGCTTGCCCTTGCCCGGGTCGGCGAAGCCGGTGTTGTCCGGCGGGGTGCTCAGGTAGGTGACCTCGATCGCGATGTTCGGGTCGACGGACTTGGCGCCCGCCACGTAGCCGGCCTCGAACTTCTTGATCAGCTCGGACTGCACACCGCCGATGAAGCCGACGTGCTTGGTCTTCGACTTGAGGGCCGCGGCCACGCCCGCCAGGTAGGAGCCCTGCTCCTCCGAGAAGGTCAGCGAGGTGACGTTGTTCGGCTGCTCGGGCGAGAAGGAGTCGACGATCGCGAACTTGACGTTCGGGTTCTCCTTGGCGACCTTGTTGACCGCGTCCTGGTAGACGAAGCCGACCGCGATGACCGGGTTGAAGCCACCGGTCACCAGGGACTTGAGGCGCTGCTCCTTGTCGCCCTCGGACTCACCGGACTTGGCCTCGGCCTCGTTGATGGTGGCGCCCAGCTCGGACTTGGCCTGGTCCAGACCACGCGCGGCGGAGTCGTTGAAGGACTGGTCGCCGCGGCCGCCGATGTCGTAGGCCATGCCGACCTTGAGACCCGAGCCGCCGGCACCGGCGTTGGCGTTGGTGGTGTCGGTGCTCTTTGCGCCGCAGGCGGCGAGCGAGGCGATGCCCAGGGAACCCGAGAGCACTGCCGCGGCGAGCTTGAGTGAACGGCGCAAGGGAGTTTCTCCTTCTCACACACCCGAATGGCGTGGTCGAGCGCCACCGTAACGCGCGTAGAACACAGTTGTGTTACGGCCTGCACGGGCCTCGCGGTTGTTATCAAAATGTGGTCGTACGCCCGGGCAAATCCGGACATAGCCGCACACTTGTTCAACTCCCGTTCCGCTACTGGCTGGTAGCGCGCCACCACGGTACGCCTCCGGCCCATACCCGAGAAGTGGCCGCGTCGCACCTGGCGACGCGGCCTCGTGGTGCCGGAGCGGTCAGATCCGGGCGTACTCCAGCGCGAGCGAGGCGAACAGTTCGACGCCGACGGCGATCGCCCGCTCGTCCGCGTCGAAATCGCCCTGGTGCAGATCGCGGGCGCCCTTCTCGTCCGGGCCGCGCACCCCGAGGCGGGCCAGTGCGCCCGGGGCGTGCTCCAGGTACCAGGAGAAGTCCTCGCCGCCCAGGCTCTGTTCGGTCGGCTCCACCACCGGGCCGCGGCCCTCGGCGAACCGGGCGTTCATCGCGCGCTCCAACTGGTCGATCGAATCGACCTCGTTGACCACCGGCGGGACGCCCCGGTGGTAGTCCAGCGTCCACTTGGCGCGGTGCGTCTCGGCCAGGTGCGCGACCAGGTCCTCCAGTACCTCCGGAGCCTGCCGCCAGCCCGCCAGCTCCAGGCAGCGGACGGTGCCCTCCAGCTCGGCGTGCTGCGGGATCACGTTCGGCGCCGAGCCGGCCGCGATCCGCCCCCACACCAGCGAGACGCCCCAGCGCGGGTCCATCCGGCGGGCCAGCGCGGACGGCGTCTCGGCGGCCAGCTTGGCGACCGCGGTGACCAGGTCGGTGGTCAGGTGCGGACGGGCGGTGTGCCCGCCGGGGCCGTCCACGCTGATCACCACCTTGTCGCAGGCCGAGGTGATCGCCCCGGTCTTCAGGGCGATCCGGCCGACCTGCACCTTGGGGTCGCAGTGCACCGCGAAGATCCGCCCGACCCCTTCCATCCCGCCGGCCGCGATCACGTCCAGCGCGCCGCCCGGCATCATCTCCTCGGCCGGCTGGAAGATCAGCCGCACCGGACGGGTCAGCTCCCCCGCGGCCAGCGCCTCGGCCAGCACCAGCGCGGTGCCGAGCACCACCGCGGTGTGCACATCGTGCCCGCAGGCGTGCGCCCGGCCGGCCACCGTGGAGCGGTACGGGACGTCCTTCTTGGCGTCGTCGATCGGCAGCGCGTCGATGTCGGCGCGGAACGCCAGCAGCGGGGTGCCGGGCGCGGTGCCCGGCGGGACCAGGTCCACCAGCAGACCGGTGCCGCCCGGGAGCACCCGCGGCTCCAGCCCGGCGGCGATCAGGCGCTCGCGCAGCAGCTTGGTGGTGCGGAACTCCTGGCGGCCGAGCTCCGGGTGCCGGTGGAGATCACGGCGGAGGTCGATCAACTCGGCCTGGTGGGCCGCTACTCGGGCCCGGAGGTCGGCGAGCGGGCGGACGGCGGTGACGGTGGCAGCGGCTGCTGGCTGAGGATCGTTCACCTTGACAAGAGTAGGCCGGTGGCGGGCTTTTGGCCCGACTTCCACCAAAGTTCTCACCGTTTGGATGCATACCGCCCCCCATGATGGGTATGACTCTTCGATTCGGCCCGATCCTGTGTTCGGCTCCTCCGCCGCCTGCCATGTGCAACGACCTGCACCGGCGGCCACTCCCGCACCTCGGAGCCAACCCTTCCCCCCGATCGGGTCATGGCGCGGTAAAGCTTTCGGACCCGCTCTTGAGCAGGGCACATCAGTCCGAATAGACAGCTTTCGCACAGTCAACTCCGGTGCCGCAGTGGGGTGGGACAGTCCGCCTGCGGCGCGCCTCGTCACGCCCTCACAAGGGCAGTTGACGCTCCATCGAACCGAGAAGGGGGGACCGACGTGCCCATCACGCGCAATCGGCTCGCCAAGAGCATCGCTCCGGCCACCGTCGCGGCCGCACTGATCATCACCACCCTCGGCGCGGCCGTCCCGGCCACCGCCGCCACCCCCGTGGGCGACACCGCCCGCACCCTGCCCGGCACCCACCCGGAGTGGGCCACCCCGCAGGCCGACGCGGGCGCGGCCGACGCCGCCGCCCCGGCGACCGCCCGCATCTACCTGGCCGGACGCGACGCCAGCGGCCTCGCCGCCCTCGCCCAGGCCGTCTCCGACCCCCACTCGCCCGACTACGGCAAGTACCTGACGTCCGCCCAGGCCCAGGCGAAGTTCGGCGCCACCCCGGAGCAGGTCAAGGCCGTCACCGACTGGGTGTCCGCCGCGGGCCTCACCGTCTCCGCCAGCACCGCCCACTACGTGCAGGTCGCCGGCTCCACCGCCGCGCTGTCCAAGGCGTTCGGCACCGGTTTCCACAACTACCGCACCGCGGACGGCACCCACCGGGCCCCGACCGCCGACGCCAAGGTGCCGGCCTCCGTCTCCGACGCCGTCCTCGCGGTCTCCGGCCTGGCCGACGCGATCCACAAGAACAGCTCCTCCGCCACCTCGGTCCGCGAGGCCGAGCAGCGCCTGAACGCCTCCGCCAAGCAGGCCGGCCCGGACAAGAAGGACCCGGCGACCCTGCCGACCGTCCCGACCTGCTCCGAGGACGGCTACGGCTCGAAGACCGCCAAGGGCGCCCCCGAGGGCTACGAGAAGAACGAGCCGTTCGCCCCCTGCTCGTACATGCCGTCCCAGCTCCGCAAGGCCTACGGCGTCACCGACGCCAAGGTCACCGGCAAGGGCGCCCGCGTCGCCGTCATCGACGCCTACGGCCTGTCCACCATGGAGCAGGACGCCAACCACTTCTCCACCCTGCACGGCGACCAGCCGTTCAAGCCGGGCCAGTACACCGAGTACGTCACGCCCGCGCAGTGGACCCACCAGGCCGAGTGCGGCGGCCCCGACGGCTGGGCCGGCGAGGAAGCCCTCGACGTCGAGATGGTGCACGGCCTCGCGCCGGACGCCAACGTCGTCTACGTCGGCGGCAACTCCTGCTTCGACGAGGACCTCTACGACGCCATGGCCAAGGTCGTGGACGGGCACCTCGCCGACATCGTCTCCAACTCGTGGGGCGAGATCATGCACGGCAAGTCCGGCGACATCGACCCCGCCGTGGTCGCCGCCGACAACCAGATCTTCCAGCTCGGCGCCCTCACCGGCATCGGCTTCACCTTCTCCTCCGGCGACTGCGGCGACGACTCCCCGGGTGCCGCCGCCACCGGCGTCAACTGCGAGGCCGACACCAACCAGGCCCAGGCCCAGTGGCCGTCCTCCTCTCCGTGGGTCACCTCGGTCGGCGGCACCGCCCTCGAACTGGCCGACAAGGAAGGCAAGTACGGCCACGAGGTCTCCATGGGCGACCAGCGCTCGGTGCTCTCCGCCGACCAGAAGTCCTGGAGCCCGATGCCGGGCAAGTTCTACTTCGGCGGCGGCGGCGGTGTCTCCAAGGACTTCGCCCAGCCGTGGTACCAGCAGGGCGTCGTCCCGGACAGCATCAGCAAGACCGCGGCCGACGGCACCAAGTCCAAGACCCCGCTGCGCGCCACCCCCGACATCGCCATGAGCGGTGACCTGGTCGCCGCCACCCTGGTCGGCTTCACCTCCGGCGGCGCCTACAGCGAGGGCGGCTTCGGCGGCACCTCGGTCTCCGCCCCCGAGACCGCCGCCATGTTCGCCAACGCGTTCGAGACCCGCGGCGGCCGCGCCCTCGGCTTCGCCAACCCGGCCCTCTACGACCGCGCCGACACCAACGCCTTCCACGACGTGAACGACAACGCCGTCAACACCAAGCGCGGCAACGTCGTCGACCTCGGCGTCATCAACAACACCCTCCGCGTCCGCCTCTACAAGATCGGCGCCGACTACGGCCTCTCGGCCTCCAGCGGCTACGACACGGCCACCGGCCTGGGATCCCCGGGCAAGGGCTTCTTCAAGTCCTTCGCCATCAAGAAGTAATCACCGCAAAGCAGTTGAGGGGCGCTGGGGTCTCCCCCAGCGCCCCTCTTCGCTTTCCCGTCTCCCCCGGCGCCCGCGTCCCGTCAGGGGCGCGGGCGCTGCGCGGGGCGGAAGGTTCACGCCGGCGAGATCGCGCCACGAACAGCGACTCGCACCTGGGCGCGACCCTCAGAAGCGGTCCACCGGCGTATACGTCCCCCACACCCCGCGCAGCGCGTCACAGACCTCGCCGACGGTGGCGCGGGCCGCGAGGGCCTCCTTCATCGGGTACAGCACGTTGTCCGTCCCCTCCGCCGCCTTGCGCAGCGACGTGAGCGACCGGTCCACCGCCGACGAGTCCCGCTCGGAACGCAGTCGCGCGAGCCGCTGCGCCTGCTGCGCCTCGATCGCCGGGTCGACCCGCAGCGGCTCGTAGGGCTCCTCCTCGGCGAGCTGGAAGCGGTTGACGCCGACCACGGTCCGCGCGCCGGAGTCCTGCTCCTGCTGGATGCGGTACGCGGTGCGTTCGATCTCGCCCTTCTGGTACCCCTGCTCGATCGCCGCGACCGCGCCGCCCATGTCCTCGACCTTGGCCATCAATTCCAGCGCCGCGGCCTCCAGTTCGTCCGTCATCGCCTCGACCACGTAGGAGCCCGCGAACGGGTCGACGGTCGCGGTGACGTCGGTCTCGAAGGCCAGCACCTGCTGCGTGCGCAGCGCGAGCCGCGCGGACTTCTCCGTCGGCAGCGCGATCGCCTCGTCGAAGGAGTTGGTGTGCAGCGACTGCGTCCCGCCGAACACGGCGGCGAGCGCCTGCACGGAGACCCGGACCAGGTTGACCTCGGGCTGCTGGGCGGTGAGTTGGACGCCCGCGGTCTGGGTGTGGAAGCGCAGCATCTGCGACTTGGGGTTCTTCGCGCCGAACTCCTCCTTCATGACGCGGGCCCAGATCCGGCGCGCGGCACGGAACTTGGCGACTTCCTCCAGCAGGGTGGTGCGGGAGACGAAGAAGAAGGAGAGCCGGGGGGCGAAGTCGTCGACGTCCATGCCGGCGGCGACGGCGGTGCGCACGTACTCGATGCCGTTGGCGAGGGTGAAGGCGATCTCCTGCGCGGGGTTCGCCCCGGCCTCGGCCATGTGGTAGCCGGAGATGGAGATGGTGTTCCACTTGGGGATCTCGGCCCGGCAGTACTGGAACACGTCGGCGATCAGCCGCAGCGAGGGCTTGGGCGGGAAGATGTAGGTGCCGCGGGCGATGTACTCCTTGAGCACGTCGTTCTGGATGGTGCCGGTGAGCTTGTTGCTGGGCACGCCCTGGGCCTCGCCGACCAACTGGTAGAGCAGCAGCAGCAGCGAGCCGGGCGCGTTGATGGTCATCGAGGTGGAGACCTCGCCGAGCGGGATGCCGCCGAACAGGACGCTCATGTCCTCGACGCTGTCGATGGCGACGCCGACCTTGCCGACCTCGCCGGAGGAGATCGCGGCGTCGGAGTCGTACCCCATCTGGGTGGGCAGGTCGAAGGCGACGGACAGGCCCATGGTGCCGTTGGCGATGAGCTGCTTGTAGCGGGCGTTGGACTCGGCGGCGGTGCCGAAGCCGGCGTACTGGCGCATCGTCCACGGCTTGCCGGTGTACATGGTCGGGTACACGCCGCGGGTGAACGGGTACTGGCCGGGAGTGCCGAGCCGGCTCGCGGCGTCGAAGCCGGCCAGGGTCTCGGGGCCGTACACCGGCTCGATCGGCAGGCCCGACTCGGTGCGGCGGGGCTCGGCTGCCATGGGTGTCCTCCGCGGAAGATGGTGGGGGGGTTAGCGCCGATTAACGTCTCGGCTGGATACGCAATGTAGCCGTGCCCCTCACGGGCAGACAGATGCCACGGCTGGGAGCTTGCTCACAACACCCCCGGGGCGATCCTTGGGATGATCCCGACACCGAACACCTGGTCGGACCTACGAGGAGTGGACATGAGCGAGCAGAAGGTGGCCGTGGTCACCGGCGCCAGCAGCGGCATCGGGGCGGCGACCGCCCGACGGCTGGCTGCGGACGGTTTCCAGGTGGTGCTGACCGCCCGCCGCACCGAGCGGATCGAGGTGCTGGCGAAGGAGCTGGGCGGCCGCGCCTTCACGCTGGACGTCACCGACCGGGCCGCGGTGGACGCGTTCGCCGCCGAGGTCGGCCGGGTGGACGTGCTGGTGAACAACGCGGGCGGCGCGCTCGGCGCGGACAGCGTCGAGGCCGGCGACCCGGAGGACTGGCGCACCATGTTCGAGGTGAACGTGCTGGGCGTGCTGCACCTGACCCAGGCGCTGCTGCCCGCGCTGCGTGCCACCGGCGACGGCACCGTGCTGATCATGTCCTCGACGGCGGCGCTGGCCGCGTACGAGGGCGGCGGCGGCTACGTGGCGGCCAAGCACGCCGTCCACTCGGTGGCACAGACCCTCCGCCTCGAACTCGTGGGCGAGCCGATCCGGGTGATCGAGATCGCGCCCGGCATGGTGAAGTCGGAGGGCTTCGCGCTGACCCGGTTCCGCGGCGACCAGGCGAAGGCGGACGCGGTGTACGCGGGCGTCGACGCGCCGCTGACCTCGGAGGACATCGCCGACACCGTCTCCTGGGCGGTGACCCGTCCGGCGCACGTCAACATCGATCTGCTGGTGGTCCGGCCCCGGGCGCAGGCCGCCAACCACAAGGTGCACCGGGCCGGCTGAGCGGTTCTGTGTGAACGGGAGCGGCGGCGGGTCACAACTTGATAGCTCGATCGAATGAAATCGGCCCGCCGCCTCCCCAACTGATGAACCCTCAACTACCGTGGAGGCGCTGCCCCGCCGAGCCGTCAAGGCCCCGTGCGGAGGCACTGCCGCACCCCCTCTGTCTCTGCAGCATCCCCCCTTCCCGCCCTCACGAGGAGGATCCGCTGACCAGCGACATCCCGCCGCAGCGTCTCGACGTGCGGACGGACCCGTCCCTCCTGGGACTGCACAGGTTCAACGAAGCCGACTCCGGCGCGGTCGAGGAGGCGCTGCTCGCCTGCTGCGGCAGCCACCGCTGGGCGCTGCGCCTGACCGCCCACCGCCCGTACCCCGACATCGGTTCGCTGCTCGCGGCGGCCAGCGAGGCCAGCTACGACCTGCGCCCGGCGGACCTCGCCGAGGCGCTGGCCGACGAGAGCTGGATGCCGCAGCCGCTGCTCGGCATGCGCGCCCCGGGCAGCCAGGCGACCCACACCGCGCTGCGCGCCGCGCACGCCGCGTACGAGGCACGGTTCGGCCACGTCTTCGTGGTCTGCCTGGACGGGGTGGGCCAGGAGGAGATGCTGGACGCGGTGCTGACCTCGATCCGCACCCGGCTGGCCAACGATCTGGACGAGGAACGGCTCATCTCGGCCGAGGAGTTGCGCCGGATAGCGCTGACCCGCCTGGAGCACCTGGTGGCGGTCCGGAGCTGACCGCTCCGGACCGGCCGCACGGCGCGACCGGATGGTCGCACAGCGTCAGAGTTCCCGTTCCGATTAGCCCGTGCGTGCCTGATTGATCACAGCAGGGGCCCCCGACGGCAGCGGGGCCCGACGCGTCGATAGGATGCTCGCGGCCGGTGGACCGTATCCGGCCGGGCTGACCGACAGAAAGCCGGCCGAGCCCCCAAACCGCTTCCGGAGGGTTTTCCGTGCCGGCTGGAACGCTGTACCGCGGCCGGGAAGGCATGTGGAGCTGGGTGGCTCACCGAGTCACCGGCGTCCTGATCTTCTTCTTCCTGTTCGCACATGTCCTTGACACCGCCCTGGTGCGGGTGTCGCCCGAGGCGTACGACTCGGTGAT
Organism: Kitasatospora sp. NPDC004614; assembly: GCF_042873675.1. NCBI lineage: Bacteria > Bacillati > Actinomycetota > Actinomycetes > Kitasatosporales > Streptomycetaceae > Kitasatospora > Kitasatospora sp. NPDC004614. The sequence continues at coordinate 120,249 of NZ_JBIALR010000021.1, forward strand.
CGCCACCTACAAGTTCTGGCTTGTGAACCTGATGGAGTACGGCCTGGTGGCCGCCATCCTGTTCCACGCCCTGAACGGCCTGCGGGTCGTGGCGGTCGACTTCTGGGCCAAGGGCCCGAAGTACCAGAAGCAGATGCTGTGGAGTGTGGTCGGCATCTGGATCGTCCTGATGGGCGGCGCCTTCTACCCCGTTCTGCAGCACACCCTTCGTTCCTGGTTCGGGGGCTGATCCGCATGTCCACTGAGACCAAGGACCTGGTGGTCCCCTCGCTCCAGGCCCACACGGGCCAGGGCCTGGGCACCGGCAACCCGGCCGACGCCTTCGTGGTGGAGCCCGCCCGGGCCCGCACGAAGAAGACCCCGCGCCGCACCCGCACCAACTTCGAGATGCTCGCCTGGCTGTTCATGCGCCTGTCGGGTGTCGTCCTGGTGGTGCTGGTCCTCGGCCACCTGCTGATCAACCTGATGCTGGACGGCGGCGTCTCGAAGATCAGCTTCGCCTTCGTGGCGGGCCGCTGGGCCTCGCCGTTCTGGCAGATGTGGGACCTGCTGATGCTGTGGCTGGCGATGCTGCACGGCTCGAACGGCATGCGCACCGTCATCAACGACTACGCGGAGAAGGACGCCACTCGTCTGTGGCTGAAGGGTCTCCTCGGTGTCGCGACCGTCTTCACGGTCGTCCTCGGCACCCTGGTGATCTTCACCTTCGACCCGAACATCTGACGAGCCACCAGAGGCGACTGACCCCATGCAGATTCACCAGTACGACACCGTCATCGTCGGCGCCGGCGGCGCCGGCATGCGCGCGGCCATCGAGTCGACGCAGCGCAGCCGCACCGCGGTCCTGACCAAGCTCTACCCCACCCGGTCGCACACCGGCGCGGCGCAGGGCGGCATGTGTGCCGCCCTCGCCAACGTCGAGGAGGACAACTGGGAGTGGCACACCTTCGACACGGTCAAGGGTGGTGACTACCTGGTCGACCAGGACGCCGCCGAGATCATGTGCAAGGAGGCCATCGACGCGGTCCTCGACCTCGAGAAGATGGGCCTGCCCTTCTCCCGCACCGACCAGGGCCGGATCGACCAGCGCCGCTTCGGCGGTCACTCCCGCAACCACGGCGAGGCCCCGGTCCGCCGGTCCTGCTACGCCGCGGACCGCACCGGTCACATGATCCTGCAGACGCTGTTCCAGAACTGCGTCAAGCACGGTGTGGAGTTCTTCAACGAGTTCTACGTCCTCGACCTGCTGATCAACGAGGGCAAGACCGCCGGTGTGGTGGCCTACGAGCTCGCCACCGGCGAGATCCACGTCTTCCAGGCCAAGGCCGTGGTGTTCGCCTCCGGCGGCACCGGCAAGATGTTCAAGGTCACCTCGAACGCGCACACCCTGACCGGTGACGGCCAGGCCGTGGCGCTGCGCCGTGGCCTGCCGCTGGAGGACATGGAGTTCTTCCAGTTCCACCCGACGGGCATCTGGCGGATGGGCATCCTGCTCACCGAGGGCGCCCGCGGCGAGGGCGGCATCCTGCGCAACAAGGACGGCGAGCGCTTCATGGAGCGCTACGCCCCCGTCATGAAGGACCTCGCGTCCCGTGACGTGTGCTCCCGCGCGATCTACTCGGAGATCCGGGCCGGCCGCGGCTGCGGCCCCGACGGCGACCACGTCTACCTGGACCTGACGCACCTCCCGCCGGAGCAGCTGGACGCCAAGCTGCCGGACATCACCGAGTTCGCGCGCACCTACCTCGGCATCGAGCCCTACACGGACCCGATTCCGATCCAGCCCACCGCGCACTACGCGATGGGCGGCATCCCGACCAACGTCGAGGGTGAGGTCCTGAGCAACAACACCGACATCGTCCCGGGCCTGTACGCCGCGGGCGAGGTCGCGTGCGTGTCGGTGCACGGCGCCAACCGCCTGGGCACCAACTCGCTGCTGGACATCAACGTGTTCGGCCGCCGCGCGGGCATCGCCGCCGCCGCCTACGCCGACAAGGCCGACTTCGTCGAGCTGCCGGCGAACCCGGGCGCGCTGGTCGAGGCCATGGTCGAGGGCCTGCGCGAGTCCACCGGCACCGAGTCGGTCGCGCAGATCCGCAAGGAGCTGCAGGAGTCGATGGACACCAACGTGTCCGTCTACCGCACCGGCAAGACGCTGCAGCAGGCCGTCGAGGACGTCACGGCGCTCAAGGAGCGCTTCAAGAACGTCTCGATCCAGGACAAGGGCTCGCGTTACAACACCGACCTGCTGGAGGCCATCGAGCTGGGCAACCTGCTCGACCTGGCCGAGGTGCTGGTGGTCTCCGCGCTGGCTCGCGAGGAATCCCGCGGCGGTCACTACCGCGAGGACTTCCCGACCCGCGACGACGTGAAGTTCATGCAGCACACCATGGCGTACCGCGAGGTGGCCGAGGACGGCACCACCTCCATCCGCCTCGACTACAAGCCGGTCGTGCAGACCCGCTACCAGCCGATGGAGCGTAAGTACTGATGTCCACTCCGACCGTCGAGAAGCACTCGGCCGCGCTGGACGCGGTCGAGGCGGGCAGCACCAAGCTGGTCAACGTCACCTTCCGGATCCGCCGGTTCAACCCGGAGGAGCACCCGGAGCCGGTGTGGGTGGACTACCAGCTCGAGATGGACCCGAAGGAGCGCGTCCTGGACGCGCTCAACAAGATCAAGTGGGAGCAGGACGGCACGCTCACGTACCGCCGCTCCTGCGCGCACGGCATCTGCGGTTCGGACGCCATGCGGATCAACGGGCGCAACCGGCTGGCGTGCAAGACCCTGATCAAGGACGTCAACCCGGAGAAGCCGATCACGATCGAGGCCATCAAGGGCCTCGCGGTCCTCAAGGACCTGATCGTGGACATGGACCCGTTCTTCCAGGCGTACAAGGACGTCATGCCGTTCCTGATCACCTCGGGGAACGAGCCGACCCGCGAGCGTCTGCAGTCGCAGGCCGACCGCGAGCGCTTCGACGACACCACCAAGTGCATCCTGTGCGCCGCGTGCACCTCCTCGTGCCCGGTGTTCTGGAACGACGGCCAGTACTTCGGCCCGGCGGCGATCGTCAACGCGCACCGCTTCATCTTCGACTCCCGCGACGAGGGCGCCGAGCAGCGCCTGGAGGTCCTCAACGACCGTGAGGGTGTGTGGCGTTGCCGCACCACCTTCAACTGCTCGGAGGCCTGCCCGCGTGGCATCGAGGTCACCAAGGCGATCCAGGAGGTGAAGCGCGCGCTCGTCACGCGTCGCTTCTAGTCCCACGCTGTTCGAAGGGCCCGTCCGGAGTTCGGTGGTTTCTAGCGATCGTTGCAACACGTGGTCGGTTGTCTAGGCCACGAGGAGTTTAGTCAGACGCTCGGCTGGGGTTTCCCAGCCGAGC
>NZ_JBIALR010000022.1:0-117451 GCF_042873675.1 Kitasatospora sp. NPDC004614
GTTGACTTTTGGCACGCTGTTGAGTTCTCAAGGAACGGACACTTCCTTCGGTCTGCCTTCCAGCAGGCCCTCCGGGCGCTTCGTTCTTTCGTGTTTCCAGCTTATCAGATGTTTTCCGCTCCGTTTTCCGGAGTTTCATTCGATCTGACTCGCTTTCGTCTTCCCGACCTGACGGCCCGTCCGACGTTTCAAACTCTAGCCGATCCCCGCTCCGAAAAGCGAATCCGCCGCAATCTCCGAAAAAGCGCACAGCAAATACGAACGGAGACGCGAAAAGGACGCGACCCGCCACGGATCTACTGGGTGGTTCTCAGGGATTGGCCGCCCCGGGACCGTCCACACAGATTGCGTGTCCGGTGCTCCCTGCCGAGCGACCAGTGAACACTACGCCGGATCCGCCCCAGGTGCAAACCTCGCAGCCTCCGCCGGCGTCTGCGGGCGAAGGCTGCGGGCAACCCAAGCGCCGGCGTCAGCCCTTCGCGGCGCGCCGGGCCCGGATCGCCGCCTGTCGTTCGTCGAACCGGGTGGCCTGGGCGGCGAGGCCGTCGAGCATCAGGCCGAGCTCCATCTGGGCCCGGACGCCGTCCGGGCCGAAGCCGCTCATCTCCATCACCTTGAGGTGGCGCAGCACGGGGAGCAGCACGTCGTCGAGGTGGACGCGGAGGTTGTAGACGCCGTCGACGGCGATCCGTGCGGCGGCCCGTTCGAAGCCGGGCATGCCGTGGCCGGGCATGCGGAAGTTGGTGACGACCTCGTTGACGGCCTGCATGGCCTGGTCGGGGGCGAGTTCGAAGGCGGCCTTGAGGAGGTTCCGGTAGAAGATCATGTGCAGGTTCTCGTCGTTGGCGACCTGCGCGAGCATCCGGTCGCAGACGGGGTCGCCCGAGGCGTGTCCGGTGTTGCGGTGGGAGATGCGGGTGGCGAGCTCCTGGAAGGCGACGTACGCGACGGTGTGGAGCGGCGAGTGCCGGTTGTCGGAGACGAAGCCGTTCTGCATGTGGGTCATGCGGGCGCGCTCGAGTTCCACGGGGTCGACGGCACGGGAGGCGATGAGGTAGTCGCGCAGCACCATCGAGTGCCGTGCCTCTTCTGCTGTCCACTGGTGCACCCAGGTGCCCCAGGCGCCGTCGCGGCCGAAGAGCGTCGCGATCTCGTGGTGGTAGCTGGGCAGGTTGTCCTCGGTCAGCAGGTTCACCACGAGCGAGACCCGGCCGACTTCGGTGAGCGGCGACTGCTCTATTGACCATGCTTCGCCGCCGAGCGGCCCGTCGAAGTCCCGTCCGCGGCTCCAGGGGACGTACTCGTGGGGCATCCACTCCTTGAAGACGCTCAGGTGGCGGTTGAGTTCGCGCTCGACCACCTCTTCCAGGTCGTGCAGGAGGCGGGCATCGGTCCACTGGGCCGGGGAGGAGGTGCTGCTCACGGGTCCAACTCTCGATCGACGAACAAACCTACGGTCCCGTAGGTAACGCAACCGTAGGTTGGCGACCCCGACGCTGTCTGGGGCCATTCGGCCCCATTCGCCGTGGCCGGTGAGGACCATCTGCGCGGTCGGTGAGGACCACCGGCGAGAACCACCCGGACGCGAGCCGCATCGCCCGCACGGTGACCGATCGTGACTGATTCAATGCGCACGGTGCTCAGTCGTGATGTGCACGACACCCGGACAGAAAGAGAGAACCCCCATGCCACGTGTGTTCACCAAGGCGGTCGGCCTCGCCGCCGTCGGTGTGCTGGCGTTCGCCACCGCGCAGCCCTCGCAGGCCGTGGCCCCGACAGGCTCGCCGGTCCGCGCGGCCGCCGCGGACCGGGCCTACTTCGTGATGACCGACGTCACGCATGAGGAGTTCGTCATCGAGCTGACGAAGAGTGAGGAGATCGAGCACGCCCGGAGGCTCATCAGCGGGGAGACCACCGACCGTCCGCATGTGATGGCGCGGATCGTCCCACGGCCGGCTCCGTACAACCCCCGCTGGAGCTATCACACCAACCCCGAGAGCACGGAGTTCTTCGACTTCGCCACCGAGGTCTGCGACGCGACCATTCCGTATGTCGAGGAGCACCTCGACGAGGCCGGTGGCGCATTCCTGCCCGGTTACCGCTGGTGCGACTGGTCCTCGCGCCTGGTCAGGGAAATTCCCGTCCGGTAGTCGTCGGCGCCGCCGTCACAACGCCGGTTCTCCGCAGGGCTGTTGGGGTCGACTGTCACGGTCGGCCCCGTCCTCGCCGGAGCTGCCCCTTCCCGATACCGGTGCGGTACCGGTGTGATACCGGCCTGATACCGGGACTTTGCCGACGGCGGGTCAGGTCATTGCCGACGACAGGTCGGTCATTGCCGTCGCCCGGACATATCCAAGGTCTTGTCTGGTGCAGGTCAATCGGCGAGGCTTGGGCTCGCAACGCTCTGTTCGCCCAGACAGTCTGGATATGGAGAGCCGATGCCCCACCCAACCGGAACGGCCGCCGAATCACAGCGGCAGCAAATACGGCGCACCAGGCGCATCATCCACGTGTTGACTGCGGTCTCGATGCTTTTCTCGGCCGCCGTCTTAGGCACCCGGGCCCTCGCGGCCCCGGCGCCGACCGATCCTCCGCAGCCGCCGACGACCGCCCAGCAGGAGGCGGGGATGCGGACGGGTGACCCGTTCCGCGATCCCGTGACGGCCGACGCGACCGGCGACAACCAGAACCTCAACATCACGCTGGACGTCGGCCAGAGCGTGTTCGACGTGTCCGGCCGCCCGGTGGCCGGGCAGGTCTACAACAACGGCACGGTCGTCGCGCCCACGCTGAAGGTCTCCGCCGGGTCGACCGTCACCATCAAGCTGGTCAACCGGCTGCCGGTCGCCACCAACCTGCACTTCCACGGCATGCACGTCTCGCCGACGGACGACTCCGACAACTCCTTCAGCTGCGTCTCCCCCGGCGCCACCATCACCTACCGGCTGGCTGTCCCGGCCGATCATCCCCAGGGCACGTTCTGGTACCACAGCCACGCCATGGGCACGATGTGCGCGGCCAACGGGGCCCACAACATGTCCGACATGGCCTTCGAACCGGGCCAGACCCAGAACCAGATCTTCGCCGGCCTCTCCGGCGCCATGATCGTCGGGGACAACCGCAGCCTGCTGCCGGTCGGCCTGCGCAACGCCACCGCGCACACCCTCGTCCTGAAGGACGCCCAGATCGACGCCGCCGGGCGCATCGTGCAGAACACGATCAGCCCGGCCAACCCCACCGTGCGGCTGGTCAACGGGCAGCTCCGGCCCACGCTGACGCTGAAGCCGAACGAGACCCAGCTGTGGCGGCTGGTCAACGCGGGAGCCGACATCCCGTACCAACTCCGGCTCGACGGCTACCGGTTCACCGTCGTCGCCGAGGACGGCATTCCGGTCGCGCAGGTGAGCACGCGCGACACCCTGGTGCTGCCGCCGGGCAAGCGCTTCGACGTCCTGGTCACCGCCTGCGCCGTGCCGGGCCAGGCCGTGCTGCGCACCACGACCTACACCAACGGTCCGCAGGGCGGCACCTATCCGGACACCCAGCTGGCCACGATCAAGGTCGACGGCTGGCCCGTCACCCGCCAGCCGGCCGTCACCGGCGCCATCCCCGGTGCCCCGGCCGACCTCGCCCCGGCCGCCGTCGCGGGCCGCCGGACGGTCGAGCTCGGCGAGCTCCAGGAGGGCGACAACTTCTACTTCGTCCTCAATGGACGGAAGTTCGCGGCGGACAGCTCGCTCTTCGACACCCCGGCCCGGCTCGGGACCGTCGAGGAGTGGACGATCGTCAACACCACCGAGGAGAACCACCCCTTCCACCTGCACACCAACGCGTTCCAGGTGATGTCCGTGAACGGGGTGCCGCAGCCCTACACGCACCGCGAGGACACCGCCATGGTGCCCGCCTCGTCCGGCGGGGTGCCGGGGAAGATCGTGATCCGGATCCCGTTCGCCGACTACCCGGGCAAGTGGATGTTCCACTGCCACATCGCGGCCCACGAGGACCTCGGGATGATGAGCTACCTCGACGTCGTGCGCTGAGGTCCCGTCAAAAAGACAACCGCCGCCCGGCCCGTGGGAGGTTCCACGGGCCGGGCGGCGGGCGTCCACGGGGGTTCAGGTCTTCTGCGGGTCCGCGGTCTTCAGGAGCGGGGGCACCGCCTCGTCGGAGTCGGCGCTCTCGGCGCCGGTGCCGGGCGGCACCGAGCGGAGCAGCAGGGGTGCCATCAGGACGGCCAGCGCGGTGAGCACCAGGCAGATGGTGCTGACGTACTGGAGTGCGTGGGTGAAGGCCTCGCGGGCGGTGGACAGCGCCTGGGCGCCGACCTCCTGCGGCAGGCGGGAGACCTCGGCGACGGCGGAACCGATGGTGTCGCGGATGGCGGACTCCGACTCCGGGGAGAGCCCGTCGGACGCGAGGCCGTCGGCGACCTGGGTGCGGTAGACGGCCGTGCCGACGCTGCCGAGGATCGCGATGCCGGTGCCGAGGCCGATCTCCTGGAGCGTCTCGGAGACGGCGGAGATCGCGCCGGCCCGTTCCGGCGGTGCGGAGGCGATCATCATGTCGGTGCCGAGCGCGATGGTGGGCGCCACACCGAAGTTGAGCAGTCCGAGCGCGACCATGACGGTGACCAGGCCGCTCCCGGCGGAGACCTGGGTCAGCACGCCGAAGCCGACCAGGGCGATCGCCAGGCCGATGGTCATCACGTACGCCGAGCGCATCCGGGTCAGCGCGAGCGGGGCGAGCAGCGAGCCGACCACGCCACCGATGCTGGCGGGCAGCGAGCTCAGGCCGGCCTTCAGCGGGGACAGTCCGACCACCATCTGCAGGTACTGGGCGACGAACAGCTGCGAGCCCGACATCACGAACAGGGCGATGCCCATGGTGGTCATGGAGGCGGAGAAGCTGCGTTCGCGGAACAGCTTCAGGTCGATCAGCGGGTGGCTCAGCCGGCGCTGCCGGACGGCGAACACCGTGCCGGTGGCGAGGCCGAGGAGGAGCGCCGCGACGGACAGCGGCGCGAAGCCGTCGGCGGCGAGCTTCTTCAGGCCGAAGACGGTGGCCAGCAGGGCGAGGGTCAGCAGGCCGACGCTGGCGAGGTCGATCCGGCCGGGGTTCGGGTCGCGGTACTCGGGCAGCAGGATCGGGCCGAGGATCAGCAGCAGGACCATCGCGGGCACGCCCAGCAGGAAGACCGAGCCCCACCAGAAGTGTTCCAGCAGCGCGCCGCCGACCAGCGGGCCGATCGCGCCGCCGACCAGGAAGCAGGCGATCCAGATGCTGAAGGCCAGGGCGCGCTGCTTGGCGTCGAAGAACATGTTGCGGATCAGCGACATCGACGACGGCATCAGGGTCGCCCCGGCGATGCCCAGCAGGGCCCGGCTGAGGATCAGCATCTCGGTGTTCCGGGAGAACGCCGTGAGCAGCGAGGCGGCGCCGAAGCCGGCGGCGCCGAGGAGGAGCAGGCGACGGCGGCCGATGCGGTCGCCGAGGGTGCCTGCGACGATCAGCAGGCCGGCTATCAGGAAGCTGTAGATGTCGACGATCCACAGCAGTTGGAGTCCGCTGGGGTGGATGTCGGCGCTGAGGTGCGGCACCGCGAGGTGGAGCACGGTGTTGTCGAGGGTGATGAGCAGCGCGGGTAAGGCGAGGACGCCAAGGGCCGTCCACTCGCGCATTCCGGCACGCTTCACGGGCGGCTGGGATGTCGAAACGGGAGTCATATGAGCAGCCTATTCACTCGTGAACCACGTCATGTCCGGTTGAGCCCGAAGTGGCTGAGGAACGGCCCCGACCCGTCGATCGTCGGTAAATGTGGTGAAAAGTCCAGCACAAGGCACCGTCTTTTGAAAGGATCGTGGCGTCATTGGCCGGCCCGTCGATGACGGACGCGGGCCTGGTTGTTCTAATGGACGAGGAAGTCAATGGAACTCGACACATCGGCACCGGACCTTCACGGAAAAATCGTGTTGGTCGCGGGTGCCACCCGGGGAGCCGGGCGGGCCATCGCCGTTCAGCTCGGCGCGGCGGGCGCGACGGTCTACGTCACCGGCCGCACCACCCGGGAGAAGCAGTCGGAGTACAAGCGCTCCGAGACGATCGAGGACACCGCGGACCTGGTCACCGCGGCGGGCGGCAAGGGCATCGCGGTGCCCACCGACCACCTGGTGCACGAGCAGGTCCGGGCGCTGGCCGAGCGCATCGACGCCGAGCAGGGGCGGCTCGACGTGCTGGTCAACGACGTCTGGGGCGGGGAGAAGCTGTTCACCTTCGACCAGTCGGTCTGGGAGCAGAACCTGGACAACGGGCGGCGGCTGTTCGAGCTGGGCGTGCAGACCCACGCGATCACCAGCCACTTCATACTGCCGTTGCTGGTGCGCAACCCGGGCGGACTCGTGGTCGAGATGACCGACGGGACGGCCGAGTACAACGAGACGCACTACCGCAATTCGTTCTTCTACGACATGGTCAAGAACGCCGTGGTGCGGATGGCCTTCGCGCTCGCGCACGAGCTGAGGCCGCACGGCGGGACGGCGGTGGCGCTCACCCCGGGCTGGATGCGTTCGGAGATGATGCTCGAAACCTTCGGCGTCACCGAGGAGAACTGGCGCGACGCGCTGGCGGTGGAACCGCATTTCTGCATTTCGGAGAGCCCGGCGTTCGTCGGCCGTGCGGTCGCCGCGCTGGCCGGTGACCCGGACGTCGCCCGCCGGAACGGCAAGTCCGTCTCCAGTGGGCAGCTGGCCCGCGAGTACGGCTTCACCGACCTCGACGGCTCGCAGCCCGACTGCTGGCGGTACCTGGTCGAGGTCCAGGAGGCCGGCAAGCCGGCCGACCCGGCCGGCTACCGGTAACCGGCAGGCGGCACCGGTAACCGCCACGCGGGGCCGGTGCCGCCCAACTCCCGCCGTCAGGAAGGGAGTCGGGCGGCACCGGCTCGGCAGCACCGAATCAGGCGCCGCGCGTCGCGACGATCACCAGGTACCCGATGTCCGGGCTGGCCGCCGCGCGTCGCATCAGGTCGATGTACTGGTCGACCGGTTCCGGGCCGTCGATCCGGGCGAGTTCCTCGCGCCGGGCCGCAACGGCGTCGGCCATGATCGACCCGGTCCGGACCACCTTGTCGCTGATGTCGCGGATCTCGACGTCGACGAACCCGTTGCCGGCCAGCAGCCCGGCGTACTCGTCCGCCGTGGCGTACGGGCTGACGTGGTAGGCGGCGCGGATCTCGTCCAGCACCTTGCGGCCCTCGGGGCTCATCGGCGGGCGCTCGACGGTGTCGGCGATCACCAGCCGCCCGCCGGGGCGCAGCACCCGGGCGGTCTCGGCGAGGGCCCGGTTCCGGTCCGGCACGTGGAGCAGCGATTCGAGCGCCCACGCGCCGTCGAACGAGCCGTCCTCGAACGGAAGGTCCGTCACGTCGGCGTTGCGGAAGGTGGCCACGTCCGAGCGGCCGGCCTCCTTGGCGCGTTCGTTGGCCTGCTCCACCTCGACGTCGGCGATGGCGATGCCGGTGACGCGCACGTCCCTGGCCGCGACGAGCTGGAGCGCGGGCTTGCCGACGCCGCAGCCGATGTCGAGGATCGCGGCGCCGGGGGCGGGGTCGAGCAGGGTGACCATCAGGTCGTTCAGCCGGGCGGTGGCGACCTCGACGGTGCTGGTGTCGGCGTCGTCCTCCCAGTAGCCGTAGTGCAGGTTCTCGCCCCACACGTTGTTGAGAACCTGGGCGAGCCCTTCGTAGAAGCTCGCGACGCCTTCAACACCCGATAATTCCGCAGCCATCTTGGTCTCCCTGTCGTATCTGCGGCACTGTGCCCCCGGCAATTTCGAACCGGCCGGTAACACCGCGGCGGCCGTGGCGGTCCGCGGTGGAAGAACGGCCGGGAAGCTCCCCCCGGGGTTGATCGGAATCCTGCCCTCGCGCAGGAGCAAACTCAAGACCCGGACAGTGCCGGTGCCGATCAGACGGGTCGGATCGACAGGGCGTGGCGGAACACATTGCGCGGATCATAGGTGTTCTTGACCTGTTGCAGACGTGCGTAGTTCAAGCCGTAGTACAGCGTGGACCACGGGGTGCCGGAGGTGTTCCACGCTGGGTCGGCGAGGTCGGAGTCCGCGTAGTTGATGTACGCCCCGGCGTTGATGGCGTTGGGCGCCGGAACGCCGCCGGTCGTGGCGTAGACGTCCCGGTAGATGTTGCGGATCCACGCCGTGTGGACGGCGTCCTCCGCCGCGGTACGCCAGATGCCGGGGGTGAAGTAGACGCGCAGGATCGAGTCGCGGTGCGAGTAGGCGGTGGCGTCCGTGGCGACGCTGTTGATCTTCCCGCCGACGGCGGCCAGGTTCACCTGGGCGCCCGGGTTACTGATCGAACTGTCCGTCAGGTACTGGTAGATCGTTCCTATCTGCGCGTCGGTGTAGCTCTTCTTCAGGTCCGCGGTCTTGTCCTTCTGCCGCCCGGCGCCGCCCCAGTACCAGTTGTCCCGGTCGAGCCACGCCAGCGAGTACTTCTCGTCCGAGGCGACCGTGAGGGCGGCGCCCGCGGTGACGGTCGCGAAGAACGCGTCGAGCATGGCCTCGCCGCCCACGACGGTGTCCTCGATGCCGGCCATCAGGCCGATCACGCCGGCCGCCTGGTGCGAGGCGGAGAGCGACGCCCAGATCTGGACGCCCGGCATCCCGGGGGCGCTGTTGTACTCGAACCACTGGCTGTAGTTGCGGACGAGGGTGGTGAACGCCTGCTTCGACAGGTTGTTCCACGACCACTGCACGTTCCGGACCTTCTGGTTCCCGGCCCGGGGCATGATCTTGCTCGGGTCGGTGGAGGTCACGCCCGGCGAGCGCAGCCAATACCGCGTCACCACACCGAAGTTGCCGCCGCCACCGCCGGTGTGCGCCCACCACAGGTCCCGGTTCGGGTCGTTGGCCTCACGCGTCGCCACGATGGTGCGGGGCAGCCCGTCGGCGCCGACCACGACCACCTCGACGGCGTAGAGGTGGTCGACGGCGATCCCGTGGATCCGGGAGTAGAAGTTGTAGCCGCCGCCGAGGATGTGCCCGCCGAGGCCCACGTCCGAGCAGCCCGCGGACGGGATCTGCACGCCCCATCCCATGAAGAGGGTGTGCTGTGTCGGCGACACGATCGCGCCCGGTCCCACGCAGAACGCGTTGCGCGAGGCGTCGTAGTAGACGTCCGACATCTGGGAGAGATCAATCAATTCCTTGATGTCGGAGTTCGCCGTGAAGTTCTCCAGGCAGTGGCCCCCGGAGCGCACCGCGACCCGCCGGCCGGCCGCGACGGCGTTGCCGAGCGCGGTGGCGACGTGGTCCTTGGTGGTCGCGATGGTCACCCGGTCCGGCTGGCCGACGAACCGGGTGTTGTGCGCGCGCAGGAAGCTGTCGTACCGGGCGTCCCCGGGCTGAACGAGGGTGGACCCGAACGGCGGTGTGCAGGCTCCCGCGGCGGCTGCGGGCCCGGCGCCGGCGACGAGGTCCGCCGTGACCAGGCCGGCCCCGGCGATGGCGGCGGCACCGGTGAGCAGTCCCCGGCGGCTCAATCCAGACATGGCTGCGACTCCTTGCTGTGTGGTGACGTTCCTGTGTGGTGACGTTCCTGTGGTGACGTTCCTGTGTGGTGACGTTCGTGATGGCGGATGAGAGGTGCGGCGGCGGTCAGCGCCGGCGGGCCGTGATCACGGCCATGCCGCTGGGCAGGACCTTCGTCTCCTCGGCCTCCAGTCCGGCGTCGGCGAGCAGTGCGGCAAAGGCGGCGCGGGTGCGTTCGCGCCCTCCGGAGGCACCGAAGAGGGAGAGCATGTAGAGGTCCATGACGGCGGGCAGCCGGTGCGGTACGGACTGCCCGGTGCCCGGGTCGACCGTGGTGGCGTCGGTGACGAGGTCGACGACCATCAGGCGGCCGTGGTCGGGCATCGCGGCGGCGCAGGTGCGCAGGATGTCCGTCGCCCGGTCCTGGCCCCAGTCGTGCAGGATGTGGCTGAGGATGTACAGGTCCGCGCCCGGCGTGACGTGCGCGAAGAAGTCCCCGGCGACGGCCGTGCAGCGGCGGGTGAGGCCCTCCTCGGCGATCCGCTTCTCAGCGAGCGGGACGGTGCCGGGCAGGTCGAGGACGGTGCCGGTGCTTCCCGGGGTGCGCTTGAGGAGTTCGCACAGCAGGTGGCCGTTGCCGCCGCCCACGTCGACGATCCACGGGTAGCGTTCGAAGCCGACCGCGTCGAAGACCTCGTCCAACTCCAGCCGCAGGCCCGCCTCCTGGGAGCGGTCGAACACCTCGCGGCGGTCGGGCCGCTGTTCCAGGTGGTCAAAGAGGTCGCGGTCGAAGTGCCGGCGGAACGCCGAATCGCCGGTCCGGACGGTGTGTTCGAGGTCGGTCCAGGTCAGGCCGACCTCCTGCGCGAGCAGCAGGGCGGTGGGCTGCGCGGTGCCGGGGGTGGTCGGCAGCAGGGTGGCGCCGAAGGGCGTCAGGGAGTAGCTGCCGTCGGTCTCCTCGGCGAGGACGCCGAACGGCACCAGGCCGCGCAGCAGGCGGTCCAACGCGACCGGGTGGGCGCCGAGTTGGTCGGCCAGCTGCTCGGCGGAGCGGGCCCGGCCGGCCAGCGCCTCGGGGACGCCGAGGCTGACGGCCGTGCAGAGCGTGCGCGACACGAGCTGGCCGTAGAGCAGCATGCGCATCCGGGTGGCGTTGTCGTGCGTCGTGGGGTCGAGCATGCCGTCACCTCGATCAGGGGGATGGGGACTTGGGTACGGCCGGGCCGGGGCCGCCCCGGGAGGGCGGCCCCGACGGATCCGGGCTTCGGGCGGGCGGTGGCTACTTGGTCGCCACGATGACGCCGTGCGGGGTCCAGCCCGGGAACGCGATGCGCTCGACGGTGCTGAAACCGGCGTCGAGCAGGCACTTCTCGTGCTGCGCCCAGGAGTAGATCATCCCGCCCTCGGCCGGGATCGCGGCGAAGTAGACGCTGTCCAGGGCGGCGACCACGGGGCCGTCACCTTCGTCGTTGGACATCGAGTTGAAGATCACCAGCTGGCCGCCCGCGGGCAGGGCGTCGTAGGCGCGGCGGAGCAGCTCGGTGTTCTCGTCCAGCGTCCAGATGACCAGCTGGTGGGCGAACATCACCACGTCGCAGCCGGTGGGCAGCGCGTCGACGAACATGTCGCCGGTGATCACCGAGACCTGGTCGCTGACGCCGGCCTGGGCGATCTTCTTCTCCGCGATGGTGCCGGAGGCGGGGATCTCGAAGACCGTGACCTTCAGGTCCGGGTTGGCCTTGGCCAGCGCGATCGCGTTGACCGCGTCGCCGCCGCCGCAGTCCAGCAGGTGCTTGCGGCCGGACAGGTCGAGCTCGGTCACCAGGTGCTTGTTCGCCAGCTCCGACCAGGACCGCATGTACTTGTAGAAGACCTGCTCCATGTGCGGGTTCTCGGCCAGCCGGTGGTACAGGTCGCGACCGGAGCCGCGCACCCGGCGCAGGCCGACGTTGCGGTTCTCGCGCAGCGAGTCGGTGAAGTCGAGCTGGCCTTCGTAGACGATGTACTGCTCGAACGCGACGGTGTCCTTGAAGCGCTCCCAGTCGCCCTCGTCCATCAGGTCCAGGACGACCTGGGCGAGGCGGTAGCGGCCGTTCTCCTTGACGACGATGCCGAGGGAGGTGCAGCCGAGCAGCAGGATCTCGACCGCGCGGTCCTGGAGTTCGAGCGCGTCGCGGATCTCCTCGCGGGTGAGGTCCGTCCGCTCGGCGAGCAGGTCGGGCAGGCCCAGCTCGCAGGCGGCGTTGAGGTACTGGAAGGCCGCGTGGCCGAAGAGGATCCGGGACAGGCCGTCCATGTCCAGTGCGGGGACGGAGGTGGTGCCGTGCGTTTCGGGCGCGGTGGTGGTCATGGATACCTTGCCTTTCGGGGACGGGTCGGAACTGCTCGGGTCTTGTTGATCGGATCGGATCGGGTCGGGTCACGCGTCCGGGGCGTCCGGGAGCGAGCCCGCCCGGAGGCGGTGGAACTGCTCGATGACGCCCACCGCGGGGCGGCTCGAGCGGCTGGTGGCGAGGAGACTCGGCGACTGGCGGCCCACGAAGTGCTCGCACACGCCCTTGTGCGCGTCGTAGGTGTCGTCCAGCGCCGACCGGAAGTCCGCCAGGGTCTCCGGGCGGCGGGCGGCCAGCCAGGACCACGCGTCCCGGGAGTCCGTCAGGTCGGCCACCAGGGCCTCGTGGTCGCGCCAGCGCAGTCCGCTCATCTGCGGGGGTGCGACCGGCGGCATCAGGGTGGGCCGGATCTCGGCCTGGTACTGGTCCGCCGTGGCGTCCCCCGCGAAGCGCAGGGCGGCCCGGCAGGCCCGCATCACCCGGGTCGCCACGGCGGCTGCGGTGGCGGCGAGTTCCTCGTCGCCGGCGTCCGCGGCGGCCCGCAGGCTGCGCAGGGCGATGGTGCCGCCCTGCGCGAACACCATGAACACGTGGTGTCCGCGCACCCAGCGCCGCAGGCCGTCCAGCGGCGCCGGCTCGCCGGGGCTGTCGGGCTCGGGCGTGGCGAGCTGCGCGGGGAGGCGGGCCGGGTCGGCCAGCCAGCCGTGCAGGACGTCGAAGCCGTCGATGAGCTCGCCCCAGTCGGGTGCGTCGAGGTTGGTGCCCCGCTCGTCGGCCAGTTCCAGGACGCCGAGTTGGGCGTTCAGCAGCGCGGCGGAGAGCAGCGCGACCGGCTCGCCGTGGTGGCGTTCGATGCCGAACGCCAGGTCGTTGTCCCGGTTCGGCCGCGACTCGCGCGGGTCGTCGCCGACCGGGTCGCTCGGCACCGTGCCGAGCAGTTCCCGGGCCGCCCGGGCGGCGGCGTGCAGCCCCGCCGACCCGGCCCGGTTCGCCGGGTCCGCCAGCCGGGCGGCCACCTCGGCCAGCACGGCCGGGCGGGCGGCCACGAGGGCCGGCGCCGAGTCGGGAAGCTCCTCCGGGCAGGCCATCGGGAACGGGACGGTGGCGACCTCGGGCAGGTAGTCCGTCATCGGTTCACCGGGACTTGAGCAGCGGCTTGCCGAGCGGGAGGCGCTTGGCACCGGTCGCGCTGTGCATGGCGCTCGCGAAGATGTACATGCCGAGCGCGATGAACAGGAACATGGTCCCGATGCCGATGTAGACCAGCCACGGGTCGCTGGGCTTCAGCGGGTGGTTGATGGTCTGGTCGATGGCCTGCTCGATGGCGCCGAAGATGACCATCAGCGTGAGCGAGACGACGATGAAGAGGAAGGTGAACGCCCGCGGCAGGCGCAGCGTCGTCACCGTCAACAGGATGATCACGATCGCCCAGACCAGCACGAAGTTGGCTGTCGCCTGGCGCTGTTCGACGTTCTCGAAGGTGCCCATCCAGTTGTTGTTCAGCGCGATGCTGAGCACCGAGAAGCTCAGCCAGAACGTCCCGAACAGGCCGTAGACCGCGGCGAACACACCGTCGCCCAGGCGCATCGACCAGGCGGCGGCCATCAGCAGAAGGATCGCGCTGCTGAACACCATGGTCGGCAGCGAGGCCACCAGGGAGTTGGCCGGGATGCTGACGTCCTTCAGGTAGAACGCGAGGGAGAGCGAGCCCAGCAGGAAGCCGCCGAAGCCGATCATCGCGGCCTGGGGCGAACGGGGGCCGGTCGACGACTCGTCCTCCGGTGCGGGGGCGGGCGTCACAGCGGCGGAAACGGAGGCGGAGGCGGATACGACCGCCTCGAGGGTCGGGTTTTCCTGCTTCATCGTCGGTTGTCTCCTGGTCGTGGTCGTCTGGTCGTGGTTCGTCGGGACCGCGGACGTGGTCGAAGCCGCCGGGTGGCAGCAGGTCAGCCGGCGCTGCCGCCGAGGACCCGGCGCACCCGCGGGATCGCCGCCGGGGCCTGCCAGGACGCCGGCTCCGGTAGTCGGCGGGCCAGTTCGGCGAGGACGGGGTGCTCGAAGATCAGGTCGAGCGGGACGTCCGTGCCGGTGCGTGCGGAGAGCCTGGAGGCGACCCGGGTGGCGAGGAGGGAGTGGCCGCCGAGGTCGAAGAAGTCGTCCTCGGCACCGACCTCGGGGACGCCGAGCAGCTCGCGCCAGATCTCGGCGACCAGCTGTTCGGACGGCGTCTGCGGTGAACGGCCGCTCCGCCTGAGGGAGTTGGGGTCTATGGCCGGGAGTGCGCCGCGGTCGATCTTGCCGTTGGGGAGGAGGGGGAACTCGGGCAGCTCGACGAAGCTGCCCGGGACCATGAACTGGGGAAGCCAGGTACGCGCGTGGGCGGCAAGGGCGGCCCGGTCCAGCTCGGCGCCGGCCGGCACGAGGTAGGCGGCGAGGCCGAGGACGCCGGAGGCATCCTCGCGGGCCACCACCACCGCACCCGCCACATCGGGGTGACGGCGCAGCACCTCCTCCACCTCGCCGAGTTCGACGCGGTGGCCGCGCACCTTCACCTGGCCGTCGGCGCGGCCGAGGTAGTCGAGCTTGCCGTCCGGACGCCAGCGGACGAGGTCGCCCGTGCGGTAGAGCCGGCCACCGCCGGGCGCGGGCAGATACCGCTCCGCCGTCAGGCCCGGACGGCCGAGGTAGCCCCGGGTCACACCCGCGCCAGAGAGGTACAACTCCCCCACCGCGCCCAGCGGGACCGGCCGGAGAGCCGCATCGAGCACCAGCGCCGAGGTGCCGTCGACCGGCACGCCGATCGGGGTGCGAGCATCGGCCGGGTCCGTCGCCGTCCAGGTCGAGTAGGTCGTGTCCTCGCTGGGGCCGTAGAGGTTGTTGACCTTCTCCACGCCCGGGAGTGCGTACAAGTCCCTTACCAGGCCCGGCGCCAGAGCCTCACCGGCCAGGTTCACCCACCGCACCGACGCCGGCATCGCACCCGCCAGAGCCAGCTCACGCGCGGCCGACGGCACGGTGTTCACCAGCGTCAGCCCCGCGTAGCGGGAAGGGTCCGTCACCAGGTCCAGCACACCAGTGGGCGCCAGCACCGCGCACCCGCCCACCGTCAACGGCGCGAAGATCTCGAACACCGACAGGTCGAAGGAGACCGAGGTCGCCGCCAGAGTCCCGGCCAGGATCTCCGCCGGGAACACCCGCCCGGCCCACGACAGCATCGCCGCCACCTGCCGGTGCTCGATCACCACACCCTTCGGCCGACCCGTCGAACCCGACGTGTAGATCACGTACGCCGCATCGTCGATCGAGCCCACCTGCGAGGGCCTGGCCGCGCCGGCCGGCGGAAGGTCGTCCAGCGAACGCAGCACCACCGAGGCACCGGAGTCCGCCACCATGAACGCCACCCGCTCGTCCGGGTAGCCGGGATCCACCGGCACGTAACCCGCGCCGGACTTCAGCACACCCAGCAGCGCCACGATCAGGTCGGACGTCCGGGGCAGGCACACCCCCACCAGATCCCCGGGGCCAACTCCCTGCTGCCGCAAGGCATTCGCGACCCGGTTCGCCCGCGCCTCCAGCTCGCCGTACGTCAGCTCACCGTCAACGGCACGCACCGCCACCGCACCCGGCGAACGATCGACCTGCGCCTCCACCAACTCCTGCACGCGGCAGCCGCGTTCGGGAGTCGTCGACGCCGTGGTCCAGCCCTGGCGGCGTGCCGTCTCCACCTCGCCCGCCACGTCCAGCTCGGCCAGCGGCGTCCCCGGGCGGGCGGCCAGGGCCTCGATCACGACCGTCAGGCGGTCCGCGATCAGCTGGGCGGTGGACGGCTCGAACAGGTCGGTGTTGAAGACCAGGTGCCCGATGATCCGGCCGTCCCGCTCCTCCGCCTGGACCACCAGGTCGTACGGCGTGGTGCGGATCGGCATCGGCGCGGGCTCCATCCGCAGGCCCGACAGTTCGTAGCGCGGCGGTGTGCCGTTGACCGCGAGCAGCACCTGGAACAGCGGGCTGCGGCTCCGGTCGCGCGGCGGGCGGACGGCCCGGATCAGCTCCTCGAACGGGATCCGCTGGTGCTCCCGGATTCCGTCGACGGCCTCGCGCGCCGCGCCGAGGGCGTCGGCCAGCGTGCCGTCCGGGGCCAGCGTCAGGCGCAGCGGCACGGTGTCGACCAGGTAGCCGACCACGTCCGCGGTGGCGGGGTGGTCGCGGCCGGCGGCCGGGGTGCCGATGGTGACATCACACTGACCGACCGCCTTGGCGAGGACGACGGCCAGGGCCGTCGCCAGGACGGTGAAGGCGGTCGTCCCGCCGGCCCGGCACGCGGTTGCAAGGGCGTCGTCGGGCAGCGCCAGAGCAACCCCGGCGCCGTCGTAGGTCTGCTTCGCCGGGCGCGGCCGGTCGGTGGGCAGGTCGAGCGCCGGCGCGCCGGCCAACTGACCGCGCCAGAAGTCGAGTTCGGCCGGGGCCTCGGCCCGCTGCCAGTCGGCGACGTCCGCGTACTGAACAGCCGGGAGGACGGTGGGCGCGGCGGGCACGGAGCCGTACAGCGCGGCGATCTCGCGCAGCAGGAGGTCCAGCGACCAGCCGTCGGCGATGACGTGATGCAGGCTCATCACCAGGACGTGGTGTTGCCGCTCAGTACGCACCAGCGTCACGTGCCACAGCGGCCCGGAGGTGGGATCGAAGGCCCGCCGGCTCTCCGCCTCGACCACCGAGCGCCAGTCGGCGGTGTCGACGCTGGTGAGCGGGACCTCCACGGTGGGCGAGACCACCTGGCGCACCTCGCCGTCCACCTCGCGCAGCGACGTCCGCAGCACCTCGTGGCGGCGGGCGAGCTGTTCGAGGGCCGCGCGGAACGCCTGCACATTCAGGTCGCCGTCGATGTGGACGGCGCCGCGCACGTGATAGGCGAGGTTCGCCCCCGCGTCCAGGCGGCACAGGACCCACAGGCGTTCCTGGCCGAGGGAGGCCGGGAGAACAAAGGTGCCGTCGGGGCCCGGGATGCGGGGGACGACCGGGATGGCCTCGCGCTTTCCGCCGGAGACCGGGAGGTGGCCGGCGAGATCGGCGAGGACGGGGTGCTCGAAGACCAGGTGCAGCGGGACGTGGGCGTCCAGGGCCTCGCCGAGGCGGTGGGTGAGGCGGGTGGCGAGCAGGGAATGGCCGCCCAGCTCGAAGAACTCGTCCTCGGCACCGACCTCCGGGACGCCGAGCAGCTCGCGCCAGATGTCGGCGACCAGCTGCTCGGACGGCGTCTGCGGCGAACGGCCGCCCTGCCGAACGGAGTTGAGGTCCACGGCCGGGAGTGCACCGCGGTCGATCTTGCCATTGGGGAGAAGCGGAAACTCGGCCAGCTCGACGAAAGCACCCGGCACCATGAACTGCGGCAGCCGACCACGGACGAACGCCGCGAGCGCAGCGGGGTCGAAGCCCTCGTCGCTGAGCACTACGTAGGCGACCAGGCCCAGGACGCCGGAGGCATCCTCGCGGGCCACCACCACCGCACCCGCCACCTCTGGGTGACGGCGCAGCACCTCCTCCACCTCGCCGAGTTCGACCCGGTGGCCGCGCACCTTCACCTGACCATCGGCCCGGCCCAGGTAGTCGAGCTTGCCGTCCGGACGCCACCGCACCAGATCACCCGTGCGGTAGAGCCGGCCACCGCCGGACGCGGGCAGATACCGCTCCGCCGTCAGGCCCGGACGACCCAGATAACCCCGGGTCACACCCGCGCCAGAGAGGTACAACTCCCCCACCGCGCCCAGCGGGACCGGCCGCAGACCAGCGTCCAGCACCAGCGCCGACGTACCGTCCACCGGCACACCGATCGGCGTCCGCACGTCGGCCGGATCCGTCGCCGTCCACGTCGAATACGTCGTGTCCTCGCTCGGACCGTAGAGATTGTTGACCTTCTCCACACCCGACAGCAGGTACAAGTCCCGCACCAGGCCCGGCGCCAGAGCCTCACCCGCCAGGTTCACCCACCGCACCGACGCCGGCATTGCACCCGCCAGCACCAGCTCACGCGCCGCCGACGGCACCGTGTTCACCAGTGTCAGCCCCGCGTAGCGGGAAGGGTCCGTGACCAGGTCCAGCACACCAGTGGGCGCCAGCACCACACACCCGCCCACCGTCAACGGCGCGAAGATCTCGAACACCGACAGGTCGAACGACACCGACGTCGCAGCCAAAGTGCCCGCCAGCACCTCCGCCGGGAACACCCGCCCCGCCCACGACAGCATCGCCGCCACCTGACGGTGCTCGATCACCACACCCTTCGGCCGACCCGTCGAACCCGACGTGTAAATCACGTACGCCACATCGTCGATCGAACCCACCCGCCCGGGCCGCGAAGCACCCGCCGGCGAAAGCTCGTCCAGCGAACGCAGCACCACCGAGGCGCCGGAGTCCGCCACCATGAACGCCACCCGCTCGTCCGGGTAGCCGGGGTCCACCGGCACGTAACCCGCGCCGGACTTCAGCACACCCAGCAGCGCCACGATCAGGTCGGACGTCCGGGGCAGGCACACGCACACCAGATCCCCGGCACCGACACCCTGCGCCCGCAAAGCATTCGCGACCCGGTTCGCCCGCGCCTCCAGCTCCCCGTACGTCAGCTCACCGTCAACGGCACGCACCGCCACCGCACCCGGCGAACGATCGACCTGCGCCTCCACCAACTCCTGCACGCACAACGGCGATCCGGCCACGGCGGGCGCAGCCGCCAGCGCCTCGCGCCGCGCCGCCTCCACCGCGCCGGCCACGTCCAGTTCGGCGACCGACAGGTCGGGGCAGTCGGCCAGTGCGGCCACGGCGGCGGCCAGCCGTTCCGGGAACAGTTCGGCGGTGGAAACGGAATACAGGTCGGTGTTGTAGGTGAGGTGGCCGGTGATGGCGGCCTCCCCGCGCTCCAGGTGCAGCGAGATCTCGAACTGGGTCTCTGCAGGCGGGAGTTCGATCCGGTCGACGCGCAGGCCGGGGAGGTCCAGCGCGCGGGCCGGGGTCTCGTTGACGGCCAGCATGACCTGGAAGAGCGGGCTGCGCCCCTGGCCGTGCGAGGCGGCTCGAGCAGTTCGGACGATCTCCTCGAACGGCGTCCCGGCGTGCCGGTGCGCCGTCATGAGGGCTTGGTGGGTGTCGCGCAGAGCAGTGCCGAGGGTGGCGGCGGGGTCCAGCGAGCAGCGCAGCGGGAGGGTGTTGGTGAAGAAGCCGAGGAGTGCTGCGGTGTCCGGGTGGGTGCGTCCGCTGGTCGGGATGCCGATGGTCAGGTCGCGGTTGCCGGAGACGGCGCCCAGGACGAGCGTGACGGCGGTCGCGACGACTGCGAAGGCGGTGGTGCCGGTGGTCCGGGCGAGCCGGTCGACGGTGTCGGCGGGCAGGATGACGGGCACAGCAGCGCCGTGGTGGGTCGTGCGGGCGGAGCGGGGGCGGTCGGTCGGAAGGTCGAGGTCCCGGGCCCCGGCGAGGTGTTCGCGCCAGTGGGCGAGCCCGGCGTCGTCCGGGGGTGCGGCGTTCTCCCACGTGGTGAAGTCGCCGTACTGGAGGGCGGGCAGCGCGCGGCCGGACGGGTCCTGGTACTCGGCGGCGATCTCGCGCAGCAGGAGGTCCAGCGACCAGCCGTCGGCGATGGCGTGGTGGAGAGAGAGCAGGAGGAGGTGTTCGCCGGCGGCGCGGCGCACGATGCGGGCGCGGAAGAGCGGTCCTTCGGCGAGTTCCACGGTGGAGTGGCGCCACTGGTCGAGCAGTTCGGCCTCGGTCTGATCCGGGGTGTCCGGCTCCACCGTCGGGTCCCACTGCCAGGTGGGGTGCACGACCTGGACGATGTCGCCGTCCTCCTCGCGCAGGGTGGTGCGCAGGATCTCGTGCCGCCCGGCGACCGAGCGGACGGCCTCCGCCATCCGTTCGGCGTCGAGCGGGCCGGTGATCCGGGCGCCGCCGTTGAGCAGGTAGGCGAGGTTGGCGCTCGGGTCCAGGGAGCAGAGCAGCCAGAGGCGCTTCTGGCCGGACGACGCGGGGAAGACGAGGGTGCCGTCGGGGCCCGGGATGCGGGGGACGACCGGGATGGCCTCGCGTTTCCCGCCGGAGACCGGGAGGTGGCCGGCGAGATCGGCAAGGACGGGGTGCTCGAAGACCAGGTGCAGCGGGACGTGGGCGTCCAGGGCCTCGCCGAGGCGGTGGGTAAGGCGGGTGGCGAGCAGGGAGTGGCCGCCCAGCTCGAAGAACTCGTCCTCCGCACTGACCTCCGGAACACCCAGCAGCTCGCGCCAGATCTCGGCGACCAACTGCTCGGACGGCGTCTGCGGCGAACGGCCGCTCCGCCGAACGGAGTTGAGGTCCACGACTGGGAGTGCACCGCGGTCGATCTTGCCATTGGGGAGAAGCGGGAACTCGGACAGCTCCACGAACGCACCCGGCACCATGAACTGCGGCAGCCGGCCACGGACGAACGCCGCAAGCACCCCAGAGGCGAACTCCGCACCGCTGAGCACGACATAGGCGACCAGACCCAGTGAACCGGAGGCGTCCTCGCGGGCCACCACCACCGCACCCGCCACCTCGGGGTGACGGCGCAGCACCTCCTCCACCTCGCCGAGTTCGACCCGGTGGCCGCGCACCTTCACCTGACCATCGGCCCGGCCCAGGTAGTCCAACTTGCCGTCCGGACGCCACCGCACCAGATCACCCGTGCGGTAGAGCCGGCCACCGTCGGACGCGGGCAGATACCGCTCCGCCGTCAGGCCCGGACGACCCAGATAGCCCCGGGTCACACCCGCACCCGACAGGTACAACTCCCCCACCGCGCCCAGCGGGACCGGCCGGAGAGCCGCATCGAGCACCAGCGCCGAGGTGCCGTCGACCGGCACGCCGATCGGGGTGCGAGCATCGGCCGGGTCCGTCGCCGTCCAGGTCGAGTAGGTCGTGTCCTCGCTCGGACCGTAGAGGTTGTTGACCTTCTCCACACCCGACAGCAGATACAAGTCCCGCACCAGGCCCGGCGCCAGAGCCTCACCCGCCAGGTTCACCCACCGCACCGACGCCGGCATCGCACCCGCCAACACCAGCTCACGCGCCGCCGACGGCACCGTGTTCACCAACGTGACCCCCGCATACCGCGACGGATCCGTCACCAGATCCAACACACCAGTGGGCGCCAGCACCACGCACCCGCCCACCGTCAACGGCGCGAAGATCTCGAACACCGACAGATCGAACGACACCGACGTCGCCGCCAAAGTGCCCGCCAGCACCTCCGCCGGGAACACCCGCCCCGCCCACGACAGCATCGCCGCCACCTGACGGTGCTCGATCACCACACCCTTCGGCCGACCCGTCGAACCCGACGTGTAAATCACGTACGCGACGTCATCGACCGAACCGGCAACCGAGGGCCGGTCGGCTACGGGCGCATCAGGAACTTCAAGAACATCCGCCAGAGACCGAATGACCAGTGCCGCATCCGCGTCCTCCACCATGAACGCCACCCGCTCATCGGGGTAGCCAGGGTCCACCGGCACGTAACCCGCGCCGGACTTCAACACGCCCAGCAGCGCCACCACCAGGTCGGAGGTCCGCGGCAGACACACCCCCACCAGATCCCCGGCACCGACTCCCCGCGCCCGCAAGGCATTCGCCACCCGGTTCGCCCGCGCCTCCAACTCGCCGTACGTCAGCTCACCGTCAACGGCACGCACCGCCACCGCACCCGGCGAACGATCGACCTGCGCCTCCACCAACTCCTGCACACACAGCGGCAGTTCACCCACCGCAGGCGCGACGGCCCAAGCCTCGCGCCGCGCCGCCTCCACCGCGCCGGCCACGTCCAGCTCGGCGAGCGGCGCGTCCGGCCGCGTCACCACGGCCGCCAGGGCGGTGCCGAATCGCGCCGCGAGCAGCTCGGCGGTGTCGGGCTCGAAGAGGTCGGTGTCGTAGCCGAGGAAGCCGGTGATGGCGTCCTCGCCCTGCCAGAAGTAGAGCTCCAGGTCGTTGCGCGCCGTTCCGGGCGCGGTGACCAGGGGGTGCACGGGCAGGTCGCCGAGGCGGAGTTCGGGGAGTTGCGGCTGGAGCACGAACAGCACGTCGAACAGCGAGCCGCCGCCCTGCCCGACCTGTTCCGCGACGGTTTCGAACGGCACGTGGGAGCGCCCGTAGGCGTCGAGGCAGGTGTCGCGGACGGCGCGCAGGACGTCGCGGGCGGTGTGCGCGGCGGAGGTGTCGGTGCGCAGCGCGAGCATCGTGGCGAGCGGGCCGACGGCGCCGGGGGCGCGGTGGCGTTCGCGGGTCGCGATGGGTGAGCCGACGGTGATGTCGTGCTGTCCGGCGGTGCGGGCGAGGGTGAGGTGCAGTGCCGCGAGCAGGACCATGAACGGCGTGGCGTGCTCGGCCTCGGCGAGGCGCCGGACTTCGCGCAGCTGGTCCGCTTCGACGCTCAGGCCGACGTGGGCGGAGCGGAAGCGGCGGGCGGCGGGGCGGGGCCGGTCGGTGGGCAGGGAGAGCGGTTGGGCGCCGGCCAGGCGTTCGCGCCAGGCGGCCAGGTCGGCCGGGTCGGCGGTGGCGGGGACGGCGGGCAGCGGGGTGGCGGGGCCCGGCTGGTGGCCGGTGTAGAGGGCGTCGAGTTCGGCGAGGGCGACGCCGAGCGACCAGCCGTCGGCAACGATGTGGTGGGCGAGCAGTTGGAGTCGGGCCGTGCCGTCGGGCAGTTGCCAGAGGGCGGTGCGCCAGAGCGGCCCGGTGGCGAGGTCCATGGGGGTGGCGGCGCGGGTGTCGGCCTGGGCGCAGGCGGTGCGGCGGGCGGTGGCCGGGTCGTCCGGGGTGAGGTCGACGACGGTCAGGGCGGGGCGGGCCTCGGTGGCGACGGTGGCGCGGTCGACGGCCGGGAAGGTGGTGCGCAGGGCGGCGTGGCGGCGGGCGAGTTCGGTGAGGGCTGCGGCGAGCCGGTCGGGGTCGACGGTGCCGGCGATCTCGGCGTCGAAGCGGAGGACGTTGGCGGCGGTGCCGGGGTGGATCTCCTCGAAGAGGCGCAGTCCGTGCCGGATCGGGCCGATCTCCGTCCCGGTGTCCGCTTCGGCCGGGAGGGCCCGCCACTTGGCGAGCAGGGTGCGGCCGAGGTCGGCGGGAATCCGGGAGCTGTCGGACACGGTCGGGGCCTCCGTCTCGTCACCATGGCGGGCGGGCGTGCGAAGCATTCGCGGCGTGCGGTTCGTTCAAGCGGGGCTGTGAGGGTCAGCTACCGGCGAGCAGGGCCTTCGCCCGGTCGACGGCGTCGGCGGGTCGCATCCCGCCCTCGGTCCAGCGTTCGTTCAGCCGGGCGGTCAGTTCGCGGGGGGTCTGCGCGAGCAGGACGTCCTCGACGGGCACGGGCAGGGTGAGCGCGTCCTCGGCGACGGCCGCGATCTCGGCGGCGCGCAGCGAGTCGCCGCCCATCGCGGTGAGGGCGTCGTCGGGGCCGCAGTCGGAGACCTGGCAGACGGCGGCGAAGACGGAGGAGAAGAAGGCGGTGAGCGCGCCGGCCTCTTCCGCGCCGATGGCGGCCCGGTCGGGGGTGACGGTGCGGCCGACGAGTTCGCCGGCGAGGTGGCGGGTGCGGGCGAGGCCGTGCTGGATCTTGCCGCTGGTGGTGCGCGGGATGGTGCGCGGCGGGCAGAGCACGACGGTGTGCACGCGCGCGCCGGTGGCGGCCAGGACGCGGGCGCGGAGGTCGGCGGCGAGGCGCTCGGGGTCGTGGTCGTGTCCGGCGACCTCGACGGCGAGGACGATCTCGTCGTCGGCGCCGTGGAAGGCGGCGGCGGTGGGCCGGACGGCGGGGTTGTCGCGGACGGCGGCGGCGCACAGGTCGTGGGCGTGGTGGTTGACGCCGTTCTGGATGAGCACCTCTTTGCGGCGGCCGGTGACGGTGAGCCGGCCGTCGCGGAGTCGGCCGAGGTCGCCGGTGCGCAGGTGGCGGGTGCCGTCGAGGTGGCCGTAGCCGTCGGTCGGGGTGCCGGTCTGCCAGGTGTCCCAGTAGCCGTCGCTGATGCTCGGTCCGGCGAGCCAGATTTCGCCCTCGGCGCCGTCGGGCACGGCCGTGCCGGTATCGGGGTCGACCAGGGCGAGCCGGTGGCCGTCGACGACCGGCCCGCAGTCGACCCGGCCGTCCGCGTCGGTGTCGTCGTGTCCGGTCCAGTGGCGGCCGGTGACGATGAGGGTGGCCTCCGCGAGTCCGTAGCAGGGCAGGAAGGACTCGGGGCGGAAGCCGTACGGGGCGAACCGTTCGGCGAAGCCGGTGATCGTCGCGGGGCGGATGGGCTCGGCGCCGTTGAAGGCGAGCCGCCAGGTGCCGAGGTCGAGGCCGGTGAGGTCGGCGCGGTCGGCGCGGCGGACACAGAGGTCGTAGGCGAAATTCGGTCCGCCGGTGTGGGTGATGCCGAGTTCGCTGATCTGCCGGAGCCAGCCGATCGGGTCCTTGAGGAAATGCACGGGCGACATCAGGCGTACCGGGAATCCGCCGTGGATCGGGGTGAGAATGAATCCGATGAGCCCCATGTCGTGATAGGGCGGCAGCCAGGAGACCACCCGCGCGGTTTCGTCCAGACGGAAAACCTCGGTAATGGACCGAATGTTGGCCAGGATATTCCGGTGGCGCAGTACGACGCCTTTCGGCTTTCCGGTGCTGCCCGAGGTGTACTGGATGAGCGCGACGTCCTCGGGGTCCGGCGCGTCGGCCAGCAGGCGCTCGGGGTCGGCGGGGCCGGCGCCGGTGGCGTCGCCGAGGGTGACCACCGGGGGCAGGTCCTCGGGGCGCAGTCCGGCGGTGAGCAGGCCGAGCACGGCGGGGTCGGCGAGCAGGGTGGTGGCCCGGGAGTCCTCGAGGATGCGGGCGAAGCGGGCGGTGATCCGCTCGGTGGAGCCGAAGATCGGCGGGTAGGCGGGCACCGCGGGGACGCCGGCCAGGAAGCAGGCCCACAGCGCGGTGACGAAGTCCAGGCCGGGCGGGAAGAGCAGCAGTGCGGGGCCGCCGCGTCCGTCCGCGCCGCGCAGCAGCGGGGCGAGGGCCGCGGCCCGGTCGAGCAGTTCGCGGTAGCCGATGGTGTCGACCCGGCCGTCGTCGTGCAGGTACTCGTAGGCCTGCCGGCCGCCGCGGGCGAGGGCCTGCTCGACGAGCGTGTGGACGAGCGTGGGGCGGGCGGGGATCGACATCGGCGAGCTCTCCATTTCCCTGGTCCGGCCGGTCGTTCGGCATTCCGGTGGGTACGGCTGCGGGCTGCACCGGCGGCCAAGAGAAATTAAAGATGTTCGGTCTCTCAGCCAGGTCTCACTTCCTTATCCGCCGCCTCTCACGCCGAACGGTTGTCATTGACGGGCCCTGCGGCAGAAATGGTAGGTATTGAGGGCCGCGCGGTGGCCGGGCCGGATTCGACGGTCCGGCGGAGTGCCGCCGGCGCTTTTCCGCGGCCGGTTTCCGGGCCGTACCGTTCCGGGCCCCGCCGGCCCGAAGCATGCCGGTCCGAAGCCCGCCGTTCTCACGGCCCGCCGTTTCTTCGAATTTCTCCGAGTTCCGCCGTCCCCGAGGGAGGTACGGGTGCGCCCGGTCCGACCAAGTTCCAGCTGGTTCACGTCGTTCGGCGCGCCGGCCGATCCGGAGTGCGAAGTGGTGTGCTTCCCGCATGCCGGCGGGGCGTCGGCGCTGTTCCGGAACTGGCAGCGGCACACGGCGGCGCTGGCCGTCACGGCCGCTCGCCTGCCGGGCCGGGAGGGGCGGCTCGGGGAGCCGCCGCTGCGGGAGATGTCGGCGCTGGTCGACGGCGCGGTGGCGGGCCTGCGGGCGCCGCGCACCGGGCGGCGGTACGCGCTGTACGGGCACAGCATGGGCGCCCTGGTGGCGTTCGAGCTGGTGCGGCGGGTGCGGGAGCTCGGGCTGCCGCTGCCGGTGGCGCTGTTCGTCTCGGGCCGGGACGCCCCGCAGTACGGCGACGCGGAGCAGGTGCACCGGCTGCCGGACGGCGAGCTGCTCGACCGGCTGCGGGAGTGGGACGGCATGGAGTCCCAGGAGCTGCCGCAGTACGACGAGTTGGTGCGGCTGATGCTGCCGACGATCCGGGCGGACCTGACGCTGGCGGAGACCTACCGGTATGTGCCGGGGCCGCCGTTGCCGGTGCCGATCCGGGTGTTGCGCGGCTCGCACGATCCGCTGGTGCGGCCGGGGAACGCCGGCTGGGACCGGCAGTCCTCGGTGGACTGCGCGGTGCGGGAGTTCACCGGCGGTCATTTCTTCGTGCAGGACCACGAGAGGAGCGTCGTGGAGTTCGTGGAGACCTCGCTCGCCGGGTTGCCGGCGCGGGAGCCGGCCAGGAAGGGGAGCGGGGCCCGATGAGCAGTTCGTCCTATGTCGGCGGCGTCGGCGGCGGGGAGGCCCGCGACTACGGCGACCACTTCGTGCTGCCGGCCGCGCCCGCCCAGCGGAGTCTGTGGTTCGTGTGCCAGCTCGATCCGTCGAGCAACGCCGCGTACAACGTGTGCAGTGCGGTGCGGCTGGTCGGTGAGCTGGATGTGGTGCTGCTCCAGCGGGCCGTCAACGCGGTGGTGGCGCGGCACGAGAGCCTGCGCACCGGTGTCGGTCTGGTCGACGGGGATCCGCGCCAGGTGGTGCTGCCGGAGGCGCTGGTGCCGCTGCCGGTGGTGGACTGCTCGGGGCTGCCGGAGGACGGGGCGCGGGCCCGGGTGACGGTCCTGGCCCGGGAGCAGGCGGCGATGCCGTTCGCGCTGGACGCCCCGCCGCTGCTGCGCCTGGTGCTGGTGAAGGAGTCGGAGCGCCGGCACACGCTGCTGGTGACGATTCATCACCTGGTGTGCGACAGCTGGTCGATGGACGTGTTCTACGCCGATCTCGCCGCCGCCTACCGCGGCCTGTGTGCGGGCGGCGACGCCGGTCTGGTCGAGCCGCCGGTGCAGTACGCGGACTATGTCGGCTGGCTGGAGCGGCAGTTGACCGGGGAGCGGATGGAGAGTCTGCTCGAGTACTGGCGCACCGCGCTGGCCGGGACGGCCCCGCTGGAGCTGCCCGTGGACCGTCCGCGCGAGCAGCGCGGCGGTGCCGGCGGCCGGCTGGAGGAGCGGCTGGATGCGGCGACGGTGGCCGCTCTGGAGGGGCTGGCGAAGGATTCCGGCGGGACGCTGTTCATGACCCTGCTGACCGGGTTCATGGCCGCGCTGTCCCGGGTGACCGGTCAGGAGGACGTCGCGGTGGGCACGCCGGTCGCGGGCCGCCACCACCCGGATGCCGAGCAGCTGGTCGGTTTCTTCGCCAACACGCTGGTGCTGCGCGCCCGCCTGGCGCCGCACCAGGGGTTCGCGCGGGCCGCCGAGGTGGTCCGGGACGCCTGTGTCGGCGCGTTCTCGCACGACCGGATGCCGTTCGACCGGCTGGTGCAGGAGGTGCGGCGGGCGGGCGCGCTCGACCGCAACCCGCTGTTCGACGTGATGTTCTCGATGCCGGGCCCGCCCGCGCCGGGCGCCGAACTGGCGGGCCTGACCATGACGCAGGTCGAACTGCCCGTCACCGCCGCCAAGTTCGACCTGTGGCTGACGGTGCTGCCGGACGGCGACGGGCTGCGCCTGCAGCTCGACTACGACCGGGGCCTGTACGACGAGCCGACCGCGGCCGGCGTCCTGGAGCTGTACCGCCGGATCCTGCTGGAGGCGCTGGCCGCGCCGGGCACCCCGGTCGGCGCGCTGCCGGCCGGCCCGTCCGGCGGCCCGGGGTCGGTCCCGACCGCCGCGCCCGCCGATGGCTGTACGGTCCCGCAGCTGCTGGACGTCCGGGGCGCGGACGACGTGGTGCTGTCCTCGGCGGACGCCGTGCTCACCCTGGGCGAGCTGCGCGAGTGGTCGGCCGCGCTGGCCCGGCGGCTGCGCGCCGAGGGGATCGCCGGGCCGGGCGTGCGGGTGACGACGCCGCCGGTGCCGTCGGCGGGGCTGCTCGCCGTCGTCCTCGCGGTGTTCGAGGTGGGCGCGTCGGTCGGGTACGGCCAGCGGCACGACCGGGCGGGCGCGTTCGTCCGGCGGGCCGAGGACGAGCCGGGCGGCTGGCTGATCACCACCGGCCCGCGCTTCGACCCGGCCACCCCCGCCGTCCCGGGCCCCGACGACCCGGCGTGGCAGCCCGCCGACGGCGGCCCCGCGCTGACCCACCGGGCGCTGGTCGCCGGGCTGACGGCCGTCGCCGAACGGCTCGGGGTGACCGCGG
This sequence comes from Kitasatospora sp. NPDC004614, assembly GCF_042873675.1. Lineage (NCBI taxonomy): Bacteria > Bacillati > Actinomycetota > Actinomycetes > Kitasatosporales > Streptomycetaceae > Kitasatospora > Kitasatospora sp. NPDC004614. Next base: position 28,099 of record NZ_JBIALR010000022.1, read on the forward strand.
ACGACGACGTCCTGCTGCTCGACGGCGGCACGCCGCCCTCCCCCGTGCACCTGCTGATGCCGCTGGTGCACGCGCGGAGCCTGATGCTGTCCGGGCTCGACCCGGCGCCGGCCGGGCCGCCCTCGGCCTTCGTCCTGGCCGACCCGCCGACCTGGCGCCGGGCGCTCACCGACGGCTGGGCGCCGCCCGCCGGGACCAGGCTGGTGTGCGTGGGCGAGGTCCTCGAGCCCGACCTGGTCGACATGCTCGCCCGCACCGGCCTCCCGGTGGTGCTGGGCCGCCCCGCCCCCGCGCCGCTGGCCGTCCCGCCCGCGCTGGCGCCGCTGGACGCGTGGCGCGGCAGGCGCCTCGGGCCGCCGCTGCCGGGCACCGCACACCTGCTGCTGGACGCCCTGGGCGGGCCGGTGCCGGACGGCGTGGTCGGCGAACTGCACCTGGCCACCGCCGCCGGGCCCGGGGTGCCGGTCGGGCTGCGCTGCCGGCGGGCCCGGGACGGCGCGCTGGAGGTGGTCGGCCCGGGCGCCGGGTGGCTTTCGGTCGGTGACCGGGGGGTCCGCGCGGCGGAGGTCGAGCAGGCGCTGCGGGCCGTGCCGGGCGTGCGGGACGCGGCGGTCACCACCGACGCCGACCGCCGCCTGATCGCCTGGCTGGTCCCGGACCCGACCGTCCCCGCGGGCACCGAGCGCGAGCGCGACGCGTTCGGGGCCATGGTGCGCGCCCGCGCCGGAACAGCTCTGCCCGGGTCCGCCGCGCGGGCCGTGCTGGGCGTCCTGGACGCGCTGCCGACGGCCCCCGACGGCACGCCGGACCGCGGCGCGCTGCCGCCGCCGCCCGCACAGGTGCCGAGCGGCCCCGTCGAGAAGACCCCGCCGCGCAACGGGGAGGAGCGCCGCACCCTGGCGATCTTCCAGGAGGTGCTGGGCCGGCCCGCGGTCGGCGTGCACGACGACTTCTTCGGCCTCGGCGGGTACTCGCTGCTCGCTGCGAAGCTGCTGAGCCGGGTGCGCGCCGAGTTCGGCATCCAGGTGCCGGTGCGCGACTTCTTCCGCCGCCCGACCCCGGCCGGGCTGGCCGAGGCCCTGGCGGAGCTGGAACGCGCCCGCGACCGGCGGCCCACCTCGGACCAGGCGGTGCTGGCCCAGCTGGCCGACATGTCCGACGAGGAGATCGACCAGCTCCTGCGCCACCTGAACTGAACCACCTCATACCGGAACCACCACCGGAACCCACCACCACGAGGAGCCAGCGATGGGAATCGACGACGCCGACACGGTCTTCCAGGTCGTCACCAACGAACAGGACCAGTACTCGATCTGGTTCGCCGACCGCGCCCTGCCCGCGGGCTGGGCCACCACCGGGACGACCGGGACCAAGCAGGAGTGCCTCAAGCACATCGAGCGGGTCTGGACGGACATGCGGCCGCGGTCGGTCCGCGAACGCTCCGCCTGACCACCGCCGGCAGCGCCACCGACCGGTCACCGACAGCGCCACCGACACCGAGGACGGGAGTCCCCCCACATGAGCACACACGACGGCACCGCCGCCCTGACGCCCGACGAGAAGCGCGCGGTCCTGGCCGGCCTGCTCGACGGCTCGGCCAACGCCTTCACCAGCAACCTGACCCTGGAGCAGCGCCGGCTGTGGCTGCTCGTCCAGCTCGACGAGAAGCGCCCCTGGCAGACCAGTGACGCCGTCCGGCTCACCGGCCGGACCGACCCGGCGGTGCTGCAGCAGGCGCTCGCGGCCGCCGTCCAGCACCACGCGGTGCTGCGCACCACCTTCCGCACGGTGGACGGCAACCCGCTGGCGACCGTCAAGCCGGTGGCCTCGCTGCGCCTGCCGGTGGTCGAGCTCGACCCGGAGCGGCTCGACGAGGAGCTGGCCCGGGTCGCGGCCGCCGAGAGCCGCCGCCGCTTCGACCTGGCGCAGGGCCCGCTGGTGCGGGCCAGCCTGCTGCGGCTCGGCGCCGAGGACCACGTCCTGCTGCTGACCGTCCACCAGCTGGTCGCCGACCGCCCGTCGGTGCGCCGGCTCACCGACGAGGTGCTGACCCGGTACGCGGCGCTGCTGGACGGCGCCGACGCTCCGGCCACCGCCGCCGCCGTCGACCTGCCCGCCGTGTTCGCGGCCCAGCGTGCCTGGCTGGAGAGCGACGACGCCGAGAAGGACATCGAGTTCTGGCGGGCCCGGACGGCCGCGCTGACCACGCTGGAGCTGCCCACCGACCGGCCGCGCCCGCCGGTGAAGACCATCGAGGCCGACGCGGTGTCGGTGCCGGTGCCGGCCGCCCTGCACACCATGCTGGGCGACTTCGCCGCCACGACCGGCACCACCCTGCCGGAGCTGCTGCTCAGCGGGTACGTGACGGCGCTCGCCCGGCACGCCCAGCAGCAGGACTTCGCCGTCGGTGTGCCGGTGCCGCCGGCCTGGCAGGACAGTGACGGCGGCCTGGTCGGGCCGCTGGAGAACACCCTGCCGCTGCGTTTCGAGCTGGAGGCCGGCGAGTCGCTGACCGGCCTGCTGCGCCGGTCCGAGTCGGTGCTGGCGGAGGCGCTGGTGCACGCCAGGCTGCCGTTCGAGCAGATCGTCGAGGCGGCCCGGCCGACCCGCGACCTGAGCCACACCCCGCTGTTCCAGGTGCTGTTCGGCTTCGAGGAGCAGTGGGCTTCGCGCGAGCTGCCCGGCGCGGTCGCCCGCCCGCTCGACCTGCCGACCACCTGGACGCCGCACGACATCGACCTGTACGCGGTGCGCAGGGACGGCGAGTTGACGCTGCGCGCGCAGTTCAACACCGCGCTGTTCGACCGCGACACCGTCACCCGGCTGCTGGAGCGCACCCTGCTGCTCCTGGAGTCGGCGCTCGCCGAGCCCGACCGCCCGCTCGCGGACTTCCCGCTGCTGAGCCGGGAGGAGCGCGACCACCTGGCCGCCTGGAACGCCACCCGTACCGAGCACGACGCCCCGCAGCTGCTGCACGAGCTGGTGGAGCAGGCCGCCGCCGCCCACCCGGACGCGGTCGCGCTCACCTCCAGCACCGCGGAACTCTCCTACGCCTCGCTGGACCTGCGCGCCGAGGCGCTGGCCGCCGAGCTCACCGCGCAGGGCGTCGGGGTGGAGACCCCGGTCGGTGTGCTCGCCGACCGCTCGGTGCACACCATGGTCGCCCTGCTGGGCGTGCTGAAGGCCGGCGCCGCGTACGTCCCGCTCGACCCGTCGTACCCGGCGGACCGGATCGCGACCATCGCCACGGACGCCGGGATCGGCCTGGTCACCGGTGACGCGGAGGCGCTCGCCGCGCTGGCGGCGAAGGTGCCCGCGCTGCGCACGCTGCCCGTCCCGACCGCCGACCCGGCGGGCCCGGTCACCCGGCCCGCCGTGCGCCCGGCCCCCGACAGCCTGGCGTACGTCATCTACACCTCGGGCTCCACGGGCCGCCCCAAGGGCGTGGCCGTCGAGCACCGGCAGATCGTGCACTCCACCCTGGCCCGCTCCGCCTGCGAGGGCCCGGGCCTGCCCGAGCGCTACCTGGTGCTCGCGCCGTTCACCTTCGACGCCTCCGGCGGCGGCCTGTACTGGACGCTGCGCCGCGGCGGGACGGTCGTGGTGCCGAACGAGGCCGAGGTGCTCGACCCGCGGCTGCTCGGCGCGCTGATCCAGGACAAGCAGGTCACCCACGTCGACGGCGTGCCCTCGCAGTACTCGGTGCTGCTGGAGTCCGCGCCGGAGGCGTTCGCGTCGGTGCGCACCACCGTGCTGGCCGGCGAGGTGCTGCCGCCCGGACTGGTCGGGGAGCACTTCCGCCGCTCGCCCGGTGTCGCGCTGTTCAACGAGTACGGCCCGACCGAGGCGACCGTCTGGGCGTCGGTGCACCCGGTGACCGCGAAGGACGGCGAGAGCGGCCGGGTGCCGATCGGCCGGCCCATCCCGAACACCCGGATCCACCTGCTGGACAAGCGCCTCAACCCGGTGCCGCCCGGCGTGCCCGGCGAGCTGTGGATCGGCGGCGACGGCGTGGTGCGCGGCTACGTCAACCGCCCCGGCATGACGGCGGCGGCCTTCCTGCCCGACCCGTTCTCCGAGCAGCCCGGTGCCCGCCTGTACCGCACCGGTGACCTCGCCCGTTACCGGGCGGACGGCACCATCGAGTTCCTCGGCCGGGCCGACACCCAGGTGAAGATCCGCGGCTTCCGGATCGAGCTCTCCGAGATCGAGAACGTCCTGCTGCGCCACCCGCTGGTCGCCGAGACCGCGGTGATCGCGCGGGAGGACCAGCCGGGCGTGCCGCGGCTGGTGGCGTACGCGGTGCCCGTGGTCGGCCGGGTGCTGACCAAGGAGGCGCTGGTCAAGCACGTGCTGGCGCAGGTGCCGGACTACATGGTGCCGAGCGCGTTCGTCACGCTGGAGAAGATGCCGCTCACCCGCAACGGCAAGATCGACACCGCCGCGCTGCCCGCGCCGGACCTCGGCACCGAGGACTTCGTCGAGCCGGGCAGCGAGCTCGAGGCGGAGATCGCCGAGACGTTCTGCGCGCTGCTCGGACTGTCCCAGATCAGCGCCACCGCTGACTTCTTCGAGCTCGGCGGCAACTCGCTGCTGGTGGCGCGGCTGACCGCGCAGCTGTCCCGCGAGCACGACGTGACCCTGCCGGTCGAGCAGATCTTCCGGGTACCCACCGTGGCCGGCATCGCGCAGGCCATCGAGGAGGACCGCCGCCAGCGCGACAACATCGACAGCGAGGTGCTGTACGCGCAGCAGCTCGCCGAGCTGCACGCGGAGATCACGCTGCCCGAGGAGATCGCCCCCGGCGACCTCCCGCACGCGGAGTGGTTCGCGCCCCGGCACGTCCTGGTCACCGGTGCCACCGGCTACCTGGGCGCGTTCCTCGCCGTGGAGCTGATCCTGCGCACCGAGGCCACCGTGCACTGCCTGATCCGCGCCGAGAACGAGGACGCGGCCTGGGAGCGGATGGAGCAGACCCTGCGCACCTACTCCGCGTGGGACGAGTCCTACCGTTCCCGGATGCGGATGGTCGTCGGTGACCTCGCCAAGCCCCGGCTCGGCCTGGACCAGCACGAGTTCGCGGCCTACGCGGGCCTGCTCGACGCGATCTACCACAGCGGCGCGGTGGTCAACTTCACCTACCCGTACGAGGCGGCGCGTCCGGCCAACGTCGAGGGCACCAAGGAGGTGCTGCGGCTCGCCACCACCACGACGCTCAAGTCCGTCCACTTCGTCTCCAGCGTGGACGTGTTCATGGGCACCGGCGCCGAACGTCCGTTCACCGAGGAGGACCTGGACGGCCGGCCGATCCGCATCCCGACCGGCTACCCGCGCAGCAAGTGGCTCGCCGAGAAGATCGTCTACCTGGCGCGCGACCGCGGCATCCCGGTCACCGTCCAGCGCCCGTGGATGATCACCGGCCACACCCAGACCGGCGCCTCGCACCACACCGACTACCTGTACGTGTACCTGCGGGGCTTCCTCGACCTGGGCGTCCTGCCGCTCTACAACGACGTCATCAACGCCGTGCCCGTGGACTTCACCGCGCAGGCCATCGTCTACACCTCGCTGCGGGCGGAGAACTTCGGCAAGAACTTCAACATCACCAACCCGGCGCCCACCACCATGACCCAGTGCTACCAGTGGCTGCGGTCCTTCGGCTACGACCTCAACGTCGTCGACGAGGAGGACGCCCGCCAGCGGGCGCTGGGCGTCGACGAGGACCACATCCTGTTCCCGATGACGCCGCTGCTGCGGGTCGCCTCGATGCGGCACGCCGCGCTCGACCCGGAGCTGCAGAAGCAGATCAACCCGCAGGACGAGTGCCGGGTGCTCACCGAGGCGCTGGAGGGCTCCGGCATCGCCTGCCCGCCGGTCAACGAGGAGTGGGCGCACGACTGCTTCCGCTTCCTGGTCGAGGGCGGCTACCTGCCCGCGCCCGAGGACGTGGTGGTGCCGCCGGCGAGTGAGCGCCCGTGATCCGCCGCCTGGACATCGATCCGGCCGACGGCGCGGCGCTCGCCACGCTCAGCCGGTCCGTGCTGCACGAGTACGGGTCCAGCACCGCTCCGGCCCTGCTCGACGACCTGCCCGCGCTGGCGCAGCAGTTGCCGTCGCGGCTGGTCCGGGAGCTGCGGGCGTTCCGGACCGCCGAGTCGGCGTCGGCGCTGGTGGTGCGCGGGCTCAAGGTGGACAACACCTCGATCGGCCCGACGCCGCTGGACTGGCGCGAGACGGAGCGGCCGGCCGCGGTCGCCGCGCACGAGGTGTTCCTGGTGCTCGCCACCGCGCACCTCGGCGACATCTTCGGCTGGTCGACCCTGCAGGACGGCCGCCTGGTCCACGACGTGCTGCCGATCCCGCAGCACGAGAAGGACCAGAGCGGGCACGGGACGGTGGAGCTGGCCTGGCACACCGAGGACGGCTTCCACCCGTACCGCTGCGACTACCTGCTGCTGCTCGGACTGCGCAACCACGACGCGGTGCCGACCGTGGTGTCCGGGATCGAGGACGTGGAGCTGACGCCGCGCCACCGCGCGGTGCTGGCCGAACGGCGGTTCCTCATCCGCCCGGACACCGAGCACCTCAAGTACGCGCGGTCGCTCACCGAGAGCACCGGGCGGCTCCACCCGATCCAGCGGATGGAGGAGGACCCGGAGCCGTGCGCCGTGCTGTTCGGCGACCCGGACCGCCCGTACCTGCGGGTGGACCCGGCGTTCATGTCGCCGGTGCCGGGCGACCGGGAGGCGGCGGCGGCGCTCACCGCGCTGACCGGCGAACTGGAACGGCACCTGGTCGGGGTCGCGCTGGGCGCCGGGGACCTGCTGGTGGTCGACAACTACCGGGCGGTGCACGGGCGCAGCGCGTTCGAGGCGCGCTTCGACGGCACCGACCGGTGGCTGAAGAAGGCGGTCGTCACGCGGGACCTCCGCAAGTCCCGCGACCACCGGAACGCTCCCGAGGAGCGCATCCTGCGGTGACGGCGGCCCGACCCCGCTGAATCCCCTCACGATCAGGAGGAACCGTGTCCGACCACCCCGCCCTCGCCATCGGCACGTGGCTCGTCACCGGCCCGCCGGACGTCCGCGCCCTGCGGGCCCGGATCGCCGGGCTGCGGCCGCCGGTGCGGCTCACCGTGCACGACCCGGCGGCGGGCGGGGAGACGGACGCGTGGGGCGAGCTCGTCCGCGACGAGCTCGCCGCCTCCCGCGCGGACGACGGCGAGGCCCGGGTGCTGCTGGCCCGGCTCGCCGAAGGCCGGTTCCTCCTGATCGTGGTCGCTCCGGGGCCGGACGGGCCGGAGCGGTTGCTGCGGTGGCTGCTGGACCCGTCCGAGACGGCGGCTCCGGAGACGGCAGCTGCCGATCCGGCCGGGTTCGGTGAACTTCCCGCCGTCCTGCGCACCGGTTCCGCGCCCTCCGGGTACGCGGCGACCGTGCGCGTCGAAGCGGGACACCTCGCGTCCCGGCTGCGGGCCGCCGGGGTGTCCGCCGAGGCGGCGCTGGCCGCCGCCTCGGCGATCCTGCTGGCCCGCTGCGGCGGACCGGCCGAGGCCGACCTGCTGGTCGCGGGCCCGGAGCCGGTGGCCGTGCGGCTGGCGGTGGACGAGGCGGGCTCCGGTTCCGCCGCGCTCCGGGCCGCCGTGCGGGCCGTCGCCGCCGGCACACCGGCCGGACCGGAAACCCGGGCGGCGCTCGCGGTGGCCGCCGCCCCGCGGCGCGTGCCGGAGCGGATCGGCGCGTTCGAGGTGACGCCCGTCCGGGTCGCCGACGGCGTGAGCCGGCACGAGCTGCTGGTGCTGCTCGGCCCCGACGGGCTCGAACTCGACTACGACACCGGCCTGTTCGAGGAGGAGGCGGCGGAGGCGTTCGCCCACCGGCTGCTCGCCGTCCTCGCCGCGCTCCTCGACGACCGTCCGGTGCGCACCGTCACCGGTCTCGCGGAGCGCGAGCACGCCGAGCTCGGCGCCTGGTCGCGCGGCGCGGACCTCCCGTTCGAGGACACCTGTCTGCACACCCTCGTCGGGCGTCACGCGCAGCGGTCCCCGGACGCCGTCGCGGTCGTCTGCGGGGAGCGGGAACTGACGCACCGGGAACTCGACACCCGGGCCGCCCGCCTGGCCGCGCTGCTGCACCGCCACGGCATCGGCCGCGGTTCGCTGGTGGCGCTGATGGCCGGGCGCAGCGCCGATTCGGTGGTCGCGATGCTCGGCGCGCTGAAGGCCGGCGCCGCGTACCTCCCGATCGAGCCGACCCACCCGGCGGAGCGCATCCGCCACATCCTGCGCGACTCCGGCGCCCTGGCGCTGATCGCGGACGAACCCCCTGGCTTCGACCTGCCGGTGCCGCTGATCCGCCCGGCCGACGCCGCCGGGCTTCCGGCCCGTTCCCCGCTGGTGCGGGTGACGCCGGACGACACCGCGTACGTCATCTACACCTCCGGTTCGACCGGCGCGCCGAAGGGCATCGCCGTCCACCACGGGGCGATCGTCGCCTCCACGGCCGCCCGGGCCGCGGCCGGTCCGGCTCCCGGGCGGGATCTGGTGCTGCCGCCGCTGTGCTTCGACGGCGCGGCGGGCGGCATGTTCTGGGCGCTGGCCAACGGCGGCGCGGTCGTTCTGCCGACCGAGACCGAGGCGCACGATCCGCACGCCCTGCGCGGCCTGCTGGAGCGGGCCGCCGTCACCCACGTGCATGCCGTGCCCTCGCACTACCGGATCCTGCTGCAGGTCGCGGACCCGGCGGCGCTGGCCCGCCTGGCGATGGTCGCGGTCGGCGGCGAGCCGCTCACCGCGGACCTGGTGGCCGAGCACCTGCGGCGCTGTCCGGGTGCCCCGCTGTTCAACGACTACGGGCCGACGGAGTGCGCGGTGTGGGCCACCACGCACCGGTGCGGGCCCGCCGAGGCGGCGGGGGCGACGATCCCGATCGGCCGCCCGGTGCCCAACTACCGCGTCCATGTGCTCGATTCGCAGCTGCGGCCGGTGCCGCCGGGGGTGGCCGGGGAGATCTTCCTCGGCGGCCCGGGGGTGGCGCTCGGCTACCACGGCCGGCCCGCGCTCACCGCGGAGCGGTTCCTGCCGGACCCGTTCGCGCCGGGCCGCCGTCTCTACCGGACCGGGGACCGCGGTCTGTGGTCGCCCACCGGCCGGCTGCTCATCCTCGGGCGGGTCGACCACCAGGTGAAGGTGCGCGGGTACCGGATCGAGCTGGGCGAGGTCGAGTCCGCGGTGGGCCGGCATCCGGCGGTCGCCGAGTGTGCCGTGCGGCTGCACGGGCAGGGCGCGGCGGAGCGGCTGGTGGCGTTCGTGGCCCTGCGGCCCGCGGCGCCGGACGGCGGGGCCTCGGGCGCCGCCGGTGCGGCCGCCCTGCTGCGCCGGGCGCTCGCCGAGTCGCTGCCCGCGCCGATGCGGCCGGACCACATCGTGGTGCTGCCCGCACTGCCCCGGACTCCGGGCGGAAAGATTGACTCACAGGCGCTTCGGGGCATGGCGATCTCCGGCACGCGGAATTGACGTCCGACCGATTCGAACAAACGAACAAACAGCGGCGCCGCAGGCAGCTGGAAGGTAAAGTGATGGATCGGGACGAGCAAAGCCCGAGGGCCACAGCCATCGACCTACCCCGCGCCAACCTGCTTCATGCAGGGAACCTCACTGACCGTTGACACTACGTCAGTTGACGGAGTCAGGTGCCAACCTGGGTATGGACATGACAGCTTGTCCATTCTAGGATCCCTTTTCGGCCGCGCATCCCACGCACCGTGGAGGATTGGCTCCGATGCAGCAAAAGGCTCTCTCCCCGACGTCCGGCCTTTTCACCGAGGAAACCCATCGCAATGGCCGCGACATATCATTTCGAATTCTCGGCCCCTTACAGGTCGTCATTGGCGGAAACACCGTCCGGGTCGGACGGAACCGCCAGCTGACCGTCCTCGCCGTACTCCTGCTCAACGCCAACAAGATCGTCCCGGTCAGCTCGCTGATCGACGCCGTCTGGCGCGCCGAACCACCGGCCACCGCCGACAAGCAGATCCAGACCTGCGTCTGGCGCCTGCGCAACGCCTTCGCCGCCGCCGGCGCCCCGGTCGACCTGATCGAGACCGAACAGGGCGGCTACCGCATCCGGCTCGGCGCCGAGGACCTCGACGCGGACGCTTTCGAGAAGACCGTCCGGCGGGCCCGCGACCTCGCCGCCGCCGGCCACCTGGAGGACGCCGCCGACGAGTACCAGAGCGCCCTCGCGCTCTTCCGCGGCCAGCCGCTCGCCGACCTCTCCGGCCCGCTCACCTACACCGTGGCCGCGCACTGGGAGGAACGCCGGTTCGCCGTCCTGGAGGAGTGGCTGGACGTCGGGCTCGCGCTCGGCCGGCACGCCGAGCTGATCAGCGAACTCAAGCCGCTGGTCGCCGAGTTCCCGATGCGCGAGCGGCTCTGCGCGCAGCTGATGACGGCGCTCTACCAGTCCCAGCGGCGGGCCGAGGCGCTGCACGTCTACCGGGCCGGCCGGCACGCGCTGATCACCAAACTCGGCCTCGAACCCGGCGCCCGGCTCCAGGAACTGCACCAGCAGATCCTGGCCGGCGAGGGCGTGGCGCCCCCGCCCACCGCCCACCGGACCCCGCGGCCCGACAAGACCCCCGCCCAACTCCCGCCCCGGGTCACCGACTTCGCGGGCCGAAGCGACCTCTCCGAACGGATCGCCCGGGACTTACAGGCCGCCGGCGCCCCCCGGGTGATCGCCCTGGTGGGCTGCGCCGGTTCCGGCAAGACCGCGCTCGCCGTGCACGTCGGGCACAGCCTCCAGCAGCACTTCCCCGACGGCCAGCTCTACGCGGACCTGCGCGGCCAGTCCGAGCCGGTGCCCCCGCAGGAGGTGCTGCGCGGCTTCCTCGACGCCCTCGGCGTCCCCGTCCAGCGGATCCCCGCCGGACTCGCCGCCCGTGCCGCGCTGTTCCGCAGCGTCACCGCCTCCAAGCGGCTGCTGATCGTGCTCGACGACGTCTCCGAGAGCACCCGCTACGAGGCGCTGCTGCCGAGCGGCGAGAGCGCCGTCCTGTGCACCGGCCGCACCAGCCTGCTCAAGATCCCCGGCCTCACCGAGTACTGCCTCGACGGCCTGCCCGGCAACGAGGCGGTGGACCTGCTCGCCTCGCTCGTCGGCGTGGAACGGGTCTTCGCCGAGGTGGACAGCGCCCGGCGGATCGTCGACCTGTGCGGCCGCCTGCCGCTCGCCATCCGGGCCGCCGGCGCCCGGCTGCGCGCCCGCCCCCGGCACAGCCTGCGCAGCTTCGTCGACCGGCTCACCGGCAGCCGCGACCGGATCGCCGAACTCTCCATCGGCTCCCTGGACATGGGCGCCCGGCTGGCCTCCACCCTCGACCAGCTGCCGCTCGGCGGCTACCGGCTCTGGCTGCGGCTCAGCCTGTGCGAACTCGCCTCCATCCCGGAGTACGTGGCCTACGCCGTCGCCGACCGGCCGGAGGAGGACACCCAGCGGCTGCTCGACCAGCTGGTCGGCCAGCACCTGCTGACCGTCGCCCCCGGCGAGGTCGCCGACGGCCCCCAGTACGCGTTCAACCCGCTCGTCCGCGACCACGCCCGGCAGCGCGCCGAGGCCGAACTCGGCGCCGCGATCGGCCGGGACGTCGCCGAGCAGATCGCCGACGCCGTGTTCCACCGGCGCGAGCCCGCCCATGACAGCCACCGACCGTACCGCCGCCGCGAGGAGCCCACCGTCTATGACAGTCAAGCGGTCTGACCTCACGCCGGTCGAACCCGTCACCCCCACCGGGGCGCCGCCCGGCCCGCCCCGCCGCGGCTCGCCCGCGCCGGCCGCCCGCTGGGCCTTCCCCGTCACCGTCCTGGTCCTCGCCGCGCTCTGCGCGGCCCTGACCGCCTGGCAGGACCGGCTGCCCGCCCCGCGCGACGAGAACGCGCCCGCCCTGAGCTTCTCCGCCGCCCGCGCCGTCGACCAGGTCCGCGCGATCGCCACCGAGCCGCGCCCCAGCGGCTCCCCCGCCCACACCCAGGTCCGCGCGGACCTGGTCCGCAAGCTCACCGAACTCGGCCTGGAGACCCGGGTGCAGACCGGCTCGTCCGTCGCCCACATGCCCGACCTCTCCCCCACCGGCGCCGACTCCCGCTACGCCGGACTGCGGGTGGACAACGTGGTCGCCCGGCTGCCGGGCTCCGCGAACACCCGGCCCATCGCCCTGGTCACCCACTACGACTCCACCGAGGCCGGCCCCGGCGCCAACGACGCCGGGGTCCCGGTCGCGGTCCTGCTGGAGACCGCCCGCGCACTGCGCGCCGGACCGGCGCCCCGCAACGACGTCCTGTTCGTCTTCACCGACGCCGAGGAGAGCGGCCTGCTCGGCTCCCGGGCCCTGGTGGACGCCCCGGACTTCCTGCCGCCCGACGCGCTGGTGCTCAACTTCGAGGCCCGCGGCAGTCGCGGCCCCAGTCTGATGTTCGAGACCGGCCCCGACGCCGCCTGGCTGGTCGACACGCTCGCCGGCCACGTGCCGTCCGCCCGCACCAGCTCGCTGCTCGACGCCGCCTACGGCTACCTGCCCAACCTCACCGACTTCACCGTCTTCAAGCAGGCCGGCCACCAGGGCCTCAACCTGGCCTACCTGGACGGCTACACGGCGTACCACAGCGCCGACGACACCCCCGACCGGGTCGACCCGGCGACCGTCCAGCACCAGGGCGAACAGGCGCTCGGCCTGGCCCGCGCCCTCGGCTCCGCCGACCTCGCACACCCGCCCTCCGGCGACTCCGTCTACTTCCAGGCGGCCGGCCTGTACCTCGCCTACCCGGCCGGCGCCGCACTGCCCGCCGCGCTCGCCACCGCGGCCCTCGGGCTGTTCCTGCTGCTGCGGCTGCGCGCCCGGGCGGGCCTCTCGCTCGCCCGGACCGCCGCCGGGCTGGCGCTGGCCCTCGGCCAGCTGCTGCTCGCCGCCGGCGCCGCGTTCGCGCTGGCACCCCTGGTGGCCTCCCGGCACGCCGAGTTCGGCGCCTACGGCGACATCGCGGACCACGGCCTCGCGCTCGCCGGGTTCCTGCTGCTCACCCTCGCCCTGGGCGCGGCCGCCACGCTGCTCGCCCGGCGCCGGATCGACGCCCGCCACCAGGCCGCCGGGGCGATCGCGCTCTGGGTGCTGCTGGCCTGCGCCTCCGCCGTCGTCCTGCCGGGCGGCAGCCACGTGTTCACCTGGCCCGCGCTCGGGCTGGTCGCGGCCGCCGCCCTGCTCACCTCCCGCGCCGGTGCGACGGTGGCCGGACGGGTGGCGGGCGCCGCGCTCGCCGTCCTCCCGCTCGGCCTGCTGGTCGTCCCGCTCGTGCCACTGCTCACCGACGCCCTCGGGCTCGGCCTGGTGGCCGTGCCGGTGGCGGTCGCGGCCCTGATGACGGCCCTGCTGCCGCCCGTCCTGCCGCCGCTGCCCCGGCGCGCCCGGCCGCTGGTTCCGGCCGCGGCGGCGCTCGTCGCCGCCGCCGTCCTCGCGGCCGGTGCGCTGATCCCGCCGCCGCAGCCGTACCGGGAACGGGCGAACGCGCTGTACCTGCTGGACGCCGACCGGGGCACCGCCACCTGGCTGAGCGACTCGCCGCCGGACGCCTGGAGCGACCGGCTGCTGCCGGACCCCGATCCGGTCTCCGTCGCCGACCTCTGGCCCGGCTGGCGCGTCCCCGTCCGGCGGGCCGGGGCGCCGGTGCTGCCGCTCGCGGCGCCGGAGGTCACCGTGACGCCCGTCCCGGGCGGGCCGGGGGACGGGCGGCGGGTCTCCGTCCGGGCGGTGTCGAAGCGCGGCGCCCCCGAGCTGGTGCTGCTGGTGACGGGCGCGGCGGTGCGCGGCTACGCGCTCGACGGCGTGCCGGGGTGGCACGCGGACACCCCGGCCGGGAACCCGCCGTGGGAACTGTGGATCCACCGGGTACCGGCGGAGGGCGCCGGGCTGCTGCTCGACCTCGGGCCCGGCCCGGCCACGCTGAAGGTCATCGACCGCACCCCGGGCCTGCCCGCACCGGACGGCACACCGCTCGCCGGGCCGCGCCCGCCGGCCCTCGGCGTGGCCGCGTTCGGCGAGGCGGCGATGGTGTCCGTCACCCGCTCGCTGGACTGAGCCCCCGAAACACACCGTGGCCCGGCCGCCGACTTCGGCGACCGGGCCACGGTGTACCCGCGGGTCAGGAAACGGCGCCCGGCAGCCGGGCGGCGACCTTCTCGGCCGCCGTCTTCACGTCGGTGCACACCTGCGGCGTCATCGCGGTGGTGCGCCCGAGGCGCAGCTCGATGCTGGAGTGCTCGCCGCTGTCCAAGAACACCTTGCAGACGCCGTTCAGGGCGCCCATCAGCATCACCGCGGATTTGCCGTGGAACTGCAGTTCCGTCCGGGTGCCGTCGCCGGTGGCGGCGTCGGCGAGCGGGCGGTCGTCCAGCATCAGGGTGAGGGTGCCGAAGCGGTACTTGTAGGAGGAACAGCCGCGGTCGCTCAGCCCGCTCACCGAGGGTTCGCCGAGGCCGAGTTCGACGGAGACGGGCCGCAGCATCTGGCAGGCCGGTGGCTCGTCGGGGTGTGCCTGGTCGGTGGCGGGCGTGGCGGTCGAGCAGGAGGCCAGGGTCAGGGTGGCGGCGGCGACGGCTGCCGCGGTGAGGACGTTCCGGGCGCGGGGACGGTCCATGGGGTGGTTCGCTCCGATCTGTCCGGTGAGCGGGTGGGAGGTTCGTGCGGGTCAGCGTTCGAGGACGGCGCAGGCCCAGTGCATCCCCCGGCCGTTGGCCGCGAGCGCGACGAGGTCGCCGGGCGCGAGTGCGCCCGTCTCCTCCAGCCTGGCCAGGCAGAACAGGTGGTCGGCCGCGCCGAAGTGCCCGTTCTCGGCGGCGGTTTCGGCGTTGGTGCGCTCCAGCGGCACGCCGACCAGTGCGGCCTGTGCGGCGAGCACGCGGGCGTTGTCGTTGAGCAGGACGAGCCGCGCGAGGTCCTCCTCGGCGCAGCCGGCCCGGCGGCAGGCGCGGTGCACGGCGCGGGCGGTGCGTTCGTCGATCTCCTCGGCGAACGCGGCGACTTCCTCGGCGTCGTTGCCGAAGTGCTCGACGACGTCCCACGCGTCGCGCACGGCGGGTGTCTCGGTGCCGGGCGCGAAGGGCCGGCGGGCGCCGCCGATGTCCATCCGGAAGAAGTCGGCGTAGCGGCCGTCGCTCTCCGCGTAGGAGGCCCGCCAGCGCAGGCCGGGCGCGCCGCGCACGGCGAGGGCCGCGGCGGCGCCGTCGGAGAACAGCAGCGAGTGGGTGTCGAGGCGGTTCCAGTAGGCGTCGACGGTCCGGTTGGCGCCGATCACCAGCGCGGTGCGGTAGTCGGGGTGGGTGGCGAAGCGTCCGGCCACGGTGTCCAGGGCGGTGACGCCGCCGACGCAGCCCTGGTCGACCAGCACGGCCTCGGCCCGGCTCAGACCGAGGGCCCACTGGACCCGGGCCGCCGCGTCCCAGTACAGGTGGTCGGCCAGGTCGGTGAGGGCGACGACGAGCAGGTCCACGTCGCGCGGCTCGACACCCGCGAGGGCCTTCGCGCCCGCCTCGATCGCCAGGTCGGTGACGCTCACCTCGGGCCGGGCCCGGTGGATGTGCCGGTAGCCGTAGCCGAGGACGCGCTCGACGTCCTCGGTGTATTCGGCGACGACGTCCCGGACGGCGGCCTTCTCCCCGGTGGCGACGCCGAAGGCGGTCAACCCGTAGTCCACTGGCACTCCTCTCCTGGTCTGGTTCATTCGGTGAGTTTGGCGAGTTGCTGGGGGTCGCTCAGGCCCTCGGCGACGGTGCGCAGGAACGCGACGGCGTCCCGGCCGTTGACCACCCGGTGGTCGTGGGCGAGGCCGAGGGTGACGACGTTCGCGGCCACCGGCCCGTCGTCGGACGGGACGAGGCGGCGCACCGGGCCGGCGATCGAGACCATGCACAGCTGGGGCCACATCACGATCGGCCGGACCAGCAGCACGCCGGGTTCGAGGTTCAGCGAGACGGTGAGGGCGCCGCCGGAGAGCTCGCCGGCGGTGAACTCGCCCCGGTAGGCCTTGAGCCTGAACTCCATGAGGTCGTCGGCGAGTTCGGCGAGCGGTCGGGCGGCGCAGTCGCGCAGGACGGGCGTGTAGAGGCCGTTCCCTGTGTCGACGGTGACGGCGATGTCGGCGCGTTCGGCGAGTTCCACGGTCCGCTCGTCCAGCAGGGTGCCGAACAGGTGCGGGAAGGCGGGCCGGGCGGCGGCCACCGCCCGGACCAGCAGTTCGGGCAGGCCTACCTCGGCGTCGGTCTCCTCGGACACCGCCCGGAGCCGTTCCAGCGCCGCGTCCACCCGCACCTCGACGGCGGCGAACGCGGCGGGCACCTCGCGGTGGGCCCGGGTGACGACGGCCGCGGTGCCCTGCTGGACCCGGTCCAGCCGGTAGGTGCGGTCGGCGGGCGCGGCCGACTCCGGTTCCTCGGCCGGGAGTTCGGCCGGAGCCGGTTCGTCCTGCGGCGCGGCGAACAGTTCGGCCAGCGGCTCCGCCACCCCGAGTTCGCTGCCGGTCTGCGCGAGCACCCGCAGGTACCCCGACGCGGGGGCGGTGATCTCCTCGACGGCCTTGGAGGTCTCCACGTCCAGCAGTGGCTCGCCCTCCTCGACGTACCCGCCGTCGGGGACGTGCCACTCCAGGACCAGGTAGGCGGTGTCGTTGTTGTTGAGCTTCGGCATCACCACCGGCACCCCGGCGAGCCGCCCGGCTTCCTCAACAGCCTCCGGCCTCAACGGAGTTGGCGTGACCTCGGGCAGCGCCCGGCCCAGCTCCGCCGCGATCCGCGCCGCCCCGAGCAGCACCTCGGCCTCCAGGTGCGGCGCGGTCGGCACCACCGAGTCGGCCGAGGAGAGCAGCAGCACGGGGGCGCGCAGCTCCGCCCACGCCTGCCGGTGGATCCGGGCCGCGACGTCGGCGCCCCAGGTGCCGCCCTCGGTGCTCTCCTCCGCCACGGCAACCAGCCGGGCGCCGGTGATCAGCGGCAGCACCGGCTCCAGGTCCAGCGGGTGCAGCCGTGCCGGGACCAGCAGGTGGACGGTGGCGCCGCGCTCGCGCAGCAGGTGCGCGGCCTCGATGGCCCGGTGCGCCATGCCGCCCGGACAGAGCAGCACGACGTCGGCGGGGCCGCCGTCCGCAGGCGCGACGTGCGCCCATCCGGCCGGGCCGCCGAGCAGTTGGAAGGCGAAGTGCCCGTCCACCACGCCGTCGCGGTACAGCCGGCGGGTGTAGAGGACCTTGTCCTCGAACAGCATCGACGGGCCCCGGTCGAGGCCCTCCTTCAGCAGCGCGTACGGGTCGTGGAACGGCGTCGTCTCGTACAGCGCCAGGTTCGGGATGCCGAGGAAGTGCTTCTGCACGCTCTGGCTGTGCGTCGGCCCGTAGCCGCGGTTGCCGCCGACCGGGCAGCGGACCACGACCGGCATCGGCACCCGCTCGCCGTACATGGTCACCGACTTGGAGATCAGGTTGAGCACCGGGTCGAAGGCGAGCGCGGCGAAGTCGCCGAACATCATCTCGACCACGGCCTCGTCGCCCGCGAGGGCCAGCCCGCCGGCGACGCCCGCGATGCCGCCCTCGCTCAGCGGTGTGGTCAGCACCCGGTCGGGGTGGCGGGTGGACAGGCCGCGGGTCGCCTTGAAGGCGCCGCCGTAGGGGTCGAGGACGTCCTCGCCGAGCAGGTGGAGGGTGGGCCGTTCGTCGAAGAGCCGGTGCAGGGCCCGGTTGAGCGCCTCCACTACGCGGGGTGCGGGCCCGGTCATGACGCCTTCTCCCGTCCGTCGCGGGCGAGCACGTCGCGCAGCGCGCGGACGGAGCGGCAGGCCCGCGCCTCCCGGGCGGTGAGCCGCAGGCCGTACTCCTGTTCCACCCGGGCGACGATCTGCACCTGGGTCAGGCTGGTCCAGGCCGCGGTGGTCGCGGCGCCGGTCTCCTCGGTCACCTCGGTGGCCGGGATCCGGAGCACGTCGGCCACCAGGTCGGTCAGTTCGGTCATCGGTACCACCCAGCTCCTCGTGTCCGGTGTCATGCCTGCGCGTCGGCCGTGCCGGGGCCCGCCGCGGTCCACACGGACGGTGGCCGCGCCTCGACTTCGCGGGCCATCTGCTCCAGGTCGGCGCGGATCAGCTCGTCGAGTTCCCGGAACGGCTCGCCGAGCCGTTCGGCCAGCTCCCGGTGCCAGTCGTCGACCCACAGCGCGGCCACGTCCGCGTCCGGCCGGGTGTCGTCGCCCTTGCTGTGCGGGCCGAGCCGGCGGGTGGTGAACTGCACGACGGCGGGCCGGTGTTGCTCCCGTACGCGGCGGACCAGCGGGGCCAGTCGAGCGCGGATCGCGGGGATGTCGTGGCCGGTGATCTCCAGGAAGTCCAGCCCGAACGCGGCGGCGCGGTCGGCGATGCTGCCCGCCAACTGGAGCTCGGTGGGCGTGGATTGGGCGATCCCGTTGTGCTCGACGATCACCAGCACCGGCACCTGCCACAGCACGGCCATGTTGAGCGCCTCGTACACCGCGCCCTCGCCCCAGGTGCCGTCGCCGGTGAACACGGCGGCGATCCGGCCGTCCCCCACCCGCTTGCAGTGCAGGCCGAGCCCGACGGCGAGCGGCAGGCTCTCGCCCTGCACGCCCGTCGACAGGTAGCGTCCGCGCCGGATGTGCTGGCTGCCGCCGACGCCCGAACACACCGCGCCCGCACGGCCGGTGATCTCCGCGAGCAGGCCGGCCGGGTCGCGGAACAGCGCCAGGTAGTGGCCGTGGCCGCGGTGGTTGCTCAGCACGAAGTCCTCGGCCAGCAGCGGCGCGAGGGCCACCGGGACGTACTCCTGGCCGAGGCAGGTGTGGGTGGTCCCGTTCAGCCGGCCCTCGGAGAACATCCGCAGCAGCAGCGTCTCGAAGTGCCGGATGCCCAGCAGCGCTTCGAGGTCCTCGGCGTCCGGCACACCCGCCGGCGACGACGTTTCAGCGGTCATGGCGCGACAACTCCCGCGAACTGGGCGGCCCGGACGCCCGGACGGCCTCGACGACATGCACTCCACCTGCGCACCACTTGATCGGCCGCCACGCTAACGGCCGCCGTTCTCAATCCGGTTCACGAACCGCTCTCACCGTGCCGACCCCGGCTCTCCGGCAACTCTCACCCCGATCTCAGCCCGTTGCGCCCGCCGTGAGCGGCCGCCTTAACTGATCGGGCGGCGGCGCGCCGGCAGCGGTCCCACCTGCCGGCGCGCCGCCGCCTCCGGTCCGCCCCGCCGATCCGTAGGAGTCAGCAGATGCCGCCCTCCCCCCAGGTGCTCGTCGTCGGCGCCGGCCCCACCGGACTGGCGCTCGCGGCGGAGCTCGCCGCCTTCGGCATCTCCTGCCACGTCGTCGACAAGCGCGCCGGCCGCAGCCCGCTGTCCCGGGCCTGCACCGTCGAGCCGCGCACGCTGGAGCTGCTGGACATGCGCGGGCGCGCCGACGACGTGCTGAAGTGGGGCCGGGAGTGCCCGCACCCGCCGCTCGGCAACGAGGACGGCCACCTCGACTACGGCCTGCTCGACACGACTTTCCCGTTCAGCCTGTCCATCCCGCAGACCCGGACCGAGGAGGCCCTGCAGCTCGCCGCCGAGAAGGCCGGCGCGGTGCTGCTGCCCGGCACCGAGCTGACCGGGCTGCGCCAGGACGACACCGGCGTCGAGGTGGAGCTGACCGGCCCGCACGGCCCGCGGGTCGAACGGGCGCGGTACGTCGTCGGCTGCGACGGCGTCAACAGCACCGTCCGGCAGGTGATCGGCGTCGAGTACGACGGCTGGCACTACGACGAGTCGCTGATGATGGGCGACGCCCGGCTGTCGAACCCGCCGGGCCCGGCCGAGTACGCGCGGATCACCCGGCGCGGGATGGCGGCGCTGTTCCCGTTCCAGGACGGCACCTACCGGGTGATCGTGCTCGACCGGCAGAAGTTCTCCGTTCCCGCGGACGAGCCGCTGACCCTGGAGGACCTGAGCGAGAGCTGCGCGGCCGTCCTCGGGACGGACATCGGCCTGCACAGCCCGCTGTGGCTGTCGCGTTTCCGCAGTTCGCAGCGGCACGCGAAGCGCTACCGGGTCGGCCGGGTGCTGCTGGCGGGGGACGCGGCGCACACCCACATCCCGTCCGGCGGGCAGGGGTTGCAGACCGGTATCCAGGACGCGTTCAACCTCGGCTGGAAGCTGCGGGCCGTCCTCGCCGGGTGGGCGCCGGAGGAGCTGATCGACAGTTACGAGGCGGAGCGGCACCCGATCGCGGCGGAGACGCTGCGCAAGACCGACCTGTCGTTCCGCTTCGAGACCTCGGACAGCGCGACGGCCCGCCTGATGCGCCGGGCCGCCATGTGGTCGATGCGGATCCGCCCGGTGCACCGGCTCAACGTCGAGCACCTGTCGGGCCTGCGCCTGCGCTACCCGTCCGGCGGGCAGGGCCGGTGGGCCGGCCGACGCGTCCCGGACCGGCCGCTCGCCTCGCCGCAGGGCCCCCTCTACGGGCTGTTCCGCGACGGCGGGTTCGTCCTGCTCGGCACCGACAACTGCCCGCCGGCCGCCGCCCCGTGGGCGGACCGGCTGCGCACGGGCGTGCTCGCCGAACCGCTCGGCGGCGGGTGGCCCCGGTACGTCCTGGTGCGGCCGGACGGCTACGTCGCCTGGGCCGGGCCGGTGGCGGACGACGGGCTGGCCGCGGCACTGCGCCGCTGGTGCGGTACGCCGGCGCCGGCCGCCCGCTGATCCGGGCCGGGAGTCCGCCGTGTCCTCCGCGCTCTTCACCGCCCTCGTGGTCCCCGCCCTCGCCGCCGTCCACTACTGGGTGTGGCGGCGCGTCGTCCGCGACACCACCGCCCCCCGCGGCTGGCCGCGCCGGGCCGGGACGGCGCTGCTGGTGCTGCTCGGCCTGCTGCTGGTGGCCGCTCCGCCGGCCGACGGCGCGCTGCCGAAGCCGCTGGCGCAGGCCGTCGGCTGGCCGGGCTTCGTGTGGATGGCCGGGATCCTGTACCTGGGCTTCGCGCTGCTGGTCGCCGAGGCCGTCCGCCCGCTGCTGCTGCGCGCCGCCCGCCGCGGCGCCCCCGGCCTGGACCCGTCCCGCCGGCTGTTCGTCAACCGCTCGCTCGCGCTGGCCGCCGGCGCCGCCGCGGCCGCGACCGTCGGCTACGGCGCGGCCACCGCCCTCGGCCCGCCCACCATCAAGCGGCTGACCGTTCCGCTGGCCCGGCTCGACCCGCGGGCCGACGGCTTCCGGATCGCGGTCGTCAGCGACATCCACCTCAACAGCCTGGTCGGCCGCGCCCGCGCCCGGCAGATCGCCGACCTGGTCAACGGCACCCGGCCCGACCTGATCGCCGTCGTCGGCGACCTGGTCGAGGACGCCGGCGTGGCCGAGTTCGGGCCGGAGGTGGCGCCGCTCGCCCGGCTCAGCGCGCCGTACGGCGCGTACTTCGTCACCGGCAACCACGAGCACTACTCGGGCGCCCGGCAGTGGATCGACTTCGTCCGCGGCCTCGGGCTGCGCCCGCTGGTGAACGAACGCGTCGCACTGCCCGGCTTCGACCTCGCGGGCGTGAACGACGCCAGCGGCACCGACGAGGGACTCGGCCCCGACTACGCGGCCGCGCTCGACGGCCGCGACCCGGGCCGGGCCGTGGTGCTGCTCGCCCATCAGCCGGTGCAGGTCCACGAGGCGGTGAAGCACGGCGTCGACCTTCAGCTGTCCGGCCACACCCACGGCGGCCAGCTGTGGCCGTTCAACCACCTGTCGCGGCTGGCCAATCCGGCCGTCGCCGGGCTGCACCGGTTCGGTGACACCCTGCTCTACGTCACCCGCGGCACCGGCTTCTGGGGCCCGCCGGTGCGCCTGGGCGCGGAGCCGGACATCACCGTCATCACGCTGACCGTTCCCCGCCCCTGACCGGCCGGGCCCGGCGGCGCCGGAGCCGCCGAGCCCGCCCGCTCCGCTCAGCCCAGCAGCGGCTCACCGGCCATGTACCGGCGGAAGAAGCCCGCCGTCGGCGTGTCGGCCCGCGCGACGTCCTCCGGCGTGCCCTCCGCCACCACGGCCCCGCCGGCCGGGCCCGCGCCCGGCCCGAGGTCGATCACCCAGTCCGCCGACGCGGCCACCGGGATGTCGTGCTCGGCGACGACCACGGTGTTGCCGGAGTCCAGCAGGACGTCGAACGCGTCCACCATCCGCTGGATGTCGGACGGGTGCAGGCCCGAGACCGGCTCGTCGAGCACCACCAGACCGGCCTTGCCCTTCGCCGAGCCGCGCTGGATCGCGGACGCCAGCTTCAGCCGCTGCGCCTCACCGCCCGACAACTCGGTCGCGCTCTGGCCGAGTTGCAGGTAGCCGAGGCCGACCCGCTCCAGGGCCTCCAGCGTCTCGGCGAGCTGCTTGGGGCCGGTCAGCCGCTTGACCGCCTCGGCGATGGTCAGCTCCAGCACGCCGTCGACGGTCAGGCCCTGGTAGGTGATCTCCAGTGCCTCCGGCTTGTACCGGCGGCCGTCGCACTCGTCGCACACCACCCACACGTCCGGCAGGAAGTGCATGTCGACGAGCTTGCGCCCGTACCCCGTGCACACCTCGCAGCGGCCGCCGTTCGCGGTGTTGAACGAGAACCAGGAGGCGTTGACCTTGCGCCGGCGGGCCTCCTCGGTCTCCGCGAACAGCTTGCGCACCAGGTCGAAGGCCTTGCTGTAGGTGGCCGGGTTGGAGCGCGGGGTGCGGCCGATCGGCTCCTGGTCGACCACGGCGACCCAGCTGAACGCGTCGGTGCCGCTCACCGTGCGCACGGTCTCGGCCGCCTCGCCGCTCAGCGCCGCCTCGACGCCCGCGCCGAGCGCGCCGAGCAGGCTGCTCTTCCCGCTGCCGCTGACGCCGGTCAGGCAGGTGAGCCGCCCGACCGGGAACCGGACCCGCTCCGCCGTCACGTTGTGCGCGCGCAGCCCGTGCAGCTCGACCCAGCCCGACCGTTCGCCGACCGGACGGCGCTCGCGCCGCAGCCGAGGACCGTCCCCGGCCAGGTAGCGGCCGGTCAGCGACAACGGGTGCGCGGCCGCCTCGGCGGGCTTGCCCGACACGATCACCTCGCCGCCGAGCCGGCCCGCGCCCGGACCCATGTCCACCACCCAGTCGGCCCGGGCGATCAGCTCCGGGTCGTGCTCGACCAGCAGCACGGTGTTCCCGGCCTCGCGCAACTCCAGTGCGATGTCCAGCAGATGCGCCTTGTCGGCCGGGTGCAGGCCGGTACCCGGCTCGTCCAGGACGAAGATGATCCCGCTCAGCTCGGTGCTCAACTGCGCGGCCAGCCGCGTCCGCTGGAGTTCGCCGCCGGACAGCGTGGCCGCGCTCCGGGTCAGCTGGAGGTGCGAGAGGCCGAGGCGGTCCAGCACGCCCAGCCGGCGGACCAGGTCCAGCAGCAGCGGCTCGCCCACCTCCCGCTGCGCCGCGCCCAGTTGGGCCACCACGTCACCGGCCCACTGACGGACCGCCCGCACGTCCACCTCCAGCAGCTCGGGGTAGGTGAGCCCGCCCAGCCGGATCGTCCGCGCCGCGTCGCCGTACCCGGTGCCGCCGCAGGCCTCGCACGCGACCTTGCGCATGTACGGCAGATACCGCTGCTTGGCGCTCGGCGTACTGGCGTTCGCGAAGACCCGCTCCACCTCCGCGAGGGCGCCGCGCAGCGGCTGGGTGGAGGTGTACGTCCACGACGCCGACTCGTTCTTGTTCGGCATGTCGACGGTCGCCTCGATCACCTCGTCACCCGTGCCGTACAGCACGCAGTGCCGGAACTCCTCCGGCAGCTCCCGCCACGGCTGCTTGAGGTCCACCCCGCGCTTCTCGGCCAGCGCCGGGACGAACGCGTGCTCGCCGGAGCGCCACTTGGCGTACCAGGGCGACGCCCCGTCGAACAGCGGCCGGTCCGGATCGGTGATGACCAGCTCCACCTGCGCCTGCCAGCGCCCGCCCACACCATGGCAGTTGGGGCAGTTTCCCTCCGGCGAGTGACGGTCGAAGTGCGCGGTCGACAGGTGCTCGGGCAGCCCCTCCGCATCCGGCCCGATCCCCGGCAGCCGCGAGTACAGCAGCCCGAGGTGACCGTCGATCCCGGTGATCGTCGCCACCGTGGACCGCGGATTGCGGTTCAGCCGCCGCTGATCGACCGCCAGGGTCGCGCCGAGCCCCAGGATCCGGTCCACCTTCGGCCGGTTCCGCTGCGTGATGTACTGCCGCACGAACGGCGAAAGACCCTCCAGGTAGCGCAGTTGCGCCTCGCTGTGGATGGTGTCGATCGCCAGCGAGGTCTTCCCGCTGCCGCTCACGCCCGTGAAGGCGACCACCTGCCCCTTGGGGATTCTCACCGTGACATCGCGGAGGTTGTTGGTACGCGCGCCCACCACGTCGATGGTGTCGTTCTGCCGTGCGGATCCAGTCATCGTTGCTGCCTCATCTCGCAGCGGTGACTTTTCCGTGTGGCGAAGTCACCGCAATCGGAAATCCCGGGGATGCTCGCCCCGAACGCCCCGGGCGCGCCGAAGGGCGCCTACCGGTCAAGGCACTCACTCTACCCAAGACTTGGCAAAGCCCCGCCACCTCACCCTGCGGGCCAACTGCCTTGATCCACACCATCACTGACGTCACGTCAGTCGCCGGGCAGGAAGCGGGCACCCGGGCCGGGAGAGCGCTGGACCTCGCCGGGCGGCAGCCGGGTGTGGCCGCCGGCGCAGGCCAGAACGAGGGTGACCGGCTCGCCGCACCCGTCCCCCTCGGCGCCGCGGTGCCGGACGACGACCGACGGCCCCTGCTCGTCGGCGAGGTACTTGTCCCCCCACTCCAGCAGGGCGATCACGGTGGGCCGCAGGTCCGCCCCCTTCGCGGTGAGCCGGTACTCGAACCGCTGCCGGTCACCGGGCTCCCGGTACGGCACGCGCTCCAGCACGCCCGCCTCGACCAGGCCGTCGAGCCGGGTGGAGAGCAGGTTGCTGGCGATGCCGAGCCGGGCCCGGAAGTCCCCGAACCGACTCGCCCCGTCGAGGGCCTCGCGCACGATGAGCAGCGACCAGCGTTCGCCGACCACCGCCAGGGCGCGCCCCATCGAGCAGTTCGCCGGGTCGATCCGCCGCTGTTCCTGCTGCTCCTGGCGCTCCTGGTGCTCCGTCATCCCTCGATCCTAGCCCTCCGCGCCCACCTGGGTTGACAATCTCCAGCCAGCTCCGACTAGGCTCCAAGCCACCTGAGTTGAGAAAATAAATCCAGGAGGCCATGGCCATGCCGATGCTCGATGTCCACATCCCGCAGGG
This sequence comes from Kitasatospora sp. NPDC004614, assembly GCF_042873675.1. Taxonomy (NCBI): domain Bacteria; kingdom Bacillati; phylum Actinomycetota; class Actinomycetes; order Kitasatosporales; family Streptomycetaceae; genus Kitasatospora; species Kitasatospora sp. NPDC004614. Next base: position 53,447 of record NZ_JBIALR010000022.1, read on the forward strand.
CGCGCTGCGCCCGGAGGCCGAGGCGGTGCTGCTCGACCGGATCACCGAAATCCTGATCCGTCACGAGGGCTTCGACCCCGCCGACCCGGTCACCCGCTCCGCGTCCTGGCTCTTCCTGCACCGCCCCGCCGCCGTCTACATCGGCGGCCGGCCCGCGGACGCCCCGCACTACAAGGTCGTCCCGTCCGTCCCCGAGGGACAACTCGACGCCGCCAAGCGCGCGGGCGTCGTCGCCGACGTCACCGAGGCCATCCTCGACGCCGAGGACGGCGCCTGGCCCCGCGACCCCGCGCGGATCTGGGTCTTCCCCACCGAAATCCCCGAAGGCCACTGGGGCGGCTTCGGCCGGATCAGGCCCCTCGCCACCATCCTCGCCCGCCTCACCGGCAACGACCCCGCCCGGGCCCGCGCCCTGGCCGCCGAGCGCATCACGGCCAGCCGCACCGAGCGGTCCTCAACGCCCGCGCGGTAGGTCACCCGTGGGCCGTCCCGGCCTCGGCCGTCCCGACCCGCCGCCGCTCGCGCGCGATGCCGGTGCGGTGGGAGCGTTCAACGGCCTGGCCCCAGTACGTTCCGGCGATCATGAGCACGGCGCCGAGGGCGGCCCACACGGTGAGCCGTTCGCCGCCGAGACCGATCCCGATCACGACGGCCCAGACCGGTTCGGTGCCCAGCAGGAGGCTGGCCCGACCGGGGGAGGTGCGCTGCACCGCCCAGGTCTGGGCGAGGAAGGCGAACACGCTGCAGAACAGGGCGAGATAGACCAGCTGCGACCAGGTGCCGACGCTGCCGCCGGCCAGTTCGGGCAGCCGGGTGGCGGCAGGCACCAGGAACAACGCCGAGCCGACGACGGTCTGAACGGTCGTCAGGTGGAGCGGGTCCATCGGGCTCCGGGCGGTCAGCCGCCCGACGAGCACCACGTGCCCGGCCCGCACCACAGCGGCGGCGAGCACCAGGGCGTCACCGGACCGCAGGGCGTGCAGCCCGGTGCCGGCGGTGAGCAGCCCGACGGCAAGCACGCACAGGCCGGCGGCGACGAAGAACGTCCAGGGCAGCCCGCGACTGCCCGTCGTCCGGTCCAGCAGCGGTGTCAGCACGATGGTCAGACTGATGATCAGTCCGGCGTTCGCGGCGCTGGTGTACGCGACGCCGTAGGTCTCCAACACCAGGACCGCCGCCTGCGTGACTCCCAGCAGCACCCCGGCACGGACCTCCGCGCGGGTCCAACGGCGCGCCCCGCGACGGGCGGTGAGCAGCAGAGCTGCACAGGCGAGTGCCGAGATCGCGTACCGCGCGAACAGCACGCCGGTGACGGGGAGCGCACCGGTGGTCGTCTTGGCCACCAGGTAGCTGGAACCCCAGACCAGCGCGATCAGGAACAGCACCACATCGACACGGCGTGCAGAAGGCATGCCCTCACGCTGCACCACCAGGACGTTGAAGACCATCACGAGCTCCTCAAACGAAGCTGTAGCGGCCCTACACTGTCCGTCCATGGACGAGCGGCAACTCCGGATCCTGCGGGAACTGGGAGAACTCGGCAGCGTCAGTGCGGTCGCCGCGGCCCTGCACGTGACCCCGTCCGCGATCTCCCAGCAACTGCGCCTGCTGCAACGCTCGTTGCCCGTCCCGCTCACCGAACGCGCCGGACGCCGGGTGGTGCTGACCGAAGCCGGCAAGGCCCTGGCCCGCGCGGCCGTCGAGGTGGAGACGGCCCTGGCCCGGGCCCGGCACAGCGTCGACGAGTTCGCCGACCAGCCCGACGGCAACGTCTCGCTGGCGGCGTTCCACAGCGCGGCCACCACCTTCTTCCCCCTGCTGCTGCGCAGCTTCGCCGGGCCGGGCCGACCGCGGCTCCGCCTCGCCGACGAGGACGTCGCCCAGGAACGCTTCCCCGTCCTCACCCGCGACTACGACCTCGTCCTCGCCCACCGCCTCGACCACGGCCCGCCCTGGCCCCGCACCGTCACCGCGAACACCCTGCTCCAGGAACCACTCGACGTCGCCCTGCCGACCGGCCACCCGCTCGCCACCAAGACCGTCCTCACCCCGCAGGACGTCGCCGACCAGCCCTGGATCACCGTCCACGACGGCTTCCCGCTCATGTCCACCGTCGAAGCCATCGCCGCCGTCGCCAACCGCCGCCTCGACATCGTCCACCGCGTCAACGAATTCACCGTGGTCGCCGAACTCGTCGCCGCCGGCGGCGGCCTGGCCCTGCTGCCACGCTGGACCACCCGCAAACACCCCGACGTCGCCCTGCGGCCACTCACCGCAGTGCACGCCCGCCGCCGCATCGACGTCCTCCACCGCCCGGAACGCACCGCACGCCGGGCCGTCCGCACCGTCCTCGCCGAACTCCACCGCGCCGCCACGGAAATCCGCACCCACGACGCCCAGCCACCGCGGCCCGGCACCGGACCGCGCTCCGGCTGACTCGTGCGCTGCCGGTGCAGCAGAACCCGTTGCCCACGGTCCGGCCCCCGTGAGAGCATCAAGATTCAGCCGCGTAAACGACTTCACGCAATCCACCAAGACGCGTGGAGGGCGCGAACGAAAAGACCGTTCGGAAGTTCATGGAATGGGCCGGACAGGTGGGCAGGCCATCTGGTCGGCCCTGCCGGTTCGTGCCTCGGGGTGAGAAATGGCAGGTACGGCTTGATGGACGCGACAGGGCCGGAAGAAGCCCGCATCGACGATTCGGGCAACACCTTGGTTGCGCCGTCGACCTTGCAGGATCATGAATTGGTCCGGGACTTCTTCGGGTCCACGATCACGCCGGAGGAACTCGCTTCCGGTTCACCCGACCTCGCCCAGAAGACCGTCTACCTGTGCGGCGACGCATCCGGGATCAGCGCCCACCGACTGCGGGCGGCGGCCCGGGTGTTCGTCGTCCGGGAGCTGTCACACGGTTACCCGGAGGACGCCGACGGGCCTTGGCCCCTCGTCGACCTCGGCCGGGTTCCCGTCCGCGTACACGGCACCGGCGTGTACTACCGCCGCTTCTTCGACCTCGACACCGATCACTTCGGACGAATCCGCGCAGAGCACGATTTCCAGTCCCTGACGGAGTCCACCAAACCCGGAACGGCCCATCGCAGCGGAATCTATCTGACGCCCGTCACACGAGACGGTGAGGAACTGCATTTCCGTCTGCTCCGGTGCTCCACGAACCTCTCGGGGCCGACCGAGAACTTTCGCCCGACCGACACGCGCATCGTCGAGGCTCTGAACCGCGAGGCCGCCGCCGTCTTCCGGAACCAGGTAGCGCTGAATCACGTCCTCGCTCAGATCTACCACAACGCCGGCGCCACGGCCGAGCGCAAGCAGTCAAAGGCCAGGATCTCGGCCCATGCCGACAAGACCAAGGACATGCCCGTCAATGGCATCATGGCCTTCTGCACCTTCTACGACCGGCTCGACAAGCTGCACCCCCTGACCGAGAACGAATTCGACTACGGCGTGGGGGGCACCAGCGGGCTGACCAGACTCCGCTTTCGACTCAAGGAATCGGCCGGGAAGCGCAACGAATTCGCACTCCCCCTGCAATTCAGCCTGACCCTCTACCCCGGCTCCGTGTTCTTCATGCCGCTGTCCACCAATCGCCTGTACACCCATGAAATCCAGCCTCCGCCACTGGACGCCGAGTTGCTGCCGACCCGCCTGGGATACGTGGTGCGCTGTTCGAACTCCGAAGCCGTTCACAAGAACGGCCGCACGTTCCTCAAAGCGGCCGGAGATCTGGTGGAAATGGAGCCGCCCACGCCGGCAGGCATGGAAGAACTGCGAAGGCTGTACGCCGAGGAGAACAGGACCTCGTCCTTCATCGATTACGGCGACGAGCTTCTCTTCAGCATGAACACGGGAGACTACCTTGCCCCTCGAGCCTAGGATCTCGGACGAGATCCTCTCGTGCACCCTGCGCACTGAGGAGAATCTCTTCACGGAGCTTTCCGCGTCGGCCCGCCTGGAAGAGGTGGGAAGGGGTCGACGAGGCGCCGTGGTCACGAAGGTCCATGAGGCGCACGGCGTGCCTCTCGTACGGACCACCACTCGATACGGCAGCCCGGCGCAGCACTTCGGTGACGTGCACGAACGCCTGGCACAGCAGATTCAGGAAGCCGCGGCGCTTTCGGTCGGATTCAACAACGCTCTCATGGAGATCTACACGAACTCCTGCACAACGATGGGAAGCCACTCCGACCAAGCCCTCGATCTGGCCGACGATTCGTTCATCGCCGTCTTCTCCTGTTATCGGCACCCCGAAGCGAGCCCGCCGAGAAAGCTGATCTTTGAATCGAAGGGCGCCAGTGACGAGAAGGTCGAGATCCCGCTCACCCACAACAGTGTCGCCATATTCTCCGTCGACTCGAATCGGCGGCTCAGGCACAAGATCGTACTGGACAAACCCGTCCCGGCGGCGGACAACCAATGGCTGGGGGTGACATTTCGAACGTCAAAGACCTTCGTGCGGTTCCACGACGGACACCCATTCCTCGCGCAGGGTACGCGGCTCGTGCCGGCCGACGATGAGCAAGAACGCGAATTCTTCCAACTGCGACGGCGTGAGAACCACGAAACGGATTTCACCTACCCCGTACTGAGGTACACCATCAGCGAGAGCGATCTGATGCCGCCCGTCCGGCCCTGAGGGCCTTCACCCGGCGGGCGGAGAGCGCGCGGAGCCAGGTCTCCAGCCGTGCGTGGTCCGTGCACATCCCGGCCCCTGGCACCCGTGCCGATGAGTGCGCGGCCGGCCGTACCCGTCGCTTCCGGACGTGTTCCTGACGCTTCATCGGACGTCGACCACGTCCGGCCGGTACCGGTGGTCCGCGTACCAGGACAGCGTGTTGCGCAGCCCGAACGCGCGCAGCCGCCGCACCGAACCGTGGACCGTCATCCCCGGGACCTGCCCGTAGGCCCCGGTGAGCTTGCGCACCCGGTTCACCAGAGCGCGGTCCTCGTGCGTCTCCTCGATCGCGGTGCGCGGGAAGCCACCGCAGCGCTGATAGAGGTCGGCGGTGATGGCCAGGTTGCAGCCGGGGCACATCAAGTACCGGCCGAGGTACTGCGGGTCCTGGTTGCCGGGCCGGAACCTGCCGAACCACGCCGCTACCGCGACCACCGCCGGCAGCAGCCGCCGCTCCCACAGTTTGAGCCGGAACTCGTCGGTGCGCGGCCTCAGTTGGCCGGTGACCAGTTCCAGCCCACCGGCCAGTCCGCGGCGCACGGCCGCCGTCCAGCCGGGTACCGGGAGGCAGTCGGCGTCGGTGCGGGCCAGGTACCGGGCACCGGCCTCGATCGCGAACCGCATCCCGGTGTCCGCCGCCGCGCCGGTGCCTTTGCGCGCCTCGGTGATCAGGTGCAGCGGGAAGCCGGCGGTGACGGCGAACTCCCGGACCACCTCGGCGGTCCGGTCGGTCGAGGTGTTGTCCACGACCACGCACTCGAAGTCCGCGTCGCTCTGCTCCGCCAGCGCGCGCAAAGTGGCAGGCAGCGAGGCCTCCTCGTTGTAGGCCGGCACGACCACCCACAGGTCGGTCACTGATGCTCCCTCTCGACCACGTTCACCACTGCGCGAGGAGGACGCCGAACGAGACTCGGCCGGCCGGTCCGATCGGCGCCACCGGTCGCCTCTGCGGCCATCACCGCCCGTGTCCCGCCGTCTTGCCCGACCAGCTGCCAGTTCCCTCGACACCGCACCCTTGACTCCCCCAAGTCGCTTGAATCATAGGGGATTTCAGGGACCGGCCACGGTACGGTTCCTCGAACGGACAACGGGGGCGGCAGCGGGGGCGGCGATGCGCGCGACAACGGCGGCACAGCACGAGAGCAGACTGCTGCGGGCCAGTCGGCCCGCCCTGTGGGCACTGACCAGGATCGCCATGGCACCGCCCTTCGGAGCGATCCGACGGGTGCCCCGACTCGGCTGGGTGGCGAGCGAACCCACCCTGATCCGGGCCGTCCTCAACGACCACGAACACTTCACCCTGCTCGGCGAGGGCGGCGTGGGCCACCTGTGGGAACAGATCCTCGGGCCGTACGTCACCCGGCTCTTCGACGGCCCCGGGCACGCGGACCTGCGCAGACGCGCCCGGGACCTGTTCACCGAAAAGAACTCCGCCGCCCTGGTCGAGCGGGCCGCCGGACCGGTCTACACCGATGTCACGGCGCGCCTTGCCGCCGGGGGGCAGGTCGACGTGGCCAAGGCGGCCCGGCTCGTCGTCGGCCGCCTGATGACCGACCTGCTGGGCCTTCAACTCCCTTCGGACAGCCCGGACTCCGCCTACCTCGAGACCTTCGCCGCCGGCGAGCGGCTGGCGGCGCTCGCGCTCGACACGGCCGCCTCGACCGAACTGCCGTCCGAGCGGATCGAAGCGGCCAGGGAAATCGTCAAGTCGCTGACCAGCGGCGTCCCGGCGGCCTATGCCCGTGCCGAACCCGACACCCTGCTCGGCCGCTGCCGCGAAGCCGGGATCACGCTGGAGGAGGCCGGCGGCCTCGCCTCGCTGCTGCTCGTCGCGGGCACCGAGACCGCCGCGAGCGCAATGGCCCGCACGGTCGCACTGATCCACGACACCGAGCAGCAGGAACCGCTCCTGACCGACCCCGGGCTGATCCCCGACGCGGTCCGCGAGGGACTGCGGGTGACCACACCCGCGCCGGTGATCGGACGGCACGTCAGCGCGGACGTCACCATCGCCGGCCGCCGACTGCGCAGGGACGCGCGGATACTCCTCGTCACCTACGCAGCCGACAACCTGGCCGGCGGTTTCGACCTGACCCGCCCGTACGACCCGCGCTCGCGCCAGCTCTGGTTCGGCGCCGGCCGACACCTGTGCCTGGGCGCACCCGTCGCGCGGGCCGAGATCGCCCGGATGGTCGAGGCGGTCTGCACGGCGGGGCGCCCGTACCGGATCGTTTCGCGCAGCTACGCCCGGAAGGTGATGATCCCGTCCTACGCCTCACTTGTCGTCGAGCTCGAATGACAGGACGTCATCCGACCCGCCACCGCCCCGACTGACCGACTGACCGGCTACCGGGAATTCGCACCTCGGTGATGAGCGATCAGGTCCCGGTACCACCCGTACGACGCCTTCGGCGTGCGCTTCTGGGTCGCGAAGTCGACGTGGACCAGCCCGAAGCGCTGGCTGTAGCCCTCCGCCCATTCGAAGTTGTCGAGCAGGGACCAGGTGCAGTAGCCGCGGACGTCGATGCCGTCGGCGGCGGCGCGGGCCAGGGCGTCGAGGTGGCCGGCGAGGTAGTCGATGCGGAAGGTGTCGTCGAGGGTGTCGTCGGTGGAGCAGCCGCTCTCGGTGATGGTGATCGGGGGCAGCGCGGCGCCGTAGCGGTCCCGGAGGAGCAGCAGGAGTTCGCGCAGGCCGTCCGGGACCACGGGCCAGCCGAAGTGGGTGCGGGGGACGCCCTCGATGGGGGCCTCGGCGAACGGGAGCCCCGGGTCGGTGGGGGCGGCGATGCGGGTGGGGTTGTAGTAGTTGACGCCCAGTCCGTCGAGACCGGGGCCGGCGATCAGCGCGAGATCGCCGTCGCGGACGCTGCCGTGCAGATCCTCCCCCACGCCGTACGCGGACAGGTCGGGGTATCGGCCGAGCAGCAGCGGGTCCGTGAACAGCCGGTTGTGCAGCGCGTCGTACGCGTCGGCGGCGGCCAGGTCGGCAGGGTCGGAGCTCGCGGCCCGGACGGGCGTCAGATTGTTGGCGATCAGGACGTCGAGGCCGCGGGAGCGCAGCTCGGCGGCGGCCAGGCCGTGGGCGAGCAGCTGGTGGTGGGCGGCCGGGAGGGCGTCGAGCATCATGCTGTGGCCGGGCGCGTGGATGCCCAGGGCGTAGCCGTAGACCATGTGCACGAAGGGCTCGTTGAGGGTGATCCAGGCGGGGACGCGGTCGCCGAGCCGGTCGGCGACCACGGACGCGTACTCGGCGAAACGGAAAGCGGTTTCCCGTTGCATCCAGCCGCCCTCGTCCTCCAGCGCCTGCGGCAGGTCCCAGTGGAACAGGGTGGGCAGCGGGGTGATGCCGGCCGCGAGGAGCCCGTCGACCAGGCGGTCGTAGAAGTCGAGCCCGGCGGCGTTGACGGGGCCCCGGCCGGTGGGCTGGACGCGAGACCAGGCGAGCGAGAACCGGTAGGTGTCGAGCCCGAGTTCACGCATCAGCGCGATGTCTTCGGGCCAGCGGTGGTAGTGGTCGCAGGCCGTCCGGCCGCTGTCGCCGTTCTTCACCGCGCCGGGGCGGTCGCAGAAGGTGTCCCAGACCGACGGGCCCCGGCCGTCCTCGTCGACCGCCCCCTCGATCTGGTAGGCGGCGGTGGAGGCGCCCCAGCGGAAGCCGGCGGGGAGGTCGTAACGGTCCGTCATGAGGGTCCTTCCACACAACACGAGTCACAAAATGCGAGCAGTGCTCATGTTAGGAAGGCGGAGAGTGCAGGTCCAGAGGCGAGGACACCCGATCCACCAACGCGCCACCGACACCACCAACACCCCGCAAGGACCGATCCGCGCCGACGGTCATGGGCTCCGACCGAAGAACCCGACCACAGGCCCCCCAGTGCTTCGATCGCAAGCATGGTTCGCCCCCCCACGCACGCCGCCGGCACCTCGGCCCCCGCTCGACCCCGGTGCCGCAGGTCGGTTCGCTCCTTTCAGGTCGGCGACTCGGCCGCGCGGCGGTTACGGGGTGCGCGCGTCAGTCCTCGGGGTGGCGGACAACGACGACCGGGCAGGGCGCGTGGTGGACGCAGTGCTGACCGACCGAGCCGAGCAGGGCGGCGGTGAAACCGCCGTGGCCCCGGCTGCCGACGACCAGGAGTTCGGCGCCGCGGGCCGCGTCCAGCAGGCGCTCGGCGGCGCCACCCTCCTGCACCCGGGTCCTGATCTCGACCGGGGCGTCGGAACCGGTCGCCTCGCTGACGCTGTCGTCGAGGGTCTTCCGTGCGATGCCCGGGAGGTCCTCGTAGGCCTCGATCGGCACCGTCCACCCGGTGGCCACCGGATGCTGCCACGCGATCAGGGCCTCCACCACGGCGCCCCGCATGCGGGCCTGGCCGACGGCCCACCGGAGCGCGTCGACCGATGCCGGCGATCCGTCGACACCGACCACGATCCGCTGCTCCGGTCCGGTCTGCTCGCTCACGTGTCTTCTCCTTCGAATTCTCGTTCGGTCTCAACCATCGGCATTGCAGCGACTGTTGCGAAGGACCGGACGGGTCCCGGAGGCCGGGACCTTCAGCCCGGCCCTTACCCGGCACAGGGCCGTGAGTTCCTTGCCGAAGGGAATGCCGTGCGGTGCGGTCTCGGGGCCGCCGGTCCCACCCGGACCGCGTGAGCGGCCGAGGCCGGAATCCGCGCCATGCCCCTCAGTGCCCCTTGCGCGGGGGGACGACGATCAGTGGACACTCCGCGCACTCGACCGGAGCGTGGCTCACCGACCCGAGGAGCAGCCCCCGGAAGCCGGCGAGGCCCCGCGAGCCGACGGCGAGCCACCGGGCCCGAGCGGCCTCGCCCAGCAGTGCTCCCACGGCCGGGGAGCCCGGCGATCCGTCCACTCCGACCACGACCAGCGGCCTGGGGGCATTCGCGGCGGCGTCCGCCGTCTCGCGGACGACCGCCACCTGGCAGGGGGCGTAGGAGCTGAGCGGGACGCCGATCGGCGGGAGCGAGAGCGCCTGCTCGACAACCGGCCTGCGCTTGGCTCCGACGGCCAGGAGCGAGGCGTCCGCGGCCTGCTCCAGCAGCCCGCGCGCCCGCGGCCCGTCGACCGCGCGGGTCTCGGTCTCCAGGCCGGGGTGCCGCTGCTCGACGAGCTTGCGTGCCTGTGCCAGGACGATGTCGCCCCCGACCCCGAGGTGATCGTCCAGCGGTCGCGGGGTGTCCTCATCCACGTTGCCGTGCGGCAGGACCCGAAGGTCCCGGTCCGCCGGTCCCGCGAATCCGGGACGCCATCGGGACCGTCGTTCCACCACCGGCGCCCAACGGCCCAACGACCCGTCGGCCGGCCCGGGAGCAAGCTGTCGTCAGCACCCCCGATCGATGGACTCGATCGCCCGGCACCAACCGCCGGGGTCGCCACTCATCCAGCTGATGGCGGTTCAGTGCACGACAGTTGAGGAGACATCCGATGCCCAAGGCCCATCTGGTCGGAGGCGGCATCGCCGCCCTGTCCGCAGCAGCCTTCCTCATCCGGGACGCGGGTTTCGCCGGCGGCGACATCCACGTCTACGAGGCGCAGGAAGAAGTCGGCGGCAGCCTGGACGCGGGCGGTACGCCGGAGGCGGGGTACACGATGCGCGGCGGCCGGATGTTCGAGGCGCAGTTCCGCTGCACGTTCGACCTGTTGTCCGGCATTCCGTCGCTGGACGACCCGTCGAAGTCGGCCACCCAGGACATCTTCGACTCGCACGACGAATCCCCTTGGGACGACACCGCCCGCCTGGTGCGCGCAGGTGGCGAGATCTGCGACGGACACGCCATGGGATTCTCCGAACACCACCGGCTCGAACTGGTCAAGTGCCTGGCCACGCCCGAGCGGCTGCTGGACGGCAAGCGCATCACCGACTGCTTCGACGAGGGCTTCTTCACCACCGACTTCTGGTACATGTGGTGCACCACCTTCGCGTTCGAGCCGTGGCACAGCGCCATCGAGTTCCGGCGCTACCTCAAGCGCTTCGTCCACCTCTTCCCGGAGTTCGAGACGATGTCCGGGATCTACCGGACCCGCTACAACCAGTACGACTCGATCGTCCGACCGCTCACGGCCTGGCTCCTGGAGCAGGGGGTCCACATCCACATCGGCCGCCGGGTCGCGGACCTGGCCTTCCGGAGCGGGCCGGGCACGAGCGTCGAGCGCATCCACTTCGCAGGCGCGCACGCCGACCTCCCCGTAGCCGAGGACGACCTCGTGTTCGTCACCAACGGCTCGATGACCGCCGACTCCGTCCTCGGCTCCCACACCGCCCCGCCGCCCGGCCCGGACACCTCCCGCAGCCCCGACTCCTTCCTGCTGTGGCACCGGATCGCCCACGGGCGCGAGGACTTCGGCAACCCCGAGGTGTTCGACCGCAGCCCCAAGGACTCCACCTGGGAGTCCTTCACCGTCACTGCCAAGGACCCCGCCTTCCTCGACTGGATGGAGGCGTTCACCGGCCGCCCGACCGGCCGCGGCGGCCTGCTCACCCTCACCGACTCCCCGTGGCTGCTCACCGTCGTCGTCAACCGCCAGCCGGTCTACCAGCAGCAGCCCGAGGACGTGTCCGTGTGGTGGGGCTACGGCCTCTTCCCCGACAAGCCCGGCACCTTCGTCCAGAAGCCGATGCGGGAGTGCAGCGGCGCGGAGATCCTCCAGGAGGTCCTCCAGCACCTGGCCGTCGATCCCGACACCGCCGAGAAGATCGCGGGAACCTCGACCGTCGTCCCCTGCCTGATGCCGTACATCACCAGCCAGTTCCTGGCACGGAGCCACGGCGACCGGCCCCAGGTGGTCCCGAAGGGCTCCACCAACCTCGCCTTCATCGGCCAGTACGCCGAGGTACCCGACGACGTCGTCTTCACCGTCGAGTACTCCGTACGCACCGCCTGGACCGCCGTCGCACAGCTCCTCGACCTCGACCGGCAGCCCCCGGCCGTCCACAAGGGCCACCACGACCCGCACGTCCTTGGCCAGGCCCTGCACACCATGCACCGCAAGTAGCCCCGGCCGGCTCACACCGGGGAGGCGGGCACCGACTGCCTCCCCGCTCCACCCGCACGACCTGGCCCCGGCACCTCGGGGCCCGGCCGACGGTCCTGTCCCAGCACCACAAAACGACCGATCCACCGTGAAATCGACAAGGAGAGCTCGCCATGGCCGCCCACCACCCGCACCTCCCCCGATTCACCCACCGTCTCACCACGGGCCGGCGCCCGGTCGCGACCCGGCGCGCCGGGGAGGCATCAGGCACCGTCGCCCTGACCACCGGGGCAGGGCTCGCGGTCGCGGGCGCCAGGATCACCGTCGGCTCGGTCTTCCTCTGGGCTTTCCTCGACAAGACGTTCGGCCTCGGCTACGCCACCGGAGAGGCCGGCTCCTGGCTCAACGGCGGCTCCCCGACGAATGGCTTCCTCAGCCACGTCTCGGCCGGTCCGCTCCAGTCCACCTTCCACGCCTGGGCCGGGCAGGCCTGGGCCGACTGGCTGTTCATGCTCGGCTTGCTCGGCATCGGCCTCGCCTTCGTCGGCGGCGTCGGGATGCGCGTCGCCGCCGGTGGCGGCACCCTGCTGCTGGCCATGATGTGGGCCGCCGAGTGGCCGCCCGCCCGCCACCTCGCCAACGGCGCCGCCAGCGGCTCCAGCAACCCCGTCGTCGACTACCACGTCGTCTACGCTCTGCTGCTCCTCGCGCTGGCCGCCCTCGGCGCCGGCGACACCTGGGGGCTGGGGCGCCGCTGGGCCGCCCTCCCGGTCGTCCGCGAGCACGCCTGGCTCCGCTGAGCCCCCACCGCCGTCCCCGGAAGCACCGCACGCCGAGGCCCCGCTGCCGCAGCCGGCGGCACCGCCCCCGCCACGGGGAAGGTGTCGTCGGCTGCGTGCGACCCAGGGTGTCCGGAACGGACTCGCGGTCGCCCCGGGGCGGTCACCGAGGCCGAGCAGCCCTCCGGTACCGCACGAAGGTCCCGCTCACGCGTCCGGGACGACGGCGACCGGGCAGAGCGTGTGGTGCAGGACGGCGTGGCCGACCGGGCCGAGCGCGCCGACCAGGAGCACGGGCCGCCTGCCCAGCACCAGCAGTCGGGCCTTGGCGGACGCCTCCACCAGTGCCGGGCCCGCTCCCGCGCCTGTGCTCTCCGGGACGGCCTCGACCTCGGGGTGGGCGGCCTGCCACGGTGCGAGGACGCGGGCGAGGAGTTCGGCCTCGTCGTCCGGCAGGCCGGTGGCCGAGGCGTGCACGACCCGCAGCGGCAGTCCGTGGCGGTGCGCGGCGGCGAAGGCGAACTCCAGGGCCGCCTCGGCGGGTCGGCGGGCGTCCAGCCCGAGCACGATCTGCTCGCGCGGATCCGGACCCGGCGGGTCCACCGGCAGCACCACGGTCGGGCAGCCGGCCCGGGCGGCCAGGTGCAGGGCGGTGGACCCGACCCGCAGATCCGGGAAGCCGCCGGTACCGCGGGCGGCGACGACGAGCAGTTCGGCGTCCTCCCCCGCGGCCAGCAGCGCCGCGGGGGCGAGGTCGTGGACCTCGTCGGAGCGGATCTCCAACCGGGGGTACCGCACCGCCAGAACATGGCAGACCTCGTGCAACAGGGCATCAGGGTCCGGCCGGCGCCCGGCGGGCCGGCCGGGGAGCGGCTGGGGCGTCAGGGGCAGGGCGTGCAGGACGCGCAGCGCGCGGCCGAGCAGCAGTGCCTCGCGGGCGGCCCAGTCGGCGGCGGCCAGGCTGGGGTCGGAGCCGTCCACTCCGACGGCGACGGGTAGGTCCACGGTGCTGGTCTCCTGACGGTCGGCCCCCCTGGTTGGACGTCAGCTCTACCAGGTCCAGTCGGTGATCTCGGGCAGGTCGGTGCCGTGCTCCCGAATCCAGTCGTGGTGGCGGGTGCGCCGGTCGGCCATCTCCTGGCGCAGGGCGGCGGCCCGGGCGGCGAGGCCGGGCACCCGGTCGATGACGTCCATGACGAGCCGGTAGCGGTCGAGGTCGTTGCGGACCACCATGTCGAAGGGCGTCGTGGTGGTGCCCGACTCCTTGTACCCGCGCACGTGCAGGTGGGGGTGGACGGCGCGGCGGTAGGCGAGGCGGTGGATCAGCCACGGGTAGCCGTGGTACGCGAAGATCACCGGTCGGTCGCGGCCGAACAGGGCGTCGAACTCCGCGTCGGGCATGCCGTGCGGGTGCTCCTCGGCGGGCATCAGCCGGGCCAGGTCGACCACGTTGACCACCCGGACGGCCAGGTCGGGCAGATGGGTACGGAGCAGCTGGGCGGCCGCGAGGACCTCCTGGGTGGGAACGTCCCCGGCGCAGGCGAGCACGACGTCGGGTTCGCGGGTGCCGTCCTCGGTACCGGCCCACTCCCAGATCCCGGCGCCCCGGGCGCAGTGGACGCGGGCCTGGTCGAGGGTGAGCCAGTCGAAGCAGGGCTGCTTGCCGGCGACCACGACGTTGACGTAGTCGCGGCTGCGCAGGACGTGGTCGGCGGTGGCGAGCAGGGTGTTGGCGTCCGGCGGGAAGTAGACCCGGACGGCTTCGGGGCTCTTGTTGAGGACGTGGTCGACGAAGCCGGGGTCCTGGTGCGAGAAGCCGTTGTGGTCCTGGCGCCAGACGTGCGAGGTGAGCAGGTAGTTGAGCGAGGCGATGGGGGCGCGCCAGGGCAGGGCACGGGTGGTGCGCAGCCACTTGATGTGCTGGTTGACCATGGAGTCGACGATGTGGACGAAGGCCTCGTAGCAGGAGAACAGGCCGTGGCGGCCGGTGAGGAGGTAGCCCTCCAGCCAGCCCTGGCAGGTGTGTTCGGAGAGGATCTCCATCACCCGGCCGTCGGGGGCGAGGTGTTCGTCGACGGGCAGGGTCTGCGCCTGCCAGGCCTTGCCGGTGGCCGCGTAGACGGCCTGGAGCCGGTTGGAGGCGGTCTCGTCCGGGCCGACCAGGCGGAAGTCGCGGCGCTCGGCGGTGTCCGCCATCACCTGGGCCAGCAGGTCGCCCAGGACCCGGGTCGGCTCGTGCAGGGTGGCGCCGGGCTTGTCCACGGGTACGGCGTAGCGCTCCAGCGGCGGCATCGGCAGGTCGCGCAGCAGCAGGCCGCCGTTGGCGTGCGGGTTGGCGCCGAGGCGACGTTGGCCTTCGGGGACGCAGTCGAGGACCGGCGCCGCCGGGTGGCCGTTCTCGTCGAAGAGCTCCTCCGGCCGGTAGGAGCGCAGCCACTCCTCCAGCTGCCGCAGGTGCGCGGGGTTGTCGCGGACCTGGTCGAGCGGGACCTGGTGAGCGCGCCAGGTGCCCTCGACCGGCAGTCCGTCCACCACGGCCGGGCCGGTCCAGCCCTTGGGGGTGCGCAGCACGATGAGGGGCCAGTGCGGTCGGCTGGTGCTGCCCTCGGCGCGGGCCTCGTGCTGGAGGGCGGCGATCCGCTCCAGTGCGGTGTCCATGGCCTCGGCCATGGCCCGGTGGACGGTGCGCGGGTCCTCGCCGGTGACGTACAGCGGGTCGTGGCCGTAGCCGCGCAGGAGTGCGTCGAGTTCCGCCTCGGGCAGCCGGGCCAGGACGGTCGGGTTGGCGATCTTGTAGCCGTTGAGGTGCAGGATCGGCAGGACGGCGCCGTCGTGCACCGGGTCGAGGAACTTGTTGCCGTGCCAGGAGGCCGCCAGAGGTCCGGTCTCGGCCTCGCCGTCGCCGATGACGCAGGCGACCAGCAGGCCGGGGTTGTCGAAGGCGGCGCCGTAGGCGTGCGACAGCGCGTAGCCGAGTTCTCCGCCCTCGTGGATGGAACCCGGTGTCTCGGGGGCGACGTGGCTGGGCACGCCGCCGGGGAAGGAGAACTGCCGGAACAGCCGGGCCATGCCGTCCGCGTCCCGGGTGACGCTCGGGTAGGTCTCGGTGTAGCTGCCGTCGAGCCAGGAGTTCGCCAGCACGGCGGGCCCGCCGTGCCCGGGTCCCCAGACGCAGACCGCGTCCAGGCCCCGGGCCTTGATCACGCGGTTGAGGTGGGTGTGGACCAGGTTCAGGCCGGGCGAGGTGCCCCAGTGGCCCAGCAGGCGGGGCTTGATGTGCTCCGGGCGCAGCGGCTCGCGCAGCAGCGGGTTGGCCATCAGGTAGATCTGGCCCGCCGCGAGGTAGTTGGCGGCCCGCCAGTGGGCGTCGAGCGCCCGGACCTCCTCGTCGGACGGTCCACCGGGGGCCGAACTGCTGGGGGTGTCGGACATGGCTGCGCTCTCCTCGGAGTCTGCCGGCTTCACCGACCGCCGGCGGGCGGTCGGCCCTCATCGTCGCCCCGCGGCCGGATCCTCCGCAGGGCCGAACAGGCCACATTCTGCACGGGGAACGGGCCGGTGGTCCCTGCCCGTCCTGTGCCTCGCTCAAACGGCCCCGGCCCACCGCCCGCCGCCGGGACGTAAGGCCCGGGAACGGGGACCCTGGCGGTGCTCGTCCTGGCCATGCTGCGGCACGACCAGCGCCTGCTCGACCTGGCCGGCGGCAACGGCGCCGGAAGCGGTCGAACCCGCTTCCGGCGCTCCGCTCTGGCGCGGGTCAAGTCCCCGCGATCGAGCCCGCTTTCACCCGCGCTACTGGTCGGCGGGAGTGATCAGGCCGTAGTGGCCGTCGTACCGGTGGTACAGGATGTTGCCGCGACCGGTCGTGGCGTCCGTGAAGAAGACGAACGGCAGGCCGCCCAGGTCGAGGCGGGCGACCGCCTCGGTGACGGTGATCTCGGGGACGCCGGCGGTGCTCACCGGGATGCCCGGTTCGGCCTCGGGCGCCGGGCCGGCGGAGGAGATCCGGTACTCCCCCGTCGTCGCGTCCCGGTGGACGACGCTGTCGCGGCCCGTCGCCGTGTCGGTGTACAGGTGGAAGTCGTAGTCCATCGCCTCCAGTTCGAACACCGCCGCCCCCGCGCTCTGCCGCGCGAGGCTGTAGGTCTTGTGCCGCTCGATGCGGCGCTCCTCCGTGCCCAGCACGCGGCGCTGCGGCCGGTGTTCGTGCGCGGCGGCCGCGGGCGCCTCGCTGTGGTGGCGGTGGTGGCGGTGGGTCCGCAGGCGAGCGATCCTGGCGTTCAGGCGGTCCTGGAGCAGGTCGACGGCCTCCTGCATGGTGGTGGCGGCGACGTGGGCGCGCACGGGCCGTCCGTTGAGGTCGACCGTGGCCTGGGCGATCGACGGCTTGGCGACCGCGTGGTTGGCCTCCTGGGTGAGCTTCACCCGGGCCGCGAGGACGGGCTCGTCGAGGCGTTCGAGCACCGCGAGCAGCTTGGTCCGGGCGTATTCGGGCGCGGCCAGGGAGACTTCGCCGCGGGTCGCGACCAGGACCTCGGTGGCGGGTCGGCTCTGCAGACGGGTCATCGCAGTTTCCTTTCCGGGTGGTTCTCAGACTGCCGCGCGCTGATCGGCCGGGCCGGTGGCTGACGGTCCCGTCGGCAGCGCCTTGGGTTCCGGTCCTGCGGCCGTCGGCAGTGCGCGGACCGTGGTGCCCGTGGTGCCGAGGATCGTGCCGAGGGCGTCGTCGAGGGGGCCGATGGCCGCGAGGCCACCGGTCCGTTCGGCGAAGGTGGCGGCGGCGTCGGCCTTGGGGCCCATCGAGCCCTCGGGCAGGTCGAGTGCGCGCAGGCGCTCGGGGGTCGCGGTGAGCAGCGGCTCGGGATGCGCCGAGCCCCAGCCGGCGAACACGTGGGTGACGTCGGTCAGGATCAACAGCACGTCGGCGTCGAGCTGCTCGGCGAGCAGCGCCGCGGCCAGGTCCTTGTCGACGACGGCCTCGACGCCGCGGACCCGGCCGGTGTCCGGGTCCCGCGTGACGGGGATGCCTCCGCCGCCGGCGGCGATCACCACCGCTCCCGTGCCCAGCAGGGCCTGGATGGCGGGAAGTTCGACGATCGCCGCCGGCCGCGGGGAGGGGACGACCCGGCGCATCCGCGCACCGTCCCGGGCGGTGGTCCAGCCGCGTTCGGTCTCCATCAACCGGGCCTGGTCGTCGGTGAGTTGGCCGCCGATGAACTTGGTCGGCCGGTGGAAGGCGGGGTCGTGGGGGTCGACTTCGGTGTGGGTGACCAGTGCGGTGACGGCCCGGCCGGGCAGCAGGCCCGTCAGTTCGCGGGCGAGCAGGGTGCCGATCATGCCCTGGGTCTGGGCTCCGAGGACGTCCAGCGGGTACGGCGCGGTGAGCGCCGGGTCGGCCTCGCTCTCCTGGGCGAGGAGGCCGATCTGCGGGCCGTTGCCGTGCGTGATCACGACCTCGTGTCCGGCGGTGACGAGTGCGGCGAGCGAGCGGGCGGCGTCGTGGACGTGGTGCTGCTGGACGGCGGCGTCGGGGTGTTCGCCCCGCTGGAGGAGGGCGTTTCCGCCGATGGCGGCGACGATGCGCATGGTCACTTCTTCCCGAGGGTGGCGACGAGGACGGCCTTGATGGTGTGCAGCCGGTTCTCGGCCTGGTCGAAGACCAGCGAGGCGGGCGATTCGAAGACCTCGTCGGTGACTTCGAGGCCGTCGAGGCCGTGTTCGGCGGCGAGTTCGGCGCCGAGGTCGGTGCGGCGGTCGTGCAGGGCGGGCAGGCAGTGCAGGAACGCGGTGTCGGGGTTGCCGGTCGCCGTCATCGTCTTCGCGTTGACCTGGTAGGGCAGGAGCAGGGCGATCCGCTCGGCCCAGCGGGCGTGGTCCTCTCCCATGGACACCCACACGTCCGTGTAGAGGAAGTCGGTGCCGCGCACGGCCTCGTCCACTTCGTCGGTCAGCAGGAACCGGGCGCCGCTGTCCTGGCCGAGCAGCAGGCATTCGGACACCAGTTCCGGGTCGGGCCACAGCTCGCGCGGGGCGGCGATGCGGACGTCCATTCCGAGGAGGGCGCCCATGGCCATCAGGGAGTGGGCGGTGTTGTTGCGGGCGTCGCCGAGGTAGCAGAAGGAGATCTCCTCCAGCGGCTTGCGGCTGTGCTCGCGCATCGTGAACACGTCGCACAGGCTCTGGGTCGGGTGCCACCGGTCGGTGAGGCCGTTGTAGACGGGGACGCCGGCGTGGGCGGCGAGTTCGGTGACGGCGTCCTGGTCGAAGCCGCGGTACTCGATGGCGTCGTACATCCGGCCCAGGACGCGGGCGGTGTCGGCGATGGTCTCCTTGTGGCCGATGTGCGACCCGTCCGGGCCCAGGTAGGTGGTCATGGCGCCCTGGTCGGCCGCCGCGACCTCGAAGGCGCAGCGGGTGCGGGTGGAGGCCTTCTCGAAGATCAGGGCGATCCGGTGGCCGGTCAGCCGGGGTGTTTCGGTGCCCGTGCGTCGGGCGGCCTTCAGTTCGGCGGCGAGGTCGAGGAGGAGGTGGATCTCGGCGGCGGTGAAGTCGAGTTCACGCAGGTAGTGGCGGCCGTTGAGGTCGGCGGTCATGGCGGGTTCTCCTTGCCGGTCAGTCGGTTGGTGTCGGTCGGTTGGTGTCGGTCGGTTGGTGTCGGTCGCGGTCGGTCAGTTGGCGGGGTCGCGCTGGATGGGGCAGCTCATGCAGCGCGGGCCGCCGCGGCCGCGGCCGAGTTCGGAGCCCGCGATGGTGGCGATCTCGATGCCCTGCTTGCGCAGGTAGGTGTTGGTGGTGGTGTTGCGTTCGTAGCCGACGACGACGCCGGGTTCGAGGGCGAGGAAGTTGCTGCCGTCGTCCCACTGTTCGCGTTCGGCGGCGCGGGTGTCCTGGTCGGCGGACAGGAAGCGGACCTTGTCCAGGCCGAGGGCCTCGGCGAGGGAGGCGGCGAGGTCGGTGTCGGGCCGCACGTCGAAGCCGGACGGGCGTTCGGGGGCGGGGGTGAGGGTCCAGGAGCGCAGCTGGTCGGCGAGGCCCGGGTAGAGGGTGAAGGTGTCGCGGTCGATCATCGTCATGACGGTGTCCAGGTGCATGAACGCCCGGCTCTGCGGCAGGCGCACGGCTATCACCCGGTGCGCGGTGCCGGTCAGGAACAGTTGCTGGGTGAGGGTTTCGACGGCGGTGGCGGTGGTGCGCTCTCCCATGCCGATCATGACGACGCCCGGGGCGAGGACGTGGACGTCGCCGCCCTCCACGGTGAGGCCCGCGGGCGCGGTGGTGCCGTCGAGCAGCGGGGGCGCGGTCTCGGCGAACAGCGGGTGGAAGCGGTAGATCGCGGCGGTGTGCAGGGTCTCGCGCCGGCGGGCCGGCTTCGCCATCGGGTTGAGGCTGTAACGGGCGCCGATCCAGCAGGAGTTGTCGCGCGGGAAGAGGTGGTTGGGCAGCGGCGGCAGGGCGAAGTCCTGGTCGCCGAGGGTGTGCCAGTGCAGGCTGTGGGGGTTGTGCAGCGGGAGGTCGTTCTTGAGGACGCCGCCGATCAGGTACTCGGCGAGCGTGGCGCCGTCGAGCTGTTCGCACAGGTCCCGGACCGGTTCGACCAGGGCCGGGCCGACGATGGCGGGGGCGGCCACCCGGTCGAGGAGCCAGACGCGGGCCGGGGCCAGTTCGAGGGTCTCGGCGAGCAGGTCGGTGTAGTGGTGCACGCGTACGCCGTGGTCGCGCAGCACCTGGGCGAAGGCGTCGTGCTCCTCCCGGGCGCGCTTGGCCCACAGGATGTCGTCGAACAGCAGGTCGTCGACGTTGCCCGGGGTCAGCCGGGCCAGCTCCAGGCCCGGTCGGTGCAGGATCACCTGGCGCAGGCGGCCGGCCTCGGAATCGACACGAAGGGTGGACATCGGTGGCGCTCCTCTCAAGGGAGTTCAGTACTGCAGGGGTTGTCGGTGCCGGTGACGCGCGGTCAGGGCGCGGCGCAGGACGGTGGGCAGGCCGGGCAGGCCGGGCGGTGAGGGCCGCCTACGGCAGTGGCGGCGCCTCGGCAGGGCCGGTCTTGGCGGCCGGGCCGGGCACGGCGGTGGGGTCGGCCTCGGCGGCGGTGCCGTGGGTCGGGTGCGGGCGCTTCACCCAGATGTAGGCGGGGATGCCGAGCAGGATGGTGAACAGCCCGTAGTAGACGGTCTGGTAGCCGCTGCCCTGGATCGACCAGTAGGAGAAGGCGAGGGCGAGCACCGTGATAGTGATGTCCTTGATCAGCCGCCGCCGGTCGAGCTGCTTGCGGTCGTGCTGCACCAGCCAGTAGAGCTGGGCGGCCGCCGAGATCAGGTACGGGATCACCGCGGTCAGCACGCTCAGCAGCACGATCTCGGTGAACACCTTGGTGAAGCGGGTGTAGCTGACCACGGTGAGCACCGAGGCGAGGACGGTCGCCGAGATGATGCCGAAGGCCGGCACCTCGCCGCGCCCCTTGGTGCCGGCGAACACGGGCGGGAAGAGGCCGTCGCGGGCCGCCGCCATCGGCATCTCCGCGCAGATCATCGTCCAGCCGTTGAGCGCGCCGACCCCGGAGATGATCGCCGCGGCGGCGACCAGGTTGCCGGCCCAGTGGCCGCCCGCGATGTTGTTCATGGCGTCGGTGAACGGCGCGCTGGAGGAGGCGAGTTGGGCGTGCGGCACGGTGCCGAAGACGGCCAGGGTGCCGAGCAGGTAGATCGCGGCGCAGGCCAGCGTGCCGTATATCGTCGCCCTCGGCACGTTGCGCCGCGGGTCGCGCACCCGCCCGGCCGCCACCGAGGCGGTCTCCAGACCGATGTAGCTGAACAGCGCGATCGCCCCGGCCGCCGAGATCGCGCCCAGCGCCGAGCCGCCGCTCGCGTTGAAGGCCCCGAAGTTGCCGGACTTCACGAACAGCAGCCCGGCGGTGGCCATGAACGCCAGCGGCAGGAACTTCAGCACCGTGGTGACCACCTGGAAGGCGCCGATGTTGCGCACCCCGGTCAGGTTGACGATCGCCGGCACCCACAGGCCGATCAGCGCGATCGCTGTCGACGTCCAGGTGTGGTGGCCCTTGTTGACGAACACCTCGACATAGCCGACCCAGGCCACCGCGATGGCCGCGTTCCCGGCCCAGGCGGTGATCCAGTAGGACCAGGCAGTCAGGAAGCCGGCGAACTCGCCGAACGCCTCCCGGGCGTAGACATACGGACCGCCACTGCCCGGCACCCGCTCGGACAGCCGCCCGAAGGTGACGGCCAGCGCCAGCGCCCCGATGGTCACCAGCACGAACGCGACCAGCGCGATCGGCCCGTAGGGCGCGAGCGCGGACGGCAGCGCGAACACCCCGGTACCGATGATGCTACCGACCACCAGCGCAGTCGCCGCAGGCAGCCCGAAGGTCTTGTTCCCCTGCGCGGGTGGCTCGGCTGCTGGTCTTGCACGGTCGGGCGCGGACATGATCTGACTCCTTGGGCGATGGGCTGGGAGGACGGGACGGGACGCGGTGAGGGTTTGCCGTCCGCCGATAAAGATCTTCGATCAGCGAGGCGAAGCGACCCAGGGACCTACGGGCCCTGATCGTGCCGCCACCGGTCCCAGCCGCAACGGCCTGAAAGCCCCGGTCCCCGACCGGCAGCCGCTGTGACAGGTCTCGAACTGAAGGGCCGCCACCTGCTGGTTCGCCCCTGCCACACCCCGTCGAGGGCCTGTTCCACCTGCGCGCCCATCCGGTCCGGGGCCCGTGGCCTTTGCTGCGGACCCGTCGGTCCCTGTCAGGCAGGTGCCGGGGCGCGAGAGCAGCGGGGCGGTCGGCAAGCACAGGACGCCGCTTCACCCAGGCACTTGAGAGGGAGGAGGCCGCGGACCACCCGGGCCGCCTGCGGCAATCGGCAGGCGTCACCGCGTGGTGACTCACATCCCGGCTACGTCACCCCGAGGCAAGTAGGGCAGTCCCGTCATCTCAGACGATCTTCAGCTATGACAGGCCGCCGGGGTAGATTGTTCTGTCCGCTGCGGGAGCGGGCACGGCACATGGAGATGACATGGCGGACAACGTGGCAGGTCAGACAAATGCCCCGGTGAAGGTGTTCCTGTTGGATGACCACGAGGTGGTCCGCCGCGGCGTCCACGACCTGCTGGACGCCGAGCCCGATCTGACCGTGGTCGGCGAGGCCGGCACCGTCGCGCAGGCGCTGGCCCGGGTACCGGCGCTCCGCCCCGATGTGGCGATCCTCGACATGCGGTTGCCGGACGGCAACGGGGTGACGGTCTGCCGGGAGCTGCGTTCCCAAATGCCTGAGCTGGCCTGCCTGATCCTGACGTCGTTCGATGACGAGGAGGGCCTGCTCGACTCGATCCTGGCCGGCGCCTCGGGCTATGTTCTGAAGCAGGTCAGCGGCACCGACCTGGTCTCCGCCGTGCGCACCGTTGCCTCCGGGCAGTCCATGCTGGACCCGGGCGCCGCCACCCGGCTGATGGCCCGGCTGCGCGCCGACGCCGCCCCCGAGCCGTCCAACGTGCCCCAACTCACCGACCGCGAACGGGAGATCCTCGCGCTGATCGGCGAGGGCCTGACCAACCGGCAGATCGGCCAGCGCCTCTACCTCGCCGAGAAGACCGTGAAGAACCACATCTCCCGGCTACTGGCCAAGCTCGGCGTCGAGCGGCGCGTCCAGGCCGCCATCATTGCCACCCAGACCCTCGCCGGCCCCGGCCACCACCACAATGCGGGCCGCCCGGCCTAGCGAACCACGCCCGTGCAACGGCTGGCGGCGCGAGCTGGGCGACCTGGGCGACCGGCACATCGTCAGCGAGTGCCGGTCGCGTCAGGGACTTCCGGTCAGCTGTGACTGCCGCTGAGGGGGACGATCCATTCGAGAACGGTGCCGGCCGGCTGATTCGCGACGAGGGTGAAGGTGCCGCCCAGCTCCTCGGCACGCGAGCGCAGGTTGGCCAGTCCGCTGCGGCGCGTGACGGCCGGGTCGATGCCCCGGCCGTTGTCGCTCACTCGCAGGCACAGATCCGCGGCGGTGACTTCCGCACTGACATCGACGGCGGTGGCGTGGGCATGCCGGGCCACATTGGAAAGGGCCTCGCCCAGCACGGCCAGCAGTTGGTCGGCGAACTCGGTGGACACGTCGGTGTCCAGGAGGCCGGTCATCCGCAGCGCCGGGGCGAAGCCGAGCGCCTCGGTGGCCCGCTCGGTGGTTGCCACCAGTCGCGAGCGCAGACCCTTGCCATCCCTGTCCTGCTTCTGCTCCCGCAGGGCATAGATCATGGAGCGGATGACCCGGATGGTGTCGTCCAGGTCGTCTCTGACCCGCCGGACCCGCTTGTGCACCTGCGGCCGGTCGGCAAGCAGGCCCAGGGTGGACTCCAGTGTCAAGGCGCCGCCGAACAGCCGCTGGATGACGAGGTCGTGCATGTCGCGGGCAATTCGGTCGCGATCCCCCTGTACCTCGCGTTCGGCACGGGCGGCGGCCAGCTCGGCCTGGGCGGCGAGCTGCGCGGTGATATCCCGTGCCACGGTGGAGAAGCCGATCAACGTGCCGTCGGCACCGGACATCGCCGAGACGGTGACGGCCACATCGACCTCGGTGCCGTCCGATCGGCGCCACCGGGTCTCGTGCGGCTCCGCGCGTCCACCGGCGCGGATCTCCGCCACTGCGGTGTGGAGAGCGTCCATCGCCCCACCGGGCAGGAGTACGCCGGCCGGCTGCCCGACGATCTGCTGCTCGGTATGGCCGAACAGGCGTTGAGCGCCCGGGTTCCAGGTCTGGACGAGGTGGGTGGGCGCGGGATCGACGCAGATCATGGCGTCGTCCGAAGACGTCACGATGGCCGCGAGCCGGGACGCCGCGCGCTGGGCCGCCTCGAGTTCGGTGTGCAGCGCGATCAGGCCCCGGTTGGTGTCGTCGAGCTCCTGGCGCAGGTCGGCGATCAGCTCCGCGCTGTCGGTGGGCTGGGTGTCGCGGAGCTCTCCGATGGCCAACTGTCCTCCGTCGTCTGTCATATGCCGGGCATCATCATGGCATGCCGCTGCGATCGCGGACTACGAGCACGGTGGCGTCGTCAGAGGGCCGTGCGTGGTCGCGGTGCACGACGGCGGCGATGATCGCCGGGTGGTGCTCCAGCAGCCGGGGGTGGTCTTCCAGGTTCCAGCCGGAGCGGATCCCGTCCGACGTCAGCACCAGGGTCGAGCCGGGTTCCCAGCGGCAGTGCTGGAGGTGTGTGCGCGGAACGGGGAGATGGGTACCGAGGGTGCCCGGGCGGTCCAGTAGATGGACCGAGCGGTGACCGTTGGTGATGATCCGTCCGGTGATGTTGCCGACCGCCGCGTAGCTGAGCTCGCCGTTCTCAGGGTCGATGACGCACGCGCCCAGGACACCGCCCCGGGTGGCGCGCATCGCCTGATGGGCTCGCCGGATGAAGTCGTCGAGGGCGGTGACCGGGCCGTGCTCGAACGTGGTGATCGCGGCGCTCGCCGCCAAGGCAGCACCGGCGCCGTGGCCGAGGCCGTCGACGACCAGGGCGGTCAGCCGCTCGCCAGGCGTGACCGACCACGCGTCTCCGGACTCGCCGTCACCGCCCAGCGGGACATTGACTCCGCCGAAACGCCAATGCCCTGCCGTGCCTGAGGGGTTGGCGCCCAGCCGGGCGTAGACGACCGTGCCTCCCCGGGTGGAGTACCAGTCGAACTCGGCGGAGTTGCGCCGCACGACGCCCAACCCGGCATTCAGACCGCCACGACGGTTCGAGGACGGCACCAGGTCCACCGGGGGAGTGAGGGACGCCGCTGTCATTCCCGGGCCGCGGTCGACAGAGATGAGCTCGATCCCGTCTGCGGTCTTGCGGGCCAGCACGTATCCCCCGGGGTGGGCGTGCCGCACGAGGTTGGTGCCGAGCTCGGTTGCCACCAACTCGGCCACGCCCGTAGGAAGGCCGTGCTGGCCGACTGCCATCCGGGCGACCGCCCGGCGCAGGGCACCCACGTCCTCCTCTGCCTCGATTGCATGGAGGCGGTGTTCGTTCTCGCTCATTGCCGCACTCCTGTTACCGCTGCCACTTCACGATCACCACGGTCGTGCCCGAGTCGGCGTCCGATGTGAGGGTCAGGTCGTCCACCAGCCGTCGCGACCCCGGCAGGCCCAGGCCCAGGCTGCCCTTGGTGCTGAAGCCGTCGGTCATCGCCGCCTCGATGTCGGCGATGCCCGGACCGTCGTCGGCGAAGGTGACTCGCACTCCCCGGCGCCCCTGCTCGTACACCTGCTCGGCACGGATCCGGCCGCGGCCCCCGGTGGCGTAGTTGAGGATGTTACGAGCCAGCTCGCTTCCGGCCGTGATCAGTTTGGTCGCGTCGACCAGGCCCAGACCCACCGCCTCGGCCTCGGCACGCAGGACCTTGCGGACCCGGATCAGATCGGCCTCATGGGCGATCGCGAAGACGGCCGGCTCGGCGTCCGTTGTGGTATTCCAGGTCACGGCCGGACCGCACCGTTCTCGGCGCGGCGCAGCCGCTGCAGCAGCGCCAGGCCCTGCTCGGCGTTGAGCGCCGTGTCCAAATGGCCCATCGGAACACCCAGTTCCACCAGTGTGATGGCCACCGCGGGCTGAATTCCCACGATCGCGGCTTGGGCTCCCAGTAGCCGGATCATCGCCACGATTCGCGCCAGCACCCGTGCGATGAACGAATCGACCATAGTCAGCCGGCTCACATCGATCAACATCCCGGATGCACCGGTGCGCGCGACCTCCCGGGTGAGCTGCTCCTCGATCTGGACCACGGTCGTGTCGTCCAGGTCGCCCTGCAACGCCACCAGCAGCGTGTCACCGATCCGCATCACCGGTACGACGTCGTCGCTCACAGCGAACCCCCCATGGACAGCGCCCGGGTGGCGGTCTCGGCGGTCCCGGCCCGCTCGGCCAGCAGCGCCAGCGCCAGTTGCAACGCGTCCTGCAAGGTGTTGCGCGACCGCAGGCGCCCCATGTCGATGCCCAGGTGCACCATGGACTGCGCGGTCTCCGGCCGCACCCCGCTCAGAATGCTCACCGCCCCCATCAGCGCAGCCGCCTGGACGGTCTTCAGCAGATGCTGAGCCACCTGGGTGTCGATGGTGGGCACCCCGCTGATGTCCAGGATCGCCACCTCCGCCTGAGTCTGGGCGATCTTCTCCAGCAGGCCCTCGGTCAGCCGGGTGGCTCGCAGGGTGTCCAAGGTCCCGATGATCGGCAACGCAAGTACCTTGTCCCACACCTGGATCACCGGCGTGGACAGCTCCAGGATCTCGTCGCGTTGGCGCTGCAGCCGCTGCTCGGTCTCCCTGCGCTCGGTGACATCGCGGATCGCTGCGGCAACCAGCAGACCCTCGGCCGTCTGGAGCGGGCTCAGGCTGATCTCGAGGGGGAACTCCGTGCCGTCCCTGCGCATTCCGGACAGCTGGAGTCCCGCGCCCATCGGCCGCAGCCGGGGGCCGGTGAGGAAGCCGTTGCGGTGGCCTACGTGGCGGTCGCGGTACCGCGGCGGTACCAGCACCTCTATCTCCCGGCCGACCAGTTCCCCGCGATCGAAGCCGAACAGCGTCTCGGTCTGCCGGTTGACCAGTACGATGCGCCCGTCCGGGCCGACGATCACCATGGCGTCCGGGGCCGACTCCAGCAGACCGTGGAACATCGACTCGGCCCGCGCACTTTCAGTGACATCCCGCAGGGCCAGGACGAAGCCGGTCACTGCGCCCTCTTCGCCCAGAACCGGCGTCAGAGCGACCCTGGCCAGGAAACGCTCGCCCCCCTTGCGGATCCGCCAGCCTTCAAAACTCCACCGGCGCTCATTGCGTGCCGCGGCCAGTTCCTGATCCAGCAGTCCGGCGTCGCGATCCTCCGCGGTGTGCAGCACCGACACCGACCGCCCCACCATCTCGGCGTCGGTGTAACCCGTCATCGACGCGGCAGCGCGGCTCCAGCGAACCACCTGCCCACTTGGGCTGATCTTGATCAAAGCCTGATCGGTGACCGCGTCCAGCATGGACTCAAGCTCACGCACAGTCGCCTGGGGCTCCTGCTCACCTATCGATGGCGTCGTCGTCATAGTCGGCCCCATCTCCCCTCTCGTACGGCCCGGGTCGGGCATCCACGGGCGACGTTGCGGTCCCGTCCGCGCTGATGCTACCGGGCGGACCCAGCATGCCGACGACCGACCACCGCGTCCCTGCTCGGCAGTCGGCCGCTGCTCCAACGGGCACCGGGTCGCGCCAGGTCACCGGGCCGTGAGGTGGCGGACGAGCAGCTCAACGCCCTCCGGGTCGAGGGTGGCGACCCGCCAGGTCGGCGGGGTGTCCGGACCGGTGGTGGCCCCGTGGGAGATCGGCAGGGAGGGTCAACTTACGACGGGCAGTCCCCCCGTTCCCCCGCCGGAGCGCCCTCACCGGTCGCCGGCCGGAACGGGCCCTCGGCGGCGAAGGCGTGGGCGGCGAAGCGTTCGCCCATGCGGCGGTAGGCGGCGGCGGAGGGGTGCAGGCCGTCGGGGAGGTCGGCCGTCTCGGTGGGGCCGAGCAGGTCGCGGCCGTCGAGGTGGTGCAGGTGAGGGTCGTGTGCCTGACGGAGTGCGACGATCCTTGCCAGCTCGTCGCGGACCACCTGCAACGACAGTGCCCCGCGGGCCAGTTCGGCCGGGTCGCCCAGTGCGGTGACCTTTCCGTCGCGGCCGGTCGTGGTCGGGCCGGGGTGGGTCTCGAGTGCGGGGCAGCTGACCGGGGAGATCACCAGCAGCGGGGTGTCGGGGTGCCCGTCCCGGATGGTGTCGAGGAATCCGTGGACGGCCGGACCGAACGTCCGAAGCCGGAAGGTGGCCAGGCCCACGATGTTGATGCCCGTTTTGATGCTGATCAGGTCGGCGGGCAGGTCGCGGATGGTCCGGGCGACGTAGGGGTCCAGCATGTCGTTGCCGGGCTGGCTGAGGTTGGTGACTTCCACGCCCCCGAGCGACGCCGCCACCACGGGCCAGGTGCCGGTGGGGCCGTCGGCCTCGAGGCAGTGGCTGATGGAACTTCCGTGATGCACCCACCGGCGACGACCGTCGGGCAGCGGCGCCAGGACCTCACCGTCGGCCCGGAGCGCCACCAGTTCGGTGGGGGTCTGCTGCGGCAGCCACAGTTCGACGTTCTTCATCCCGGCCGGCAGCCCGGCGAAGCGCGCCGTCCCAGGTTCTCCCGGGATCAGCCGCGGCGCTGCCCCAGGGGCCGCCATCCGCCACACGTTCCCCAACGGTGCTCGTCGGCGACCCAACAGCACACCGTCCACCGTCAGTTCGAGCATCCCGGTCGGCCGGGGGCGGGGGTCGCTGTCGAGCTGCCCGGTGGAGGTGAGGACCACGAACTCCAGCACCCGCGCATCGGTGCGGAATACCAGCCGCACCCCCGACGGCATCACCGTGCCCCCGTAGACCGACGGGTCCTGGTACTGCTCCTTCGTCCAGGCCGGCAACCGTCGCGGCATCACCCCCGCCGCCGTCGCCTCCAGGTCCAGCGCGCCCCGTACCTCCAGCGGCCCGCCCGCCAGCGGGTACTCCCGCATCGTCACTGCCACCCCTCCTCGCCTCGGCCCCGTCCGGCCGGGCGGGTGCCCGGCCGGAGCCATCTGGCCCCTCCCCGAACCTAGCGACCCGAGTTGGAGATTTCGTGCTGATGGGACGGGAGTACTGGTCCGATGATCGGGGCCCGCGGGGATGATCCCCGGTGCGGCCCGCAGCGGCCGCCACCGTCCGGCTGCTCCCCCGGGGCCCGGCCGAAGCATGGGGCCGCGGCCGTCGTCGAGCGTCGCCAGGAACTCGCCCGGCCTGCCGTCGGCAGCGACGGGTGCGCCCCCATGACCCAACCGGCGCAGTCCCACAGACCCGCTGGATCCCGGCCTTCCACCCTGCGGCAAGCCCGCCTCGTCCGCCCCCTGGAAGCACTGCCGATGCACTGTCAAACTACGTGGCTCACAACTCAGTTGGAGAGGAAGCGCGATGCCCGAGATCACCTCCCGCAGACCGGTCGCACAGCGGCTACGGGCCTTATTGACCCTCCTGCTCCTGGCCGCCACCACCCTGCTTGCCGGACCCGTTCCGCGCGCGGCGGCGGTCACCGGCATCGCCGAGGCGTACTACATCGGCGACGACGGCGGCCTGTGGAGCTACCTGTACGCGGACGGCAGCGGCGGCGGCAGCTGGACCACCGCCACGCGGCAGGGATCGGACTCGCTCGCCCCGCCCGGCGCCCGGGTGGCGGCGGTCCGGGTGACCGGCCACCGGCCCATCGTCTACTTCACCGCGACGGACGGCTCGCTGTACGAGTACTGCGGCGACTACCCGGGCTCCGAGCCGTTCGCGATCAGCGGCCCGGCCACGGCCCAGCCCGGCGGACGCATCACCGCCGCCTGGGAGGGCACCCAGATCACCCTGGTCACCACCGCCTGGACCGGCCCGTCGGCAGCGCCCGCGCCGACGGTCATGACGTTCTCCGACGCCTGCACCGGATTCAACCTCGACTGGCGTCAACTCCCCGCCCCGGCAGGCTTTCCGTCCTCCGAGGCCGCGTCCTTCGCCATCGCCGGACGCGCCGGAATCTTCACCGTCGGCGACACCGGCGCCGTGACCGTCGGCTGGACGTCCCAGGCCACCGGCGGCCTCTCCACCTACACCATCGCCCCGCCCAACAGCGCCCGCCCCGGCGCCGGTATAGCCGTTGTCCCCGGCACCGGTTCGGGCACCGTCTCGGTGTTCTTCGCCGGCCGCGACGGACGCCTCAACCAGGCCACGGTCAACACCGCAGGCGGCCTCGCCGGCCCCCTCCAGCCCCTCACCACCGCCGCCGTCCCCGACGGCGCCACCCTCTCCGCCGCCAGGAACGCCGCCGGCACGGCAGTCGGTTACGTCGCCACCGACGGCACCATCACCCTCGCCCACCTCTCCACCACCGGCCTGTGGCAGAGCACCCAGGCCATCAGCACGTCCGGCTTCTCCACCCCCGGCAGCTCGGTGGCCGTCTCCGACGTCGACGGCTACCCGGCCTGCGGCACCACCGGCCCCGTCCCCATCCACTTCGGCCCCGTCCGCGGCCCGCACCCCGACCCCTGGGTCACGGCCGGACCGAACGTCACCATCGGCGCCAACATGACATTCGTGTAAGCCCCCCCACCAGGCGGGCGCAGGCACTCCGGCACCGCCGGGCAGCCCTGTGCCCGCCCACCGAACCGCCCACTGGCCGACACCTGGTGGCCGCCCAACGGTCGGGCCGGCCAAAGGTTCACAATCACACCGGAGTTGACGCCCGGCCCAGGCTCTCCCCTCCTACGAGACCGGCTCAACTCCTCGTCGCCGCGCAGCGCCGCACGTGCGGTGTGCTGCCCAGTACCCGCCGGCCCCTCGATTCATCCGTGCGGCGGAATACCCGAAACCGGTGCTCCTGAAGCTCGTTGTCCTACGGATCCATCACCACCCGAACCGGGACAAACGGGAGAGCACCCTCATGAAGACCGCTTTCCGCGGCACCCTGCTGGCCTCCGCCCCACTGCTCGCCACGCTGCCGCTGATCGTCGACACCTCCGCCCGCGCCTACTCCGCCACACCCACCACCGATGCCACGTGCGTCCTCCGCGGCCACGGGGTCTTCACCGGCGCTGTCGATGCCGGCGGCACCAACCTTCCGGTCCCCGACACACTGGCGATGACGGGGACCGTGACCTGCGTGGATCCCGCCGGCGCGCCCGTGGCCTCCGGCGCCTTCGAACGGACCGTCACCATGCCGGCCACGGAGTGCACCGGCGACGAGCACGGGGACACCTCCACCACGACCGTCCACTGGAGCGACAAGACCACCTCCACCTTCAAGTTCGACAAGACCGACGTCGTGAAGGTGAACGGCACCGCCTCACTGGTCGTCAGCGGCGAAGTCACCGGCGACAGCGCGGAGTTCGCGGGCGACACCCTCAAGGCGGTGGGCACCAGCTACGGCGCCGGCTGCGGCACCCCGGCCGGCGAAACCGCGCTCGACTCGACGCTCGTACTCCGCCTCACCCACTGAAACGGCTCCTGAACGACCCCTCGACGCCCGCACCACGAAGGACGACCCGACATGCTCCCGGCCCAACTCACCAGCCCCAAGGCCCGCGTCTACGCGATGCTCGACACCGACGGCGACGGAACCGCCTCCCGGCACGACTACTTCGTCCGCATCGAACGAGCCCGCCGGGCCACCGGCCGGACGCCGGACGACCCCCTGGTCCTCGCCGCCCTCGCGGCGGGCGAACGCGCCTGGGCCGCGATGGACGCCAACGGCGACGGCGTCATGACCTTCGCCGAGTACGACGCCTGGGTGGACGCGGACAAGTTCGACCACGTGTGCCGCCACGCCCTCGCCGCCCTGTTCGACCTCGCCGACGCGGACCAGGACGGCGCCCTGCGACGCTCCGAATTCACGGCGCTCCGCCAGGCCCTCGGCAACCGGCCCGACCACGCCGACGCCGCCTTCGACGCCCTGGACACCGACGCGGACGGCCTGGTCGGCCGCGACGAGTACCTGGCCTCGATCCGCGCCTACGTCACCGGCGACGGCTCCCCCATGGGCGACTCCCTGTACTGACCGCCCGCCCCCGGCACGTTCGGCGCCGGCGGACGATCACGGAAGGCAGCCGCCGGAGCGCGGCGGGCTGGTCGACCCGGCCCGGGCGGAGGGATCAGCCCCACGGCGGTCGGCCGGTTCCTTCCGCCCACAGCGCCAGGGCCCGGCGGTCAACAGCGCGGATCCCGACCTGGGCGCAGAACGCGGCGGCGGCCTTGGTGAAGGTGCTGGTCGTGACGACCAGTGCGAGGTCGCAGCGGTGGACATCACGGTAGGTGCCGTTGACCTTCTGCACGTCCTGGGAGCCGACAAGCGTCTTCGGCCCGTACCGCTTGGCCTGGATGAGGATTCGCTGCCCGGCCGGGGTGGTCGCCAGGACGTCGGCGGCAAGGTCGCCGGCGCCGCCGACGACGGTGACCTCGGTGCAGCCGTCGCGCCGGCACAGCACCGCCAGCGCGTGCTCGAACTCCTTCGGCCCCATCGACAGGAACGCCCCGATGTGCCGCAGTTGCGCGACCTGCCCCTCGTGCTCCCGCCTCGACGCCGCCACCCGGCCGCGCACCACCACCACCGCGACGGCCAGGGCGGCGGCGAGCAGGCAGAGCAGGAGCATCAGGTGGTGGAGGAGCCAGCCGAGCAGGAGCACGGCCAGAACGACCGCGGCGGTCGTGAGGGTGAACAGGACGATGCCGTGGTTGCGGGCCTGCGCGCGGCGGGCCGCACTGCGACGGCGGCGACGGGCGGGCCTGCGTGCCACGATGCTCCCCCTCCGGACCAGGCTGCTGGCGGTGATCGTAAGGGGGTAGCGGCTTCCTGCGGTCGGATTCAGGCCCAACCGGCCGGGAGTGCAGGCGGGTTGGCCGGATCGAGGCGGTCAGCGGCCGAACGGCCGGCGACGGAAGCCGCTTGGGCGACGGACCGTCAGTTCTGCTCGGCGCGTGAGAGCGCCGGGAGCAGGTGGACCATCCACGGCAGCGCGACGCCGAGGAACAGCACGCAGGAGGATTCGCCCAGCGCGGGGAACCAGCCCCAGCCGAACTCAGGGCCCTGCTGCTGATGCCAGGCATGGTGGTGCAGCACGACCGTCAGCACACCGACGGGGACCAGCAGCAGCCGCTGGCGGACGGCGAAAGCGGCGAGGGCCGGCAGGACCGCGGTCACGGCCCAGGCCTCCACGGGACCGAATCCCGTGGCACGAAGGCCGGGGGCGAGCCCGGCGACGAGGCAGGCCCACACCGCCGCCGCTGCCGCGGTGGCGATGCCGGTTGCCAGCCAGGCCCAGATACCGCGGTGCGGTCGATCGGCGGGAGCGGTGGGAGCAGTGGGAGCGGTGGGAGCGGGGTAGGTGGTCACGGCCGGACCGTACCCGCCGCTGCCCCGTCACCGGCCGCGCCGCGCGCCCGGCTCGCCCGACCGAGCTACCCGGCTTCGGAGTCGGGGACGACACACCGGTGCGGAGGACGCGGATCGTGGCTGGCACGCCACGCTCCTGAACGCGGGTACGTCACCGGCCTGCACCGCAGCCGCGCACCCTCCGAAAGGGGCTTGCGGGGCCGACGGGTTGGCGCGCGATCAGTAGAGCCCCCGAGCCAGGTGACTGCGGCGACCGGTCCCGGGTTGACCCTCTCCTGGCGTCAGGGTTCAGCATGGGGGTGCGCGAGAGGAGACGGGTGTGACTGAGCGCGGCGCGAGTTATTCGGTGGGGCAGGTGGCGGGATTCGCGGGGATAACGGTGCGGACTTTGCACTATTACGACCGGGAAGGATTGCTTTCGCCGAGTGAGCGGAGTGCGGCAGGATATCGGCTGTACAACGACCGGGATTTGGCGCGGCTCCAGCAGATTCTGTTCTACCGGGAGCTCGACTTCCCGGTGGAGGAGATCCGCAGCATCCTGACCGACCCGCAAGCCACCGCACTCGGCCCGCTGCGCGAACGGCACCGTCAACTCAATGAACAGATAGCCAAGTTGCAGCGAATGGTGGAAGTCGCCGAGCAGGCCATCGAGATGGAACGGACGGGCGTGCGGCTCTCGCCGGAGGAGCGGTTCGACATCTTCGGTGAGGTTCGCTGGGATCTGAGCTATGCGACGGACGCGCAGCTGAAGTGGGCGGACAGTGCGCGGCAGCGGGAGTCGATGGAGCGGGCGGCCCGGCACAGCAAGGAGGACTGGCGGCAGCTGATGGCCGAATCGGCCGCGTGGCGGCGGGAGTTGATCGTCGCGTTCGAGGACGGCCAGCCGGCCGGGGGTGAGCGGGCGATGGATCTCGCGGAGCAGCACCGGGCGCATGTGGAGCGGTGGTTCACGGCGTGTCCGCCGGAGTCGCACCGGATGATCGCGGGCGACTACCTGACCGATCCGCGGGCGTTCGCGATGCTCGTCCCGCCGTCCGAGCAGCTGCCCGGGCTGGCGCAGTTCCTGCACGCCGCGATCGAGGCCAACGCCCGTCGCATCATGGAGGGTTGAAGCACAGATGCGCATTCTGATCACGGCGGCGGGTTCGCACGGCGACGTCGCACCGTACACGGGCCTCGGCGTCCGGCTGGCGGAGGCGGGGCACGAGGTCGCGCTGGCGACGCACGACAACTACCGGACGATGGTGGAGGGGTGCGGGCTGGAGTTCCGGCCGCTGCCGGGTGACCCCCAGGGCGGGCAGGGCCGGGGCGGGCAGGGCCGGGGTGGGATGCTGCGCCGGGCGAAGGAGTTCGTCGGGGAGCTCGGGCGCGGGATCGCGGAGGTGGCCGAGCCGGGGGCGGACGTGCTGCTGCTGTCCACGTCGACGGCGCCGCTGGGGTGGCACGTGGCGGAGGCGCTGGGGGCGGCCAGTGCGGGCGTGTACCTCCAACCGGTGGAGCCCACGGGGGAGTTCGGGCCGGTGGTGGGCGGCACCAGGTCGCTCGGACGGTGGGGGAACCGGGCGGCGGGACGGGCCGCGCTGGGGGTGGTCGACCGGCTGCACCGGGACGCCGTGGCGGAGCTGCGGGCCCGGCTCGACCTGCCGCCGCTCTCCGGGGCGGCGATGCGCCGCAGGCTGGTCCGCGAGCAGTGGCCGGCGCTGCACGGGTTCAGCACCGCGCTGGTCCGCCGCCCGGCGGACTGGCGGCCGGGGCTGGAGGTGGTGGGCAACTGGTGGCCGGCCCCCACCGGTGAACTCCCCTCCGTAGTAGAGGAGTTCCTCGCGGCCGGCCCGGCCCCGGTGTTCATCGGATTCGGCAGCATGGGCGCGGGCCAGGGCGAGCGCCTGGGCCGCCTCGCGGTGGAGGCGCTGCGCACGGCGGGCCGGCGGGGCGTCCTCCAGGCCGGCTGGGCGGGCCTGACGGCGGACGCGGACGACGTCCTCACGGTGGGCCGACTCGACCACGCCGCGCTCTTCCCCCGGATGGCAGCCGTCGTCCACCACGCGGGCGCGGGCACCGCAGCGGCGACGCTCCGCGCCGGAGCACCCTCGGTCCCCGTCCCGGTGACGGCCGATCAGCCGTTCTGGGCCCGCCGGTTGACGGCAATCGGCGCCGCGGTGGCCCCGATCCCGTTCGCCGGTCTCACGGCGGACCGCCTCGCCGCCGCGATCCGCCTGGCGGTCACCGAACCCTCCCACCGCGCACATGCGGCAGCGGCAGCCGACCGGATGGCGAACGAGGACGGCGCGGCCCGCGTGGTCGACCTGGTCGGCCGACTGGCCCGAGCCGCCGCCTGAACGTGCCCCCGGTGACCCGGCAGAAGGCGCCGGGGGCGGGACGGAATCCGGCCCGGCAGGACGCCTCAATTCACCACCGCGGGACGGACGTTCACGGCGGGGCCGTGCCGGTCGCGCTCAGGCGTCGGAGTAGCTGAGGTCTCCGACCGACCAGGCGCTGATGTCGCCGATCGCGATGCGGTACATGCCGCCGGTGTGCGGGAGGCCGAAGTCGCCCTGGAGGATCCTCGCGCGGTGCAGGTGGAGGTGGGTGGGGCGGGCCGGCGGGGCTTCGGCGGGTGGGGCGAAGAGGGCGGCAAAGGGCTTCAGGTGGTCGGAGGCCTGGAGGACGTCGGCCACGCGTTCCCACCACAGGGCCACAGGGGCGAGCCTGCCGGTGATCACGGCGCCTGGGACGACCACCGTGAGGGACATCTGGTTGCTGTGCTCGGATTCGACCATCGCGGCGATCTCGACGAGCAGCCCATCGGGGTTCGACATGCTGTCCAGCGTAGGACACCCCCGAGCCCCCGGGCCGAACCGCCCGCCACCGCCACCGCCCCACAGCCCACCCCACGGCCCGCCGCACCGTCCGCGGCGAGCCCGTCGACAACCCCTCGACAGCAGGCATCACACCAGGTCAAGGGCCGAACGTCCCTCCTCCGGGCGGCCGAACAGTCCATGATCAACTCATCTTCGCGGGTGGTTAACCTGACGTTCATGGAGTACACCAGCAGCGGCGCTCCGCGCACCGCCACCCTCACCCCCACCCCCATCGGCTCCCACGACGAGGACGCTTTCAGCCCGGAGTACGATCGCCTGCTCGCCCGCCACCACGCGATGCGATTGCGCCGCAGCATCCTCTCCCCGACCGGACAGTCATCCGGCCCGCGGCGGCCGGCTGTGCAGCTTCCGGAGCCCGGGGACCGGGACCTGATCGTGAGCCACCTGGCGCCGCTGCTGCCGTTCGACGCACTGATCGAGGTGCTGTACGACGCGATGTTCGTCCGGCGGCCGTTCCTGCGGCGGCTGTTCCCGGAGTCGATGGAGTTCCAGCGCCAGCACCTGGGGCACATGTTCCAGCACCTGATCGACCACCTCGACCGTCCCGTCGAACTCGACGCCAGGCTGCGGGCGCTGGGCGCGGACCACCGCAAGCTCGGGGTGTGGCCGGCGCACTATGAGGCGTTCGAGGAGTCGCTGATCACCGCGCTGCGGGTGCGCGGCGGGCGCGCCTGGACGGTGCAGGTCGAGGAGGCCTGGACGCGGATGCTGCGGTTCGCGGTGGCGGCGATGGTCGCGGGCGCGGAGGGCGCGGCCACCGAGCCGCCGTTCTGGCACGGCGAGGTGGTCGGCCACGAGCGGCGCCGCCCGGACCTGGCGGTGCTGCGGGTGCGCACCGGCGAGCCGTACCCGTACCGGGCGGGGCAGTACGCGGCGCTGGAGTCGCCGTTGCTGCCGCACAGTTGGCGGCCGTACTCGGTGGCGTGCGCGCCGCGCGAGGACCGGGTGCTGGAGTTCCACGTTCGCCGGACCTCGCCGGGCGGGCTGAGCGCGGCACTGGTGGAGGGCACGGGTGTCGGCGACCAGGTCCGGGTGGGGCCGCCGCGCGGCTCGCTCTCGCTGGACTTCGACGGGGCGGACCTGCACGGCGACGTGCTGATGGTCGGCGGCGGGACGGGCCTGGCGCCGATGAAGGCGCTGGCGGAGGAGTTCGCGGCGGCACACCGGGCCCGCGGCCGCCGGGTGCGGCTGGTGGTCGCGGCGCGCGGCCGGGAGGAGCTGTACGACTGGCCGTCGCTGGTCGAACTCGCCGCCAACCGTTCCTGGTTGGAGCTGACCCCGGTGCTCGGCCCAGACCTGGAGGGACTGGCGGCCATGCTCCGCGGCCACCAGAGCGTGCCGGGGCTGGCGCTGCTCAGCGGCCCGCCGCGGATGGTCGCCGTGGCGCGTTCGCTGCTGCTGGACGCGGGTGTCCCGGACGAGCGGATCCGCTACGACGGGGTGACCCGCGCCGAGCACTGACGGCCCGGGGCGGCCGGAAGGCGACCGGAAGGCGGCCGGAAGGCGGTCCAAAGGCGGGCCATTGGCGGGTCGGCCCGCCGTCAGGCCCCGGCGGACGGGGCCGTTCGGCCCTTCCCCCGCCGTTTCCGACTTGGGGACAGTGACACCCAGGTCAACAGGTCAGCGTTGTCTGTGTCCGGCCCGCATTCGGCGGGGCGGTCGGGTTGGGCGTGGGTGCCCGGAGAGGCCGAGCGATGGAAACCGACGAGGTCATGCTGGCTGTCCGACTCACCACCCAGGACCGGACGCTGCTACGGCGTCTGGCACACGGACACCGCGGCGACGTGTCCGAGGTGGTGTCGGACGCCCTGCTGGACGTACTGCCCTTCGTGCTCACCGGCGGCACGCCCCAACTCGCCGACGAGCTGCGGCGGTTCGCGCCCTGCGCGGTGACGGTGTGGCTGCCGCCGGAGCTGGCCGAGCTGCTGCCCGCGCTGACCGACCGGATGACGGAGCTGAGCGGCGTCCGCCCGCGCACCCCGTGCGAGGCGCTGGGCGCGGCGGTCCGGCTGTGGCTGCGTCAGGACCCGGCGCTGCTGATGGCCGGCCTGCGCACGCTGCACGGCGCGGACGCCCGCCACAGCCACCACCACCCCGTCGCGGCCTGACGGCCCGTCCACCCTCCTGCGGCACACAGTCCGCACCCCTGCGCACCCAACGGGCGTCCCTGCGACGCCCGTTCGCGTCCCCGCAGCACCACCCGGCGCCCGTTCGCGTCCCCGCAGCACCACCCGGCGCCCCTCCCACGTCCCCTCGACGCCCCGTCCGCGTCCCCGCTGCGCCCCGTCCGCGTCCCCGCTGCGCCCCGTCCGCGTCCCCGCTGTGCCGATGGCGCCGCACATTCACGCCCGCCCGGCCCCTGATCTGGTGGTCCCTGGTGGTCCGTCAGTCCCTCCCGCCCCCGGGCCGTTCGGCTCGGAGGGGCCCGTGGACCGGGGACGTCGGGCCGCCAGGGGCGGGACCATCGGCCCTGGGGCCCGGACCCGCCCACGAACGAGCATGGAGCGCCGCCGCTCGGCGAAGGTGCTCCACTCCCCGGAAGCACCCCGTGGACCGGGTGGTCCGGCATTGCGCCGCCGCCCGGTCGCGGGCGTCGCGTCGTCCGTCTCCTGTCATGGCGGGTGACGGCCCGTCGGGCGGTGGCGCCACCAGGTTCGGCAAGGACGAAGGAGGGCGGCCGATGGCTGCCATCGAGGCGAGTCGAGGGACGGCTGAGTCCGCTCCACGACGCACACCGGGCAGCGCGATAGTGCGGATGCTCACCACAACCGATCACAAGACGATCGGCACGATGTATCTGGTAAGCGCATTCGCGTTCTTCCTGATCGGCGGCGTGCTGGCGTTGGTGATGCGGGCGGAGCTGGCCCGCCCGGGGACGCAGATCCTCTCCAACGAGCAGTTCAACCAGGCGTTCACCATGCATGGCTCGGTCATGCTGCTGCTGTTCGCGATGCCGCTGTTCACCGGTTTCGCGAACTGGATCATGCCGCTGCAGATCGGCGCGCCCGACGTGGCGTTCCCGCGGCTGAACATGCTGTCGTACTGGATGTTCATGTTCGGCTCGCTGATCGCGGCGGCCGGCTTCCTCACCCCGCAGGGCGCGGCCGACTTCGGCTGGTTCGCCTACGCGCCGCTGTCCGACGCCATCCACTCCCCCGGCGTCGGCGCCGACATGTGGATCATGGGTGTGGCGTTCAGCGGCTTCGGCAGCGTGCTCGGCGCGGTCAACTTCATCACCACGATCATCTGCATGCGCGCGCCCGGCATGACGATGTTCCGGATGTCGATCTTCGCCTGGAACGTGCTGCTGACCTCGCTGCTCGTGCTGATGGTCTTCCCGGTGCTGGCGGCCGCGCTGCTCGCCCTGGAGATGGACCGCAAGTTCGGGTCGCACGTCTTCGACCCGATGAACGGCGGGCCGATGCTGTGGCAGCACCTGTTCTGGTTCTTCGGCCACCCCGAGGTGTACATCCTGGCGCTGCCGTTCTTCGGCATCGTCTCGGAGGTCGTCCCGGTGTTCAGCCGCAAGCCGATGTTCGGCTACTCGGGCCTGATCGCCGCCACCATCGCGATCGCCGGCCTGTCGGTGACGGTGTGGGCGCACCACATGTACGTCACCGGCCAGGTGCTGTTGCCGTTCTTCTCGTTCATGACCTTCCTGATCGCGGTCCCGACCGGTGTGAAGTTCTTCAACTGGGTCGGCACCATGTGGAAGGGCTCACTGTCCTTCGAGACACCGATGCTGTGGGCGACGGGCTTCCTCGTCACCTTCCTGTTCGGCGGTCTGACGGGCGTGCTGCTGGCCGCGCCGGTGCTGGACTTCCACGTCTCCGACTCGTACTTCGTGGTCGCGCACTTCCACTACACGCTGTTCGGCACCGTGGTGTACGCGATGTTCGCCGGCTTCCACTTCTGGTGGCCGAAGTTCACCGGCAAGATGCTGGACGAACGCCTCGGCAAGATCACCTTCTGGACGCTCACCATCGGCTTCCACCTCACCTTCCTGGTCCAGCACTGGCTGGGCGCCCAGGGCATGCCGCGCCGCTACGCCGACTACCTGGCCGCGGACGGCTTCACCACGCTCAACATGATCTCCACCATCGGCTCGTTCCTGCTCGGCCTGTCGATCCTCCCGTTCATCTACAACGTGTGGAAGACCGCCAAGTACGGCGAGAAGGTCAACGTCGACGACCCGTGGGGCTGGGGCCGTTCGCTCGAGTGGGCGACCTCCTGCCCGCCGCCGCGGCACAACTTCAGCAAGCTGCCGAAGATCCGCTCGGAGTCCCCGGCGTTCGACCTGCACCACCCGGAGATCGCCGCGCTCGACTACATCGAGAACCACGGCAAGCCGGCTCCGCACCTCGGCGACGTCACCCCGGCCAAGCTCTCCCTCTCGGAGCGCGACCGCCGCAAGCTCGCCGCGTCCTCCTCCGAGGACTGACCGTTCTGACCGTTGCAACCCCCGTCGGCCCCCGCTCCCGGGCCGGCGGACCCACAACCGCCGTCCCCGCCCCGCCGTATCTCCCGGCACGGGCGGGGCGGGGACGGCACCCCTCAGCTCTGGAGGACCCGCCATGGCCCACCCCGTCCTGGCCCTCGGCACCGCCGCACTCACCGCCGCCGGCAGCGCCTGGTACCTGCCCGCGCTGCTCGACCTCCGGGCCGGCGCGGACCGCCCGCGCGCCGCCCGCCTCGCCGCCACCGGCTGCCTGCTCTGGTGGTCCGGACTGGCCGCCGCCGCGATCCTGCTCACCACCCCGCTCAGCTGGCACGTCCCGCTCGGGGCGGCCCTCACCGGCGCCCTGTCGGGTGCGGCGCTGCGGGTCCTCGCCGCAGCCGAGAGGAGCGCCGACCGGCGCGAACAGGACCGCGCCTGGG
Source organism: Kitasatospora sp. NPDC004614 (assembly GCF_042873675.1). Taxonomy (NCBI): domain Bacteria; kingdom Bacillati; phylum Actinomycetota; class Actinomycetes; order Kitasatosporales; family Streptomycetaceae; genus Kitasatospora; species Kitasatospora sp. NPDC004614. The sequence goes on from NZ_JBIALR010000022.1 coordinate 94,600, forward strand.
GCAGCCTGCCGTACGACCTGCCGACCGTCCGCGGCGTGCGCCCCTCCGCCGCCACCGTCGGCTGGGTGACCGGCGGACTCGCGATCGCCGCCGCGACCGCCGCCGCGACCCTGCTGGCGGGACGCCCCGGGCCGGCCGGCTCCGCGGTGGTGACCGTCGCCGGGTCGGTCGGCCTGTGCCTGCTGATCCTGCTGGTCGCCCTGAACCGCACCCGCCCGCACTGAACCCCTTCTCCCCCCGGAGGAAGCACAGCCATGGACGTCGCCGAGTCGATCACCCCGCACCCGGCCGGCCTGCCGGGCGAGGCGGCCGCCCTCGCCCGGGCCCGGGTCAACGCCGTCGCGCGGGACGCCTCCGCACTGGTCGAAGCCGTCCGGATCCGCCTGGCCGGCGCGCCGGGACGGGTGCTCGCCCAGGTCAACGCCGAGGTCGACGGGCGCCGGGTCCGGGTCCAACTGGCCGCACGCACCATCGGCGACGCCGCCGACCGGCTCGCCGAGGAGCTGAGCCGGCGCATCCGCACCGTCTCCTCCAGCTGGCGGCCCCGGCCCTGGCCCTCCGAAAACGACCGCGCGATCGGCGTCCCGGCCACCGGCACCGAGCGCATCGTCCGGATCAAGTCGGCCCCGCTGGTGTGGTGTTCACCCGACGCGGCGGTCCGCACCCTGGACGCCATGGACTACGACATCCACCTCTTCACCGACCCGGCCACCGAGACCGACGCCGTCGTCCACCGCGTCGGCCCCACCGGCTACCGCCTGGCCCGCACCCTCCCCGCCGCACCCCCGACCCACCCCGCCACCCCCCTCACCCTCAGCCCCCACCCCGCCCCACCCCTCACCGCCGCCCAGGCCGCCACCCGCCTCACCACCGCCGAACTCCCCTACCTCTTCTTCACCGACCCCACCACCCGCCGCGGCCGCCTCCTCTACCGCCGCCTCGACGGCCACCTGGCCCTGGTCGTCCCGGCCTGAAAACCCGGCTGTCACCCACTACAGTCCGATCTGCCAGCACCTCGGGGGAGATCGATGAAGCAGCGGGTGACGGTCCAGCGCGTCCGCACGGGCCCAACCTCACACCGAGTGATCCAGGCCGCCGCCGGCCCCGGACGGATCGCCCTGTACGTGCGCCGAACTCGTGGCCGGCCCCCGGCACCCCCACGCCGTCCGCCACTCCCCCGTCGCCCGCCAACTCCACGTCCAGTACTGCCCGGACTGGACCCTACTGGCCGGGGCCGAGCAGTTGAACCTGCCCGCCGACGCCGAGCGCCTGGTTGTAGTTGAGTGCGCCCCAGTGCTCCGCCAGCCCCCGCCCCGCACCCTTCTCCGACAGCGCGGTCACCGACGCCAGGGTGTGCAGGACATCCCACATGGCGACGGTCAGGTCCCCGGACTCCGCGGGGGCCAGTGGCGCGAGGAGCGGTTTACGGCGCAGCGGGTCCTCGTTCTTGTCCGCCCGTTTCCTGTCGTCGGCCGCGATGACCGCCGCCGCGGCTACAGCCAGTTGCGCTTCTTGAAGATCAGGTAGAGGCTCCCGCAGACCACACCCATCAGGCCGATCGCGAACGGGTAGCCGAAGGCCCAGTGGAGTTCGGGCATTTCGTCGAAGTTCATGCCGTAGACGGTGCCGATGAGGGTGGGGGCGAAGAGGATGGCGGCCCAGGAGGAGATCTTCTTGATCTCGTCGTTCTGGACGTGGCCGGCTTCGGCGAGTTGCTTCATTTCCTCGTTCTGGCGCTGGGAGACCAGGGTGGCGTTGACGGTGAGGATGTTCTGGAGCATCTGGCGGAAGCCGTCGACGCGTTCGGCGGCGTAGGTGGCGTGGTCGGCGACGTCGCGGAGGTAGCGCTGGAGTTCTTCGTCGGTGCCGTACTTCTGGAAGCCGGCTTCGAGGGCGCGCATGATTTCCAGGAGGGGGCCGGTGGCGCGCTGGAGTTCGATGACTTCGCGGGAGAGTTCGTAGATGCGGCGGGAGACGCGGGGGTCGCCGCCGAAGACTTCGGTCTCGATTTCGTCGATGTCGTGCTGGAGGCCGGCGATGACGGGGGCGTAGCCGTCGACGACGGCGTCCAGGACGGCGTAGAGGACGGCTTCGGGGCCGAGGGCGAGCAGGTCGGGGTCGGCTTCGAGGCGGCCGCGGATCCTCGAGAGGTCGGGCGACTGGGAGTGCCGGACGGTGACCACGAAGTCGGGGCCAACGAAGAGGTGGATCTCGCCGAAGTCGACTTCTTCGACGTCGTCGAGGTAGCGGGCGGCGCGCAGCACGACGAAGAGGGTGTCGCCGTAGCGTTCCAGCTTGGGGCGCTGGTGGGCGACGATGGCGTCCTCGAGGGCCAGTTCGTGGAGGTCGAACTTCTCGGCGGCTTCGACGAGTTGGGCTTCGGCGGGGCGGTAGAGGCCGATCCAGGCCATGGTGCCGGGCTTGCCGGGGAGGTCGCGGTAGATCTCGGCGAGGCTCGCGGGGGACTCTATTCGGCGGCCGTCGCGGTAGACGGCGGCGTCGACCACGGAGCGTTCCGCGGTGGCGGGCTCGCGGTCGTCGGTGTTCTGGTCGGAGCGCGGGTCCATCGAGTGCTCGGGGGCCACGGAGTGGTCGGAGACGAGCCGGGGGCTGCGGCCGAACGGTCGCTTGCCTGCGCGCACGGCGCGCACACGCCAGTCGGACATGGCGGGGTACCTCCACGGGTCTGGGTCCGTCACACCCCGCACGGGGGGCGACGGCCGGCCCCGGTGGTCCGTCCGCGTGGCAGGGCCGGGGAACGCGGGGCGTTCAGCGGGCGGTGCGTGGACGGAGGGTCCGGGGGCCGGGAGCGGGTGAGAACTTCCCGGAGCGGGGCCGACTTCGACCCGGACTACTGCACTCCACGGCTCTCACCTCCTCACACTCCGGACGCACCCTGGCGTCGCGACCGCCGCCAGTCTAGCCCCGCGTTCCCCCGCCCTCCGGCCCCGGGGGACGTCGTGGGCTCCGCCAGGCATGCCGCGGCCCGGCCACGCGGGTGCGTGTCCGGGCCGTGCGGGTGGTGTGCGGCGTCAGGCGGTGAGGGCCTGGTGGAGGGCGTCGAGGCCGTCCGCGTAGATGCCGGTGAACAGGTCGACGACCTGCTGTTCGGTGGCGCCGACGGGGTTGAAGCGGCCGGACCACTGGACCTCGGCGAGGTCGTCCCGGCCGGGGACGGCGTGGACCCGGATGGTCGAGACGTAGCCGTCGACCGGGAACGGCGCCTGCAGGATGGCGTAGCTGAAGTGCCGCTCGGCCTCGTTGAAGTCGACGAGCCGTTCGACGATGACCTCGCCGTCGGGGTTGGTCAGGCGCCGGACCCGGCCGCCTTCGAGGGCGGTGCTCTCGGGGATGTAGGGCAGCCAGTCGGGGAGGGAGTCGAAGCCGCCGATCAGGTTCCAGACCTGCGCGGGGGTGGCGGGGACGGTGCGGCTGACGGAGGTGGAAGCCATGGTCGATCCTCCTGGATCGGGGAGAGACGGGAATCAGGCGCCCGCGGGCAGCGGGGCGGCGGCGCTGACCAGGCCTGCGGCACGCAGGTCGCGCCAGAACGCGGCGGGGACGGTCTCGTTCAGCGCGGCGGTGTCCTCGGCGATCCGGCTGGGCCGGGTCGCGCCGGGGACGGCGGCGGCGGCCACCGGGTGGGCGAGGGAGAACTGGAGCGCGGCGGACTTGATGCCGACGCCGTGCTGCTCGGCGAGCGCCTTCAGCCGGGCGACCTTCGCGACGATCTCGGCGGGCGCCTGCTGGTACTCGAAGTGGGTGCCGCCGGCCAGGATGCCGGAGCTGTAGGGGCCGCCGACGACCATCTCGGCGCCGTGTTCCTGCGCCATCGGCAGCAGGCGCTGGAGGGCGTGCTCGTGGTCGAGCAGGGTGTAGCGGCCGGCGAGGAGGAAGCCGTCGGGCTGCGGCTCGTCGAGGGCGAGGGTGAGTTCGATCGGCTCGGTCTTGTTGACGCCGAGGCCCCAGGCCTTGATGACGCCCTCGTCGCGCAGCCGGGACAGCACGCGGAAGGCGCCGGTGCGGGCCTCTTCGAACTTGGCGAGCCAGGCGTCGCCGTGGAAGTCCTGGGCGATGTCGTGGACCCAGACGATGTCGAGGCGGTCGGTGCCGAGGCGCTTGAGGCTGCCCTCGATGGAGCGTTCGGTGGCGTCGGCGGTCCACTCGTGGACGATCCGGTTCGGGTTGCCGTGTTCGAACAGGCCGCCCTTCTCACCGAAGTCGGGGACGTCCGTCTCGTGCTCGTCGAGGATGACCCGGCCGACCTTGGTGGACAGCACGTAGGAGTCGCGCGGCTTGGTGGAGAGCACCTCGCCCAGGCGTTCCTCGGCGAGGCCGGCGCCGTAGAAGGGGGCGGTGTCGTAGTAGCGGATGCCCTCGTCCCAGGCGGCTTCGACGGTGGCGCGGGCCTGCTCGTCGGGGATCGCGCGGAACATGTTGCCGAGCGGGGCGGTGCCGAAGCCGAGCTTGCCGGGGAGGAGGTTCTTGAGGGTCACAGCGTTGCCTTTGCGAAGGGGTCGAAGGGCGGAACATTTGATGCAAGCGCCCCTTACTTGCGTCCACAATAGTTGCAGACGCTGGCTAATCCAAGGTGGCCTCCACCACAGATCGACATCAACCCCGACGGATCACGCGTTGGCGTCGAGCAGCTCCCGGGTGCGCCGCACCAATGCCTGCCGCACCTCGTCCGGCGCCAGCACCCGCAGCGGTGTGGCAAGGCCGAGCAGATAGCCGGCCAGGCCGTCCGCGTCGGGGCCGCCGATCTCGGCGATGGTGGCGTCGGGGCCGTCGGGGCGGTGGGTGCCGACGGTCGGTGGGATCAGGCGCAGCGCCCGGTCGAGCGGCAGTGGGAGCCGGATCGTCACGTACAGCGGGTACTTGGCGCGTCCGAGCGAGTCGGCGACCAGCAGTGCCGGGTCGGGCGGGTCGACGATCTCCACCGGGCGCCCGGTGGGCCGTATCCGGCCGACCCGGTCCGCGCGGAAGGTCCGCCACTCGCCGCGCGCCACGTCCCGGGCGACGAAGTACCACCGGCGCCCGGTGCTGACCAGCCGGTACGGGTCGACGTCCCGGACGGTGGCCTTCCCGTGCTGGTCGCGGTACGACAGCCGGCTGCGCTCGCCCCGCCGGCAGGCGGCGGCCAGCTCCAGCAACTGGCCCGGCGCGAGCGGCGGTTCACCGTTCCTGGGGGTGTGCACCAGCGCCGCGTCCAGCTCGCCCAGCCGTTCCGCGATCCGCGGCGGCAGGACCTGGCGCAGCTTCAGCAGCGCCGACAGCGCGGCCTGGTCGCCACCGAGGACGCCGCTGAGCGCGGCCTCGCGCAGCCCGACGGCCACCGCGAGCGCCTCCTCCTCGTCGAGGATCAGCGGCGGCACCCGCGCCCCCGGGCGGAGCCGGTAACCGCCCCACGGGCCCGCGTCGGACTCGACGCCGTAGCCGAGCTCCCGGAGCCGGGCGATGTCCCGTCGCACCGTGCGGTCGGTGACGGCCAGCCGCTCGGCCAGTTCGCCGCAGGTCCAGGACGGCCGGGTGGAGAGCAGGGAGACCAGGCGCAGCAGCCGGGCGGAGGTGGTGAGCACGCCCCGAAGTGTGCCGCACGACCAGGACCGAACCTGTCCTGGTCCGGCCGTAGCGTCTCCCCCATGAGCACTGGAAACACCTCCGCACCTGCGATCCGCTACGCCGCCGTCACCTTCGACTGCGCGGACCCGGCCGAACTGGCCCGCTTCTACGGCGACGCCCTCGGCCTGCCCGTCGTCTACTCCACCGACGACTTCGTCCTGCTCGGCCAGGAGGGCGCGGCCGGCCTCGGGTTCAACCGGGTGGCCGACCACCGCCCGCCGTCCTGGCCGGACGAGTCCGGGGCGAAGCAGGCCCACATCGAACTGGACGTCGCCGACCTGGACGCCGCCCAGGCCCGACTGGTCGAACTGGGCGCCGTCGTCCCCGAGTTCCAGCCGGACGAGCGCTGGCGGGTCCTGCTGGACCCGGCCGGCCACCCGTTCTGCGTCACCCGCCTGAGCTGATCGCCACGCCGCTCAGCCGAGCAGCGCGCCGAGCGGCCCGGCGATCAGGTGGTACTGGGCCAGGAAGGCCGTGAACGCGCAGCACGCCAGCGCCGTCACCGTCATCGCGAGCCGGCCGGGCAGGCGCCACCAGTGGCGCAGCCAGCCGGCCACCGCGCCGGCGGTGACGGCGAGGGCGGCGAGCGGGAAGGCCGCGCCCCACCAGGTGGGGGCGAGGGCGAGCGGGGTGCCGAGCGGGACGGCCTCCATCATGGCGTTGCCGTCGGAGACCAGGGCGAGCAGCGCGGCCAGGAATCCGGCGGCGAGCAGCCCGGCGAGGGCGGCGGCGGCGCGGGCGGCCTGCGCGGGCCGCGGGTGGGCGGGGCGCCGGCGCAGTCGGCGACCGATCGCGGTGGCGGGGACGGCGACGGCGGCGCCCAGCAGCACGGTCAGGGCGACGCCGAGGACGGCCAGCCGCGGGCCGGGGTCCTGCCGCCAGGTCAGTGCCTGGTAGGCGGTGGACGGGTTGTCGGACGCGGTCAACACCCCGTCGCGGAAGGCGATTTCGGCCTGCCCGTCGCGTTCCCGGTAGCGGTCGCCGCCGAGCGGCAGCCAGTGCTGTTCGGGGTGCCGGGGGTCGAGTGCGAGTCCTTCGGTGCGCAGGCCGCGGCCTTCGGCGGTGACGGTGACGGAGCCGAACAGTTCCTCGGTGCGCATCAGGCTGTCCCGGCTGACCCGGGCGGCCCGGTACGTCCCGGTGACCTTCCCGGCCTCCGCCGCACTCCCCGAACTGCCGCTTCCCGAACTGCCGCTTCCCGAAGGCGACTTGGCGCCGGGGAGGGCGTCGACCACGGCCCGGATCAGCTCCTTGCCGTCCCAGTTGGCGGCGCCGTCCACGCCGTCGCCGTTGTACACCACGTAGATGCCGAGGCCCTGTTCGGGCAGCACCAGCAGGTTGCCGTGGAAGCCGGGCAGGTCGCCGTCCTTGAACCAGCCGGTGAAACCGTCGCGGGTCCAGCCCTCGTAGGCGTAGCCCATGCCGGGCAGTGCGGGGTCCTGCCGGTAGTGGGTGGTCTGCATCAGCCGGCCGGCGGCGTCGGGGGCGAGTTGGGCGCGCAGCCAGCGGGCCATGTCGGCGGCGGTGGTGATCCCGCCGGGGCCGCTGGGCGTCCACGGGCCGTACTGGCCGCGGTCCTCCACCCAGCCGTTCGCGCCGTCGGGCCGGTAGCCGCGGGCGGGTTGCAGCCCGTCGGGGTGCGGCTGGGCGAACGAGGTCCGGGTCATCCCGAGCGGGTCGAGGACCCGGGTGCGCACCTGCTCGGCGAACGGGCGTCCACTGACCCGCTCGACCACCAGCCCGGCGAGCGCGGCACCGTAGTTGTCGTACGCGATCACCGTCCCGGGCGGCCGGACCCGGGCCGGGCGGTGCGCGGCGAGGCTGTCGGCGAGGCCGGAAATCCCTTGCGGCGTGGTGGAGTTGACGCCGACCAGGTCACTGTCGAAACCGGCGGTGTGGGTGAGCAGGTGGTCGGTGGTGACGGGGTGCCCGGGGAAGCTGTCGGGGATCCGGTTGCCGGCCGGGAGGTAGCGGTTGACGTCGGCGCCGGGGTCGAGCCGCCCGTCCACGATCAGCTGGGCGCCGGCCTGGGCGGTGAACAGCTTGGCCAGCGACCCGAGGTAGAACCCGGTCCGGTCCGGATCGACCGGCGTCCCGGCAGCGACATCGGCGACGCCGTAACCCCGGGTGAACACGCCCCCGTCCGCACTCACCACGGCCACGGCGGCACCCGGTATCCGGTCCCGGCCCAACTGCTCGGCCACCGTCCGGTCGATCAGCCCGGCCAGCGTGGCGGGGGCGACGGGAGCGGCGGCGTGCGCGGCGGCCGGCAGCAGGGCGGCGGCCAGGGCGAGACCGAGAACGGCGGCGGTTCGGCGATTGATCATGCCTCAACGATCGCGCCGGGCACGGGGGCCGGTGCAGTGCCTGACGCACCTCCCGGCATGCATTCTGCACATCCCCGCACCCCGCCCTGCGGCACGCACCCTGCCCCCCCGCGACACTCCGGCGCGCGCCGCACCGTCCACCCGCAGACCGGGGCACGAGCCCGGCCTTCCGACAGTTCAGTACAGGCAGTACCGGACACAGAACTCGTGCGGCGGATCACCGCCGAACTCGCAGCACGGCGGCTCGTCCTCGCCGTTCCCGAACTCGTCGCGGCTGCGGAACTCGGTCACGATCCGGTCCCCCTCGATCCGCGACACCCCGACCTGCTTCGTGAAATCGACTCCCAGTACTTCGGCCTCAAGGGCCAGGCACCGCACGGAGTATCTCCTCGACGCCCCCGGGTGCTTCGCGAACACCTCGGCCACGTCCTTGAAGAACTCCGGGTCCCGCTCCGGCCCGCACTTGGCCTTGTGAGTCATGGCAACCTCCTTCCAGTCCGTGCTGCTGCGAGTTCAGAGCCCGCAGTAACAGACACAGAACTCGTGCGGCGGATCGCCGGCCAACTCGCAGCACGGCGGTTCCTCTTCACCCTCGTGCGGGAACTCGTCGCGGCTGCGGAACTCGGTCACGATCCGGTCCCCCTCGACGCGCGACACCCCTACCTGCTTCGTGAAGTCCACCCCGAGCGCCTCGGTCACGGCGGCCAGGCACCGCACGGAGTATCTCCTCGACGCCCCCGGGTGCTTCGCGAACACCTCGGCCACGTCCTTGAAGAACTCCGGGTCCCGCTCCGGCCCGCACTTGGCCTTGTGAGTCATGGCAACCTCCTACGAGTCCGCGCCTCCTCTCCAGCGTCTCGCCCCCGGCACATCGGCGCGCGCCGCGCCGTCCACCCCCCGACCGGCGCGCCACCCGGATGATCAACTCGGGCACAATGGCCGGGTGTTCGGGGGAACGAAGGACGAGGACGAGGGCCTGCCCGGCCCGGTGGTGCTGTCGCTGGTGCTGCTGGGCGCGATGTTCGGGATGGCCGCACCGGCCGCCGGCGGCTGGTGGCCGGCGCCCGCCGCGCTGCTGGCCCTGGCCGTGCAGGCGGTGCACTGCCTGCCGTGGACGACCCGGCTGCGCGGAGCATGGACGCTGGCCGCCCAACTACTGCTCGCCCCCTGGTCGGGCGTCCCGGGATTCGCCGCCGCATCGGTACTCCTCCTGGTCCGCCGCCCGGTGCGCTGGGTGCTGTTCGCGCTGGTGGTGGCGGGCGCGGCGGCCCTCGCGGGGGACGGCGGCTACCGGTCGGCGAACGGCGCGAGCAACGCCCTCGCCCAGGGCCTGACGGTGTACGCGCTCACCCGGCTGTTCCACCTGTACGCCGAACTCCACGCCGCCCGCGACCAGTTGGCGGCCGCACAGGTCGCGTCGGAACGGCAACGCGCGGCCCAGGAACTGCACGCCGCGATCGGCGTCCCACTGGCGGCCATCCTGCGACTCGCCGCCGACGGCGACGCCACCGCCGTCGCGGCCACCGCCCGCCGCGCCGCAGCGGGGGTCCGCGCGACACCTGAACCCCCGTACCCCGTCCCCGCGCCGGACGGCCCGATGCCCGCCCTGGTACTGCCGATCCTGGTCGCCGTCCACCTCGGCTACCTGGCGGTCGGCGTCGTCTACCTCACCGGCCTCGCCCTCACCCCCCTCCAACTTGCCTTCACCCTGGGCGCATTGACGCTCGTCACCGGCCTCCAGGTCCACCACTCACTCCCCCGCCCACCGGGGATCCACCCACCCGGCTACCTCTGGACGTGGGCACTCCAGTGCGCCCTCGCCGTCGCCGTGCTGTTCGGACCGGACGGCCCGCACCCGCAACTGCTCGCGTTCGCCGCCGCCTCCGCACTGGTCCTGCTGCCGCCCGCCGCCGGCTGGCCCGCGTTCGGCGCGGCGGTGCTCGCGGCCGGCACGGTCAGCGGGACGGCGGCCGTCGACGTCGTCACCATCGCACTCGTCTACTACGGCCTGACGCTGCTCACCACCCTGGTGCACCGCGTCCGCGAGGCCCGCCGGGCACTGGCCGAACTGGCCGTCGCCCGCGAACGCCGACGCATCGCCCGCGACGTCCACGACCTGCTCGGCTCCGGCCTGACCGCCATCGCCGTCACCGCCGAACTCGCCCTCCGCGAACCCGACGCCGACCACCTGCCACAGGCCGCCGCCCTCGCCGAACGCACCCTCGCCGAACTCCGCGCGATCCCCGCCGATCACACCGGACTCGACCTCACCCGCGAACTCGCCTCCGCCCAGGCCCTGTTGACCGCCGCCGGAATCACCCTCCAACTCACCGGCACCCCCGACACCACCCCCACCGCCGCCCGCCCCCTCCTCGCCGCCGCCCTGCGCGAGGGCATCACCAATCTCCTCCGCCACAGCCGCGCCACCCACTGCACCCTCACCCTCACCCCCACCGGCCTCCGCCTCACCAACAACCACCCCCACCCCGGCCCCCACCCCCCGGGCAACGGCACCCCCAACCTCACCACCCGCGCCACCACCCACCACGCCACCTTCACCACCGGCCCGGACACCCCGAACCACTGGACCCTGGCGGTCACCCTCTCGACGTGAGCGGGTGCGAAACCAGGCTCGCGCCCTTACGGACGGGCTTGCGCTTGTCGCGCAGTCCCCCGCGCCCCTGTTCTCGCACCCTCACTCATCAGAGCGCAGCCTCGACCGCCGCCGCCGCATGGATCCGGGTCGTCGGGAACACCGGCACCGGACTGTCCTCCGCCCCGACGAGCAGCTCGATCTCCGTACAGCCGAGGATGACCCCCTCCGCCCCGGCCGCCACCAGCTCCGCGATCACCTTCCGGTATGCCTCGCGGGACTCCTCCCGGACCACCCCGACGCACAGCTCCTGGTAGATCACCCGGTGCACCAGCTCCCGCCCGGCCGCGTCCGGCACGATCACGTCCAGTCCGTGGCCGGCCAGGCGCTCGCGGTAGAAGTCCTGCTCCATGGTGAACGCGGTACCGAGCAGTCCGACCCGCCGAACTCCCGCCGCCAGCACGGCTTCCGCGGTGGCGTCGCCGAGGTGCAGCAGCGGGATGCCGACTGCCCCGGCGACCTGTTCGGCGACCTTGTGCATGGTGTTGGTGCAGATCAGCAGCAGGTCCGCGCCGCCCGCCTCGACGGACCTCGCCGCGTCCGCGAGCATCTCGCCGGCCGCCTGCCACTGCCCGGTGGCCTGGAGTTGCTCGATCTCCGCGAAGTCCACGGAGTACAGCACGCACTTGGCGGAGTGCAGGCCGCCGAGCCGGTCCCGGGTGAACTCGTTGAGCAGCCGGTAGTACTGCGCCGTGGATTCCCAACTCATGCCGCCGAGCAGGCCGATCGTCTTCATCGCGCCACTGTGCCACACCGCACCGGCCCGCCGACCCCACGCGCGCGCCCGCGCACGCCCCCTCGTCGGAGCTCGCACCTCTGTGCGCCGGTGGGTCGGGCGGTGTGGAACGTTTTCGCCGGGAATGCCCCTGGATGAACCAATCGCACGACCCGGGAGAGTGTCCGGTGACCGAAGTGATCCCCCCGAACGGCAGCCTCACCCCACCCGAACCCGCCGAGCCCGTCGTCGTCTTCGACGCCCCGTTCTCGGACAGTTCGCAGTGGGCGGCCGGCGCCTCGTCCGCGTACCCGCCCGACGGGCGCAACAGCGGCGACAACAAGCTGGACCACCTGGTGGCGGGCTTCGGACCGGACGGCGACACGTTCACGGCGGTACGCGAGAACCCGTTCAGCTGGCGGACGCCACTGGTCACCACGGAGAACACTCGGGGCGGCTTCGAACTCCGGCCAGAAGACGTACTGGAGGCGCAGTGCCTGCTGACGTCCACCCAGGGCGCGTGGCCGGCGATCTGGACGTGGGGACGGGACCTCGCCGCGGGCCGGTCCCAGCCGGGGCACGGCGAGGTGGACGTCCTGGAGTACCACCCGGACCACCCGCGGATGCTGGAGCTGAGCAACCACGTCAACCCGGGCAACCCGGCCTACCTGGACGGACTCGTCACCCCGGGCACCTGGTTCACCGTCAGCTGCCGTTTCGGCACGGGCTCGGTGGTCTGGTCGGTCGACGGCCGCGAGGTCCACGCGGACGGCCAGGGCGTCGGCACCGACTGGTGGGCCTGGATCATCGTCAACCTGTCCGTCTCGGCCGGCCAGTGGGGCCACCTCCGCCCCCGCCCCGATGTCCGCCGGATCTCCTGGCAGGTCCGCGATCTGCGCGTCCTGCGCAACAGCCCGTCGCCGACAGCGCTCTGACAGAACGCCGGCCTCCCGGTCGACCGAAACAACTCCCTTACCCCATCCCCCACTTGAGGCCGGACGACCGGCTACCTGGCGGGCAGCCAACCGGCCTCGCGGGCGATCCGGACGGCGTCCAGGCGGGTGCGGGCGTCGAGCTTGACCTGGGCGGCGGCCAGGTAGTTGCGGACGGTCCCGGCCGACAGGTGGAGGCGCTTGGCGATCTCCCGCGGCTCGCAGCCGTCCGCCGCCAGCGCGAGGGCCTGCGCCTCGCGCTCGGTGAGCGGGCTGGCGGGCGCGGTGAGGGCGCGGGCGGCGAGTTCGGGGTCGATCGCGGTGCCGCCGGCCGCGACCGTCCGGATCGCTTCGGCGAGGCGTTCCGGTGGGGCGTCCTTCGGCATGAAACCCGTCGCCCCGGCGGCGAGCGCCGCCCGCAGCACCTCGGGCCGCCGGTGCGCGGTCAGGATCAACACCCGGCAGCCGGGCAGCCGTTCACGCAGCGCGCCCGCGTTCGTCAGACCGTCCGTCCCGGGCATGTCGACGTCCAGCACGGCGACGTCGGGCCGGTGGGCGAGGGCAGTGGCAACCACCTGATCACCGTGCCCGGTGTCGGCCACCACCTCGATGTCACCGGCGTCGGAGAGCAACGCCCGCAGGGCGCCGCGCACCAGGTGCATGTCCTCGGCCAGCAGCACTCTCACCATGGCGCCCCGATCCCCCCGTCGACACAGAGCGCCCAGAATACCCACGCCGCACCTGACCCCCGGCCGGGCCGCCGGACGGTCCGCAGCCGGGCGAGAACGGGAGGTCGGACCCCGATTTCCGGCCCCCGTCGCACGGCCGCCGGACCGGAATGATGAACTTGACGGATGAGCACCGACCTGAAAACCACCGAGCCACCGCTGCCGGGGACAGCCGTCGAGCGCCGCCCCGCCCCGGTCGTCCGGTGCCGTCGGTGCCACCGGCCGCTGCGCGCACCCGAATCCAGGTGGGAGAAACTCGGCAAGCACTGCGCGGACGCGCCCGAACGCACCCGGATCTACGTCATCGACCAGGACCGCCTTCCCGGCACCTGACCGCGCCGCAGCCGGAAAGCGTCAGCTCGTCACCGACCAGCACCGGCTTCCCAGCGCCTGACCGCGCCGCAACCCGGAAGCGTCAGCTCGTCACCGACCAGCACCGGCTTCCCAGCGCCTGACCGCGCCACAGCCGGAAAGCACGTCGGCGAGCTCGCAGCCCGGAACCGTCGCCGGGTGCACCGGCGGCCCGTCCCACTCCACGCGGCGCTCGCGGTCCCGCACCGCGCCCTCGAACACCGCCGCACGCACCGCCCGCGCCAACCGCGCCCCCCAGTACGAGCGCGGGCCGCCGAACGGCTCGACGGGCGCACCGGCCACCGGCGTCCGGACGGCCACGCAGACCGCGTCCGACGGCGTGCCCGAGCAGTCGTAACCGGCCTCCAGCAGGGCCTGCACCTTCGCCTCGGTGGCCGCCGCCAGCAGGTTCACCAGCCCGGCGTCCGACACCGCGGCGGGGACCACCGCCAGCACGTTGATCGTCCCCGGCACGTAGGCAGCATCAGACGGGGTTGACGGTACGTCGGATTCGGCAGCCGCCCACGTCGGCACCCCGATCCCGGTGGTGACCACGGCCGTCACGCCGCCGTCCTCCGCCCAGCTGCAGGCGTCCACCTCGGCGGCCGTCATCAGACCCACGCCGGGGCCCACCAAGCCTTGCGCGGCGGCGAGTTCGGCCAGGTGCGCGTCCGGGTCGAGGCGTCCGTACCCGGCGCGGACCTGCGCGTTGAGGACCCAGTGGCGCTCGCCCAGGCCGCCGCCGAGCACTCCGGAGCTGACCATCCGCCAGCCCGGGCCGGCCCGCCACACCAGCAGGTGCCGGCAGCCCCCGTCCTCGATCCGCCCGGCCCGCTGCACCGTCACCGGCCGCCCGTCCACGCCCGCCACCTCCGCCACCCACTCGCCCCACCGGCCGTCCCGAGCGCCGGAACGTTCCGTCGTCGAACGGCCACCCAATCACACCGCCCCGCCGGCCCGGCACGGGGATTGGCCGCGACGCGACCGGATGCGGCAGAGTGTCCGCCATGACCGCGCAGCCCTCCACCCCCGTCTCCGTCACCCGCGTCCCGGCGGTCGGCGCCCGCCGCCGCCCGGTGCAGCAGCGCAGCCAGGAGCGGTACGGGCGGCTGCTGGACGCGTGCGCGGGCCTGCTGGACGAGGTCGGCTCGGCGGGGCTGACCACCAAAGAGGTCGCGCTGCGCGCCGAGGTGCCGATCGGCACCCTGTACCAGTTCTTCTCCGGCAAAGAGGGCCTGCTCGCCGCGCTCGCCGAACGCAACCTGGCGTCCTTCCTGGACGGCCTGGCCCGCCGGGTGGACGCCGCCGGCCGGCCGGGCATCGCCGAGTTCACCGACCTCGCGGTCGAGGAGTTCGTCGCGATGAAGCGCACCCTCCCCGGTTTCGGCCACCTCGACTTCGGCCTGGTCGACGCCATCCCCGCCGAGATCGACGACCTGCACCTGCTGGACGCCGAACTCGACAACAATGCGGCCGTCGCCCTGCGCCTGCGCACCATCAGCGGCGAACTGTTCGCCGCCCCCGGCTACGCCCTCGCCCTGCGGGTCGCCATGGAGTGCGCGGACGCCGTGCTCAAACTCGCCTTCCGCGCCGACCCGGACGGCGACCCGCAGCTGATCGCCGAGTGCAAGCGCCTGGTCCGCAGCTACCTCGCCACCCCGCCGACCGGCAGCTGAGCCCTCAAAGCACCCCACCGACCGGCAGCTGAGCCCTCAAGCACCCCGCCGACCGGCAGCTGAAACCACGGACACCGAGCGCCCCCGCCCTGTGACCGCGCCGCCGCACACCGTGGGCTGACCGGTTCCGCCATTGCACGGCCCGGAGCGCCGCCGCACAGTGGAACCAGGGGCTCGCCCCCGTCCCACCGGTCCGCCGAACCGCAGGAGCAGCGATGCAAGCCACAGTGGGAGACCACGTCCACATGTACAGCAGGTCGGTCGGCATGCACGACCGCAAGGGCGAGATCGTCGAGGTGCGCGGCACCGACGGCGAACCGCCGTACCTGGTCCGCTTCGAGGACGGCCACTCCGGCCTCGTCTACCCCGGCCCCGACTGCGTCGTCGAGCACCGACTCGCCGAGGAACAGCGCTGATCCCGGGCCACGGCCCGGTGGGAGGAACGGTCCGCCTTGCCCCCACCCCTGCCGGGCCCACTGGCCCAGCTCGCCCCGCTGCTGGACGACTACGGCTATCTGGCGGTGGGCGTCCTGGTGTTCGTCGACAACTGTGTGATCCCGGTGCCCGGCCAGACCATCCTGGTGCTGGCCGCGGTCTACGCGGGCGCGGGGCAGCTGTCGCTGCCGGTGGTACTGACCGTCGCGGTGCTGGCCGCGTTCGCCGGTAACGGCCTGGCCTACCTGATCGGACGCACCGGCGGCCTGGCGTTCGTCCACCGCTGGGGGCGTTACGTGCGGCTCACGCCGGAGCGGATGGCCCGCGCCGAGGACTTCTTCCGCCGCCGCGGCATCCTGCTGGTCACCGGTGCCCGTTTCGTGGACGGGCTGCGCCAGACCAACGGCCTGGTGGCCGGCACGACCGAGATGCCGTGGCGGCGCTTCCTGCCCGCCAACGCGGCGGGCGCGGCGCTGTGGGCGGGCGTCTGGACGGCCATCGGCTACTTCGCGGGCAGCAACATCACCGTCCTGTACCGGCAGGCCGTCCGCTACCAGGTGCTGCTGCTGGTCTCCGTGCTCGCCGTGCTCGCGCTGCTCGTCACCCGCGCCTGGCTGCGCCACCGCCGCCGCCCACCGCAGGACACCACCAGCCGGATCCCGCACCAGGACAACGGCGACGACGTCCCGGCCGACGGCAACGGGCACCGCTGACACACCGTCAGAACCTCGAACGCCCATCACTCTGTCCCGGCCCGCAGGCTGTCCGCAATCATGGTGCGCATGCAGGAGTTCGACGGTTCGTACGTGGTCCGGTGGGGGTGGACGCGGCGCGCCGTGCTCGTTGTCGCCCTCCTCACTCCGGTCATCGCGCTGGGCTTCACGCCGTTCGCCGCAGAGCTGGATCACATCGAGCTGGTGCTCGTCCCGATACCGCTGTCGATCGTGGCAATCTGCTCCAGTCGCCGCAAGGTCTTCGAGCTGGACCGGTACGGCGTCACCTTCTTCCGGTTCGGTAAACGGTTCGAGTTCGTTCCCTGGTCCGAGGTGATGGCCGTGGAGTGGGGGCCCAGACTGGGTACCGACATCCTGACCGTGTGCCGCCGCCCCCGGACGGCCGCCGCGCTCCCGCCGCTCGACCCCACCGGGTCGCCGATCGACGGCTACCTCGTCGACACCGTCGGGCAGGGGTTCCTCGACGACTTCCAGGGTGTCCGCCGGCTCCAGGCCGCCACCGGCCTGACCGACTTCGACCCCGACCTGCTGACCGCCTCGCTGGTCATGCACGCGCCCAAGGTGCAGTTCTTCGGCACGCTCGCCCACCTCTGGCCGGACTGGCCCCAGGACGACCCCACCGGGGACGGGGACGGCCCGGCCCCGGGACTCAGCGGAACGTGATCACCTCGAAGGACGCGGCGAACGCGGTGCCGAAGCGGCTTCCGGCCGCACGGCCCATGGACTCCAGGAACTCGGCGGCGTTGGCCATCTGCCCGCCCAGGCCCTCCAGGTAGGCGCGGTGCGCCTCCAGCGAGGCGACTCCGGCGGCGAACGTGTCGGTGGTGTCGACGGCGTGCAGCCCGTCCGGTGAGCCGGCCGCCCAGAGCTGGCGGACGCCGTTCCACGGCTGGTGGCCCGAGACCATGAGCTCGCGGAACACCCAGCGGTTCCCGGCGTCCCGCACCGCGTCCAGCGTGGCCCGGCCGACGGCGATGTGGTCGGCCTGGTTGGGGAACACGCCGCCGTAGGTGTCCCGGAAGTTGGTGGTGATCACGATGTCGGGGCGGTGCCGGCGGATCGCCCGGGCCAGGTCGCGGCGCAGCGGCAGGCCGTACTCCACGATGCCGTCCGGGTAGCCGAGGAACTCGACGGTGTCGACGCCGACCACGGCCGCGGACTCGACCTGTTCGCGTTCGCGGATCGGCCGGCACTGCGCGGGTTCCAGGCCGTCGATGCCGGCCTCGCCGCTGGTGACCATCAGGTAGCTGACGCGCTTGCCCTGGCCGGTCCAGCGGGCGACGGCGGCGGCCGCGCCGTACTCCATGTCGTCGGGGTGGGCGACGATCGCGAGTGCGCTCTCCCAGTCCTCGTCCAGCGGGAGGTACGGGGGCTGCTCGGCGGGGGTGCTCATGGTGGCGCCTCTCCTGGTGTTCGGACTCGGCTCAGTTCGCGGTGCGGATCGAGTAGTTGAAGTCGGCGTGGCCGTAGTGCCGCATCAGGCGCATCCAGAACGGCATCAGCATCTCCATGCCCCGGGCGGCGTCGATCCCGCCGAGGTCGAGGACCCGCTCTGCGGGCCAGCCGAACTCGCCGAGCAGCGCCGTGACCTGGGCCTTGGCGTCGGCGTCCTCGCCCGCCACGAACAGCTGGTGCTCGCCGGGGATGCGGTCGGGGTCCACCATCACGGCCACGTTCACGGTGTTGAGCGCCTTCACCACCCGCGTACCGGGCAGGGCCCGCTGCAACTGCTCGCCCACGCTGTCGTCGTTGACCGGGTCGAGCGTCATCTCCCCGGTCGGCGAGAACACCAGCGGGTTCGAGACGTCCAGCAGGATCTTTCCGGCGAGGTGCTCCGGGCCGGCGAGTTCGACGGCGGCGAGCGCGACGGTGCCGCCGGTGGCATTGATGACGAGTTCGCCGAACTCGGCGGCCTCCGCGAACGTCCCGGCCCGGCCGCGCGGTCCGTTGCGCTCCGCCCAGTCGGTGGCGGCCGCGTTGCCCTTGCTGCGGGAGCCGAGGACGACGTCGTGGCCGAGTGCGGCCAGCTTGCTGCCGAGCGTCTGCCCGACCGTGCCCGTTCCGATGATTCCGATCTGCATTGCTACTCCGTCCCCGTCCGTCCCCATCCGTCCCCGCCCGTCCCACCGGCCCACCCGGGCCGATCCCGGAAGGCCGGTCCCGAAAGGCCGAACGCACCCTACCCGAGCGCACCTTGACGCACGGTCAGATATCCACACCTGACCGCCCCCGCACACCGACCCCTCACACCACCATGCGACCCCCGCCGCCCGCACGCCACCCGCACCGCTCACACCCGGCTCGGAGCCAGGTGCGCCGCCTCGCACGCAAACCCGCACGCCGAAGGGCTGGAAAGCGCTTACCAATTGGGTGCCCGACCCGTTGACGTCCCAACGGGAAAGCGCTTACCGTCGGCACCCGGAAAGCGCTTTCCCGCTCCTCCCCCCGCGCCCACTCCCCCTCCCGGAGGCGTCGTGTCCCTGCCTGCCCTGTCCCGCCGCACCCTGCTCCAGGCCGGCACCGCCGGCGCCCTCGCCCTGGCCGTCACCGGCACCACCCCCGCCGCCGCCGCGACCGCCGACCCCTACGAGACACTCCGCCTGCGCTGGCGCGCCCTGCTCACCGGCACCGGCTTCGACCCGGCAGCCGAGCCCTTCGGCTCCGCGCTGCGGGCACTCGGCGACCGGGCCCGCGCGCAGCAGCAGGCGATGGCGCCCACGGCGGGATCGCTCTGGCCGGACCTGCCGCTGGGCTCGGTCTCGGCGAACATCACCGGCAGTTTCGTCCGGCTGCGCACGATGGCGCTGGCCTGGGCGCAGCCCGGCACCGGTCTGACGGGCGACGCGGCGCTGGCGGCTGCGGTCGCGGCGGGACTGGACCAGCTGTGCGCCTCGGCGTACACCGCGACGGCGACGGCGTACGACAACTGGTGGGACTGGCAGATCGGTTCGCCGCAGGCCCTGCTCGACACCTGCGTCCTGCTCTCCCCGCAGCTGACGTCCGCCCAGCTCACCGCCTACTGCGCCGCCGTCGACCGCGCCGTCCCGGACTCCAAGGTGGCCGCCTACACGGGAACGAGCACCGGCGCGAACCGGGTGGACCTCTGCCGCGTGCTGGCTCTGCGCGGAATCGTCGGGCGCAGCGCGGTGAAGCTGGCGACGGCGTCGGCGGCGCTGTCGCCGGTGTTCCCGTACGTGCTGACGGGCGACGGCCTGTACCCGGACGGTTCGTTCGTCCAGCACACCTGGGTGCCGTACACGGGCTCGTACGGCGAGGTGCTGCTGAGCGGGCTCAGCCGGTTGTTCGCGCTGCTGGCGGGTTCCTCGTGGGAGGTGACGGACCCGCAGCGGCAGAACGTGTTCGACGCGGTGGATTCGGCGTACGCGCCGTTCCTGTTCAACGGTCTGGTGATGGACTCGGTGGTGGGCCGGGCGAGCAGCCGCGGCCTGCAGGCGTCGGATCTGCTGCACCTCCAGCAGGACGACCACGGCCGCGGCCACACCATCATCGGCCACATCCTGCGGCTGGCGGATTCGGGTGCGGCGCCGGCCGCGCAGTCGGCGCGCTGGCGGGCGGCGGTGAAGGGCTGGATCGGCCGGGACTACTACCGCCCGTACCTGTCGGACGCGGCCGTCGACGTCCCCGAACTGGCCCGCGCGCAGGCCCTGTTGGCGGACGGCGCGGTGTCGGCGTCGGCGGAGCCGGTGGGTGCGCGGGTGTTCGCGATGGACCGTGCGGTGGTGCGCCGTCCGGCCTGGGCGGTGTCGCTGTCGATGTGTTCGGCGCGCACCACGTTCTACGAGACGGGCAACGGCGAGAACGTCCGCGGCTGGCACACCAACAGCGGCCTGCTGGCCTGGTGGAACGCGACCACGGGCAACGGCCAGTACGCGGACGCCTTCTGGCCGACCGTCGACCCGTACCGCCTGCCCGGAACGACCGTCTCCACCAAGAAGCTGGCGGACGCGGCGGGCGGCGCGTGGGGCGCGGCCCGGCCGGACGTCGTCTGGGCGGGCGGCGCGAGCGACGGCACGTACGCGGCGGTCGGGCAGGCGGTGCGCGGGTTGTCGTCCACCCTCTCGGGCTGGAAGTCCTGGTTCCTGCTGGACGATTCGGTGGTCTGCCTGGGCGCGGGCCTGACCTGCACCGACGGCGTTCCGGTGGAGACGGTGGTGGAGAACCGCAACCTGGGTCCGTCCGGCACCCACGCCCTCACGGTGGACGGCACGGCGCAGCCGGTCACGCTCGGCTGGTCACAGCAGTTCACCGACGCGAAGTCGATGGCGATCGCGGGCTTCGGCGGCTACGTCTTCCCGGGCGGCGCGACGGTGCGTGCCAAGCGCGAGGCGCGGACGGGCAGTTGGCACGACATCAACTCCGGCGGCACCACGGAGGCGTTGACCCGCCGCTACCTGACCCTCTGGTTCGACCACGGCACCGACCCGTCCAACGCCGGGTACGCCTACCTGCTGCTGCCGGGCGCGGACGCGGCGGCGACGGCCGCCCGGGCGGCGTCCCCCACCGTGAACGTGCTGTCCAACTCCCCCTCCGTGCAGGCCGTTTCCGACTCTGCCTCCGGCATCACCGCCGCCAACTTCTTCGCCGCGGGCAGCGCCGGTCCGATCACCGTCTCGGCGCCGTGCTCGGTGCTGGTCCGCGAGTCGGGCGGCACCCTGAGCATCTCGGTGGCCGACCCCTCCCGCACCGTCGCCACGGTGCAGGTGACGGTGACCCGCCCGGGCTACGTCTCGGCAGACCCGACAACCGGCGTCACGGTGCTGGCCACCGGCTCCTCGGTGCAACTGCTGGCGGAACTCGGCGGCACCCAGGGCGCGAGCCGCACCGTGACCCTGCGCACCTCTGGCAAGGCGGCGGGCGCGAACGCGGCGCTGCTGGCCCCGGTGCAGGACACGTACGTGCGGGACGGCTCGTACGCCGACACCAACTACGGGACGGCGAACATCCTGACGGTGAAGAACACCAACACCTCGGGCTCCGGCTTCTCCCGGCGGGCGCTACTCGCCTTCGACACCTCGCAGTTGACGGGGACGGTGCAGCGCGCGGTGCTCTGGGTGCGCGGCGCGGTCGCGGACTCCGGCGGCACCGAGACCGACCTCCAGGCCTTCGCCACCGCCCCCGGCGCCTGGCAGGAGACAGCAGCCACCTGGAACCGCTGCCCCGCCCCCGGCGCGGCGCTCGGCACGGGCCGGATCTCCACCGCCGCCGACTGGGTGGCCCTGGACGTCACCTCCGCCGTCACCGCCGACCCGGCACTCACCCTGACGGTCGGCCAGCCGGCGGGCCGGGTGGGCCTGGCGGTGAACCTCAACAGTCGGGAGAACGCCGCGTACCCGCCGGTCCTCCAGGTCATAACCACGGGCTGACCCCGTACCAGTGTTGACGCCCAACTCCGCGCCCCACACGCGGAGTTGCGGCACGAACAAGTGGCCGCACCGTCCCCTGATCCGGTGAATTCAGGGATGCTTTGTTGTCGACCGATCCCGCCGCTCCTACCGTCGATTGCATGGCAATTCGTTGGCGTTCCGTCACCCGCATCGCCGCCATAACGGCGACCGCCACCGGCGTCCTCGCCCTCGCAGCAGCCCCGGCCAGCGCGTTCTCCCAGTCCTTCGGCAGCGGTTCCTACCACGCCAGTACGGACTTCGTCCCCGCCAAGAGCACCATCAGGATCGGCGGAAAGGGCTGCTCCGGCGGCGCGGCCCGCAGCTTCTACGTGCAACTCGTCCGGACCCACAACAGCACCAAGGTGTTCTCCAGCTACAGCTACGGCGCCGACGGCCGGAACCACACCGACCCGCGCGGTATCCGCGTCAACACCGGCACGTCCTACTACCTGCGGTGGTTCGGCAAGGACAACGGCGGCCACGACGCGTCCGCCCCCTGCGCGTCCGCGTACACCGCGTAACCCCACCGCCCAACCTCCTGCGGCCGGCCCCGGCCCCCTCGACACCGGGGCCGGCCCCCTTCTGCCTGCCTCAACCGCCCGGAGGAACCCGTGACTTCGAGGCGCGGCCTGCTCGCCTTGTCCTGCCTGACGGCACTCCTGACCGCCTGCGCCCCGACCCGCCCCACCGACCCACCCACCGTCGACATCTCCACCTCCGCGGCCCTCGTCGCACTGATCGGCGAGGGCACCCAGGACGGCGTCCCGTGGCGGGTCGACCTGGTGTCCGTCGCGGGCGAACTCTGCACCCAGGCCACCGTCGACGGCCACCCCGCCGGCAGCGGCTGCGAACCCCCCGTCTCCCGAACGGCCCCCCTCAACATCGCCCTGGACGCCTTCGACCCCCGCGTCCTCCTCATCTACGGAGCCGCTGACCCCACCGTCGCCCACCTCACCGCCAACCCCCCACAACCCGTCCCCCTCACCCGCCCCCACAACGGCCGCACCTTCTTCGCCTACGCCGTCACCCCCGGCACCGCCGTCGACCTGGCTGCCTTCGACGCCGACGGCCAACAGGTCTGGTCGGCCGCCGACAAGATCCACGACTTCGAGACCCCCTGACGGCCCCTGTGCCCTGCGGGCGGCTAAACACAGAAAAGCCCCTGTCCGGTTTCCCGGACAGGGGCTTTTCTGAATGATTGTTCGGCGGCGTCCTACTCTCCCACAGGGTCCCCCCTGCAGTACCATCGGCGCTGTGAGGCTTAGCTTCCGGGT
>NZ_JBIALR010000023.1:0-115340 GCF_042873675.1 Kitasatospora sp. NPDC004614
AGCGAACGCGAATACGTCATGCTCGACCGCACCGGCCGCGTCCAGCTCCCCGCCAAGTTCCTCGCCGCCCTCGGCATGGAACACCGGGTCGCCGCAGACCTCGCCGCGGACCACATCGCCCTCCACCCGGACGACACCGACCAGGCCTAGCCCGTACGCGGCGCCGCCAGCAGGCGGCGCAGCGCGGTCGGGGTGTGGCCGAGGTGGTGGCGGGCGGTGCGGGTGAGGTGTGCCTGGTCGGCGTAGCCGAGGTCGGCGGCGAGGGTGCCGAGGCTGGTCTCGCCGGCCTCCAGGCGGTCGAGCGCGCGGGCCAGGCGGACCCGGTGGCGGTAGTGGGTGACGGTGACGCCGAGCTCGCGCGGGAACGCCCGGCTCAGCCGGTACGGGGACGCGCCGAGCAGCTCGGCCAGTCCGAGCAGCGTGCCGGACGCCGGGTGGTCGGCGGCGATCGCCTCCCGGGCGGCCGCGACCAGCGCCCGGTCCTTCGCGGCGGCCGGCCGGCTGTCCGTGCAGGGCGCCGGCCCGGTCGCCGTCCGGGTGACGGCGTTCGCCAGCAGGGCGAGCAGCTGTTCGGTGACGGCGAAGTCGACGTCACCCGAGCGGGCGGCGAGCAGCACCCGCCGGTGCGCGAGGTCGAGCGGCGGGTCTACGTAGAACGCGCCCGCGCGGGTCTCCCCCGCCGTTGCGTGCCAGAGCGCGGGGGTGACGCTGATCGCCGTGCAGTCGTCGCCGCCCGCCGGGTGCGCGAACGACTCCTCCTCGCCGGGGACGCCCAGGTAGCCGAGGCTCGGGTCGAGGTCGGCTCCCGTCCCGTCGGTCCGGCGCCGGAACCGGCCGCGCCGGACCAGCACCACCCGGTGCCCGCCGTGCACCTCGGGCGGCGACCACCTGGTGTGGTCGCTGCGGCAGGCGACGGCGCTGATGTCGAAGTCGGGCCCGGCCGCGACGGGTTGGAGGGAGAGCACTGCCGCACCGTACCCGCCGGTACTGACAACGACCGTCGCCCGCAAGGATCTTCAAGACTCGGACGGACGGGGTGGGCGAGGCTCGTCACCGGAGCCGCAGTGGCTTCGTCCCTTCCCCGAGGAGTCTCCCGATGTCCGCCCTCACCAAGCTCGCCACCATCTCGATCGACTGCGCCGACCCGATGGCGCTCGCCGCCTTCTACCGCCACGCCACCGGCTGGGAACTCACCGACAACGGCCCGGAGTTCGCCGCCCTCTCGGCCGGCCCCGACGGTCCCGGACTGGCCTTCGTCCACGTCCCGGGCTACCACGCCCCGGAATGGCCCGAGGGCGCCAAGTACCTGCACCTCGACTTCACCGTCACCGGCCTCGACCGCGCCGTCACCGAACTGCTCGAACTCGGCGCCGCCCGCCCCGAGTTCCAGCCCGGCGACGGCGAATGGGTGGTCCTCACCGACCCCGAGGGCCACCCGTTCTGCCTGGTCCCCGCCGCGAGCTGACCACCAACTCCGCTGCGAGGAGCACCCGTTCATGGCAACGATCCACCGCGAGACCCTGCTCGACACCGCCCCGGACACGGGCTGGGCCGCCCTCCGCGACTAGGCCTGTCCGGTCGAAGGGCTGACGGCAACCGTCGGCCCGCCCTCCGCGTGACGTGGGGGGCGGGCCGTCGGGCATCAGCGCTCCGGGTCCCACTCCACCAGCTGGTCGAAGACCCGGCGTTCGCCGGAGAGCTTCAGGTCGTCCAGCGGGAGCCGGCCGTAGAGCACGAGCACGATGTCGCTCGCCGAGCCCTCTGCGGTCGCGGTGCCGATCTCGCCCTCGGGAACGGGAACGAGCACGGCGCCGTCGGCGGACACCTGGTTGCGCCAGGAGCGCCCCTCGAGCGCGAAGTAGTCGGCGGTGGCGGGCTCGTGCGGCCAGGCCTCCGTCGTGGTGCATATGGTGCGGAGGAACTCCTCCACGCCGTCGGCCGCGACCACGTCCGGCAGCGGCTCGGCCGCGCCCGCGGCGAGCTGCGCGTCCCAGGTGTGCACGGCGATCTCGTGCAGCTGGCGCCGGGCCGCGGCGCCGGTGGTCAGCGGCGTCTGCGACTTGCCCCACCAGCCCCAGCAGCCGCGGTCCGGGCCGACCTCGCGCAGCGCGTCCAGCAGCAGCTCGGCGGACTCGGCGAGCCAGCCGACCAGCGCCTCCCGCTCCTCGGGCGCGGTCGCCTCGCCCACCGGGTCGGCCTTGCCGGTGGCGTCCGGCCCGGCGAGGACGGTGGCGGCCCAGGCCCGGCGGCCCACACCGATGTGCTGGGCGAGGTCGCGCAGCGTCCACTCGGGGCAGGACGGCACCGGCGCGTCGAGCGACGGCGCGGCGGCGATCGCGGCGCGGAACGCCGCCGCACGGTCGTCGATCAGGCGCAGCACATCGGCGAAGGCGGGGCCGGAGAAGTCAGTCACGTTTTCCACCGCGGATGTCTATCACCCGTGCCCACTCCTCGGACACCTATTTTTCCGGTCCTCACCAGCGCATTCGAACGTCCTCCGCCCACCCCAACAGGCCGTCCACCGCGACCCGCTGGCCATCGTCGGTGCGGATGCTCCCCCGGTAGTGGCCGAAGCACTGGTCGGTCCGGTTGGCGAGCAGCCCTGCCTCGGTGCGGACGCGCCGGTCGTGGAAGGGCGTGAACGTCAGCTCGACCTGGTCGCTGCCGGGAGTGCTGATCCGCCACGGGGCGAGCAGGTCGGCCGGGTCGTACTGCCACTCGAGTTCGGTGCCGATCTTGCTGAGCCGGCCGTCCACACAGAGCGCGTTCTCGGTCGATCCCGTCCCGACCGTCCACTGCCCGCCGAACTGAAGCCCGACCACATGCCCGTCGGTCCGGCCGGACGCGGCACCCCAGTTCCACCCGAGAGACCGCGGCCAGCGCCCCCGCCCGTGGTCGAGCACGCCCCACGCGTCCTCGTCGAACGCGTACGTGCGACCCCCGAGCCGCACTGTGCCGGTGGCCGGGCGGGCGGTGTGCTTCGAGGTGTACTGAAAGCGCTTCCCGTCCCAGGGAACGACCACCGACATCGTCTCGTGGCCGTCGGGCATCGCCACCAGCAGATCCACCTCGAGCGTCCGCAGATCGGCGGTGAGCGCCCGGGCCAACAGCCGTGTGCCGCCCGGCTCGTGACGGATCGCCACCCGGACCTGGCGACGACTGGGACGCTCCGGGCCGACCGTGAGATCCGCCCCGTACGGCCCGCCGGAACCCGCGATGCCCTCCGGCATCGCCGTGCGGCGCAGCGGCACACCGGGGGCGAGCGCGGTGCGTTCGTGGTCCTCCAGCACGCCGTGCTCGTCCCAGGCGAGGAAGTGGACGGCGTCCAGCGTGAGGAAGTCCAGGTCGCTGACGGTCAACGCGACCAGGTGCGTCGGCGTGGTCACACACCAGTACTCGAACCGCTTGGTCCGCCCCCACCCCCGCAGATTCCCCCGATGCAGCGGGGTCCGCGACCAGCCCACCGCCCCGGGGTTGAGCTCCCCGCCGGGGAGGCACAGATCGACAGGTTCCTTGATCTCACGCTCATGGGTCACCATCCGCGCACCCTACTGCGGAGATAGACCGGGAGGGTGCGAAACCAGGGAGAGCACAACCAGGGGCGCGTGGGACTGCGCGAAGGGGAACGCACCCGTCAGCAAGATCGCGACCACGACAATGACTTGCACGTGCTCGCGACCTTGCGAACCGGCCTGCGCTCGTCGCCGCAAACTACTTCGCAGCGACCGCAGGCGCCTCTTCGCTGGGCACAACCCGCAGCCCGGCCGCCCGGCGCACGCCGGGTATCGCGAGCGTCACCAGCGCGGCCAGCACGGCCGCCCCGGCGCCGATCAGGAACGCGGTCCGGAAGCCACCCTCCGACGGCAGCGTGCGCCCGTGGAAGTTGGTCGTCATGTGCGCCAGCACCACACCGATGACGGCGGACGACGTGGACGTACCGATCGACCGCATCAGTGCGTTGAGCCCGTTCGCGGCGGCGGTCTCCGAGGCCGGCACGGCCCCCATGATCAGCGCGGGCATGGCCGCGTATGCGAACGCGATGCCGCCGCTGATCAGGCAGGAGAACACCAGGACGCCCCAGGCGTGGCCCATCAGTCCGAGCGCGGCGAGGTAACCCGCGGTGATGATCACGGCGCCGACCAGCAGCGAGACCTTGGGCCCCTTGGCCCGCGAGAGCTTCGCGGAGATCGGCGACAGCAGCATCATCACCAGGCCGGCGGGCGCCATCCACAGGCCGGCGGCGACCATCGACTGGCCGAGGCCGTAGCCGGTGCTGGTGGGCAGCTGAAGCAGCTGCGGGGAGACCAGGCTCATCGCGTACATCGCGAAGCCGATCACCACGGAGGCGAGGTTGGTCATCAGCACCTGGCGGCGGGCGCTGGTGCGCAGGTCGACCAGCGGCTGTTCGGTGCGCAGTTCCCACCAGCCCCAGACGGGGAGCACGACGGCCGCGACGGCGAACATGCCGAGGGTGGTGCCGGACGCCCAGCCCCAGTCGCTGCCCTTGGAGACGGCGAGCAGCAGGGCGACCAGGCCGATGGCGAGGCCGATCGCGCCGACCACGTCGAAGCGTCCGCCGGAGCGCACCGGGGATTCGGGGACGAGCGCGACGACGGCGCCGGCGATCAGCACGCCGAGCGCGGCGGAGATCCAGAACAGGGCGTGCCAGCTGGCGTGCTGGGCGATGACGGCGGACAGCGGCAGGCCGAACGCGCCGCCGATGCCGAGCGAGGAGCTCATCAGCGCCATGGACGAGCCGAGCTTCTGCGGCGGCAGTTCGTCGCGCATGATGCTGATGCCGAGCGGGATGACGCCGGCGCCGATGCCCTGCAGGGCGCGGCCGATCACCATCGGCGCGAGCGCGTTGCTGAAGCCGCAGATCAGCGAGCCGATGACGAGCAGGGTGAGGCTGATCAGCAGCACCTTGCGCTTGCCGTACATGTCGCCGAGTCGGCCGAGCACCGGGGTGGCGACGGCACCGGCCAGCAGGGTGGCGGTGATCGCCCAGGACGCGTTGGCGGCGGAGGTGTGGAGCAGGTCCGGCAGTTGGGGGATCAGCGGGACGACCAGGGTCTGCATCAGCGAGACCACGATGCCCGCGCCGGCGAGCACTCCGACGACGGGGCCGGTGCGTGCCTGACTCATGGGGTTCTTCTCATCTCTTCGGTTACTCCGACTGCTTCATATGCATGATGCACATCATGTGTACCATACACATAGACCCATGCGGGATATGCTGCCAAAGAGCGACGCACCGGACGGAGGAGCATGCCGCACACCAAGGAACTCGCCCTGATCGAGCGGGAAATGATGCTGCTCAACCGCCACCAGGTACTCGCCACCACCCGCACCTCCGGCAGCCCGGACAGCCTCGACCGCAGCGCGTACACCCTGCTCAGCCGGATCGAGACCGAGGGCCCGCTCACCATCGGCCAGCTCGCCGAGGCGTTCGGCCTGGACACTTCGACCGTCAACCGGCAGACCGCCGCCATGCTGCGCTCCGGCCTGGTCGACCGGATCCCCGACCCGGACGGCGGGATGGCCCGCAAGCTGCGCATCACCGAGGAGGGGCTGCGCCGCCTCCACCGCGACCGCGACTGGACCATCCGAGGGCTGGCCAAGGTGGTCGACGAGTGGACGGCCGAGGACCTCGCCGGCTTCGCCGAGGTACTGGAACGCTTCAACCGCGACATCGAGAAGATCCAGGGCCGCCCCTGGCCGCGCGACTGACGCTCCGGCCCTGTTCGTTCCGCCGACCCGGGCGTCAATTCGCGCCGCCGAACGCTCCCCCGACCGCGTTGCACCCGAGTGGGTGGCGAGCGCGGCACGGCCCGGGAACTGCCGGGTAAAACCTGTCACCCGAAGCCCGGCAGCCACCACCGCCGAAACGGTCAGGCCCTACGATCACCCCCAGGAGCGGACACCCGGGGCCCCGGGTCGGACCGTGCGGGAAAGGGCGGACGAGGCGAAGTGGCCGAAACGGCGATCGATCTCAATGCGGACCTCGGCGAGGGCTTCGGCCGCTGGAGCCTCACCGACGACGAGGCCCTGCTGTCCGTGGTCACCAGCGCCAACGTCGCCTGCGGCTTCCACGCCGGTGACCCGTCCACCATGCGCCGGGTCTGCGCCCTGGCCGCCGAACGCGGGGTGCGGATCGGCGCCCAGGTCTCCTACCGCGACCTCGCCGGGTTCGGCCGCCGCGCGATGGACGTCCCGCCGGAGGAACTCGCCGACGAGATCGCGTACCAGATCGGCGCCCTCCAGGTGTTCGCCCGCGCCGCCGGCTCCCGGGTGTCGTACGTCAAGCCGCACGGCGCCCTCTACAACCGGGTCGTCCACGACAACGAGCAGGCGGAGGCGGTGGTTTCGGGCGTCCTGCGCTCCGGCGCGATCTGCGACGGCCCGCTGCCGCTGCTCGGCCTGCCCGGCTCCCGCCTGCTGGCCGTCGCCGAGGGCGTGGGCCTCCCCGTCGTCACCGAGGCGTTCGCCGACCGCGCCTACACCTGGGCCGGCACCCTCGTCCCGCGCCGCGACCCCGACGCCGTCGTCCACGACCCCGAGGCCGTCATCTCCCGCGCCGTCGGCATCGCCCGCGACGGCACCGTCACCGCCGTCGGCGGCGAGCCCATCGCCGTCCAGGCCCGCTCGCTCTGCGTCCACGGCGACACCCCCGGCGCCGCACAACTCGCCTGGCGGGTAAGGGGCGCGCTCGCCACGGCGGGCGTCCGGGTGGAGGCCTTCACCTGACGGCCCGGCGCCGCCGAAAAATTCCTCGAATTCGCCGCGCCGCGCCCGCCCGAAAACACCCCTTCCCCGCCCTCCGCGACACCCGCACGCCCCTCCCGCCCCCACCCGCGACCGTGGCGGCGGGACCCCGCCGAACCCCCCTTCAGCGCCGCTTGCGAGCCTTCGCCACACCACCCCTGACCTGGCGTTTTCCCGGATTTCCCCTAGGGTTGGGGCACTGCCTGAGCACATCGGAGGGGACACCGTGACGCATGCGTACGACGCCAGTCAGATCGTGGTGCTGGAGGGCGTGGAGGCCGTCCGGAAACGGCCCGGGATGTACATCGGCTCGACCGGCGAACGGGGCCTGCACAACCTGGTGCACGAAGTGGTGGGGTTGGCCATCGACGAGGTACTGCGAGGGAACGCACACCGGGTGGAGGTCGTCCTGCTGGCCGACGGAAGCGTGCGGGTCACCCACGACGGCCGCTACGCGTCAAGCTTGGAACGGCAGTTGACGACGATGGCACTTGCTCCCCGGAACTGGACCGGTTGCCTCGCCGGCTCGTTCGGAGTCGGCCTGTTCGTGGTCAACGCGCTCAGCGACCGGCTGATGGCGGAGGAACAGCGCGACGGGGTGACGATCCACCAGGAGTACGCCTGCGGCGAGCAGACCACCCCGCCCCACCCGACCGGCCCGGCCGAGGGCGCCTCCACCACCATCACCCTCCGGCCCGACCCGACGATCTTCGAGACGGTGGTGTTCGACCGCTCCGCCCTGGCCGCGCGATTCCGCGAACTCGCGGCAGTGAACCGTGCCTTGGACCTGATCCTGACCGACGAACGCGGCGACGCACCGCACACCGAACGCTTCCACGCCCCGGACGGCGCCCGGGAGTTCCTCGCCCACCTCGACACCGACCCGGCCGAGGCGATCGTCGTCGAACGCGAGGACGACCGCATGGGCGGGTCGATGGAGATCGCCCTCGCCCCGGCCGGCGACGGCGAGCCGCGGATCGCGCAGTTCGCCAACTCCCGTCGCACCCGCGGCGGCACCCACCTGGAGGGCTTCCGCGACGCCGTGACGGCCGTACTCGGCGCCGACGCCCGGCTGACGGCGATCATCTCGGTGAAGCTGGACACACCCGAGTTCGAAGGCGCCTGCCGCGACGTCCTCGGCAACACCCCGGTCCGAACCTGCGTCGCCGAAGCCGTCCAGCACGCCCTGGAGACCTGGCGGGACCAACACCCGGAGCGGGCAGCCGCCTTGACCGCCCGCTGACGCCGCCTGCCGACGCCTCAGACCTCGACCCGGGCCACCCCCGGGTCGAGGTACCGCACCGTCACCGCCGCACTGTGCGCCGCCACCAGCTCCTCCAACTCCGTTGCCGCCAGCACCAACTGCTCCCCGTCCGGCTGCAGCGTCTCCAGCATGAACACCGCGTCGACCGCGTGCTCCGTGACCCGGGTGCGGTGCGCGTCGCGGTGGTTCCAGTGGCGCGTGAGGACGCCCGCCGCATCCCGGTAGATCACCTCACCGGCCTTCGGCCGCTCCACCGTCTCCGGCTCCCCGAGCGGCGTGAACTCCTCGCTCCCGTCGGCGAATCCGATCACCACCTCGCCCTCCACCGCCGCCAGGTCGAACGCCCCCGCCGGCAGCCCGTGCCGGACGGACACCACGTTGTACGAGTCCACGGCGGGGTTGATCCGAGGCAGCACCCCCTGCTTGGCCATCCGCCGCCCCAGCGCATCCACACTCGGCCGAATCCGCCGCGGATTGGTCCCGAACGCCCGGTACGCGGCATGCCAGACGTCGATCCGCGCATCCCCCTCACCGGCCGGCTGCCAGTCACCACCGGCGAGTTCACCCTCCAACCTCTCCAGCGCAGCGACGGTGCCGGGCCACGGCTCCGTCCCACGAATGCCGCGCGCGGTGATGAGCGCGATCCGAACGCCGGGAAAGGCCTCGGCGACGGCGGGGTGCAGGTGCACAAGTGTCATGTGGTGGTGCTCCGTTCAGAGAGGTACTAGCAAATCAGACGAGGCCCGGCACGACCTGGCCGCCCTCACCCTCGCCCTCCTCCTGCAAGAGTTCGACGACGATCTCGATACCGAGCGCGTAGGCCGGCGTGCCCGAGGTGATGAGCGCGGTCTCGGCGACTCCGATGAGGTCGGCGATTCCGGCGCCCGCGTGGAGTGCTCCCCGGGCGTGGATCCGGGCCGGTTCGGGTCGGCCGAGAGCCAGCAACTGCCCGAAGTGGACCAGCTGTTGCACACGACCGCCGAGTGGGCTGTCGGCCAGGACGATGTGGCGCAGGGTCGTGAACGCCTCCTCTGTCGTTAGCCGGCCGAAGGCCTGGGCCACCCGCAGACGGTCCTCCACTGCGCGCGGGACGGCTCCGAGCGTCGTGCGGTAACGAGCCCGCAGGGCTTCGGAACGCTCGGCGAAGGTGTGGTCGGTCATGACGAGACCCGTGCGATCGAGGCCCGGACAGCCTCCAGGGCGCCCTCGGGGAAGTCCACGGCCCCGCCGATCGCCGCCGCGGCGATCTCGGCCTGTGCGCTCTCCTCGATCGCCACCACAAGGTGGCCGGCCGCCACCGCGTCCGGGCCGAACACCAGCAGCCCGTGGTTGGCCAGCAGGACTGCGGCTGTCGTCGGCCGCCGTTCCAGGACCTCGGCAATACCCCGGACCGACACGTCCGACCCGCGCGGCCCCCAGGGCACCACCGGTACGTCCTCGGGCTGTCCGAAGCGCAGCATCGGTTCGGTGCGGCACGGCAGCGGCCGGTGGGCCACCGCGAAGGCCGTCGCGGCGGGCGAGTGGGTGTGGATGATCGCGCCCACCTGCGGACGAGCGCGGTAGACGACGCTGTGCATGGTGATGATCTCGGCGCTGACGGACCGCAGTTCTCCCTCCAGGACCTGCCCGTCGAGACCGACGGTCGCCAACTGGTGGGGCTCCAGGTCGCGGACGAAGCCGGGGGTCAGCAGGAAGCGGTCGGCGTCGAGCCTGACGCTCAGGTTGGCGTGCCCGGAGTACGACATCACCCCCGCCACAAAGAGCTGTCGAGCAGCCTCAATGAGCTGGTGAGCCCGGTCCTTCACCTCTGCCGTGTCTGCCATCTCTCTCCATCTCCCAATTCCCTTTCGGCGGTGGCCGGTTCGCCACCGCTGCACGTGCCGCCCACTCTGCGACTTGAACTAAGGTTCAAGTCAAGCGCCGGACCGGCGCGACGGCGGAGAGAGAGGATCGGCGGAGCATGCGCATGACGATCGGTCAACTTGCCGAGATCACCGGTGTCCCCGCGTCGGCCATCCGGTTCTGGGAACGCCACGGCCTGCTGCCCGCACCCGAACGCCAGAGCGGGCAGCGACGCTATCCGCCACAGGCCGCAGAGCGAATCACGCTGCTGCGCAAGTTCCAGCAAGCCGGCCTGAGCCTGGCCGAGGTCAGAGAGTTCCAGCAGGACCAGCCGCGGCGGCAGGCGATGATCCGCGCCAAGGTCGCCGAGATCGAGCAGCGCATGATCGATCTCGACCACGCCCACCAACTCCTGACCCATGCCCTCCAGTGCGGCCAGTCGGACATCGTCAGCTGCCCGACCTTCCGGGACCAGATGGCGACCTGGAGCCACTCCGACTGACGCCCGATCGACGGCGCCCGGCTCGGCGACGCCGGAACGTGTCAGACGCCGGAACGAGTCAGACGCCGGGCGGCGGCGTCAGGCCGAAGCGCGAGATGACGTCGGGCAGCCAGTCGGGCCGCCCGAACCGGAGCCCGTACTTGGCGGCGAGCGCCGGGATCGCGTCCTCCGTCCGCGGCGGCCCGTCGGCGAACATTTCGGCCAGCTCGCGGAAGAAGTGCTCGAATCCGGCCGGACTGATGATCTCGATCATTCGGGCCGGGACGGGGCCGGCGTTCCACATCGTGTGGAGTTCCCCGCGCGGCTTGGTGATGTAGCCGCCGGAGCCCAGGACGGCTTCGCGGTCGCCGGAACGGAAGCCGATCTCGCCCTCGAGGACGATCGAGTACTCGTCCTCCCGGGTGTGCAGGTGCGGCGGCACCAGCGCCCCGACCGGGAACGGGTGCTCGACCACGGAGACAGCCCCTCCGGTGTCGGCGCCCCACAGTTTGAAGGCGACGCCGATGGAGCCGAGGAAGCCCTCGGCCCCTTCGCCCGGGCGAAGGACGGTGAGCGGCGGGGCCAGCGGTCCAGTCATGGCGATCACTCCTCGACACACTTTGGAGATACACTGGTGTTCTCCCAAAAAAGAGTCTCCACCGCGAACCCCCGGAGCGTCAAGAGTTGAGTGAACAGCAGCGTTCATCGAAATCACGCGGCTACGAGATGCGCAAACGCGCCGAGGACATGGACCGGACGCGCCGGCGCATCGTCGACGCCGCCGTGGAACTGCACGGCACCGCGGGCCCGGCATCGACGAGCATCGCGGCGATCGCCGAGCGCGCCGGCGTCACCCGGCTGACCGTCTACCGGCACTTCCCGGACGAGACAGCGCTGTTCGAGGCCTGCTCAGGACACTGGCTGTCGCAGCAGACGCCACCCCGCCCCGAGGAATGGAGCGCGATCGAGAACCCCCTCGAGCGCCTGGCGGCCGGCCTCGCCGACATCTACCGCTTCTACCGCGCGGGCGAACAGATGCTGACCCTGGTCATCCGCGACCAGCACGCCGTACCCGAGCCGATCCGCGAGGCCCGGGCGGAAACCACCAGGCACTACGTCGAGGTCCTGGCCGTCGCCTGGCCGGAAACCGACAATCCGACCCGCCGGGCGGTGATCGGCCACGCCGCGGCGTTCTCGACCTGGCGCTCCCTGTGCCGCGAGCAAGGACTCACCGACCACGAGGCGGTCGAGGTCATGGTCACCCTGGCGGGAGCGGTCGGCACCAAGCCCTGACATCAGGGCTCACCAATGAACGCGCGCCTGCCGTCGGCCCGTTGGCTTGTCCCGGGGCGGTGCCTCCGGACCGCAACTGGCGTGTCGCGTACGCGGTCGAGGATGATCGTGGGGCGGGTGCTCCCTGCGGAGACCGCCGCGACGCCTGTGACAACCTGCAGGGCATCGCACACTGCCGAGCCCGATCGTTCCCGGTCCACGAGCCGGACTCGGAAACATCGGACCCGGACCGGACGGGGGTGGACGTGCCCAGCACCGAACTGAGCCACAGCTACGACATCGCGGCGCCGCCCGCCGCCGTGCTTGCCCATCTGGCAGATCCCAAGAACTACATCGGGCTCTCCCCGCTGCTCGTGGACGTGCGGGACGTGCGGCACGAGGACGGGGTCACGCACTACGTGGCCGTTGAACGCTTCCGGTTCCTCGGACTGATCCAGCACGACAACGTCATCCGGGTCACCCTGCGCATCGACGACGCCGGGCTGCCGGACGAGGCGACGGTCAGCGGCGAGGTGGTCAGCCCGGGTGGTGTGCGGATGGACTACCGCTTCGCCGTCACCGCCCGAGGCGCCGACGGCTCCCTGGTGCTCGATCGACTGCGGCTGCACGCCCCGTTCGGCCTGCTCCGCTACGCGGCCGGGAAGGCCGGAGCAGTGCAGGCCGAACGCGGCCGGGTGCTGGCCCGGCGACTGGGCGGCGGCAGCTGACCCGGGCGGAGCCGCAGACGTCACCGAGCGCACTGCGCTGCTTCGTCGCGTCGGGCCGGACGGCGGGTTGACTACCCTTCCGCCGGACGTCCCGGGCGGGATGCGCGGCCGGCACCGGAAGCCGTCCGGTTGATCTGGTGCGGCCGAGTCGGCGTCAGCTAGCATCCCCCGTGACCGTGTTCAGTCATTTATGCGAGCTCATGGGGGCGGGTCGTGCGACCCAGAATCGGCATCACCGCGCGCTTACGCAGGTCGGTACAGAGCCACGCAGTCCACCAGGCATACGTCGAACAGGTCGCGCGCGCAGGCGGTGTGCCGATCATCATCCCGTTCGGCGACGAGAAGCTGTGCGAACCGATCCTGTCCGCGCTGGACGGTCTGCTGCTCACCGGCGGCGAGGACATCGATCCCGCCCACGCTGCCGGAACGCCCCGGCAGGAGGGGTACGACTACCACCCCGAGCGCGACGCGTTCGAGCTCCGGCTGGTCGAGTTGGCCCTCGACGCCGGGATGCCGACGCTCGGGATCTGCCGCGGCTGCCAGGTCCTCCATGTCGCGGCCGGGAACCGGCTGATCCCGCACATCCCCGACGAGACCGACGGCAGCGTCTCCCACCGGCTCTCGGTGTCCGAATCCTCGCGGCACCGGGTCGATCTCGTCGCCGGCGGTGAGGTGGCGCGGGCGTACGGGGAGCGCTCCCTGCTGGTCACCTCCTACCACCATCAAGGGCTGGCGATGCCCGAGCGGGCCGATCCGCGGTGGCGGGCGACCGCGCATTCCGACGACTCGCTCGTCGAGGCCATCGAGTTCACGGGCGACAGCTGGGTGGTGGGCGTGCTCTGGCATCCGGAGCTGCCCGCGGCACCGGACCCGGCCGGCGGTGCGGACCCGTTGATCTCCGCCTTCGTCTCCGCTGCGGGGCGCCGGAATGTTTGAGGTCCACCGGCTCGGCCCCGAGAATCTCGGGCTCATCCTCGATCTGCAGGAACGCATCCGCGCGGCCCTGGCCGACCAGACGATTTTCCAGCCCAGCACGGAGGAGTTCATCTCCTACTGCCTCGCGGACGGCGGCCATTGCTACGGCGTCTCCCACGACGGCGAAACGGTCGCGTACCGGATGGTCTATTTTCCGCGTGATCGCGAGTTCAACCTCGCCAAGGACACCGCGCTCCCGGCCACCGAGTACGACCGGGTCGCGCACTGGGACACCATCGCCGTCCTGCCCGACTGGCGCGGACACCGACTGGCCCGGCTGCTGAACACCCGGGCCCTGGCCGATCTGGTGGCCACCGACGTCCGCCATCTCTTCGCCACCAGCTCACCGCGCAACCCGCACGGGATCCGTTCGCTGATCGAGACGGGCTTCCGGCCGATCCGGCTGGTGGAGAAGTTCGGCGGAAAACTCAGGTTCCTGTTCTACCGGTCCACTCCGGCCGGCTGGCCCGAGGCCGCCGGTCCGGCGCAGGCCGTCGCTCTGGCGTCCACCACAGAGCTGGAACTCGCCTTCCAGGACGGGTGGATCGGCACCGGCATCACGATCGACGACTCCGGGCCCCGACTTGTCATGCAGAAGTGGTCTCTTCCCTCCAACGACGAAAGGTTCTTCTCGTGACCAAGGTCCTGATGGCCACAGTCACTTCAGGGCTCGAGGGTTCGGACTTCCTGAAGTCCGGAAACATCGTCCACGCACCGGAGTTGTCGCTCGCGTCGGACGAACGGGTGGTCGACTGCGCCATCCAGCACGGTGCCGATGCCCTGATCACACCTCGACGGCCCGATGACTCGGCACTGCGCCTGTGGTCGGAGTCCGTTCCCGGCCCCAAGTTCCTCTCCTACGTGACCGGCATACCGGGAGCGACCCGGCTGCCCGGCATCACCGAATTCCAGCAGAACGACACCGGCTTGGACGCCCTGGCCACGGCTCTGCGACACTGCGAGCAGCAGTTCGCCCTCGGCCGGCCTTCCGTCGGCGGCGATCCGCAGAACCGTGAGGTCGTCCTGATCGGCGCCGGGATCGTCAACCTGGTCACCGCGCTGGAGCTGACCGACAACGGCTACCACGTCACCGTGCTCGACAAGTCCCCGTCACCCGGAAGCAAGGACTGGCGGCAGTACGGCTGCACCCACGCGGGCGACGATGCCCGGATGTTCACCTTCACCGAGATGGACAGCTACAACAACCAGGACTTCCACGGCAGCGCCCCGTCCTGGTTCCGGGCACCGGTCACCGAGAACGGCTGGCTGGCCAAGAGCGGCTCCGCCCTGCCGAGTTCGGAACGGGCCTGGATCGAGGAGTTCCAGCGCGTTCCCGCCTGGCTCGCGCGGGCCTACAACGAGGACATCTTCGCCTTCACCGCGGAGGCCTTCCACGGCTGGAACCGGTTACGCGGCGACCACCCCGACCTCTTCGAGGACGCGGTGTTCGCCGAGGACATCCTGCGGCTCTACTCCGACCCGCGCGGGCTCGAGGCCGCGCTGGCCCGCCACCGCCGGATCGGCGCCGTGCGCCGCGAGTTGACGCCTGCCGAGGTCGCCCGTGACTTCCCCGGTCTGGCCCGGCCCGTCCAGGACGGGGAGCTGGCCGGTGGCCTGCTGGTACCCGGATTCACGGTGAACGTCCACAAGTTCGCCGGGAAGATCATCGCGCAGCTCGAAGCCCGGGGCGCCGTCTTCCACTGGAACACCCCGGTCCGCGGCGTACGGCGGGACGACGCCGGGCGGCTCACCGGATTCGCCTGCGACCGGCCCGTTCCCGAGACCGCACACGTCGTGGCCTCGCCGGGATTCGAGGGACAGGAACTGCTCGCCGGATCTCCGTGCGAGGGGCGGATCCACGGTGTGCTGGGCGGTTGGATCCGGATCAGCAACAAGGGCATCGACCTGACGCACTCGCTCAAGGTCGCCCGCAAGGGACACGTGACCGAGGACGCCAACGTCACGGTCGCCGTGGACAGCGACGGCCAGGAGATCCTGATCGTCGGCTCCGGCTACGGGTACGTCGGCACCACGACGGACGGCATCGACGAACGGCAGCTCGCGGCGATGCGGGAGGGCATCCGCGACACCATCGAGCGGCTGTTCCCCGACCGGGCCGAACTGCCGGAATCCTCCGACCCGGCCGAGAACTACGCTTTCAAGTTCTGCGTCCGCCCCTGGACCGCGACCTCACTGGGCCTCTACCACGCCGAAACCACGGTGAACGAGCGCCTGTTCATCATCAACGGCGGCCACAACACCGGCGGTTTCGCCCAGGCGCCCGCGATCGGCCGCGCCGTCCTCGCCTCGCTCCGCGGCGAGCCGCACCCGATGCACGCGCTCTACCACCCGGAACGCTTCACTGCCTTCATCGAGGGAGAAAACCACTGATGGGCAACCTCGATCCCGCCGACTGGCAGGAGTTCCGGGACCTCGGCAAGCGGATGATCGACGACATGGCCGACTACCTCGAGGGCGTCCGTGACCGCCCGGTCTGGCAGCCCGTGCCCGACAAGGTCCGCACGGCCCTCGACACCGAACTGCCGCGCAGCGGTACGCCGATGGCCACCGTGTACGAGGAGTTCTGCGAGTCGATCCTGCCGTATCCGCGCGGCAACATCCATCCGCGCTTCTGGGGCTGGGCCAACGGCTCCGGCGTGCCCATCGCCGCCTACGCCGATCTGCTCGCCTCCGTCATCAACTGCACGCTCGGTTCGGGCGAGAACGCGGCGATGCTGGTCGAGCGGCAGGTGATCGAATGGCTCAAGCAGGCCTTCGACTGGCCCGCCGAAGCCTCCGGGGTGCTGACCAGCGGCTGTTCGATGGGTCAGATCATCGCCCTCGCCGCCGCGCGCCAGGCCGGCGGGAGTTGGGACATCCGTCGCCACGGCAACCTCGGCGGTCCGCAGCTCACCGTCTACGGCTCCGTCGAGACACACCACTCGTTCGAGAAGGCGGCCGAACTCCTGGGAATCGGACGGGAGTTCTTCC
Organism: Kitasatospora sp. NPDC004614; assembly: GCF_042873675.1. NCBI lineage: Bacteria > Bacillati > Actinomycetota > Actinomycetes > Kitasatosporales > Streptomycetaceae > Kitasatospora > Kitasatospora sp. NPDC004614. The sequence continues at coordinate 16,319 of NZ_JBIALR010000023.1, forward strand.
GCCAGATTCCGGTCGACCGGGACTTCAGGATCGACCCGGCCGCGCTGCGCGACGCGATCCGGCGCGACCGCGAGGCGGGGTTCCATCCGCTGTGCGTGGTCGGAAACGTCGGCACCGTCAACACCGGTGCCATCGACCCCCTGGAAGAGTTGGTGGCCGTCACCCGCGAGGAGGGGCTCTGGCTCCATCTCGACGGCGCCTTCGGCGCGTTCGCCTATCTGCTGCCGACCCACCGACGGCTGCTGGCATGCCTGAACCAGGCGGACTCGCTCGTCTTCGATCTCCACAAGTGGCTCTATCTGCCGTTCGACGCCAGCTGCGTCCTGGTCAACCGGCCGGACGGCCTCGAAGCGGCCTTCAGCTCGAACGCGGACTACATCAGCCGGACCGACCGCGGCCCCGCGGCGTACGAAGTCGCGTTCTCCGACCGGAGCATCGAGCAGTCCAGGCGTTTCCGGGCACTGAAGGTCTGGTTCGCGCTCAGGACACACGGCCTCGACGCCTTTGCCGACGCGATCTCGGGCAACATCGCGCAGATCTCCCACCTGACGCAACTGGCCGACGCCTCAAGCAGTCTGGAGGTCGTATCCCGCAGCCTGCTGAACATCGCCTGCCTGCGCTACGTCTGGCCGGACGCCGAGGCGGACCAACTCGACCGGGTCAACCGGGAGATACTGTCACGGCTCCAGGTCGGTGGCTTGGCGATGCCCTCGCACACCGTCATCGACGGGAAGTTCGTCATCCGAGTCGCCAACAACAACCACAGGACGACAGTGGCCGACATCGAATTCCTGGTCGACCGGATCCAGGCGATCGGCGACCAGCTCACCGACCGTCCGCCGAAGGCCCCCGCAGGTGATTCCCGTTAAGGCACCCAACTACTCGATCGGCCTCCCGGCGGCACTGGCCGCGACCGCCCTGTGGGGATTCACCTTCCTCGGGCCCGCCGCCATCGCCCCGGTCAACATCTACTACCTGGTGGTGGGCAGGTACGCGGTCTTCGGCCTGATGTCGATGGCCGTCCTGGCGCTCAACCTCGGCAAGGCACGGAGGATGGGGGCGCGGAGCTTCCTGAAGGCCATGCACCTGGGCGTGGTCGGATACATCGGCTTCTACCTGCTGCTGTCCCTGTCCGCCACGATCGGCGGCGGAGTCCTCGCGTCCACCCTGACGGGCCTGATCCCCGCGATGGTCGCCCTGGCCTCCAACGTCTTCGAGAAGGCGCTGAGTTGGCGACGGCTCCTGCTGCCGACCCTCATCGTCTCCGGCGGTCTGCTCCTGGTCGACCGCGGCTCCGCGGCCGACCGGGCCGGCGGCTCCGCGAACCACATCCTGATCGGGATCGCCCTCGGCTTCGCGGCCTGCCTGGCCTGGGCCTACTTCGTCATCGTCAACGGAATCATCCTCAAGCGCGCCAAGGTGCCCGTCGACAACGCGGTGTGGACCGCCAGCATCGGCCTCGGTGCGTTCTGCGGATCCACCCTCCTGATCCCGCTGGCCCGATCCGGCAGCGGCCCCTCGCCATTCGCCGACCCCGGCACCTTCTGGCCGTACCTGGGCTGGTGCGCCGCACTGGCGCTCCTCGGCTCCTGGTGCGCCACCTGGTTCTGGAGCGCGGCAACGAAACGCCTGCCCACGACGATCATGGGCCCGATCATCGGAATGGAGGCCGTCTTCGGCGTGGTGTTCAACCTCCTGTGGCAGCACCGCCTGCCCGGCTTCTACGAACTCACCGGCGCCCTGCTGGTCGTGACCGGCGTCTTCCTCTGCGCCTACCTGTTCAACCGCGCGGCGGCCGCACCACCACCTGTGCTCAGGGCGGCCGAGTCGCCTTGATCCTTCACGCCCGGCCGCCCGTCAACCGGCCGACCGGGACGTCGCTCTGTGGGTGCGTTTGGCCAGCAGGCCCGCGAGCAGCATGACGAGCAGGCTGATTCCGACGCCGCAGAACGTCCACAGCACCCGGTAGCCCTCGGCGGCGTAGTCGGAGGGCTGCGGGAGGTCCACCAGAACGAGAACGCCCGCGGCGATGGCCGCGCAGTAGAGCGCGTAGTTCCAGAAGCGAATCGCCGCGCCGTGCACCAGCAGTACGAGTGCGACCACTTCGAGTCCGCGTAGGACGGCGAAGAATCGCAGCCCGTGCTCGCTGGTGGGAATCAACAGCAGCAGCGCAGCCGCGACCGCGCCGATCAACGCGCCGGTCAGCCGCTGCGCAGAGACCAGCGTGGCCTGCTCCAGATTCGGCTTCATCGCGACCATGGCAGCGATCGGCATCCAGTAGCCGTGCGACAGGTCCAGCCCGAAGGCGAGCGCGACAGTGCCGGCGATGGCCAGGGCGCGGATCACCGCGAACATGATCAGCGGCCGCGTCAGTTTCCGGCGCGAGGTGTCGCCCGGGAATTCCGTCACCGGCTGGGGCCTGTCCACGCGTCCCTGAATCAACCATCCGGCGAACGTGACGACGATCCACAACGCCGAGCCACCTGCCCAGGCAACCGTCTGGGCCCAGGTGTAGCTGGTGATGCGCGCGTGCTGATGGAAGCTGGAGGCGGCGCCGAGGGTGATGATGAACCAGAGGTTGAGGAGCATGGCGGTGACGAACCTTCGCGTCCCGTACGCGACCGCCAGGCCGGCCACGAGGGTGACCACGAAGGCCGCGAGCACCAGCCAGCCCCAGGCGTCCCCGCCGATGCCGAACCCGAGCGCGGTCACCCCCGCACCGATCAGGGCGAAGACGGCGATGTGCGACACCCGGCCCCGGTAACTGCCGCCCGGGTCGTCCAGCGCTGCGAGCAACAGGCCGAAAACCGCGCTGAGCAAGTACTGCTCGTACCCGATCGCCCAGAAGACGACCAGCGGCACCAGCGCGACATCGAGGAACATCACCGCCCGCGGCCAGTTCAGGCCCGCCGGGTTGAGTGCGAACACTTTCGAGAGCCCACTCGTGATCCTCCGGCGGGCCGGCTGTCCGGCTCGACTGCTGGTACCGGTCATGGACACCCTCTCTCTCGCGGCATTTCACCGTTCACGTCACTTCAGGCGCATTGTTCGATCCTCTCGGCGTTGCCGTGCGGCGGCCCGCCGGGCCGTCCGTGACGAGGTCCTGTTCACCCGGCGCTGTTACTCGTGCGCCCCCAGATGGTTCAACCCTGAGACGGGTACGGACACTCAGGCGGCTTCCTCGGTGCGCTCGGGCAACAGCAGCACCGCGCCGATCAAGAAGCACACCGCGCCGATCAGTGTCTGCGTGTTCGCCCGGTCGAGGTTGTGAACCTGGCCGGTCACCGGGCTGACCCAGCCGGCCACGGCGGAGACTCCGAACGCGATGGAGCCGATCAGATTGACCAGCGTGATCCACCAGGCCCAGGTTCGGGGGCGCCAGGCCAGCCACCCGTGGCAGGCCTCGTACCAGGCGAGCGCGCTGGCCACCAGGAAGCAGACCGAGCCGATCGCGTCGGGCCGCCACACATGCCGGTGTGCCGCCTGCGCGGAGAGGTTGTCGGCCATGGCGAGCGCGGTGCTGACGTTGAAGTAGACGGTCCCGAGAAGTTGGACCGCGGTGGCCCACCAGTCGATCCGGCCGGGCTGGACGACGAAGAAGCGTCGGCGGCGAGGATTCTGCGCCGGTAACGAGGCGTCGACTGCCTCCCGGTAACAGAGGAACGAAGCCGTGGTGAAGAACAGCGAACCGACGAAGTAGGTGATCGCGTCGCCGCGCGACGACCCGAACGCATTGGCGTACCCCGGGATCGAGCCGACCGCGAACAGCAACGACCCGACGGCGAACAGGACGGCGATCCACCATCCGCGCGCCGCGGGCGCCCACCACGTCGATCCGGCGGCCGGCTCCTGGTGCTTGCGGTGGCGCCGCGATCCCCGGCGGACGAGCACCCCGTTCGGGCCCACGTGCTCCACGAACGTCAGCGCGGCACCGCGGCCCCGACGCCGACCGGCCTTCTGTCCCCCGGTCATCACAGCGACCTGCCCGTTCGCCTCATCGCTCTTCTCCCTCACCCTGCCCCGGGACCGTGCGCCGCCGACGCCGCCCTCGTCTCCCTGGCCGGACGCCCTGCGCATCCGCCACCGTCTCACCGAACTCCAGAAGGCGCTGGACGAATTCGACGACGGTCGGCGGCGAATGGCCTGTCGCAGACTGAGTCATTCAGGCACTCCGCCCAAGGGGGCTGTGGAGCCACTGCTGGTCAGCCGGTGGCTCGCAGTGCGTTGCGGTCCGGCTGCGGGAGCCACCAGTCGGTGGCCGGGGGGCGGTGCCAGTGGTGGATTCGGGCGTAGGTGTGGGTGAGTTCCAGGGCCTGGTTGACGGCGGGGTTCGTGGTGGTGGTGTTCCGGACGGCGTGCCAGGGGTAGAGCGGGACGGAGTCTGTCAGCGGACGGGCGGTGAGGCCCTCGGGCAGGTGAACGGTGGCCAGGCCGAAGGCGGGCTGGCGCAGTGCCTGGACGGCGGCCAGCGCGGAGGTGCGGCCGTGCCCGCGTACGCGGGTCGCCACGGTCAGGCCGAACGCTTCGACAGCCTGGTCGACCCAGTCACGCCACTCGGCGGACTCGTCGGCGGTGTGGAGCAGGAGGGGTGTTCGGCGAGGACGGCGAGCGGGACTTCGGCCACATCGAGGCTGCCGCCGAGCCGTCCCGCCGTCCCAGACCGGCGCGGCCAGCGGCATGAACGCCAACATCCGCACCATCGGCGGCGCGATCGGCAGCGCGGTCGCGGCCGGCATCCTGTCCTCCGGGATCACGGCCACCCACCCGTTCCCCCGCGACAACGGCTACACCAGCACCTTCTGGTTCCTGACCGTCACCGCACTGCTCGCCGCGGCAGCAGCCTTCACCATCCCCGCGGCCAAGCGGGCACGAAGGCTGCAGGCCGTGGGCGAACCCGAGCACGCCACTGCGAGCTGAGCCCGGAACACGAAGAAGGCCCCGACCACTGCTTGGGTTCTAACGGTCCTCGCAACACCAGTGATCTGTGGGAGTTGCGAGGACCGTGGGCGTTGGACGTAGTGATCTTGCTGCGGTGCGGGAGCGGTTCTTTGCGCGGCTGGATGTCGTAGGCAGCGTGACCGTGGCAGCGGGTGAGGTCGGGGTGAACCGGAACACCGCCTTCACCTGGGTACGGAAGGCCGGCCGGAAGTCGGAGGGCCCGCCGCGCCGGCACTCTGGACGGGATGAGTACGAGCGGCTCCGGGCCACCGGTGTCGCCCGCCGGGCTGCGGCCCGGCAGGCCGGCGTGAACGAGCGCACGGCCAGGGACTGGGACCGGGGCGTCAAGAAGACCCGCCACACGCGCACCTACCCTGGGGGGCGCCGCGTCGACTACCGGGCGGGCACCGTCACCATGTCCGGTGTGACAACAGCACCGGTCGGCTTGCGGGCCCTGGAGAAGCAGCTCCACCCGCGGTTCCTGACGCTCGTCGAGCGCGAGCAGATCCGCGATCTTCGCGCGGCGGGCCAGTCGCTGAGGGCGATCGGACGGGCCCTGGGGCGGCCCGCGAGCACGGTCAAGCGGGAGATCGACGCGAACTCGGGCGTCGCGGGCTACCGGCCCTACCAGGCCCACCGGGCGGCGGCGGCGCGCCGGCTCCGACCCAAGGACCGCAAGCTGCTGCGCGAGGGGCGACTCCGGCACTTCGTCCAGGACGGACTGCGCAGGCGGTGGTCACCCGAACAGATCTGCCACGCTCTGCGGAGGGAACATCCCGGCGACGAGAGCATGTGGGTGAGCGTGGAAACGATCTACCAGACGCTGTATCTCCAGGCCCGCGGCGGCCTGAAGCGGGAGGTCCAGGCGGCCGTCCGCACCGGTCGCACGCGCCGCAAACCGCGCCGGAATCCCGAACGGCGCACTTCCCGGTTCATCGACCCGATGGTGATGATCAGCGACCGCCCCGCCGACGTCGAGGATCGGGCCGTGCCGGGCCACTGGGAAGGCGACCTGATCGTCGGCGCGGGCGGGCGCTCCGCGATCGCCACCCTGGTCGAGCGCAACACCCGCTACACCATGCTGGTTCACCTGCCGGGCGAGACCCACGACGCCGAGACCGTTCGCGACGGGCTCGTCCGCGCCGTCCAGACCCTGCCCGAACACCTGCGCGGCTCCCTCACCTGGGACCAGGGCCCCGAGATGGCCGGCCACAAGCAGTTCAGCATGGCCACCAACATGCCCGTCTACTTCTGCGACCCGGCCTCGCCCTGGCAGCGCGGCTCGAACGAGAACACCAACGGGCTGCTGCGGCAGTACTTCCCGAAGGGCACCGACCTGAGCGTTCACGGTCCCGAAGACCTCGAACACGTCGCCCAGGAACTCAACGGCCGCCCACGCAAGACGCTCGGCTGGGATACCCCAGCCGAGCGTCTACGTGATCTACTCACCGTCTGAAACCAAGCGGTGTTGCGACGACCCCTTGAACCTAAGCTGAGTCGGGGCCTTTCGTTTGCCCTGGCGGGCGAAGGCGGAGGATACGAGATTCGAACTCATGAGTGGTTCCACACCCCGGTCGCCATGCAGCGAGTTGCGAAGTCGCCTTCGAGCCGGGGCGCCACGCTCACCGCTCCCCGGCATCACTCATTCGTGTTCAGCAGTCAGGATGACAAGAGCTCACTGAATGAATCGAGCCGGACTCCTCACCTACGGCTTCACATCGAGACGCACGAGCGCGCCGATCTCGACGAGTTGGTCCGGCAGCGCCAAGTCGGAAACGCCCATGACCGTGCTGGTGGGGCGGCGCTCCCCGAAGTACTCGGCGTGGAGGCGTGCTGTCGTGTCGAAGTTCTCGCGCAGGTTTCGCACCAGAACCGTGGTCTCTACTATCTGGCTGCGCTCGGCCCCGAACTGCTTCAGTACCAGGTCCAGATTCTCCAGCGTGGTGCGGACCTGCAGTTCGAAGTCGTCGGCACCCACGAAAGTGCCGTGACGGTCATGGGACAGCTGCCCCGACACATAAACCGTGTCACCGACCTGAGTGGCCTGACTGTATCCGTACAACGATTCCCACGGCATGCCGAACCCGAATGCCTTCACCTGAGTACTCATGACTCACTCCTTTGATACAACTTGTGGGCCGCCGGCTGCGGACAGGTCCTTACGCGAAGAATTTACGGGTTCGTGTAAACGGTGATTGTCCGGCAGCGCCTTCGAAGTGTTCTTCGTGCGCACAAAATTGGCTGCGTCGGGCCCCTTCGGTCGCTGGCGTAATCTACGAACCGGCCTCCGCCTTTCAGTGGGGTTCGGCTGAGAGCCAGGCTGATGACGTCAGCGGTGGATCGTGGGCCAGGCGAGCAGGTCGATGGTGGTCAGGGACAGTCCGGTCGATCAGTGGGTTGGTCTGCTTCGTTCGACTGTTCCCGCCCGCACCCGGAAAAGCGTTTGCCGCGCCCGCGCCCGGGTGATCTGCTCGCCCGATGGACATCCGCCTGCGCACCGACCGGCTGACTCTCCGTCGCCTCTCCCCCGCCGACCTCCCCGCCGTCACCGCGCTGTGCGGCGACCCGGAGGTGATGCGGCACCTGGAGGACGGCCGCCCGATGCCCGCGGCGCAGGTCGCCGAGCAGGTACTCCCGGCGGTGCTCGACGAGTACGACCGACTGCCGGCCGGCCTCGGCTGCTGGGCGCTGGCCACCGGAACGGAGAGCTTCCTCGGCTGGGCCGCCCTGCGCCCGGCCCACTCGGTGGGGCTGGAGACCGGCCCGTCCGGCGGACTGGAGATCGGCTACCGCCTGCTGCCCGCCGCCTGGGGCCGGGGGTACGCGACGGAGGCGGCCGTCGCCCTGGTGCGCGCAGCGTTCACCGAGCTGAAGGCGGAACGGGTGGTGGGCACCACCATGGCGGTGAACTCCGCGTCCCGCCGGGTACTTGAGCGGGCCGGACTGCGCCACGTCCGCACCTTCTTCGAGGACTGGCCGGACCCGATCCCGGGCAGCGAGCACGGCGACGTGGTCTACGAGCTGACCCGCACCGACTGGGCGGCGAGCCACCCGGCCTGACCGGGCGGGCGTCAGGAGTCCAGGAACGCCAGGAAGTTCGACCAGGCCTGCATGTGCGCAGCCTGGTTCGCGGCAGCGTCGCCCCCGAGGTCGATCGGCGAACCGACGACGGGGGCCACGGTGCTCCCGGTGGGCAGGTACGGGATGCCGGCAACCGCGTGTCCGGCACCGGCGTGGAGCACGGCCTGCCGGTTCGGCGCCGCGGCGGTCGGGGTGCCGAGCTGGAGCGCCCACCGGGGCGACGGCCAGAGCCGGTCGCGCTCGCCGGCAACGGCCAGGATGGACGCGGGGGTCCGGTCCAGCGCGATCGGGCCGACCGGAACGGGCGCCCCGTTCAGCGTCCAGGCCGCCCCGTCCGGCAGCCCGGCGTTGACCTCGGCGGACGGCGCGTACACCATCACCCGCCGTACCAGGTCGGGCAGTTGGCCGGCCACCAGCAGCGCGAGCTCGCTGCCGCGCGAGTTGCCCTCCACCGTGATGTCGCGGCTGCCGGTCCGCTCGGCCAGCAGCCGGGCGGCGCCGACGGCGTACTCGACGGGGATGTTCTGCAGGGTGTCCGGCAGTCCGGGCAGGCCGAAGTAGGCGACGGCCAGCGCGGGGTGGCCGTGCGAGGCGAGCAGCGCGGCGGCGGCGACGCCCGAGTTGCCGCCCTCGGAGCCGCCGAGCAGCAGGACGGGGGATTTGGCGGGCGTTCCGGCGGGCGGCAGGTAGAGGGTGCCGGCCACGTGGTCGGTGGCGGGGTTCAGTTCGGTGCGGGTGACGCCGTCGGCGGTCCAGCGGCGGAGCACGGTGAATTCGCCGGTGACTCCGTCGTCGGCGACGGCGGTGATCCGGACCGGGAGGGCGGCCGCGTCGTCGGCGGCGGGTGGCGGCGGGCTGAACACGGTGTTGGCGCTGCCGTTGGTCGGCAGCATCGACCAGAACAGGCCCATCCCGTCGGCATGGTGGTAGGAGCCCCTGATGGGCGCGTCGCCCTCGAGGTGGACCTCGCCCCGGCCGTCGGCGAGGTAGACGGCGGTGGACCGCCAGCCGATGCCGGCCTGGTCCTCGGCCTCTGCGGTGACGGTCACTGCCTGGCCCGACGACAGTCCGGCCACCACCAGCTGCACGGGCCGGTCGGCAAGCGCTCGCCGGTCGTCGAAGAGAATGGTCAGACGGTGCGTTCCCGTCCACTTCGGCGTGCAGCCGGTCGAGCCGGTGAGCAGCAGCGCGGCCAGGGCGATGCCCAGGCTGCGGCGCGTTGTCCGGACCATTCGACCCCCCGTGTTTCGGAGCATTCTGCCCCCGGCATGAGTCCCCATCAAATGCGCCGGCCTCGAACTCTGCTGCCGCACCCGGAGGTTTGGGCACCACGACGACCCCCGCCCGTCCTCACCCGCTGGGCGTCGAACCCCTCCAGACACCCGGAGGAAAGGTCCGCGACACCTGGAGCCCCTATTGTCCGGGCCACACCGGTCCGAGCCCCGAGCCGCCGCCGGGCCATCTCACGAGCGAACAGGACTGACGCCATGCTGAACCACCGATCGATATCCGCGGGGTTTGTCCGGTGATCGACTGGTTCCACGGGGCCGTGCTCGGTCTCGTACAGGGTCTGACCGAGTTCCTGCCGGTCTCCTCCAGTGCGCACCTGCGGGTGTTCTCGGCCCTCGCGGGCTGGGACGACCCGGGCGCGGCGTTCACGGCGGTGACGCAGCTGGGTACCGAGTCCGCGGTGCTGATCTACTTCCGCCGCGACATCGGCGCGATCATCAAGGCGTGGACGCTGTCGCTGTTCCGGGCCGAGTGGCGGCGGGACCAGAACGCGAAGCTCGGCTGGTACGTGATCGTCGGCACGCTGCCGATCGGCATCATCGGCAAGCTGTTCCAGGACACCATCGAGACCACGCTGCGCGACCTGCGGCTGATCGGCACCACGCTGATCGTGTTCGGTCTGATCCTCGCCGTCGCCGACCGCTCGCGCGCGGTCCGCAACGCCCGCCCGATCAGCTCGCTGACCTTCCCGCACGCGCTGATGTACGGCGCCGCGCAGTCGCTGGCGCTGATCCCGGGCGTCTCCCGCTCGGGCGGCACGATCAGCGCCGGCCTGTTCCTCGGCTACAGCCGCGAGGCGGCCGCCCGGTACTCGTTCCTGCTGGCCATCCCGGCGGTGCTGGCCTCCGGCACGCTCGAGCTCTTCAAGATCGGCGAGGGCCCGGCACCTGCCTGGGGGCCGACCATTCTGGCCACCGTGATCGCCTTCGCGGTCGGCTACGCGGCGATCTCCTGGTTCCTGAAGTACATCTCGCACAACAGCTTCATGCCGTTCGTGATCTACCGCGTCCTGCTCGGCATCACCATCATCGGCCTGGTCACCGCGGGCGTCCTCGCCCCGGACGCGGGCGCGGTGCACTGACCTGCCACCACCCCCGGAAGGGGCGGGCCCCGGAACGACCGGGCGGCCCGCCCCTTTTCCGTGCGCGTCCGTGCGCGCTACTTGTCGTAGAGCATCCACCACTGGTGCAGTCGGCCGTCGGCCGGCGCGATGGTCACGGACTGGTCCGCCCCGTTGGCCTGAAGGACCATCTCCGGGTCCTCGTTGCTGGCGATGGTGCTGCGCTCCCGGTCGGTGTCGACCACCCACTTCTGGTACTCGTCGTCCGGGTCGCAGACCAGTTGGGTCACGGAGTGCCCGTCGCCGGCGTCCGCGATGCACTTCCCGTAGTGGCCGCCCTTGATGGTGTAGACGCCCAGGCCGTCGGACGTCTCGGCGACCTTGGTGAACGTCCAGTCCTGGTAGCCGAGTTCGGAGTCCCGGGTCAAGAAGGCGGCTCCGAGGTACTCGTCCAGGTTGGTGCCGTCGCTCGCGGCCTGGACGGACTTGCTGAACGACTCGCCCTCGGCCCTCGCCGGACCGCCTCCGAGGACGACGACGCCGGCGAGTGAGACCGCCGCCGCGAGGGTGGCGGCGGCCTTCCTGGTGATGTGCACTGCCTCTCCTTGTCCGAGCTGTTCGCGGACACCTGGGGCCCGGACCGGGCCCGTCCGCCCAGTCGCGAAGCTAGAGCGCGCACCACCGGTTCGCGCCCGCCGCGATCCGCGTCGCCCTGATCGGCCAGGCAATTCACCTGAGCAGCGCACACTGCCCGCCCGACACGCCGCCGCCACCTGCATTACTTGTGGTTCGATCAGGTGTGCGATTTGATGCGGTGCCATGACACTCGCTTGGAAACTGGTCGTTGACAGCGCCGACGCCTCCGCCATCGCCGAGTTCTGGGCCGCCGCCCTCGAGTACGAGGTCGAGGACCCCACCGCGCTGATCGACTCCCTGCTCGCCGCCGGCCGCCTCCCCGCCGCCGCCGTGCTCGAACTCCCGGACGGCCGCAAGCAGTTCCGCGGCTTCTCCGCCGTCCGCCACCCCGACGACCCGCACGACCCCGTCAGCGGCATCGGCAAGGGCCGGCGCATCCTCTTCCAGGACGTCCCCGAAGCCAAGTCCACCAAGAACCGCCTCCACCTCGACATCCACTCCGACGGCCAACTCGAACCCACGGTCGAGCGCCTGGAGTCCCTCGGCGCCAAGCGCGTCAAGGAACACGACCAGGGCCCGGTCGGCCACTGGTGGATCATGCTCGACCCCGAGGGCAACGAGTTCTGCGTCGCCTGACGTCCCGCCACCCCGCTCCTGGTGCGGCCCGCCGGCACGGACGGGCATCCTCGCGCTGTGCGAAGATGCCCGCCATGACGACGACTTGAAGAGCGCCCGGCCGCCGCCCGTACTGGCTGAAGGTCCACCCCTGGGAGCCCCGCCACGACGGGGACCGCTACCTGTGCGGTGACTGCGACGCCCCCGTCCGCTCGTACCTGTACCGGCTCCACCCGCCCGAGTCGTCCGGCTACGAGCGCTGCGTCCGGCTCGGCTGGTGTGCCGGTTGCCGGGTGTACTCCACCGCGCTGGTCTTCGTCCCGCGCGGGCGCGTGCTGACCGATGCGCTCGCCGGCCTTCCCGCCGAGGAGCGCGAACGGTTGCTCCGCAAGGAACACCTGCTGGTGGCCCACCTGGCCAGGCTGGATCGGACACAGACGCCCTGACGGCCCGTCACAGCCCCGGCTGCCCGTCCGCGAGGTGGTCGCCGAGCGGGGTGCGGTGGTAGAGGACGCGGCGGCCGAGGCGGGTGCGGTCGACCAGGGCGGTGTCGCGCAGGACGGCGAGGTGGCCGCCGACGGTGCCGACGGACTGGCCCATCAGGGTGGCGAGTTCGCTGGTGGTGGCGGGGATGTCGAGGTGGCGGAGGATCGCCGCGCGGCCGGCGCCGACCAGCCGGGCGAGGGCCTGGTCACCGGCGGCGGGGGGGCCGGGTACGCCCGTTCCGCGGGCGGGGTAGACCAGGGCGTGCGGGCGGCCGGGTGCATGGCACAGCCAGGAGCTGCTGCGGGAGCTGACCGGGACGAACAGCATCCCGTCCGGCCCGACCACCTGGTCCGGGCCGGGCCGGTCGCTGAACCGGATGGCGTCGGCGCCGACCCACGCGGTGCGTCGGCTCATCAGGTGCAGGGCGCGCGGCCAGCCGTGCGCGGCGAGCAGTCCGGCCCGGTGGGTGACGTCGCGCTGCAGGACGGCCCGGCGGGCCGGCCACTCGGCGGCGAGGTGGGTGTCCCAGACCGCGCGGAACAACTCGGCGACCCGCGCGCCGTGTTGGCGTCCGGCGAGCCAGTCCAGGTGCCGGTCGCTCTCCCAGCTGTGCGCCAGCGACAGCCGCAGGCTCTCCCGCACCGCCTCGTCCGGCACCCGCGCCGCCTCGGCGAGTTCGGACTCCAGGGTGGTCTCCATCCCGCCGCCGGGCGGCACCACCAGATGCTCGGGAAGCCACTTCGTGGCCGAGATCAGCCCGACCAGCCCCCGCGCGTACGGGTCCGCCCGCAGCCGGGCGTGGAACTCGACGCGATGCCGGGCGTGCCACTCCGGATGCCACGAATCCGCTGCGGGGCGGGCGAGTTGGACGATCGCGGCGAGCGTCTCGGCGAACGGCGACAGCGCGAACCGGGAACGCGACAGCGCCAGCGAGTCCAGTCGCAGCATCACCATGGCGAACGTCCGCCCCTTCCTGAGCTTTCGTCGGTCGCCGAAACGATAGAGGCCCGGCGGTGCGGCCTCGCACACTCTGCGGGTGCTTCCACCACTCCTTCACCACCCCGGTTTCCGCTGGTTCTTCGCCGGCCGCGCGATCTCCCTGCTCGGCAGCGCGATGGCGCCGGTGGCACTGGCGTTCGCGGTGCTCGACGGCTCCGGCCGAGCCACCGACCTGGGCGTCGTCCTCGCGCTGCGGACGCTCCCCCTGCTGGCGTTCCTGCTGCTGGGCGGCGCGATCGCCGACCGCCTCCCGCGCCGCACCGTCCTGCTCGCCACCCACCTCGGGGCCGGCCTCACCCAGGGCCTGGTTGCGGCACTGCTGCTGACCGGCCACTACGCGCTCGGCCCGATCGCCGCCCTCGAGTTCCTCAACGGCCTGCTCACCGCGTTCACCTCGCCCGCGCTGGTCGGCGTGCTGCCCGAACTCGTCCCACGTGAGCAACTGCGGCCCGCGAACGCCCTGTTGGGCATCGCCGCCAACGGCAGCAAGGTACTCGGCCCGGCACTGGCCGGACTCCTCGTGGCGGGCGTGGGCGCCGGCTGGGCGGTGGCGGGCGACGCCCTCAGCTACCTGCCCGCCGCGCTCTGCCTCGCCCGCCTCCCGGCCGGCCGGATCCGCGCCCAACGGGCGTCCCTGCTACCGGAGTTGCGCGAAGGCTGGACGGCCTTCCGGCGCACCCGCTGGATCTGGTGGACGACCTGGTCCTACTGCGCGACCAACCTGCTGCTCACCGGCCCGTGGCAGATCCTCGGCCCACAGCTCTCCGGCCCCGCCCTCTGGGGCACCCTGCTCGCCGCCCGTGGCACCGGCCTCCTGCTGGCGGGCGCCGCCCTCTACCGGCTCGCCCTCCCCCGCCTGCTCGCCGCCGGCCAACTCGCCGGCCTGACCCTCCCGTTGCCCCTCCTCGCCCTCGGCCTGCACGCCCCCACCCCCTGGCTCCTCGCCGCCGCCCTCACCGCCGGCCTCGGCAGCGCCCTCGCCACCACCGCCTGGGACACCTCACTCCAGGAACACCTCCCACCCGACCTCCTGTCCCGCGTCTCCTCCCACGCCGACGTCTTCTCCTACCTCGCCATCCCCCTCGGCCAGCTCGCCTGCGGCCCCCTCGCCACCCACTACAGCCCCCACCTGCTAGCCACCACAGCCGCCCTCACCCAGGCCACCCTGACCCTCCTCCCCCTCCTCTCCCCCCACGTCCGCACCCTCCCCCACCTCAAACCGGCCTGACCACAACCCCGAACCCCGCTCCGCAGTCCGGACAGGCTGAACTCCCGCTCGTACAACCGGGCTGGGGGCCGTCGAGTTGGTCCGCCTCGGCCGGTCGCACCGGCACCGCATGCGTCGTCCCGTCGTGGGCGGCCGCGATCTGCGCCAGGCGGGGCAGCGCCGCCCAGCTCGCCGGGTACGCGGTGTCCAGCTGCGGGCACAGGTGGTCCATCAACTCCGGCCAGCGGGCGGCCGGGTCGGCGGCGAAGCGTTCGAGTAGCGCCGGTAGGTGGTCCGCCGGTCCGCAGGCGTCGGTGAGCAGTGACCAGTCCATCAGTGCGGCCGTGCGCGACAGCTACTTGTCGCGGCGGGAGGACCTGCGGCGCACCGCGAAGGCGATCAGCGTGCCGAGCACCACGACCGCGGCGAGGCCGCCGAGGACGATCGTGGTGATGCTCTCGGTGTCCTTCTCGGACGCGACGGGCGTGCCCGAGGCAGTGGCGGACACCGACGGCGCGGTGGCGGACGGCGCGGTGGCGGACGGCGCGGCGGAGTCGCTGGCAGCGGCCGAAGGCGTCGCGGCAGCGGGAAGCGGGGTGGCTCCGGCGGCGGCCGGGCGGAGGGCGAGGACGGGGGCCGGGTGTTCCGGCTTGCTGTCGCCCTGCGGGAGTTCGATCCACCGGTCGGTGTGACCGTCGGAGTAGTCGACCAGGGTCTTGAACACCACCGAAGTGGCGGCGGGGAGTTGACGCACCTTCACGGAGAACTCCGCGGCCGCGCCGGGCGCGAGGGCCGGCCCGGCGACCGTCCAGCCGTCGGCGGTGGGGGTGAATGCCCAGCCGTCGGGGGTCTTGACTGAGGTGATGTCGGCGGGGGCGAGCCCGGCGGGCAGCGTGACCTTGAGGTCGGTGATGCCCGCCGTGGAGGACTCGCCCTCGGCGGAGAAGGTGACGGTGGCATCGACGCTGAGCGCCTGCGCGGTCGAGGTGTTGACCTCGACGTGGGCGGCGGCGCCGCCGGCCGCCCCGAGGAGCATCCCTGCGGTGAGGAGGGCGGTCAGGGCGTGGCGCGGAGCTCGCGGTCGCTGCATGGGCGTGACTCTACCGGTCGCGGGCCGTCAGACGGCCGCGAACGGCGGCATGGACCTCGGCTTCCTCGGCGGGGTCGGCGGCGAGTCGGCGCAGACGTTCGAGGACGCGGGCGTCACCGGTGGTGGTGACGTGGGTGGCGGCGAGCTCCCGGGTGGATTCCTCGCAGTCCCACAGGCATTCGACGGCCGGGCCCTCCCCGAAGTACGGGTCGGTGACGGCGAGTGCCTGGGCGGCCCGGCCGCGCAGTTCGGAGGAGGCCGCTTCGCCGTAGACGTGCCGCAGGGCCGGCACGGCGGCGGCGGCGCGCAGTCGGCCGATGCCGTCGACGAGGCTGCCGAGGGCGGTGCCGGTGACACCGTTCAGCGAGATCCATTGGTGGAGTGCGGCGACCACCAGCGGTGCGTCGCACGCTTCGCCGGCGTCGGCGAGGAGGCGGACGGCGGCCTGGCCGAGGGCGCTGTCGGCACTGCCGGTCGCCGGGTCGGCCCAGCGGCGGGCGTGCTTGAGCGCCTCGGGACCTCGCATCCGGCCGAGCAGTTCCAGCGAGGTGGCGACGATCCGGTGGTCCAGGTCGGCGGCGGCGGTCTCGATGTATTCGGCGGCGGCCGGGTCGCGTTGTTCGACCAGGTGCCGGAGGGCGGCGCAGCGGGCGCCGGCGGGGCCACCGGCGGCGGCCTCGTGCAGCAGTGCCGCGTCCTCGGGTCGGACGACGGCGGTGAGGCAGCGGGCGGCCGCGGCGGCGCGCCGGGCGAGGGCGCCGGGTTCGCGGCCTTCGCCCTGGTCGGCCCAGGCGAGGACGTCGGCGGTGGACCAACCGGGCGTGACGCCGGGGCGGTTGAGTTGCCGCTGCCACAGGTCGAAGGGGGACTGCTCGCTCGCGGTGGCGATCCGCGGGTGGTGGACGGCCCACAGCCGCCAGACCCGTGGCTCGTACGCGGCGCGGATGGCTTCGCGCAGTTCGGCGTCGCCCTCCGGACCGGCCGG
Organism: Kitasatospora sp. NPDC004614; assembly: GCF_042873675.1. NCBI lineage: Bacteria > Bacillati > Actinomycetota > Actinomycetes > Kitasatosporales > Streptomycetaceae > Kitasatospora > Kitasatospora sp. NPDC004614. The sequence goes on from NZ_JBIALR010000023.1 coordinate 32,706, forward strand.
GAAGCGGCGCAGGACGGCGGGAGCCAGGGCGAGCAGCGCCTCGTCGGTGTCGCGCAGGGCGAGTTCGTCGAGGGCCCAGGCCCAGTTGGTCCCGGTGGTGGTGTAGGCGCGCAGCAGGTCGAGGGCGTCGCGGCGGCCGTAGCCGGCGAGGTGGCCGAGTACGGCCAGGGCGAGGCCGGTGCGGGCCTCGTCGGTGTCGGTGGCGTCCTCGGGGGAGGTGAGGTGGAGTTCGAGGCCGGTGAGGGGGGCCTCCAACTCCATGTAGAGCCGCGCGTAGTACAAGGAGCGGTTCTCGACCTGCCAGTCGGCGCGGGGGTCGTTGGTCACGCAGCTCTCGACGGCGGTGATCGCCTCGTCGCGGTCTGCGGCCAACGCATGCAGCTGCCCGTCCCCGCGGCCTCTCTGGAGGAGGCCGAGGAGGCTGGCGCTGGGCGCTATCACTGGCTCGAACATGAGGTCAGCATCCGTTGCGGCGGTCGTCAAGGCAACGGGATTTCCGTCGCCGGGGTCGGTTGGCACAGCTCAGGCGCCCGGGCGCCGGAATCACCGAAGGTTACCGCCTGGGGGGACGATCCGCACACAGGGCAACGGATTTCCGCAGGTACGGCCAGTCCGAGCCGGTTCCGTCCGTACCGGATCGACCGGTTCCGGACGTGGGGTCCGCGCGCCGGGCGCGTGCCACACACTTGTCACGCGCCCGTCACGCACCGGCGGCTCAGATCGGCCGGGGGTCCCGGGGCGCGGGCAGTGCGTCGCGGATCCGTTCGCGCAGTTCGGCGACGGCCGGCAGGCCCTGATGGCGTTCGGCGAGCCGGTCCATCTCGCGGAGCCGGTCCCAGGTGCGCTTGGAGGAGGTCTGGTCGATCCCGTCGAGGACGCTGTTCGCCTGCGTCACGGCCGCCTCGGGTTCGCCGGCGATCCAGTGCGCGGAGGCCAGCGTGATCCGGTCGAGCAGCGCGGAGCGTTCCCGGCCGGTCTTCTGCCGCAGCCGGACGGCCTCTTGCGCGTGGTGGACGGCCAACGGGACGGCGCCTGCGTCGTGTTCGGCGAGGGTGCGGTGAACGAGCGCCTGCATGCCGTGCATTTCGGCCTCGTCGAACAGCTGCATCCAGCCGGGGGCGGGCCGGTCGGCCTCCTGGACGAAGAGGTGTTCGGCCTCGCCGAGGGTCCGGCGGGTGGCGTCGGAGCGGCCGAGCGAGGCGTGCGCCCAGGCTTCGACGGTGCACAGCATGGCGCGGGTGCGGGGCAGTGCGCCGTCGGCGGGGCGGGTGCCGGCCCGGGCGAGCTGCATGAGTTCGAGTGCCTCGTCGGCGCGTCCGAGGTGGAGCATCTGGCGGGCGGCGCGGGAGACGGCCTCGGCGGCCCGGGGGCGGTCTTCGGCCTCCCGGGCGGCCTGGGCGGCGATCACGAAGTAGCGCTGGGCGGTGGGTTCGAGTCCGACGTCGTGGGACATCCAGCCGGCCAGTACGGCGAGGTTGGCGGCGACCGTCCAGAGCCGGCGTTCCAGGGCGGCGGGGTGGCCGTGGGTGAGCAGGCCGCCGACTTCGTTGAGCTGGCCGACCACGGCCTTGCGCTGGAGTCCGCCGCCGCGGGAGGCGTCCCAGGCGCGGAACACCTCGACCGAGCGTTCGAGGGCGGTGACTTCCTCCTCGCCGACCGGGCCGGCTTCGTAGACGTCGGCCACGGGGCCGGCGCTCCGGGTGCGGGGGCCGCTGGCGGCTTCGGCGGCCGCGCCGCCGGTGAGCCAGTCGTGCAGGTTGTCGGCGATGACCGCGCCCGCCGCGAGGGCTGCGGAGGCGCCGACCAGTCCGCGTCTGTTCAGCATGAGGTCCATTCCCGTGAACTCGGTGAGGACCGCGGCCGTCCGATCCGGTGCCCCGGGTTCCGTCGGCGGTGGTGCCGTGCTGCCGGACCTGGCGGATCGGTGCCGTTCGAGACCTAAGTCCTCAGTGGTGACGACACGGCCGAGCCGCTCGGTGAACACCGCCGCCAGCACCCTCGGCACCGGGTCGCGCGGGATTTCGCCCTGCTCGATCCAGCGCCGGACCCGGGAGGTGTCGGTGGACAGCTGCTGCTCGCCCAGTGCGGCACCCCGCCGGTTGACCAACCGTGCCAGTTCGCCCTTCGACCAGCCGGTCAGTGCGAAGTGGTCGGCCAGTCTGCTGTTCGGCCCCCTGCTCAAATGAGCCCCCAGGTTCATCGGCTGGCTCACGACCCTAGTGGCTCTGTCACATGCCAAGCGACCATTCGCCAGGGTTCGCCAGGGTCCGCTATGTGGCGTGCCAGTGCCGATCGGGTGTCAGGTAGGTATGCGCCACCCCGACTTCGCGTCGGAACGGCCCCCGACCGGCCCGGATGTCGACCCGACGGCCGGTCAGGAGCCGGTCCCAGCCGCGTGGTTCAGGGGGTGGCGCAACCGGGTGGCGCGGGGGCACCGGGCATGGCACGGACGGTCGGAGCGTACGCATTTCCCCAGGGTGCGGACGGTTCGCCGGGTCCGGCTCCGTGCCCGGCGCCCGCTCCCCACCCGGCGGCCCGACCCCAGTCGTGTCCGGGCCCCGTGAAGCTTTGCCGCCGGTCAAGGAAGGACCCTCACCCGCCCATGTACTCCACAGCCAGCACCGGTACTCGACCGACCGCCCCGATCGGGGTGGACGGCGCGGCCGCGCGCCCGCCACGCTCCGGTCTGCGCCCCCCGACCGCCGGTGCGGGCCGTCCCGTGCCGCGCACCGTGGAGCTGCGCGACCCGCGCGGGCGCACCACCCTGGTGACCCGTCCGATGCCGGAGCAGACGGGCCGGCTCGGCCGTCCGATGCCCGGGCGGGGCGTCGAGGCGTTCGTGGACCGGGTGGATCCGGCCGCGCTGCAGACCCCGGCGGTGCGTGCGGTGCTCGCCAACGTCGCGCGGATATGTCCCGCGTTCCTGCCCCGGCAGGTGCTGCGGGAGGGCAGCCGGCACATCCTGATCGCGGGCACCATCGGCCGGGCCCCGGTGGTGGCCAAGTGCCTGGCGCCGGGGGCGCTGCGCGGCCCGCAGGCGGCACAGCTGATGGACCGGTTCCACCACGAGGTGGCGGTGTACCGGGCGTTCGTGCGACACCGCCCGCCGGTCCGGCTGCCGCGCCTGGTGGCGGCCGACCACGACCGCTGCGTACTGGTGCTGGAGCGGGTCCCGGGCCGTCCGGCGGCCCGCGAGCGGCACCCGGCGAACGCGCCGACGCCGGGCGAGGTGCGCGCGGTGCTCGGCGCGGTACGCACGCTGAACCTGTGGCGGCCGCCGACGGACGTGTTCGACCAGCCGCTGGACTACCAGACGGAGATCGCCCGCTTCCACTCGCTCGGCCTGCTGACCGACCGCGACGCGGGCGACCTGCGCGGCCTGCTGCACGGGCTGTCCTCCGTCCCGCGCCAGCTCTGCCACGGCGACGCGCTGCTGGGCAACGTGCTGCTGGCCCCGTCCGGCCCGGTCCTGCTCGACTGGGAACAGGCCGGCTGGTACCTGCCGGGCTACGACCTGGCGGTGCTGTGGAGCGTCCTGTCGGGCGACACCGCGGCCCGCCGCCAGATCAGCCAACTCGCCCAGTCCGGCGGCACGCTGGCCCGGGACGCGTTCCTGGTCAACCTGACGCTGGTACTGATGCGGGAGCTCCGGATGCACGACCTCCCGGGCGCGGGCGAGGAGCAGCGGATCATGATCCGCCGGCTCTACGACGACGCGTCCCTGGCCCGCCGCGCGGTCCGCGCGGCGGTCGGCACCCGCTAAGCCGTCCCCAACAGGGCTTCGCCGAGGGCGTCGAGGACGGCGTCCTCGGCGGGCAGTTGGGTGCGCAGGCCGAGGGTGTCGCGCAGGTGGCGCTCCAGCGGGTGGCGGCGGTCGAGGCCGGCGCTGCCGGTGAGGGCGAGTGCCTGCTGGACGGTGTCGGCGGCGGTGCGGGCCGCCAGCAGCTGGACGGCGGGGGCGCGCCCGGCGGCGGCCGGGTCGGCGTCGATGCGGGTGGCGAGGCCGTGCACGAGTTCCTCGGCGCCGGTGAGCCGGGCGTCGAGTTCGCCGATCGGGCGGCGGTGTGCGGCGCTGCCGCGCAGGTGTCCGGCGGACCAGTCGAGGGCGGCCCGGGCGGTGCCCAGCAGGACGGCGGCGAGGGCCAGTTGACGCCGGGCGGCGGCCAGCGGGTGGCCGGCCGGGGCGGGGGTGCGGGGCAGCAGGACGGCGTCGGTGCCGACCCGGGCGCCGTCCAGCAGGACGTCGTGGCCGGCGGCGGCGCGCAGGCCGAGTTGGTCGGCGGCGGGGTCTATCTCGAGTCCGGGGCTGTCGGCGCGGATCAGGAACAGGCCGGTGCGGGGCCGCTGTTCCTCGGTGCGGGCTTCGACGGCGAGCCAGGCGAGCGCTTCGGCGCCGGGACACTGCGCGGCGCGGCCGCTGAGTCGCCAGGCGTCGCCGTGCCAGTGGGCGGTGACGGCGGGCGGCCGGCCGGGGGCGGCGCGCAGGGTGCCGACCAGGGCGGGGCCGCGGCGGGATTCAGTGAGCAGCCGCCGGTAGAGCGCGGCGGGCCAGGGCGCGCCCGCGGCCTGTTCGGCGTGGTGCAGCAGGGTGTGCGCGGTGAGCAGCGCGACGGACGCGTCGCCTCGGCCGAGCCGCGCCAACACCCGTACGGTGTCGGCGAGTCCGGCGCCGGGTCCGCCGTAGCGGTGGCCGACGGTCAGGGTGAGCAGCCCGGCTTCGTGGACGGCTTCGATGCCCTGGTACGGGAAGGTGCCGTCGCGGTCGTGTTCGGCGGCGCGGGCGGCGAGCAGGTCGACCACCCGGGGCAGCCGGCCGAGGGCCCGTTCGAGGGCGGTCTCGTCCCGGCTGTTCGCAGAATCGGTTCCGCGTGCGGCGTCGGTCGGGCTTCCGGCGGCGACGGCGGGGGTGTGCGCGGGGGTGCGGGGCATGGCGGCGGTCCTCCGGGCGGGCGTGGTCGGTCGGGCGGTCCTGGACTCGGGAAGGGTCAGGACGCCGGACAGGCCGCGCCGGCGGTGCGCCGGAGGTCCACGTGCAGGCGGCGGGTGAGCAGCAGTGGCCGGGGCATCGCGCGCCTAGTCCTGCTGGAACATCTCCGCCGGAAGCGGCTTCAGGAGCTGGTAGAGGTCGTCCGAAATCGGCCGGTCCCAGGAGGCGATGGTGACCTGGACGTCGTCGCTGCGCCCGAACTGGGAGCAGTACAGGCGCCCTTCGCTGACCTTGACCTTCCGGACGATCAGCAGGTCGTCGCCGAGCATGACCGGGAAGTCCTCGGCGGAGACGAAGTCCACCGGCTCGTCGTTCTCCAGGGCGGCGAGCAGCTGCCGGACCTCGAAGGGCACGCCGTCCTCGCTCTCGCGGGCGGGTGACCCCTGCGGGACGTTGCCGATCAGCATCGCGGGGCCGCGGCCACCGAGCAGGTCGTAGCGCAGGAAAATGCCTTGGCAGGATCCGTCCGGACCGGCCATGATCATGGCCCCGAACAGGCCGGGCCAGTCGCCCGGGTCCATCGCCAGGACGTCGAAGTCCGGGCCGGCGGGCTGTCCGGAGCGACGGCGGAGAAATGACATGGGCCCATCGTACGTGCCCGGTGGGCGGGGGCAGGTGAGTGGGTCCGCGATCAGGCCGGGATCTACGCTCAGGGACCAATGTTGACTCTGAGCAACCGTCCGGGCTACGTTCGGTTCAGCACGACGGCCGCCCCGGGCGAGATCCACAGGGTGCGGCTTGTCGCAGCGTGCCTTGCGCGCATTCCCTCACTGCGCACGCGGTCGTGTGAACGTCAGTCGTGTGAACTCACAAGCACCATTTGCTGATTCAATCGGTCTTCCAACTCTTCGCCGCTGCGGGGAGCCTGCGCGACGCGGAAAGCGTCGGAGCGGCGGACGGACCGGGGGAAGCGGCACACAAAAGCCATAGGAAACACCGAGCCAGGTCCGCGGGGGCCCTCCCGCCGTCGCGTTCGCGGACCTTGCCCGGATCACCGCCGCGTGGGGGCGTGCGGAATCCGGGTTTTGGCCCTGCCGGGGAGTAGCTCTTCCCGGTCGGGCTCGCTCCCGTCGCGACGGCTGCCGCACTCTGTGCGGTTCTGGGTGGGAGGGCCCGTCATCGGCGCCGGTGACGGGCAGCACAAGCGGGCGCCGTGCCAGACCGCGTGGGGGCGGTCGGCACGGCGTCTGCCTGCTCTTACTCTCTGGCAGGCTTGTCGGACAGTCAACAAGTTTCGGCCCATCAGAACTCTTTTGTAACCTCGGAGTATGCCCGCTCGTCACCTTCGCGAGCGGTTTCGACGGGTGCGGATCAGGGCAGTCCGGGCGTACCGGTCACCTCCGAAACGGCCGAAATCCGCCCGCGTGCGGCCGAATTCGACACCGGGGGGGCCGAATTCGGCCCGGTGGGTGCCGAGTTCGGCCACCGCACGGGGTGCCGGCGCCCTCGTCGGCCGTCGTCAGCCCTGGGTCTGCCGGCTGGGGTCGAATTCGCCGTCCCGCGCGCCGAGGACGAAGGCCCGCCATTCGGCGGGGGTGAAGATCAGCGCCGGGCCGTCCGGCTCCGCGCCGTTGCGCATCGCGATGTAGCCGTCGACGAAGGCGATCTGCACACCGTTCGGGTCGTCGTTCGCGGACTGCCACTCGGCTCCGCTCACATCCAGCTCGATCTTGCGCCGGTCCGCCGCCTGTGCCGCCATGGTGGTGCTCCCTCCGCTGCCGTACCGGCCCTTGCCGATCTGTGCCGACAGCCGACCCGTGATCGGTCTCTGTCGGTGTTCGAGCGGCCAGCCTAGCCATCGCGGGCGGCGGCTTCGGCGGATCGCGCCGGGTCTGCCCCGCGGGTGGTCGAGATGGTCCGATCCGGCCGTGTCCGGCCGACACCTGTGCTAAAGGCAGGCCACGGGGGCCCGTTCGAGGTAGGGATGGGTGGCGATCAGTCAGCCACACACCGGGGAGCAGCCGATGGACCAGCGGGACGGCAGCCGCGCCGACGTCATCCCGATCACCACCGCGCCGTCCGCCCCGGCGGCGGGCACCGCGACCGGCACGCTGCCCGCCCCGACGCCCACGGTGCCGCGGCCGTCGCGGCCGGCCGGGCACGGGCGGGTCGGCGTGGTGCTGGTCTCGCACAGCCACGAGGTGGCGGACGCGGTGCGGGCGCTGGCCCTGGCGGTGGCGGAGTCGGGCGATCCGGCGCCGGTGGTGGCGACCGGCGGCTCGATCGCGGACGGTCTGGGCACCAGCGCGGTGCTGGTGGCGACGGCGGCCCGGCGGGTCGACCAGGGCCACGGGGTGGTGGTGCTGTGCGACCTGGAGAGCGCGGTCGACACGGTGCTGGCGCTGCTGAGCGAGGCCGACGAGCACCTCCTGCCGTTCCCGGTGCGGTTCGCGGACGCGCCGTTCGTGGAGGGCGCGGTGGCGGCGGTGGCGACCGCGACGGCCGGCGGCGATCTGGCGGCGGTGCTGAACGCGGCGGAGGAGGCCGGGCGGCGCCCGAAGCGCTGAAACCCTCCGTGCGGCTGCCCGTTCTCGGCCGGTCGTCGTACGGGATTGTGGCCGATGGGTCGGTTTGGGTACGAGTGACCGGGTTTTCGGCCCGGTGGGCCCGGACGCGCGGCTAGAGTCGGCGCATCGGCCCGGTGGGGGGATCCCCGGGGCCCGGCGGAGGGGTGGTGTGCGGCGATGCGAGTGGTGATCACCGGCGGGGCCGGGTTCATCGGGGCCAATCTGGCCCGGGAGTTGACGGCCCGTCCGGAGGTGTCGGAGGTCCGGGTGGTGGACGACCTGTCCACCGGCAGCAAGGCCAACCTGGCGGGGGTGGACGTCACGCTGTTCGAGGGCACCGTCCTCGATCCGGCGCTGCTGGACGCGGCGTTCACGGGGGCGGACGCGGTGGTGCACCTGGCGGCGCTGCCCTCGGTGCCGCGCTCGGTGGCGGCGCCGCTGGCCAGCCACCACGCCAATGCCACCGGCACGCTGGAGGTGCTGGAGGCGGCCCGCCGGGCCGGCGGGCTGTACGTGGCGGCGGCGTCCTCGTCCTCGGTGTACGGCGCCAACCGCGAGTTGCCCAAGCGCGAGTCGATGCGCACCGCGCCGATGAGCCCCTACGCGGTCTCCAAGCTCGCCACCGAGGCGTATCTCGGGGCCTACCACCACTGCTACGGCCTGGGCGTGCTCCCGCTGCGTTTCTTCAACGTCTTCGGCCCGCTCCAGCCCGCCGGCCACGCGTACGCCGCCGTCGTCCCGGCCTTCCTCGACGCGGCGCTGCGCGGCCGGCCGGTGACGGTCCACGGGGACGGTCTGCAGAGCCGCGACTTCACCTATGTCGGCACGGTCGCGCAGGTGCTCGCCGAGGCGGTGCTGCGCCGGGTGGTCAGCGCCGATCCGGTCAACCTGGCGTTCGGCACCCGCACCACCCTGCTGGAGCTGATCGCCCTGCTCGGTGAGGCGCTGGGCGAGCCGGTCGCCGCCGAGCACGTCGATCCCCGGCCGGGGGACGTCCGGGATTCCCAGGCCGACAACTCCCGCCTGCGCGAGCTGTTCCCCGACATACGGCCCGTCCCGCTGTCGGAGGGCCTGCACCGCACCGCGGCCTGGTTCCGGGCGCCCTGAGCCGCCGCCCGGCGCGAACTGCCACCCCGGGGTGCGCCGTTGCGCGCTCCGGGGGCACGGCGGTCAGCCGGTCAGGATTCGCCCAGTTCGAAGTACGCCGTGCTGTTTCCGGCCAGCGCCAGCTCGATCCGTTTGCGTGCGGACGCGTCCAGCTCGGGCAGCGCGTCCGGGTGGAACCAGCCGACCTCGAGCGATTCGTCGTCGTTCACCCGCGCCTCCCCCGCCAACGGGCGGCAGCGGAAGGTCAGTTCCAGGTACTGGGCGTGGTCCCCGTTCGGGTACTCGATCACCGGCGAGACGGTCACCGAGGTCAGCGCCTCCGGCAGCACCGTCACGCCCGTCTCCTCCAGGCACTCCCGCACCGCCGCGTCCGCGGGCTGCTCTCCCGGATCGACGATCCCCCCGACCAGCGACCACTCCCCGTTGTCCGCCCGCCGCCCGAGCAGCACCCGCCCGTCCTCATCCACCGGCACCACACCGACCCCGGACAGCCACAGCGGCCGGTGGCCCACCAGTTCGCGCAGCTCGGCCAGAAACACAGGAATTCCCATGCCCAGGAGCCTAACCGGCGCCGATCAGGGCATCGGCCGGGCCGGGGCGCCGATCACGGTGGTGCGCGCCGGCACGTCGCGGGTGACGACGGCCCCCGCGCCGACGAACGCGGCGGGGCCGACGGCGCGGCCCTGGAGGACAACGGCGCCCGAGCCGACGGTGGCGTCGTCGTGCAGCAGGACGGCGCCGGAGACGTTCGCGCCCGGGTAGACGGTGACGCGGGCGCCGAGGCGGGCGTCGTGGCCGACGGTGGCGTTGTAGTGGACCTGGCTGTGCGCGCCGAGGACGACGCTGCTGGAGACGTGCGCGCCGCCCATCACCAGGCAGCCGGCGGCGAGTTCGGTCTCCGGCGCGACGATCGCCCGCGGGTGCACCAGGGTGGCCGGGCTGCCGCCCGCCGCGTCCAGCAGCAGGGCCAGCCGGGCCCGCACCGCCGGATCGGCGATCCCGATCAAGTACGGGGCCCCGGAGGGGAGTTCGCCGGGCTTGCGAACGGGCAGCCCGCGCACCCGCTCACCCGCCAGCCGGTCGTCCAGGAACCCGGCGACGGGCACACCCGCCGCGATCGCGACGTCCAGCGCCTCCCGGCCGACCCCACCCGCACCCGCGATCCACAGCATCCCGCCCCGCCTCCACTCGCACCGACTGCCCCGGACCATACGGCAGACCGGACGGCCGCGGGGTGAGCCGCTGCCGCCCGGCCGCACACGCCGAATCGTTTTTGTCAGCCGCGCAGCTCCTCCCGGGCCAGCCGGGGCGCGGCCGCGGTGGCCTGTCGCGGCAGCACCACCCGCGGCACGGCCGGGGCAGGCGCCTCGGCGGGGACCGGGAAGCCCGGGTTGACGCCGCCGGCCGCGGTGATGCCGGTGGGACGCAGCAGCATCCTGGCGGTGCCGACCAGGATGCGCAGGTCGAGCAGCAGGGTGCGGTGTTCGATGTACCAGAGGTCGAGTTCGATCCGTTCGGGCCAGCTGATCGAGTTGCGGCCGCGGATCTGCGCCCAGCCGGTGAGGCCGGGGCGCAGCGCGAGGCGGCCGCGTTGCCGGGGTGAGTAGTGGACGACCTGTTCGGGCAGGGTGGGGCGGGGGCCGATGACGCCCATGTCGCCGCGGACGACGTTCCACAGTTGTGGGAGTTCGTCGAGGCTGGTCTTCCGCAGCAGCGCGCCGAGGCGGGTGATGCGCGGGGCATCGGGCTCGTCCGGGTGGCGTTTGTCGCGCATGGTGCGGAACTTGAGGATGCGGAACTCCTGGCCGTGGCGGCCGGAGCGGGTCTGCCGGAAGATCACCGGTCCGCCCATGGTGGCGCGGATCAGGAGGGCGATCACCAGGCCGAGCGGGACGGCGATGATCCCGGCCAGTGCGGTGACCGCGAGGTCCCCCCCTCGCTTCATTTCTCCCCCAGTGGGTTGCTGCGTGGTGGTGTGGTGGGCCCCTGCCGGGGCTGGTGGTGGGCGCGCCGGGCTGCTGGCGCGCGTGACGGTGGCGCTCGGGGCAAGGCGGTGAACGTGGTGCGGGTGGCGCCGGGTCAGTCGGTGGTCCAGGGCAGGCCGCGCCGGTGGGCGACGGCGGCGTAGGTCTCCAGGGAGATCCGGGCGACGGTGCGCTGGTCGAACTGTTCGAGGGCGCGGCGGCGGGCCGCCGTGCCCAGGCGGGTCCGCAGGTGCGGCTCGGTGAGGAGCCGGTCGAGCGCGTCGGTGAGGGCGGCGGCGTCGGCGGCGGGGGCGAGCAGCAGGTGCTGGTCGTGGGTGCCGATCTCGCGGCAGCCGCGGATGTCGCTGAGCACCATGGGCAGGCCGCTGGCGGCGGCTTCCATGCCGGAGCGGGAGAACCCTTCCCGGTAGGAGGGGAGGACGAAGACGTCGAGCGCGGCGTACACGGCGGGCATGTCGTCGCGGCTGCCGAGGAATTCGAGTCCGGCTTCGGCGGCGCGCAGCGCGTCGGGCTTGTCGGGGTCGTCCGGTCCGATCCACACGAAGCGGGCCTTGCCGGCCAGGGCCCGGGCGGCTTCGGCGTATTCGCGGATGCCCTTCTCGGCGACCCGCCGGCCGACTCCGCCGACCAGCAGTTCGTCGTCCCGTACGCCCAGCTGCTCCCTTACTGCTGCGCGCAGCGCGTCCCGTTCCGGCCCGGGCGCGGGGAAGCGGTCGAGGTCGACGCCGTTGCCGACCACCCGGGCGCGCCGGGCGGGGACGCCCCAGCGGGCGAGGGTGCGGTGGTCCTCGGCGTTCTGGTACAGCTCGGCGTGCGAGAACCGGGCGGCGAACGCTTCGGCGCCGAGCACCAGCAGCCGCTTGGCGAGCGGGTCGTGGGCCTGCGCCCAGAGTCCGTGGCAGGTGTTGACGACGACCGGCACCCGGGCGAGCCGCCCGAGGACGCGGCCGAGGACGCCGGTCTTCGGGTTGTGGGTGTGGAGCACGTCGGGCCGGATCTCGCGCAGCGCGGCGAGCAGTTCGCGGGCGGCGGCGAGGTCGGCGGCGGGCTGCCAGGCGCGGGTGAGCGAGGGCAACGGCCGGTACTGGACGCCGAGTTGCTCGACCTGCTGCCGGTAGGGGCCGGGGGCGCTGAGGCCGTACGTCGCCAGGCCGTGTTCGACGTCGACGGCCAGTTCGGTGGCCAGCAGCAGGTGCAGCGACATGTCGACGGTGGTGAGGTGGGCGACCCGCAGCGGCCGCCCGCCCTCGCCCCGGAACCACAAGGGCTCAGGCACGGGCGCCCACCGCCTTCGCGGTGGCGACGATCCGGGCGTAGGCCCGTTCGGGGACCAGCCGGCCGTAGAGCTTGGCCCGGAAGAAGTCGATCGGGTCGGTGCGGCGGACCGGGACGCGGTGGAAGCGGACCGGGTCGCCCCCGGGCAGGTTGCGCCCGACCCGGCCGGTGGCGCTGGTGCGGAACCGGGCCCGCAGCGCGGCCTCCATGTGCGGGACGGGCGTGCCCCAGGTGTAGGCGAAGTGGCGCGGGCGGGTGCCGAGGTGTTCCTCGACGTCGTCGCCGCAGGCGTCGAGTTCGCTGGTGGTGAGCAGCGCGGGGCGGGCGTGGCTGCGGGTGTGGTTGGCGACGGTGCACAGCCCGGACGCGGCCATCTCGCGCAGTTGCTCCCAGCTCAGCCCGGTGGCGGGGGCGCCTTTGGCGGTGGAGCCCTCCCAGCGCATCGGGCCTCCGACCATGCCGCTGGCCAGGTAGACGGTGAACGGCAGGCCGCGTTCCCGAAGGATCGGCCAGGCGGTGTCGTAGGTGTCGGCGAAGCCGTCGTCGAAGGTGAGGACGGTGCTGGGGGTGCGCAGGCCGGCGTCGAGCCGGTCGGCGGCGGTGTCCAGCGGGACCACGCGGCCGGGCGGGAGCTCGGCGAGCAGGTCGGCCTGGGCGGTGAAGTCGGCGGTGGCGAGGTCGAGCTCGTCGGTGGTGCCGCCGCCGATCCGGTGGTAGATGAGGACGGTGGCGCCCTCGCCGGGAGCGCGGCCGGCCGCGCGGGCCAGCTGCTGTTTGACCTTCGTCCTGATGCCTGTGGCGTCGCCGGCGGTGCTCGCCATGACGTCCCCCCTCGCGGTGCCCCCGCACCGACCCCTGGTGAAACTCCCCCGGCCCGCGGCTTGCGCGGGCGATGCGTTTCACAGTAGGGGGAAGTGTGGTGTCACTGCTGGGGAAACGTGAAAGAAGTGCGTAGGTAAGCCGAAAATCAGTCGATCTGACCGGCACTGTCCGTTTGGCCGACACTTTCCGGTCGCCCGGCCGGTTCGCCCCTTCCGGGAGCCGGTCGCCGGGGGGTCAGGCGCGGGGTGTCAGCACCCGGTGTGGGGTGTCAGCACGCGGCGCGGGGCGTCAGGACGCGGCGTCGCGGCCGGGCCGCAGCAGCGCCAGGCCGACCCGGGCGAGCAGCAGCACCCCGGTGGCCAGGCAGCCGGCCACCGCCATCACCCAGCCGGGGCCGTCGCTCTCCGGGACCAGCACGGCGACCAGGATGCCGAGCACCACGCAGCCCGCGCCGACCAGGGACAGCAGCAACTGGTGGCGGCGCAGGGCGCAGCCGCCGAACACGTTGGACCAGCGCGTAGCGGCGCGATCACTTGGGGTGTCTGCCATGCCCTCCACGGTAACCCGGCCCCGCACACCGGGCCACGGCCTTTGGGCCCTGGTCAGGGGGCACGGCCCGGTCCCGCAAGGGTCGACGGGCCGACTCCCCCGTCCGCCGTCCGAACGGTTCCGCGCTGCCGTTCGGACGGTTCCGGTCGGCCGTTCCGGGGCGCCCGCGAAATCTCGCCGTCCGCCGTACAACCATCCCGCCACTTCGGTGGTCTCCACTACATTGAGCGATCCAGGAGCCGTCCGACGAGCGGGATTGGGAGTACCCGCCGCGGGCTAGATCACTCGGGAGCGGAGCCGCCGTTCCCGGGGTCGGAGGCCGGGCTCCGCCTGCCGACGGTACCGCCACGCCGCATGCCGGCGACCGAGGGGGGAACCGTGCCGTACGCCACCGCCACCGCCACCACCGCCGCCGCCGTCTGCGCCCCGCCCCAGCCTGCCGCCGTACCCGCCGTCGCTGCGCCCGCCGCCGCGCCGGACCAGCCCCAGCCTGCCGCCGTACCCGCCGTCGCGCCGGACCAGCCCCGGGACCGGAGCAGCTGGCTGCGGTTCAGCCCGGCCCAGCCGTTGTTCCGGGCCAGGGCCGCGCAGCGGCTGGCCGTGCTCGCCTATCACGGCATCACCGATCCACGGTCGTTCGGCGCCCAGCTCGACCGGCTCCGACGGCTGGCCACCCCGGTGTCGGTGCAGGACGTGGAGCGTTCGCTGGCCGAGTGCCGGCCGCTGCCGCCGCGCTCGGTGCTGGTGACCTTCGACGACCCGGACCGCACCGTGCTGCGGCACGCCCTGCCGGAGCTGGTGGCGCGCCGGATCCCGGCGGCCGCGTTCGTGATCGCCGAGGTGGTCGGCACCGAGCGGCCGTTCTGGTGGCACGAGGCGGCGTTCCTGGCCCGGCACGGCGGCCGGGCCCGGCTGCTGCCCCGCGGCGGGGACCCGGCGCGGGTGCTGGCGCTGCTCAAGGCGCTGCCCGACCCGGACCGCCGCCGCAGCCTGGCCGAGCTGCGGGTCTCCGCGTCCCGCCGCCCGCCGGCCCAGGAGCAGCTGCACCCGGAGGACCTGCGGGCGCTGCGCGAGGCGGACGTCACGGTGGGCAACCACACCCTCGGGCACCCGTCGTTGCGGCGCTGCGACGAGGCGACGGTGCACGCGGAGATCGCGGGCGCGCACCGGGCGCTGACCCACTGGCTGGGCGAGGCGCCGTCGGCGTTCGCTTACCCGGACGGCGGATTCGACGAGCGGGCGGACGCGGTGCTGCGCCAGCTCGGCTACCGGCTGGGCTTCCTGTCCGACCACCGCCTGGGCCCCCGGCTGCCGGCCCACCCGCTGCGGATCAGCCGTCTCCAGGTGGACTCCACCACCTCGACCCGCCGTTTCGACACCATCCTGTCGGGCCTGGAGCCGGCGGTTCAGCGCCTGCTGGGCGCCCAGGCGTAACGGTTCGCCTCGGTACCGACCGGGCCGTCACGCGCGGTCGCGCAGCAGCAGCGCGGCGAGCACGGTGCATCCGGCGAGAACCCGACCCGGCCGCGCCGTCCCGCACGTCAGCCGGACGGAGCAGATCCGGGTTCAGCTCCCGCCCGGGGCCATCTCCCACGGCTCCTGCGGCAGGGGCTCTCCCGTCTCCAGCAGCGACTTCAGGTTCGCCAGGACGGCCGGCCAGCCGTGCGAGATCGCCCGCAGCGCGGTGCGGTCGCGCAGCTTCTCGTGGGTGACGGTCAGCCGGGCGATGTCCCGGCCCGGCTCGATCAGGAAGGTGACGGTGGCGGCCTGGTCGATGAACAGGTCCGGCCGGTCCTCGAAGGTGAGCACCAGCCGGGTCGGCGGCTCGGCCACCAGCACATGGCCCGTGACGTCGGCCGTACCGGAGCCGTCGGTGCGGCGGTGCTCCCAGGTGGATCCGGCCTGCCAGTCGGAGACGTTGGCGTGGCCCCAGAAGCGGGCCGTCAGCTCGGGGTCGGTAAGCGCTTTCCACACCTGCTCCGGGGTGGCCCGGATGTAGGTGGCGTACACGTAGGCCGGGATGGCACCGGTCTCGGATTCGCTGCTCATGGCGCACTCCTCCTCTGCCGGGCCATCGTGCAGACGGGTTCCGGCCTGCCGCAAACGCGGGCGGCGGGCGGGCCTCGGCCCCTGTGCGCGGTGCAGGTGGCCCCCCACTGGCCGGGCCGGGGTCCGTGCCGGTCAGGGAGTAGAGTCGTTGCTCGTGAAGATCGCCCTCGTGGACTCCGGAATCGGACTGCTCGCCGCCACCGCCGCGCTGCGCCGCCTGCGGCCCGACGCGGACCTGGTCATCTCCTGCGACCCCGACGGCATGCCGTGGGGCCCCCGCACCCCCGAGGACATCACCGAGCACGCCCTCGCCTGCGCCCGCGCCGCCGTCGCCCACCGGCCCGACGCGCTGGTGGTCGCCTGCAACACCGCGACCGTGCACGCGCTCGCCCGGCTGCGCGCCGAGTTCGAGCCCGAACTGCCGGTGATCGGCACCGTCCCCGCGATCAAGCCGGCCACCGCGGCGGGCGGCGTGGTCGCCATCTGGGCCACCCCCGCCACCACCGGCAGCGCCTACCAGCGCGGCCTGATCGCCGAATTCGGCGGCGACGCCACCGAGGTCCACGAGGTGGCCTGCCCCGGCCTGGCCGAGGCCGTCGAGCACGCCGACGAGGACGCCATTGCCGCCGCGATCGCCTACGCCGCGGCCCGCACCCCCGCCTCGACCACCGACGTCGTCCTCGGCTGCACCCACTACGAGCTCGTCGACGACCGCATCGCCTCCGCGCTGGCCGCCCCCGCCCGCTTCCACGGCTCCGCCGACGCCGTCGCCGCCCAGGCGCTGCGCCGCGTCTCCCCCGGTGCCCCGGGCGCCGGCACCCTCACCGTCCTGCACTCCGGCCGCCCGGCCGCGTTGCAGACCGCCGCCCTCAACTACCCGCAGGGCGAGATCCTGATCGGCGCCCGCGTCTGACCCTCCGGGCGTCGCGCACCACCGACCGATCGCGCTGCCGGCCCTGCCCCCGGCCACGACGGCGCCCGCGCTGATCGCTGCCCGGTCGGACCCTCGACCGCACCGCCCCCCTGTCGCCGACCGGCTGCCACCCGCCGATCCCCGCAACACCCCGCCGGGACACCCACCTGCCCACGCCCCGCGGCCTCGCGGCAGCCCGTCGCAGCCCGTCGCGCCTCGGGGTCGCCCCGCCGCTGGTGGGGCAGACTGCCGGGGTGACCGTCCTGTGGTGGGTGTCGGTGGTGGCGCTGGCGGCGTGGGTGTGGCTGGCGGTGTGTCACGGCGGGTTCTGGCGGACCGATCAGCGGTTGCCGCCCGGGGGCCCGGAGCCGTCCCGGTGGCCTGACGTGGTGGCCGTGGTGCCGGCCCGTGACGAGGCCGGCGTGCTGCCGCTCTCCCTTCCGACGCTGCTGGCGCAGCAGTACCCAGGCCGGGCCCGGGTGGTCCTCGTGAATGACCACAGCACCGACGGCACGGCCGAGTTGGCGCTCGCGCTGGCGGCGGCCGGTCCGGGGCTCGCGCTGGAGGTGACCACTCCCCCACCTCTCCCCGAGGGCTGGACGGGCAAGTTGTGGGCGTTGCGGCACGGCGTCGGGCACGCGGGCCACGCCGAGTGGCTACTGCTGACGGACGCCGACATCGCGCACCGGCCCGGCTCCCTGCGGGCGCTGGTCGCGGCGGGCGAGGGGCACAACCTGGACCTGGTGTCGCAGATGGCCCGCCTGCGGGTGGCGTCCGGCTGGGAGCGGCTGATCGTCCCGGCGTTCGTGTACTTCTTCGCGCAGCTGTACCCGTTCCGCCGCTCCAACCGCCCCGCCTCCCGCACCGCCGCCGCAGCCGGCGGCTGTTCGCTGGTGCGCCGCCGGGCGCTCGAACGGGCGGGCGGGGTGGTGGCGATCCGGGGCGCGGTGATCGACGACGTGTCGCTCGCCCGCGCGGTCAAGCGCACCGGCGGCCGCACCTGGCTGGGGCTCGCCGACCGGGTCGACTCCGTCCGCCCCTACCCCGGGCTGTCGCCGCTGTGGCGGATGGTCTCCCGCAGCGCGTACGCCCAACTCCGTTACTCCCCATTGCTGTTGCTCGGCACGGTGCTCGGCCTGACGCTGATCTACCTGGTGCCGCCGGTCGCCGCCGTGACCGGCCTGCTCGCGGGCTTCCGGTGGACGGCCGGCGCCGGGTTCGCCGCGTGGGCGGTGATGGCGGGCACGTACGCGCCGATGCTGCGCTACTACGGCCGTCCGGTGACGGAGGCCCCACTGCTCCCCTTCACCGCGCTGCTGTACCTGCTGATGACGGTCGACTCCGCCGTCCAGCACTGGCGCGGACGCGGCGCGGCCTGGAAGGGCCGGACGTACCCGCACCCGCAGCGCGCCGAGGGCAGGATGGACTGATGGAACGTCAGGAGATCGGACGCATCGCCCACCGCGACCACCCCGTGGCCGCCCCGCTGTCGGACGCGTCGGTGCACCGCCTGCTGGAACGCCAGCTGCGGCGCTGCCCGAACAGCTCGGCCCTCGACCTCGGCTGCGGCGAAGCCGCTTGGCTGGTACGGGCGTTGACCATGCACCCCCACCTGCAGGCCATCGGCGTGGACACCGACCCGGCCGCCCTCGACGACGGCCGGCGCGCCGCCGAACGCGCGGGCGTCGAAGGCCGTCTCGCCCTGCACCACGCCGACGTACGGGAGTTCGAGGCCGCCGATTCCTTCGACGCCGTCCTCTCGGTCGGCGCGACGTACGCCTTCGGCGGCCTGCTGCCGACCCTCGAAGCCGTCCGCCCGCTGCTCGCCCCGGGCGGCACCCTGCTGCTCGGCGAAAGCTACTGGGAGGACGGCCAACCTACCGACCACGCACGCGAGTTCTTCGGCGACGACCTCACCGACCTGTCCGGCGTCCTCGCCACCCTCCGCACCGCCGGCTGGTGGCCGATCGCCGGACACACCTCCACCCGCGAAGAGCTCGACACCTACGAATGGTCCTGGACCGGCTCCCTCACCGACTGGGCCCTCGACCAACCCCCGGGCCCCGACCGCGACCAGGCCCTCGCCGCCGCCACCCGCCACCGCCACCAGTGGCTGACCGAGTACCGCGACGGCTTCGGCTTCGTCACCCTCCTGCTGCGGCCGGCCGTTACCGAGTGAGCAACCGCCGGGCCGTCGGCTTCACGTACTCGTATCGGGTCATCTGTTCGAGGTCGCGGAGCCAGGGGGTGCGGCCGGGGGGTTGGCGGAGGAGTTCGCGGTAGATCTCCTCGAAGGCGGTGGAGACGTGGTCGAGGGAGAACCGGCCGACCACCCAGTCGCGGCCCCAACTGCCGAGCTCGGCGCGGCGATCCGGGGAGTCGGCCAGGACGCGGATCTGGGCGGCGAGGGCCTTGGAGTCGGCGGGGCCGTCGCCGTGGCCGTACATGCAGCGGGAGGCGTGGGGTTCGACCAGGGGGCCGGGTTCGTGGATGGCGGTGTAGCCGTTCGCGCCGTGGACGATGACGGGCTTGGCGAAGGCCAGGCCGCGCAGCGCGGAGCCGCCCATGCCGAGGACGAGGTCGGCGGCCTCGTAGGCGGGGCGGGGGTCGGAGCGCTGGCCGGTGAAGACGATGGCCTCGCGGCCGAGTTCGGTGTTGAGGCGGGCGGCTTCGGCGCGCAGCGGCTCCTCGCTGGGGCCGCCGCCGACGACGGCGAGGACGAGGGACGGGTCGTCGAGCAGGCGGACGGCGGCCATGGTGCGGCGGACGCCGGCGTCCTTCTCCAGGCCGGAGACCAGGCGGGTGACGATGCACAGCAGCAACTGGCCGTCCCCGGCGCCGACTTCGGCGCGGAAGGGGGAGCCGGGGACGGATCCGGGGGCGTCGAGGACGGTGTTGACGGGGGGTTCGATGAGTCGCAGGTCGCGGTGCCCGAAGGCCCGCGCGTCGCCCATCAGTGCACCGAGGCCGAGGACCAGGGGCTGGTGGCGGGGCATGCCGCGGAGCATCCGGATGCCGTAGAAGGTGGTGACGATCGGCAGGCGCCCCTGTCGGCCGGGGCCGAAGTAGGCGTTGCGGGCGGCCCGGACCTCCCAGGCGTGGACGAGTTGGGAGCCGTGTTCGTCGGCGAGGCGGCTCAGGCGGGCGCGGATGACCGCGTGCGGGGTGTCGGGATCACCGGCGACGACGAGGTCGAGGTCGTGTTCGGCCGCAAGTTCGACGAGTGGCGCGGGGCCGTCGACTCCCTGGGCGAACAGGACGGGTTGGTGGCCGCGGTCGCGCAGGGTGCGGGCGACGTCGACGGCGTTGAGCTGGGCTCCGCCGAGGGCCAGGTTGTTGAGGTGGACCAGGACACGGACCGAACGCACGGTCACTCCTCCCACTGGTGCGGTACGAAGACCGGCGCGGCGAGCACGACCGCGCGCGGCGGGGTGTCCAGCATCGGGCCGAACACGTCGAACTGGCCGGCGGAGTGCCAGCTCATCAGGGTGCCCCCGTCGGTCTTGCCGATCGAGTAGACGCCGGTCCACAGGGTGTAGCGGCCGCGCGGCAGCGGCAGCCGGGGGATCACGCAGGCCACCCGGTGGTCGCCGCCGGCCAGCCGGATCTCGTGGCTGATCTGGAAGATCGGGCTGGAGGTGCCTTCGCTGACGCCGAGGTGCAGGGTGGCGTCGCCGCGGTAGTCGCCGCCGAGGGTGAGTTCGACGGTGACGGGCTCGTCGGTGTGCAGGTTCTCCTCGCCGTCCTCGCCGCGCACCTCGTACTTCAGCAGTTGCAGCGGCTCACCGACCCGGGCGGTGGCCTCGGACTGGGCCTCGATGGAGTCGCGGTAGCCGGCCAGCGCGTCCTTGATGCCGGCGTCCACCCGGACGGTGCCCTGTTCCAGCCAGACGCCGCGCCGGCAGATCGACTGGACGGCGGGGAGGTCGTGCGAGACGAAGACGATGGTGGTGCCCTGTTCGGCGACTTCACGCATCCGGTCCAGGCAGCGCTGCTGGAAGACGGCGTCGCCGACGGCGAGGACTTCGTCGACCAGCAGGACGTGCGGCTCCAGGTACGCGGCGACCGCGAAGCCGAGGCGCATCTGCATGCCCGACGAGTAGAACTTCACCTGCCGGTCGATGGCACCGCCGAGCCGGGCGAACTCGACGATGTCGTCGAAGCGTCCGGCGACCTCGCGGCGCTTGAGGCCGAGCAGCGCGCCGAACAGGTAGATGTTCTCCCGGCCCGTCAGGTCGGGGTGGATGCCGGCCCGGATCTCGATCAGGGCGCCGATCCGGCCGCGCACGTCGATGACGCCCGCGTACGGGTACATGACCCGGGTGAGCATCTTCAACAGGGTTGACTTTCCTGACCCGTTGGAGCCGATCAGGCCGACGGACTCGCCGGGTTCGATGTGCAGGTTGATGTCGCGCAGCGCCCAGCGCCAGTCCTCGCCGCGGTCGCCGCGCAGCCGGCGGGCGGCCTGTTCGACCCGGTCGCGCAGCAGCATCCGCTGCTGGTCGGCGCGGAAGCGCTTCCAGACCTGTTCGGTGCGGATGGTGCCCAGTGGGTAGTCACGCGACATCGGCGATCCCCGTTTCCAGCTTCTTGAAGAACAGGTACCCGCCGACCAGGAACACCAGCGAACTGACCGTCGCGATCAGCGTCATCCGGGCGTCCGGTGCCTCGCCGTACAGCAGTGCCTTCCGGTAGCCCTCGATGACCGCGCCGAGCGGGTTGACGCCGACGTAGATCTCCTGCAGCCGGTGCGGGATCTTGGCCAGCGGGTAGGCGACGGGGGTGGCGAACACTCCCATCTGGGTGATGATCGGCAGCAGGTGGCGGACGTCGCGCAGGTACACCACGGCCACCGAGAGGATCAGCGCGATGCCGTAGGTGAACGCGAACTGGATCAGCAGCAGCGGCAGCGCCCACAGGAAGGTCGCGGCGGGGGCGGTCCAGAACACCAGGAACATCAGCGCGAGCACGCCGACGCCGATCACCATGTCCACCGTGGCGACCAGCATGGTGGCGAGCGGGAACACCTCGCGCGGGCAGTACACCTTGTTCAGCAGGCTGAGGTTGTTGGCCAGGCTGAGCGCGCCCTGGTTCATCGTGTTGCTGAAGAACTGCCAGACGATCAGGCCGACATAGGCGAACAGCGTGTACGGGGCGGCGCCGGTCTCGATCTTGACGGCACGGTGGAACACCAGGGTGAAGATGGCGCACAGCGCGAGCGGGGTGAGCACCGCCCAGGCGAAGCCGAGCACCGCCTGCTTGTACCGGGCCCGCAGGTCGCGTTCGGCCAGCGCGCGCACCAACTCCCGTGCCGCCCACAGCTCGTGGGCGACCTGGACGGGGCGCAGCCGGCGTTTGAAGACCAGTTCGGGCGGTGGCCCGGCCGGGATCGCGACGCCGGGAGGTGCCGGTTCGCCCTCGCGGTCGTCGATGACCTGTGCGCGCTGTCCCCCCACGGACTCCCGCCCTCTCCGAGCACGGTGCGGCCGCGCCCGGTGTCTGTGTCGACTGTGTCGGAGCCGGGCGGACGAGACGGTCCGGGCGGCCCGGCGACCACCATGGCACACAGTGTGGGGGCGGCGGGCGGGTTCCGTGAAGATTGCGCCAGCTCAGGCCGGTTGTCGACGGGTTGTCGACGGGTTGTCGACGGTTTCGGGCCGAACTTCCCTGCTGGGCAGCGGAGTTCGCCTCGATCAGTGGCCGGGGTTCCGGTCGGTCAGTGGCCGGGGTTCCGGTCGGTCAGTGGCCGGCGTTCCCGTCGGCGACCAGTTGGTCGAGCGCGGCGGGTACGTTCTCCACGCCGCCGGCCCGGGCGGGCGAGGTGCGGCCGTTGCCGTCGACCACCACAGTGGGCAGTTCGTTGACCTGATAGTCGGAGAACAGCTTGGGCGCCTGCTCCACGGCCCGGTCCACCTCGGGGGAGTGATAGGCCGAACGGAACTTGGCAGCGTCCATGCCGTGCGCGGCCGCCCACTCAGTGGCGCGCTGCTCGGTGGTCAGATCGGCGTGCTCGTCGCGGACGGCGCGGAACACGGCGGCCTGCTGGCGGTCCACCTCGCCGAGCCGGTCCAGGGTGTAGAACAGCCGTGCGTGGGCGCGCTGTTCGGCCTCGTCCGGGCTGCCCACCCAGATCGCCGGGACGCGGCGCAGCTTCACGTCCGACTGGTGCCTGGCGGCCCAGTTGGTGAGCGGGGACTCCAGCCGGGCGGAGTGCGAGCAGTTGTACCAGAAGAACTCGACGGCCTCGTGGGTACGGGCGGCCTTCGGCCCGTTGGCCTGCGGTCCGCCGGCTTGCGGCCCGTTGGCTTGCGGCCCGTTGGCTTGCGGCCCGCTGGCCGGGGCCTGCTGCTGCGCGGGCGCGTCCGGTCGGGCGGCCGGGGGTACCCCGTGGTGGTTGGCCGGCCTTGGCTGCTGGGCGGCGGCGAGGTACTGATCGGGTGCCATCAGCTGCTTCCCGGTCAGGCCGTGCGGTGTGGCCGGATAGGCGGACACGGCGTGGGCGGCGGCGGCCGGGGCGGCGACCAGGCCCCCGGCGACAGCGATCAGGACGGTGCTTCTCAACAGCGGCTTCACCAGGGCAGCGTGGCAGCCCACCCGGGCACGGGCCAGGCGATCCGGCGCCGGTCGGCCGAATTCGCCGGAACGGAGCAGCGCCGCTCGAACTGGCGTCGGAGAGACGAACGTTGGGGAGACGGACGCTGGGGCGACGGACGCTGGGGCGACGGACGCTGGAGAGAGGGGCGCCGGGGAGACCGGCTGGTTCCCGGCGGGCGGGCGGCGCCCCCGCACACCCGCCCACCGGAACCCGGCTACCGGCGGCCCCGGGTCACTTGCCGAGGGCGCGCAGCTGGGCCTTGGCGTCGGCCTCGGAGGTCTGCGGGACGCCGATCTGGACCTGGTCGGAGCCCTCCTCCTTCATCGGGCAGTACCGGGCGTCCTTGACCGGCATGGGGAGGCTGAGCACGCCCTCGTTGCGGACCAGCACCAACAGCGAGCCGGTGGTGCAGGACGCGTTCGGGGCGACGGGCGGCGAGGCGAGCCAGGTGACGGCCTGGTAGATCGGCACGTTGGGGTGCAGCACGGTGCCGTTGGCCTTGTCGGTGGCGAAGGTGCCGGAGCCGAGGACGCCGCTGGCGAGCTTCTGGAACTGCGCGGTGTGGTCGGTGCGCAGATCGGGCTTGCCGTAGACGACGCACTCCGTGCCGGTGGTGTTGGTGAGCTTGATGACGCCGGTGATCCGCGGGTCGGCACTCCTGTCGAGGGTCAGCTCCGCCTTGACGTCGCTCTCCTTCTCGGAGTTGCCGCAGATGCGGATGTCGGCGGCCGGCTTGGCGCCCGGGGCGGAGGACTTGCCGCCGGAGCCTTCGGTGGAGCCCGAGGCGGTGGCGGACGGCTGGCCGGCCGGGTTGCTCGCGGCGGAGCTGGTGGCGGGCGCCGGGTTGGCGGTGGTGTCCGGGTCACAGGCCGTCAGGGCGAGGACGGAGCAGGCCAGCAGAGCGAGGGCGGCGGGCTTGCGAAGGTTCATCGGAGGCTCCTGTGGGGGCGTGGTGCGCGGTCCGCCGGTGGGCGGGCATGCGTCACCACGCGTCCGGTTGTCGGACGGTTCCTCCGGTTTCCGTCCGCTTACACCGCTGTTACACAGCGGCGCTTTCCGGCAGGGGTGAACTCCGCTCAGGGCAAGGTCGGTTCGGGTGCAGAAGGCTTCGCATGCGTGACACTTTTTACCTCGACGCGGTCCAGCTCCACGCCCCAGCCGGCCGCGGCGGGCTTGACCTCACGCAGCAGCGCGAGCCGCAGCTCCTCGCGCGCGGTGGCCAGTTCGTCGAAGGTGCGCTGCTCGGCCTCGGTGCGCAGCACCACCAGCGCGAGGTGGCAGATCGCCACGCCGTAGTTCCGCACCTCGACGATCGCCGCCACCGGATCCGCCACCCGGAAGGTCAACGCCGCCTCGACGCTCGCCCGTTGGCCGTCCTTGGTCCGCCCCTGGAACGGCACCGGCACGCAGGTGTCGGACACATCGACGCGCTGCAACTGGTCGGCGAACGGCACCAGCAGAGTCAGCCCCGGCCGCAACGTCCGCTCACGCACCTTGCCGAGCCGGAACACCACCCCGCGCTCGTTCGCCCCCACCCGCTTCACACTCAGCCGCGCCAGCAGCAGCACCACCAGCCCCGCGACGATCAGCCCCGCCATCGGATCCTCCCCCGCCCTCGGCCTGTGCCCAGTATGGGCGGCGGGGCGCCGGTCGTCAGCGGTCGTGCGCGTTCGGCCCCGGGCCCCGAGGAACTGCGCGGCCGGGCCTGCCGGTTGACGCCGGTCGTCCTCCGAACTCCTGTCGCGCCGCCCCGGGGGCCCCCCTTACCGACCGCCAGATGTTTCGTATACAGTCCACCGTCGAAGGGGGTGGGAGGCGTGCTTCGCAGGTCGACGGTTGTCTGGCAGGCCACCGGGCTGGGTGCGGCGGTGGGCGTTGTGCCCTACGTGTTCATCGGCATGTTCTTCGGAAGGTATTTCGGGCTCCGATTCGGGCTCGCGACCGTTGCGTTCGGGCTGGTCACGGGGGCGTTGCCGGGGCTGGTGGGCGGGGTGTCGCTTGCCGCGAGCCGAAAGGGTGCGCGCACCAGGCGGTGGGCGGTGCGGGCGTCCCTGGTGGCGGGGGCCGTGTTCTTCCTGGAGAACGCGCTCGTGATGGGCCTCACCCACGGCCCCGCGTTCTTCCTCCCGGTGCTGTTCGGCACCCCGGTCGCCGTGGTGGCCGCCGCACTTGCAGCCTCGGGCATGGCGCGCAAGGTCGGCGAGTTCGCGTGGATCCGTCCCGAGGAGTACCCGCTCTACTACCGGCTCGACCGGGCCAAGGCCCACCGCAGGGCCGACGCGTAGGCCGGGTGGGCGCGGTGGGCGCCGTTCGCGAGGTCTACGCGCTGGCCCGGTGGGCGTACGGGCGGTCGGGGCAGTGCGGGCAGGCGAACAGGTGCAGGCTGCCCATGTCGCCGAGCAGCAGGTCGGCGGCGCTCTGAATCAACCGCCGTTCGTCGTACGGCAGTTCCCAGACGGTTCCGGCGGCCGGGGTGTCCTCGACCGCGAGCCAGGTGCGCCAGCTCTCGCCGTCGAACTCGGCGCTGCCTACGGACAGCAGGTGGTCCATCCGGCGCTCGCAGCTGGGGCAGTGCGGCCAGTCCGGGTCCTGGCTCCAGGTGGGGTAGCCGCCGGCCTTGGTCCCGTCAGGCACCGACAGGTGGTACTCGTACGACCAGCCGGTCTCCTCCTCGACCTGCTCGAACCGCTCCTCCAGTGCGTCGTGGAGGTGTTCCGGCAGGTCCCAGGAGGGGTACTCGGTGATGCGTTCGGGGTGCAGCACGCACGGGTCGGGCAGGTAGCTGTGGGGAGCGCCGTCGGGCCGGGGCGGGTCGGCGGGTTCGAGGTCGGCGCGTGAGCCGTCCCACCAGTACACCTGTGGCCGCGGCGCGTAGCCCTCCTCGTGGTCGAACGGGCACCACAGCACCTGGAGCACGTCCGTGCCGTCCGGGAACGGCAGTTCGGGCACGTCGGCGGCGAGCAGTTGCACCACCGGCACCAGCGGAACGGGCCCCGCACCGCGCGGCGGCGCGTACGCGGTACGCGGGTGCTCATCCGTGCAGTGCGGCCACGGCTCGGCACGCGGCCACCGCACCGGGCCGCCCAGCGAACTCTCCCCCGGCCCGGGCTCCCCGCGCCTGGGATGCAACCGCACGGCCTCCCGCCGCAGCGCCGCCACCTCGGGGAACAGCGCCTCGACATCGAGCGGACGGGACGGGCTGGTGCGGACCATCGAACGTACTCCCTCCATCGGAATCCTGCCGGTCGGCAGCGTAGCCGCGGCCGGAGACACCCGATCGTCAGGCGCCGTCGGCGACTTGGCGCAGGAGGTGCTGCCAGCGGGTGGCGACGGTCGTGAGGTCGAAGTGGGTGAGGGCGTGTTCGCGGGCGGCCTGGCCGTACGGGGTGCGGTCGGTGGCGAGGAGGGTGCGGAGGGCTTCGGCGGTGGCGGACGGGTTGTTCGGGGGCGCGAGCAGGCCGGTCCGGCCGTCGCGGACGATGTCGGAGACCCAGCCGACGTCGGTGGCGACGGCCGGGAGGGCGGCGAGGGCGGCTTCGATCAGGACGCCCGGGACGCCCTCGGAGTCGCTGGTGAGCAGTAGCAGGTCGGCGGCCCGGTAGAGCGGGGCGGGGTCGGCGAGCGGGCCGAGCAGGTGGATGCGGGGGCCGGCTTCGGCGGTGAGGCGTTCGCGGAGCGGGCCTTCGCCGGCGAGCGCGAGGTGGACGTCCTCGGGGAGCTGGGCGTGGGCGGCGAGGGCGAGGTCCGAGCGCTTCTCCGGGCTGAGGGCGCCGACCCAGGCGATCAGCGGGCCGCCGGCGGGCAGCCCGAGGGCCTCGCGGGCGGCGGCCTTCTCGGCGGGGCCGGCCGGGGGCGAAAAGCGTTCGGCGGGACGGGCATTGGGCAGTACGTGCAGTCGACGGGCGGGCAGCCGGAAGCGGGTGCGCAGCAGGTCCACGCCCTGCGGGGAGATCGCGGCGACGGCGGCGGCCCGGTGCAGGAACGCGCCGACTCGCAGACGGCGGGCCGGAGTTGACGTCCAGTGCCGGGGGTCGCCGATGTTGACGTAGACGAACGGGGTGCGGGCGGCCAGCAGCCCGAGCGCACACGCCTGCAGGGTGGACGACCCGTGCGCCACCACCACGTCGGCCCGGCGGGCGGCCCGCCGCAACGCACGCAAGGTGGCCGGGTGGTGGCGGGACGGCCCCAACACGGCGACGGGGTCGGCGGGGCCGGCGTCCGGGTGCGGGTGCAGCGCGACCAACTCGGACGCCTGGCCGCGACGCACCAGTTCGGCATGCAGATCGCGGGCGAGACGCTGCGCGCCCCGGGCGCGCGGATCGGTGATCACGTGCAGAACGCGCGGCTCGGCCATGCGCCCGACCCTACCGAGACGCCTCGGGCCGGCGGGCCCGGTTCGGCCAACTGCGCCCTCCTGTGTACTGGTTGACCCAAAACTTGATCGCACGGGTCCTACCTCCTGGCGGCGGCGAGGAGGTCACATATCGGGCCGCGGGGCACCTCTACGGGTGACGTCATTGATATCAACTGGGGCGACTCGCGCTGGGAACTTGAGCTGACGCAGCGCCCGTTCGACACGCACTCCCCGCAGTCGAGCACTACGCGCGGAAAGGCCCGCTGGCGCGGTCACAGTCCACCCAAGCCCCGGCGGCAGATGTCCGCGGGACCTCAGCCGCGCCCCCACGCACCACGGCTCAATGGCGCGCACACTCGCCGAGGAGACCTCGACCCGCGACCAGTTGGCGGCGGCGCTTGCACCAAGCTCGTCCAGGACCCGGCGGTAGAGCTTGGCCCGCGTGTGGGTCCGGATTCACACGGAGACGCGGAGGTCGACCGTCCACCAAGACACGCCGAACAGCTGGCCGCGAAGGCAATCGCAGCGAGCACCGCAGTGAAACTCCGCCATCTCCCGCCCAGGCCCGCCACACCAGAATTGACGGTGCACTAAAGGCTCAAATCACCCTCCAGCCATACATATTCAGCGCCAAGGGGAATGAAGAACCGGAATCTTCCTCATTGATCTCCGCAAATTGGGCCCAATGAGATGCGTCCGGCTGGCAAAGTCGGCATCGAACAGCCCACGAACCTCGCCCGACAGGAGCCATTACTTGTTACGCAAGATCAGCACTGCCGCCACGGTCCTCATCACCGCTGCCGTGGTCACGACCACCTCGCTCGTCACCGCCCCACTCGCCGGAGCGTCGACACCGCCGAACGATAAAAACGATCAAGGGCTCACCCCTGGCTCCCCCAGTTCTTCCCCCATCGTCACGGTGGACAAGGCAACCCTCCATCGCCAGTACCAGTTGGATGCCCTCGCGGACCGAATCACCGGCAAGTCCGGGACCGAGGCGGAGCACACCGGCGGATATGCCGGAGCCGTGGTGAAGGCCAAGGACGGGGAGCTCGCCTTGTACTGGAAGGGGGCGGTGCCGCAGAGCGTCAAGGATGCACAGAAGGACGCCGCCGCTCAGGGGCTCAAGGTCTCCGTCACCCAATCCTCCTACTCGGCCAAAGAATTGGAAGATGCCCGCCGAAGGCTGGAGGGGGCGGTCAAGGGCAAGGACGCAACAACTGAGCCCGTCGCAGCATGGAACTCCATAGCCGTCTTGTCGAACGGCACCGGTCTGTACATCAGCTACAACAGCCCCACATCCCAAACCCTGGCGAACCCCTCGCCCTCCGAGGTGCCGGCTCAACGCGTGACCACCGTGTCGGCCCAAGAGTTCGCCACCCACGCCCAGGCCCTGGCAGGCGTCCCGGTCCAGGCTGCCGAAGGACCGGAGGGTACTGACACGTACAGCCGCCACGACGACTCGTCCGCCTTCTGGGCAGGCGCCGAACTCAACACGCCTGGCCATCAGTTCTGTACATCCGGGTTCGCCGGATCGCATGGTGGCAGCGACGTCGTTCTCACCGCTTCACACTGTGGAACCTCCGGAACCTTCACTACCGGGACCGGCAACATCGAGGGGTGGGCACAGTCCTCCGACCTCGGTTTCGACACAACCTTCATCACACTCAACGGCTCCGCTGGAAACCAGTTCTACGACGGCGCGTGGAACGATCCCAACGGATACCACAAGCACGTCGCGAGCTGGGGCCTCAACCATGATGGCGACTATGTCTGCACATCGGGCGCCATGTCCGGCGTCAAGTGCAATATCCAGGTCAGGTACGCCGGAGTTGATTCCAACATTGGTGGAATCACTCGGCACAATGTGGTTCAGGCGATGCGCACCAACACCGGCGACCACGCTGCCGCACAAGGAGACAGCGGCGGCCCGGTTGTCACCAGCCCTGACGGCACCTATGGAAATGACATGCAGGCCCGCGGTCTGATCAGCGGATCCTGGGGACAATACGTCGCGTGTCCGACATGGGGTGTCGGCATCGCCATGGAAACCACCTGCTACGAAGGCGTGCAGTTCATCGGCATGTCTGCCATTGTGAACACGCTCGGCTTCACCTTGTACACCTGATGCATCGAGGAGTCCCCCGTGAATCAGTCCGTCATTCGTACTGCCGCCGTGACGCTACTCGCCATGGGCCTGGCTGCATGCGGCACCACTCACGGGGGCTCTCCCATCTCTCCTCCGCCCGCCGCAGACGCCGAGGGACAAATCATGTCTGTGACCGGAGACGGATTCACGCTCTGCGGCATCTCCAACACCGCCACCCCGGCCGGCCGTCACTATCGGGTAGACGTCTGCGGCGACACGGCGAAGGCCTACGCGGCGCTCGAGCAGCGCTTCCCGGGGTTGACCGATGTTCACACGTATCAGCCCGACGAGGGAGGAAAGCACACTCCGCAGCAACTCGTCACCCGGTACTGGGTGAATCGCACCACTGGTGACGGCTTCACCATCACCTCGACTCGGATCACCTCTGATGGCACAATCGCGGTCGGTGTCGACGGTGACCTCGACAAGGCCCGGTCTGTCCTGAACAAGCAGTTCCCGAACTGGACGACCGTCCACGCGGAAGCGTCATCCAATCCGCTTTAGTACTGCAACAGGGCCCACCGCAGCGGGTGTTGGCCACAGCGTCAATGGCTGAGGCCTCTCACGGCAGGCACCACTGCGGTACCGGCGCCGGCAAACATGCTCGAACAGCTGCGGGCCGTGAGGCACGTGGGATGACCGGGTGGCATCGCCACGGGGTCGGCGAACTCGGCCTCCGGTGCGGGCGCAGCGCGACCAGCTCGGACGCCTGGCCGTGACACACCAGTTCAGCATGCAGGTCACAGCCGAGACGCTGGGCGCCACGGGCGCGCGGATCGGCGCTCATGTGCAGAACGCGCGGCTCAACCGTACTGAGACCTCGGAGCGGCAGGGCTCGATCGGCCAACTGCGCTTTCCCGCACTGCCGGTTGGTCCACCGTCACGTTCGCAAGAAGGAGCGAGGGCCGTGCCACGGTGCGGCACGGCCCTCGTTCTGGGTGTGGGGCGCCCCGTTCCCGCCCTCGTCGTGGATCTGCACGGTGGTGGTGAGCTGTTCGGTGTGCTCTGTCACTTGTGCGCGTTGCTGAGCTGCGGTGTTGGTGAGGAATCGAACCCCTGCGCTGCTCTTCGCGCGCCAGGGCCGGATGAACCGCCGGCCGCGGTGTGTGCACGCCTCCACGACTACCTGCTTCCCACACCCGGTCTGTGGGGAGGTCAGTCCTCGATCAGGTCGATCTCCCAGTTGGTGCGCTGGATCAAGGTGTCCACCTCGCGGATCTCCTTGGCCAGCAGGTCTGCCTGGGCGCGGAGTTCGGCGACCGGGAGGGCGGACAGGATCCGGAGTTCGGACCGCAGCTGCCGGACGGCTCCGCGCTGGTCGCGGCCGGAGGCGGCGTCGGCGGCGGAGGTGAGGACCGAGTGGCGCAGGCGCAGGACGTCGCGGCGGGCGAGGGCGTCGGTGAGGGTGCCGCCGCCTTCGACGATCACGGTGGCGTTGGTGCGGTTGATCCGGCGGATCAGCAGCTCCAGTTCGTCCAGCACCTCTGCGGCCTGGGCCAGGATCTCGGCGGCGTTCTCGGCCGGCTCCTCGCCCTCCTGGTAGCGGGCGCTGCCGACGACTCGGGCCCGCAACTGCTCCACCTGCCGCACCGCAGCCGCGCGCTGTGCGAGCGCTTCAGCCAGTTTCACCGCACCATCACCTCTACGTACGAATAATCGTCCGGTAAGTATGCACACCAGCACGACGGCGCAGCTCGCGGGGGGCTCACACAGACCGGCCGTCGGCGAGCTCGCGCAGCGCCGGAAGGTTGCCGGCGAGGAACTCGTCCACCGGAGCGCCGCCGCGTGGAGGCGCGAGCACGGCACCCCGGAACAGGCCGGCCGCCTGCTCGGCCTCGCCCTGACCGGCATGCTCACCACCGCCCCGCCAGCGGCCAGCTGACCGGTTTCGCGGACGCGGGCACGGCTGGGCTGGGATGCTGAGCGGCGGTCAGGGGGTGGCCTTGGCGAGGGGGTTGCTGCGGTGCGCGTGGTGTACGTGATCGACAGTGTGAGCCGGGTGGGTGGCGCCGAGCAGGGCCTGGCGGCGATGGCCCCGTTGCTGGTGCGGGCGGGCGTGGAGTTGCAGGTGGCGTTCCTGAAGGAGTCGCCGGGCGGGTTCCAGGCCGAGCTGCGGGCGGCGGGCGCCGAACCGGTGCCGGTGCTGCGCGGCTCGCGTCCGGCCCGACTGGCCGCGCTGCGCGCCGAGTTCCGCCGCCGCCGGCCGGACCTGGTGCACACCACGCTGTACGAGTCGGACGTGCTGGGCCGCCCGGCGGCGCTCGCGGCGCGGGTGCCGGTGGTCTCCAGCCTGGTGAACTCGGCGTACGGGCCGGAGCATCTGCGGGCCCGCGGTCTGAGCCCGTGGAAGGTGCGGGCCGCGCAGGGCGTGGACGCGCTGACCGCGCAGGGCGTGCGCCGCTTCCACGCGCTGACCGACCACGTCGCGGACGCGATGGCGGCCCGTCTGCTGGTGCCGCGTCGCCGGATCGACGTGGTGCCGCGCGGCCGCGACCCGCTGCTGCTCGGCTCGGTGACGCCGCAGCGGCGGGCGGCGGTGCGGGCGGAGTTGGGGCTGGACGAGGAGGTGCCGGTGGTGCTGGCGGCGGCCCGGCAGCAGTACCAGAAGGGCCTGGACGTACTGCTCTCCGCCTGGCCCGCGGTGCGCGCGGCACGCGCGGACGCGGTGCTGCTGCTGGCCGGCAGCCGGGGTGCCGAGACGGCCCGGCTGGAGGAGCTGGCCGCCCGGACGTCGGGGGTGCGGTTCCTGGGGCCGCGGGACGACGTGTTCGACCTGATGGCCGCGGCGGACGCGTGCGCGGTGCCCTCGCGCTGGGAGGGGCTGGGCAGCGCGGCGATGGAGGCGATGGGCGTCGGGGTGCCGCTGGTGTGCGCGGACGTCCCGGCGCTGCGCGAGACGGTCGGCTCGGAGGACTACGCGCTGCTGGTGCCCCCGCAGCGGCCCGGCGAGCTGGCGGCCGCGCTGCTGCGGACGCTGGACGGGCGCGGCGAGGCGCTGGTGCGGGCGAAGGCGGCCCGGGCGCGTTTCCTGACCAGGTTCACGCTCCAGCAGGTCTCCGCCCGGATGGTCGAGTTCTACGAACGCGCACTGACCTGACGCGGGGCGGACGGTTCGCTCCCCCACCAACCCTTCACCGGATCTGACGATTCGTCACCTCGGCTGCGGGCGTCCGGAATACGTCCACAGCTTGGCACCGGAATCGCCAAAGTGCTTGCGCCGCAGGTCCGGGCCGGGAAGCATCGTTCGCCAGGGGATGTGGTCTGGGGGGACCGTCCAACTGTGCGCGGCCGCAGCCGCATGGACCGCCCGTCGGGCGGGGGCGCGGGCGTCGGGACGAGGCGAGGGGAACCAACCGGTGGAACCGGCAAATCTGTTCACCGTTCTGCGGCGGTACTGGCGGCTGCTGGCCGGCTGTACGGTCGCCGCGCTGATCGTGGGATTCGTGCTGACGCCGA
Source organism: Kitasatospora sp. NPDC004614 (assembly GCF_042873675.1). Taxonomy (NCBI): domain Bacteria; kingdom Bacillati; phylum Actinomycetota; class Actinomycetes; order Kitasatosporales; family Streptomycetaceae; genus Kitasatospora; species Kitasatospora sp. NPDC004614. The sequence continues at coordinate 65,454 of NZ_JBIALR010000023.1, forward strand.
CCGGTGACACGGTGGACAACGGCAAGTGGCAGTGCAAGGTGGCGATAACTCCCGTCGCGGGCGCGGCGGACACCGTCCGGGCCGACCAGGTGCTGTCGTACGCGCAGGGCTCGGCGGTGACCACGGCGGCGGCGCAGAAGCTGCACATCACGGACGTCGCGGGCCTGTCGGCGCGCCGTACGGTGGCGGCCGCGTCCACCCAGATGCTGGTGTTCACCACCACCGGCCCGACCCAGCAGTCCTGCGCGGACCTGGCGGCGGCGCTGTCGGAGGCCACCATCACCGGCTACGGCCAGGAGTCGAAGAAGAGCGCCGACGAGTCGATCAAGCGGCTGCGCGCCCAGGCCGACGCCCAGCAGCAGCAACTCGACGATCTGCAGAAGCAGTTCAGCCGTGCGAATGCGACCGATCAGGCCAAGCTTCAGCCGCAGCTGTCCACCGCGACGGCGGCGCTGACCAAGACCCTGGGCGCGATCGCCGACCTGCAGAACTACAGCCAGACCGACGCGATCCAGCAGTGGGGGTCGATCGACGCGAAGGAGCTTGGCGGCAACCTGCTGACCTCGCCGACCCGCAGCGTCCGCCTCGTCCTGGCGGTGGTGCTGGGCCTGGCGCTCGGCGTGGTGGCGGCGCTGATGCTGTCCCGGATGGACACCCGGCTGCGCACCCGCGACGGCGTCGAGGAGGCGTTCAACCTGCCGGTGATCGGCGAGATCCCCCGGCTGTCGCGGCGCCTGCGCCGGCTGCGCGAGCCGCTGGTGACGGCCCGCCCGGAGGATCCGGCGACCGAGGCGTACCGCTCGCTGCGCTCTACCCTGCTGCTGACCGGCCCGCGTGAACTGTCGGTGCAGCTCGGCCAGGGCGGTCTGGACCCGGACGACCGGCGGGCCCGGCAGGCCACCGGCCCGGCGCCGGTGGTGCTGGTGATGTCGGGGCGCTCCGGGGACGGGCGGACCACCACGGTGGCCAATCTGGCGGCGACGCTCGCCGAGACCGGACGCCAAGTCCTGGTGCTGGACTGCGACTTCCGCCAGCCGGGCCTGCGCGGCCAGTTCGGGGTGGACGAGGGCCCCGGCATGGCCGAGCTGCTGTCGGGTGAGCAGCTGCCGAACCTGGTGGACCTGATCCGCCGCACCAACGTGTCGGGCGTGGCGCTGATCACCGGCGGCAACACCACCGCGTACCCGGCGGCGCTGGTGCTGCGCGCCGGGGAGGTGCTGAAACTGGCCCGCCGGCACGCGGACGTGGTGCTGATCGACTCCTCGCCGCTGCTGCACGCCAACGACGCCTACGACCTGGTGCAGCACGCGGACACCGTGCTGGTGACGGTGATGGCGGGCAACGTCCGCCCGGAGGAGGCGGACCGGGTCTCCGAGCTGCTGGCCCGCACCGGCGTGCCGGTGGCGGGCGTGGCACTGCTGGGCGCCGAGGGCACCACGGGACGGCGCAAGCGCACTCCGCGGCCGGGCCGGCCCGCCACGAAGGCCGCGCCCGCGGAAAAGACCGCCGGGAAGGCCACTGGGAAGGCCGCAGCAAAGACCGCCCCGCCCGTCCCCGAGCAGCAGCGCCGCGTCGAGCCGCCGCCCCGGGTGGAGCCGCAGCGCCGCGCGGGCGAGCACCAGCGGCCCGCCGACCCGCGTCCGGGCGCGCCGGTGTACGGCGAGGGCCCGGACCGCCGGGACGGCGCGACGAGTTGGGGCCGCCGGCCGGCCGAACTGCCGCCGGAGGAGCCGGCGGAGACCACCCTGCAGCTACGCCTGGGCGAGGAGCGGTGACGGGGCGGCCGGCCCGGGTGCTCTGGCTGGCCAAGGGCCTGGGCCGGGGCGGCGCGGAGCAGCTGCTGGTCAACTGCGCGCGCCACGCGGACCGTTCGCGCTACGCGATCGAGGTGGCGTACGTGCTGCCGCACAAGGACGCGCTGGTGCCCGCGCTGGCGGCGGCCGGCCTCCCGGTGCACTGCCTGGGCGCGGCGCCGGCCCGGCGCTGGCCGCTGCGGCTGCGGGCGCTGCTCGCGGAGCGCCGGTACGACCTGGTGCACACCCACATGCCGGTGCCGGCGGTCGCGGCCCGGCTGCTGCCGGGCCGTCGGAAGCTCGTCCACACCGAGCACAACCTGTGGGAGCGCTACCGGCTGCCGACCCGCTGGGCGAACGCGCTCACGTACGGGCGCAACGACGCGGTGATCGCCGTCTCGCACGCGGTGGCGGCGGGCATCGAGCGCCGACGCCCGGGCGACTGGCTGACGGTGGTGCACCACGGCCCGGACCTCGGCGACGCCCCGTCGGGCCCGGCCGCCCGCCGCGCGGCCCGGGCCGAACTCGGCCTGCCCGAGGACGCGTTGGTGATCGGCACGGTCGGCAACCTGACGGCGAAGAAGGACCAGGCCACACTGCTGGCCGCGTTCGCCCTGCTGCGCCGCGAGCACCCGAACTCCCGGCTGGTGCTGGTCGGTTCGGGACCGCTGGAGGCGCAGCTGCGCGAACGGGCGGGCGAGGGCGTGCTGTTCGCGGGCTCCCGGGGGGACGTACCGGCGCTGCTGCCGGGCTTGGACGTGTTCTGCCTGAGCTCGCGGCAGGAGGGCCTGCCGGTGGCGCTGATGGAGGCGATGACCAGCGGTCTGCCGTCGGTGGTGACCAGGGTCGGCGGCATGCCGGAGGTGCTGGACGACGGCGTCGAGGGCCGCCTGGTGCCGCCCGGCGACCCGGCCGAACTGGTTACTGCTTTAAAGGAGTTGGCGGCCGATCCGGGGCTGCGGGCGCGAATGGGCGCAGCCGCCCGGGAGCGGTCGAAGTCCTTCGACGTGGCGGGCGCGCAGCGGGCGATCGAGCGGGTCTACGCACGGGTGCTGGCCCGCTGAGTCCGGAGGGGACGAGCACGACGTGAGCGGTGAACTGACGTACCGCGGGCTGGAGTCGGCGGATGTGCCGATGGTCCTGGAGCTGCTGACGGCTTCGCTGGCGGGCGGGCCGACGGGGCGGCGCAGCGCCGAGTTCTTCGACTGGAAGCACCGGGCGAACCCGTTCGGGTCGAGTCCGGGGCTGGTGGCCGTCGCACCGGACGGGCGGATCGTGGGCGTGCGGCTGTTCCTGCGCTGGTCGTGGCTGAGTGCGCAGGGACGCGAGGTGGCGGCGGTGCGGCCGGTGGACACCGCGACCCATCCGGACTTCCAGAAGCGCGGGATCTTCCGCCGGCTGACCATGGAGCTGCTCGAACAGGTCGCCGGTGAAGCCGAGTTGGTGTTCAACACGCCGAACGCCAACAGCCTGCCGGGCTACCTGCGGATGGGCTGGCGGGAGCTGGGCCGGGTGCCGGTGGCGCTGCAGGTGGCCCGGCCGCTGTCGTTCGCCCGGGGCGCGCGGGCGGCGCTGGCCCGCCGCCCGGGCCCGTCGGGGCCGCCGCGCTGCGAACTGCCCGCCGCCGCCGACTGGTTCGCGTTCCCGGACCCGCGGCTGCCGGAGCTGCTGGCGGAGCGGGAGCTGGCGGACGCCGCCGAGCCGCGGCTGCGCACGGCGCGCACCGCCCGGTACCTGGCCTGGCGGTACGGGGCCGCGCCGGGCCTGGACTACCGGGTGGTGACGGTGGAACGCGGAGGCGAGCTGGTCGGGCTGGCGTTCGGCCGGCCCCGGCGGCGCGGCCCGCTGGCCGAGTTCACCCTCGCCGAGCTGATCGTCCGCCCCGGCGACCGGGCGGCGGCCGCCGGACTGCTGCGCGCCGCCGCCGCGTCCGGCTGCGACCACGCGGCGACCCACCTGGCGCCGGGCACCGAGGCGGCGGAGGCGGGCCTGCGGGCGGGCTGCCTGACGGCGCCGCGCACCGGCATGGTGCTGGCCGCCCGCACCCCGACCGGGCCGCTGCCCGCCGAACGCACCCTCGCCGACTGGCGGTTCAGCCTCGGCGACCTGGAGGTCTTCTGATGCCCGCGCCGCCCCCCGTCGGCCCTCCCCGGCCGCTCCTCCGGCTGCGCGACGCGGTGCGCCGCGGCCGGCTCACGGCGCTCGCCTGGGCGCTGGTGATGGGCTACGTGACGGTGTTCGTGCTGGCGATGGTGCACACCACGTACGACACCTGGGGGGCGCTGCTGGTCGCGCCGGCGCTGATGGCGATCGGCACCCCGATCCTGGCCCGGATCGCGGCGAACAATCCCGAACGCGGCGTCTTCAAGCTGCTGATCATCGCGATGGGCGCCAAGCTGGCCTGCGCGTTCCCGCGCTACCTGATGGCGTTCGTGCTGTACGGCGGCGCGGCGGACGCCAAGATGTACGACCAGAAGGGCTCGGACCTCGCCCAGTACCTGACCACCACCGACCTGCTCGGCGGGCTGCACTACGACCTGGGCATGAAGGTCGCGGGCACCGGCTTCGTCATCATCGTCACCGGGGTGGTCTACGCGATCACCGGCCCGACCCTGGTCGGCGGGTTCCTGGTGTTCTCCTGGCTGGGCTTCTGGGGGCTGCTGTTCTTCTGGCGGGCGTTGCAGATCGCCTTCCCGGAGGCCGATTCGCGGCGCTACGCGAAGCTGGTGTTCTTCCTGCCCTCGCTGCTGTTCTGGCCGTCCAGCATCGGCAAGGACGCCTGGATGATGTTCTGCCTGGGCCTGACCACGTACGGCGTGGCCCGGCTGCTGGACCGCCGCTTCGGCGCGTTCGCGTGCATCGCGCTGGGCTCGCTTGGCACCGCGATGGTCCGCCCGCACGTCACGGTGCTGGCGGGCGCCGGGCTCACCGTCGCGTACGTGCTGCGCAAGCGGCCGCAGCAGGTGTCCGCGCTGGGGCCGCTGCGCACGGTGCTGACGGTGGCGGTGCTGGGCGTCGGCGTGATGCTGATGCTGCAACAGGTGTCGACGTTCTTCGGCACCAGCGGCACCGGCGGGGACGCCGTCAACCAGGTGCTGTCGGAGACCTCGCGGCGCACCTCGCAGGGCTCCTCGGTGATCAACGCCGCGACGGCGGAGGACCCGGCGCCCGCGTTCAGCCTGAACCCGGCGCGGCTGCCGATGTCGGTGATCAGCGTGCTGTTCCGGCCGTTCCCGTTCGAGGCGTCGAACATCCAGAACCTGATCCAGTCGGTGGAGTGCTTCGCGCTGCTGGTGATGTTCGTCCGGGCCTGGCCGCAACTCGCCCGGATCCCGAAGCTGTTCGTCCAGCGCTCGTACGTCGCCTTCGCGGTGGTGTACACCCTGCTGTTCTGCTGGGCGTTCTCCACCATCAACAACATGGGCATCCTGTCCCGCGAGCGGGTGCAGGTGCTGCCGCTGGTCCTGGTGCTGCTGGCGATCCCCCGGCCGGCCGGCTCCGGCCGGGTGGCGCGCCGCCGCCGCCCGCCGGTGTGGCGGGTGCAGCCAGGCCAGTGGGGCGGCGGCCCCGGGCCCGAACCTCCGGTCGCCGTCGGCGCACCGGACCCGTACCGAACCCAGGGGGGATCGACCACATGACCACCGACCAACTGCGCCCCGCCGTCCTCGACGGCGCCCCGGCCTTCCCCGACGGCCTGCCGCTGACCCGCGTCCGGGTGCCCGACCGCGAACGGCTGCTCGGCAAGCTCGCCGAGGTGCTCGACTCGGGGATGCTCACCAACGGGCCCACCGTCCGCCAACTGGAGGAGCAGGTGGCCGAGTTGCTCGGCGTACCGCACGTGGTGGCGGTGTCGAACTGCACGGCCGGCCTGATGCTGGTCCTGCAGGCCGCCGGGGTCGGCGGCCACCGCCCGGTACTGATGCCCGGCTTCACCTTCTCCGCCACCGCGCACGCCGCGCACTGGGCGGGCGGCACCCCGCTGTTCGCCGAGGCCCGCGAGCAGGACATCACCCTCGACCCGGCGGACGCCGAGGCCCGGCTGAAGGCCGCCGACGCGCCCGCCGCAATGATGGCCACCCACGTGTACGGGACGCCCTGCCAGACCGAGGAACTGCAACGGATCGCCGACACGGCCGGCGTCCCGCTGGTGTACGACGCCGCGCACGGCCTCGGCTCGGCCCGGCGCGGCGTGCCGGTCGGCAACTTCGGCCTGGCCGAGGTGTTCTCGATGAGCCCGACCAAGGTCGCGGTGGCCGGCGAGGGCGGCCTGGTCGCCACCCGCGACGCGGCACTCGCCGCCACCCTGCGCACCGCCCGCGACTACGGCAACCCCGGCGACTACGACACCCTGTTCCCCGGACTGAACGCCCGGATGAGCGAACTGCACGCCGCCGTCGGCCTGACCTGGCTGGCCGGCCTGCCCGCCCGGGTCGCCCACCGCGGCACGCTGGTCGCCGAGTTCGCCCGCGCCACCGCCGGCCTGCCCGGCCTGCGCCTCGCCCTGCCGGAGGACGGCGACACCTCCACCTTCAAGGACCTCACGCTGATCCTCGACTCCGGTGCGTTCGGTTTGAACAGCCGTGAGCTGGCCGCCGCGCTGAAGGCCGAGGGCATCGACACCCGCCGCTACTTCCACCCGCCCGTCCACCGGCAGCGCGCCTACGCCCACCTCGGCCAGGCGGAGGAACTGCCGCGCACCGACCGGCTCGCCGACTCGGTGCTGACCGTCCCGCTGTGGTCGCACATGAGCGCCGCCACCGTCCGCCGGGTCGCCGACGCGGTGGTGCGGGTGCAGCCCTTCGCACCGGAGGTCCGGGCGGCACTGGGCGGCGTCTGAGCTCCGCCGTGCGGCGTCGGCGCATCGCCGTGCGGCGTCCGCGCATCGCCGTGCGGCGTCCGCGCATCGCCGGGCAACACCTGAGCGGGTCTCGCAAGCCGGTTCGGCGGATTCGTCGGATCAGGTGAACTCGGTTGGACCGCCCGGAGGTTGGCCCGCCAGGATGGCAGGCATGTTCAAGGGATTCCGCAGCTTCCTGCTGCGCGGCAACGTGGTCGACCTCGCGGTCGGCATCGTCATCGGCGCCGCGTTCACCGCCGTCGTCACCGGTTTCGTCGCAGCCTTCCTGACCCCGCTGGTCGGTGTCGCCTCCGGCGCGGTCGGCGACTTCAGCAAGGAGGCGTTCACCGTCGCCGACGTCACCTTCCCGTACGGCGCCTTCCTCCAGGCAATGATCAGCTTCGTGCTGGTCGCCGCCGTCATCTACTTCGCCGTCGTGCTGCCCGTCGCCAAGCTCCAGAACCGGTTCAACCCGGTCAAGGACGCCCCGGTGGCCAAGGCCGACTGCCCCGAGTGCCTCAGCACCGTCCCGGCCGCCGCCACCCGCTGCGCGCACTGCACCAGCGAACTGACCGGCCGCCCGGGCTTCCCCGTCCAGGCCACCGCCGCGAAGGTCGCCCGCTGAGCCACGCACGACCCCGCACAACCCCGCACGCCCCCGCACCACCCGGCCCGGACGGCACACCCGCCGCCCGGGCCGAAGCCTGTCCGGAACCCGCCGCCCCGCCTCCTCGCCGTTTGACTGCCCCGGCCCGGTGCCGATAGTGATCCCCGTCGTCCCCGTGGCAGTCGGGGGCGTCAACCACCGTACGGGGAGGGCTCGATGGGCACACTCGGCTGGCTGCTCGTGATCGCGGCGGTGGCGGCCGCGGCCGTGCTGTGGCGCTGGCTCCAGTACCCGGGCGCGTGGCGCTACGCGTTCGAGGCGCGGTACGCCGACCACCGGCGTGATCTCGGCACCCACCGCAGCCATCTCTGCGCGGTCCGGCGCGCCTCCCGCCGCACCGTCTCCACCGCCCGCGACGGCGCCGCCCGGGCCGCCGCCGCGCACCGTTCCCGGGTCGTCGCGGCCCAGGCCGAGGTCGACCGGCTGCGCGACCCCGGCCGCGGCACCGAGGGCGAAACGCTCGGCTCGCTGCGCCTGTTCGAGCACAAGCTGGTGCTGACCACCAACGGCCGCGCAGCCGATCACGCGCTCGACGCCGTCCTGCTGCACGCCGACCACACGGCCGGCGCCAGCCATCTCCACCTGGTGCTCCCCGACGGCGCCCAACGCGAACTGCCGTTCGCACACAGCGAGTTCGCCGAGGAGAAGATCCGCGCCTTCGTCATCGCCGCACGCGACGGCGTGGCCCGCGCGAAGACCGCCCGGCTGGAACGCGAGGCGCAACTTCCCGCCGCCGAGGCCGCCCTGACCGAGGTCCGCGCCGACACCGCCGAGGTGGACCGGGCCCGCGAGCGGCTGGACGAGATCCGCGCCGAGCAGGACGCCGACCCCGCCATCGCCGAAGCCGAACAGGCATTCGAAGCTGCCTGCGGCCGCTGGCAGAAGCTCACCGGCACCCGACCCCTCCGCCCCCGCGCCGCCCGATGAGATCGCGCACGGACCATACGTCTGGGATGGCCGAAATGAGCCGAACCCGTTCGCCCGACTAGCTCCGGTATTGTCCGATTTCGGCTCGCGAAGAGTCCGTAAACATGTGAACTCCGGGCCCTCCCGCTCTCCTCAGCAGGCATGTTGTGGGCTTACGGTAGGCCCCATGACCTCGCCCCGCTCCTACGACGGAGTCGGCTACCCCTCTCCGTCCTTCTCCTCCTCCTCCGGCACGCCCATCTACGACAGCCTGGTCGCAGAGCGTGGCATCCCGCAGATCGCACCCATCAACGTGCCCCCGGCCAACGCGGCCCCCACCTGGTCCACCGCCTACGGCGCCGGCTTCACCGGCGGGCTCGGCAGCGGCTTCGACTCCCCCGCGTCGAACCTGCCCGCTCTGCCCCCGGCCCGCCTCGCCCTCGGCCCCGGCCCGAGCAGCAGCCCGGTGCCCGCCCCGCACATCCCGGTGCAGCCCGGGTACGCGGCCGCGCCCGTGCCGCCGCAGCCGTTCATGCCCAGCCAGCGCCCGGCCGCCCCGGCCTACCCGCAGCCGGCCCCGGCGAACACCTTCGCCACCGCGCCGCAGAGCTTCGCCCCCCAGCAGCAGTTCGGCGGCCAGGCCCAGCAGTTCGGCGGCGGCCAGCAGTTCGCCCCCTCGCAGTTCGGCAGCCAGCAGCAGTTCGGCGCCCAGCCGGTCGCCCAGCAGCAGAGCTTCGGCGACCAGTCGTTCGGCGGCAACACCCTGCGCCCGGCCCAGCCCAACCCGCCGCAGCAGTACCCCCAGTACCGCCAGTACCCCCAGGCAGGCTGACGGGCAACACCCCTCCCCACAGGGGCAAGGTCTCATAGCAAGTAGTTCTTACTGAATCCCCGCGCCCTCGAGGGCCGGACGAATCGCACTCGTTCCCCGCGTCCCGTCAAGGGCGCGGGGAACTGCGCGAAGGGGGACGGGAACGCCGGTCAGGTCCGTCCACCGACCGGCCCTCGCTCCCCGGACGGCCTCTGGCAGGATGGGCCGCATGCCAACCCTCGCGTCCCTCCACGTGTACCCCGTCAAGTCCATGTACCGCCTCAGCCCGTCCTCCGCCGAGGTGCAGCCGTGGGGCCTGGCCGGTGACCGTCGCTGGATGCTCGTGGACGCGGAGGGCGTCGCCCTCACCCAGCGCGACGAGCCGTCGATCGGCCAGTTCCGCCCCGTCCCGTCCGCTGATGGCACGTCACTCACCCTGACCGCCCCGGACGGTGACGCCCACACTCTCCTCGCGCCGTCCCTCAGCACTGGTGCCCCCGAGGCGACCGTCGAGGTCTTCGGCACCCGTTTCTCCGCCGCCACCGCCGCGAAGGAGACGTCCGCCTGGCTGGCCGAGCACCTGCCCGCGAAGCTCGGCGAGGTGCGGCTGGTGCACCTGGACCGCCCGGAGGTGTCCCGTCCGATCAACCCGAAGTACGCGGGGCCGGACGAGACGGTGTCGATGGCGGACGGCTACCCGCTGCTGCTGACCACCAGCGCCTCGCTGGCCGAGCTGAACGCCCGGATCGCCGAGGACCACCCGGGCGACGAGCGGAAGGGCGCGGCGCTGCCGATGGAACGGTTCCGGCCGAACCTGGTGGTGTCCGGCACCGAGCCGTGGGCGGAGGACGGCTGGCGCCGGGTCCGGGTCGGCGGCCTGGAGTTCCGGGTGGCGAAGCCGTGCGCCCGCTGCGTGGTGACCACCACCGACCAGGAGTCGGGTGAGCGTCGCGGCCCGGAGCCGCTGCGCGCGCTGGGCCGGCACCACCGGTTCGGCCAGAAGCTGGTGTTCGGCCAGAACCTGATCCCGGTCCGCCCCACCCCCGCCGCAGAGACCGCGGAGGTGCTGGGAACGCTGACGGTCGGCGACGAGGTGGAGGTCCTGGAGGCGGTGGAGGCCCCGCTGCCGGACCGCCGCTGACGGGCACCCGGAACCACCCCCCGGCTCATTCGTTGAACCGGGCGACGGCCCGGTCGGCCTCTCGCGCTACGGTGGGGGTGATCGCGCAGCGTCTCGCACGCACTCGACGAAGGCGGGGATGACAGATCGTCATGGGTGAGCTCAGGGTCCGGGTCACGCAGGACAGCGCCTCCCGGTGGCGGCGGCGCAGCGGGGAGTACGCGACGCTCCGCGAGGCCCTGGAAGTGGCCGAGCCGGGTGACACCCTGACGGTGCGGGCGGGGACCTTCCGCGAGGCGGTGCTGGTCGACAAGCCGGTGACGCTGGTCGCCGAGCATGGTCCCGGCAGTGTGCGGATCTCGCCGCCGGAGAGCGCGGTGCGCGGCGGCACGGCGTTGACGGTGACGGCGGGCGCGACGATCCGCGGCCTGACCATCGAGGGTTCCGACCGTTCGATCCCGGCGGTGCTGCTGGCCCGCACGGACGGCGCAGTGCTGGCGGACTGCCGGATCGAGACGTCCTCCGCGGTGGGCGTGGAGCTCGCCGACGGCGCCCGCGCGCAGTTGGTCAACTGCATGGTGGAGAACCCGTCCGGTCTGGGTGTCCGGCTGCGTGCGCAGGCCGACGCGAAGTTGGTGGACTGCGAGATCTCGGCGGCGGGCCAGAGCGGTCTGGCGGTGCTGTCCGGTTCGAAGCTGCGCGCGGAGCGGCTGCGGGTGCACCACACGGGCGGCGCGGGTGTGCTGCTGGCCGACCCGGGGTCGCTGGCGGAGCTGATCGGCTGCCAGGTGTACGAGGTGCGCGGTTCGGGCGTGCAGGCCGAGGCGCAGGCGGTGGGGCGGCTGACGGACTGCACGGTGCAGCGGGTGTCCGGCAACGGGCTGAGCCTGGACACCGGTGCGGAGCTGGAGCTGACGTCCTGCCGGGTGCACGAGGTGCCGGAGAACGCGGCGGACCTGCGCGGCGGCGCCAAGCTGACGCTGCGGCAGGTGACGGTGCACGCGTTCGGGCGGGGCGCGCTGTCGGTGTGGGACGGCGGGACGAAGGTGTTCGCGGAGAGCAGCCGCTTCCACTCCGCGCAGGGCGACTACCCGGCGCTGTGGGTGAGCGACGGCGCGGCCCTGGAGCTCGCCGACTGTTCCCTCGACGATCTGCCGGACGCGCTGTTCGTCCTCGACCAGGGTTCGTCCGCCTCGGCCCGCGACTGCTCGTTCACGGCGATCCGCTCCTCGGCGGTCTCGGTCTCGGGCGGGGCGAGCGCGGACCTGTCGGGCTGCCGGATCCAGGGCGCGGGCACCGGCCTGTGGTTCCGCGACCACGGCTCGGGCGGCCTGCTGACGGACTGCGAGATCGCGGACGTCGCCACCGGTGTGATCGTCACCAAGGGCGCGGACCCGGTGCTGCGCGAGTGCACCGTGCGCGGCGCGAGCGAGGCCGGGGTGTACGTGTCGGCGCAGGGGCGCGGCGAGTTCGACACCGTGCGGGTGTCGCAGGGCGGCGGGTTCGGCTTCCACGTGATCGACGGCTGCCGGACGAAGCTGGTGCGCTGCCGGGCGGAGCGCAACGCCCGGGCCGGCTTCGAGTTCTCCGAGCCCGGCCCGGTCGCCGAGGGCTGCACCTCGGACGACGCCGCGCCACTGCCCGCCCCGCGCCCCGCCGAACCGGCCGCTCCCCCGCTGGCGACGCTGGCGCCCGCCGTCCTGACCTCGTCTTCGTCCGTCGGCCCCGCCCTCGCCGTGATCGCCCCCATCCCGGACTGCCGTCCGGCCGAGGAGGCGCTGGCCGAACTGGACTCCCTGGTCGGCCTGGCGACGGTCAAGCAGGAGGTGCGGACCCTGATCGACATGATCTCGGTCGGCCGGGCCCGGCAGCGCGCGGGCCTGAAGGCCCCGTCGCCGCGCCGGCACCTGGTCTTCACGGGCTCCCCCGGCACCGGCAAGACCACCGTCGCCCGCCTGTACGGCGAGATCCTGGCATCACTCGGCGTCCTCCAGCGCGGCCACCTGGTGGAGGTGGCCCGCCTCGACCTGGTCGGCGAGCACATCGGCTCCACCGCGATCCGCACCGCCGCCGCGTTCGACAAGGCGCGCGGCGGGGTGCTGTTCATCGACGAGGCGTACGCGCTGGCCCCCGAGGACGGCGGGCGGGACTTCGGCCGGGAGGCGATCGACACCCTGGTGAAGCTGATGGAGGACCACCGCGACGAGGTGGTGATCATCGTGGCGGGCTACACCGCCGAGATGGAGCGCTTCCTCGCCGCCAACCCCGGCCTGTCGTCCCGTTTCTCCCGCACCGTCACCTTCCCCGACTACACCGCCGACGAACTCCTCGACATCGCCCGCGCCCAGGCCACCGAGCACGAGTACCACCTCGACGCGGCCACCGAGGCCGCCCTGCACGCCCACTTCACCACCCTCGACCGCGGCGTCGGTTTCGGCAACGGCCGCACCGCCCGCCAGGTCTTCGAGAGCATGATCGAACGCCACGCCTCCCGGGTCGCCCACCTCACCGACCCCACCACCGAGGACCTGCAACTCCTGGTCCCCGCCGACCTCCCGTCCTGAGTTCTCCGCCCAGGCGTTCAGACCAGCCGGCCGCCGCCGTCCACGTGCAGGACGGTGCCGGTGACGTACGGGCTGTCGATGGCGTACAGCACGGCCTTGACCAGGTCCTCCGGGGTGCCGACCCGGCGGGCCGGGTTACGGGTGGCAACTCCCTTCAGAAAGTCCTCCTTCCCCGCCCCGAGACCGTCCCAGGAGCCGCTGTCGACGATGCCCGGCGAGACGGCGTTGACCCGCACCGGGGCGAGCTCCACCGCGAGGGCCTGCACCAGGAACGCCAGCGCCCCGTTGGTGGTGGCCATCACCGTCCGGGCGGGCGCGGGACGCCAGGCGGCGACACCGGAGAAGAACGTCATCGACCCGTCCTCGGCGAACTGCCCCGCCAGGTGCTTGGCCAGCAGCATCGGACCGATCACCTTCGCGTCGAACGCCCGCCGGATGTCCGCGAGTTCGAGCTCTTCGAGCGGCCCGTTGGCAGGCATCGCGGCCGTCGACACCAGGTGGTCGACCCGCCCGGCCCGGGCCGCCAGCGCCTCGATCGACGCCTCGTCCGCCAGATCGACGGGCACCACGGTGGACGGGCCGGCCAGCTCGCCCGCCGTCCACTCCAGCTTCCGCGGATCGGGCCCGGCGAGCACGAGTTCCGCCCCGGCGGCGGAGGCGGCGTGCGCGAGCAGCCGGCCGGTGCGCGAACCGGCACCGACCACGACGACGCGACGACCAGTAAGACCTTCAGACATATGCGGAGCTCCTATCAGCTCGGTTGGGACTCCTTCACCCTCCCGGACCTGCGCCGATAGGTCCAAGGCTTGTTCTTCACCCCAGCCATAAACTGTGTGCATGGCAGCAACGCTCCGGCAGCTCGAATACCTGGTCACCGTGGTCGACACCGGCTCCTTCACCCGAGCCGCCGAACACCTCCACGTCACCCAGCCCGCCCTCTCCCACCAGGTCCGGGCCCTGGAGACCGCCCTCGGCGGCCCCCTCCTCGAACGACTCCCGCGCGCCGTCCGCCCCACCCCGCTCGGCCGGTCCGTCCTGCCGCACGCCCGCGCCGTCCTCGCCGACGCCCAGCGCCTGCACGCCGCGGCCCGCCGCACCGCCGGCCTGGAGGACGGCGAACTCGAGGTCGCCACCGTCCACTCGATCGCCCTCGGCATCCTCCCGCCGGTCCTGCGCGCCTGGCGCCGCCAGCACCCCACCGTCCGCATCCGCCTGCGCGAATACCCGCACGCCGACCTGCTGCGCGCCGCGATGGCCGCCGGCGGCGCGGACCTCGCCATCGGCCCGGTACCCACCGACTGGGACGGCCCCGTACGGGAGTTGGGCATCGAGGAGTTCGCCCTCGTCCTCCCCACCGACGACCCGCTCGCCAACCCCCCGGACGGCACCCTCCCCCTCGCCGCCCTCGCCGACCGCGCCTGGGTCCACTACGCCCCCGGCCACGGCCTCGCCGAACTCCTCGACCAGTCCTGCGCCCGCGCCGGCTTCCTCCCCCACCCCGCCGTCCGCACCGAACAGACCGCCGCCGCCCCCATGCTCGCCGCCGCCGGCCTCGGCCCCGCCCTCGTCCCCGCCACCATCCTCCCCCCCACCCTCGAAGCCGCCATCCTCCGCCCCCACCCCCCGATCCACCGCCCCCTCGCCGCCTACACCCGCACCCGCCCCGACCGCCTCACCACCACCTTCACCGAAACCCTGGCCACCCACGTCGGCCTGGCCGCCACCGAACCGCAAAGCCCCCGAGGGAAGAACGGATCACATTGATCGCGCCGAGTGATATAGATCTGCAACAGCTCCTGATCGACTGGTACGGCACGGAATCCGAGCCGAATTCCCCACTTCCTGCCGAGATCGCATGGCTTCCGGACGATGTAAAACGAGAATTCGGAGCGGCGTCGAGATCGATGTGGCGTTACGATGCGGCACGCGAATTCCTAAACCTCCGGCCCTCCCGGATGGATCCAAGCATGAAGATCTTCCTTTCCGACCCGGACTTCGACATGGCGCTGGCTCTCCAAGACGGCCGGCTCGATGCCGTCCGGGAGGCGAGTTGGGACAGCCCGGACTGGTCTGTCCTGCAGGAAGACCTGCCAACGGCCTTGAAGCACCACTTCGTCAAGACTATTGCGGATGATCCGAGGTTCTACTCGGCCCATGCCGTCCTCGAGGATGATGTCGCCTACGACGCGCTCTCCGCACTGGTCGAGGTCTCATTTTCCGCGTGGAAGTCGTATCCGGGCGAACGGATTTTCCTCGGAAAGCACGTGATCGGCATCATTGAACCCGCCAACTACGGCAGGTGGCCCATTTCGCACATCGAAGGGGAGAAACGTGTCCAGTTCGCCGCCAAGATTCGGAGCAGCCTGGACTTCACTGCCAGCATTCCTGCGGTCGAGGGCTGGGAGACCTTCTGCCCGGAAGAACTGCCGCCCCAGGTGCGCGCCAATCTCGGTATCGGCGAGCACACCCCGGACAGTTGACCGCGCCCCCGGTCGCGAGCAGATCCGGAGCTTCGGCAGACGGCGCGACGAGCGCAACCCCGGTTACGGATAGCCGGAGTTCAGCGCCGGAACGCGACGGTTAGGCATCGGGTATGTCGGGCTTCGCCGCCGCGAGCATCGCGCCGGGGATGACGACCAGGCGTTCGCCCTCGCCGACCCGGACGCCTTCGGGCAGCCGGCCGCGATAGGCCTCGGTCACGTCCGCGCCGATGACGGCGACGTCGCCGTTGGCGAGTTGCCAGATGTCCGGGCATTCGTCGCGGCCGTCGGAGGAGCCCAGCTCTGCGGCCGACTTCCCAAGCCGCCTGGCGAACGGTGCGGACAGGTCAACGTGCCATGCGTTGCTCATGCTTGCCTCTTCCGCCGACGCAACAGTGGCCCACCACCGTAGTCCTGCCGGTCCGTCATGCCTACGGCGCCGGGAAGCAGCCGTTCGTGCCCGCGCCCGTCAGCAGGGTGGCGATGGCGAGGGCGGTGGCGGCGATGCCGAGGGTGACGGCGGCGAGGCGGAGGAGTTCGGGGTCTTCGAGGTGGCGGCGGATGCCGCGGGAGAGGAGGCCGGTGATGGCGCCGGCGGCGGCCAGGAGGGCGAAGCAGAGGGGGGTGAAGAGGAGGAGGGTGGTGCGGCTGCCGGGGTCGAGGTGGGTGGCGCAGCCCATCCAGTTGTGGGCGATGGTGCGGACGGTGACCACCGTGGTGGCGGCGGCGAGGGCCGTGCCCAGGATGGCGGTGGCGGGGCGTCCCAGCAGGTTCACGGCGTGTCTCCTTCTCGGGGCCGCGCCCGTCGCGTCCACTCGCCAGGACGGACGGGCGGGGCGGCGGGGCGGTTGCGTGCGGCGGAAGGTCAGAAGACGGCGGTGAAGGCGGCCATCCGGCTGTCGTCGAGTTCGGGGCGGAGTCGGCCGCCGCGGGCGAGGGTGGCCATGCCGTGGAGGGCGGACCAGGCGAGTTCGGTGTAGCCGGCGGGGTCAAGGCCGGCGGCGGTGGCGCTCGCGGTGGCGGGGTCGGCGATGGCGGCGAAGGCTTCGTGCAGGGCGGCGGGTGCGTCGGGGGTGCCGAAGGGCAGGGGGTTGGCCATGGTGAAGATGGCGTCGTAGAGCGCGGGGTTGGCGGCGGCGAACGCCAGGTACGCGCGGGCGACGGCGGCGAACGCGGCCCGGGGGTCGTCGGATTCGGCGGCTGCGGCGCGGAGTTGGACGGCGAGTTCGGCGCAGCCTTCGACGGCGACGGCGGCGACGATCGCGTCCTTGCCGGCGAAGTGGCTGTACAGGACGGGCTGGCTGTATTCGATGCGTTCGGCGAGGCGGCGGGTGGTGACGGCGTCCCAGCCTTCGGTCTCGGCGAGTTCGCGGGCGGCCCGGACGATCAGCTGTTCGCGTTCGGCGCGTTCGCGCGCCCTGCGTTCCTTGATAGCCATGCCCGAAATCCTAGCAGCGCTAGACAACTGACGGACCGTCGGTCTAGCGTTGTTCACATCGCTAGCGCCGCTAACAGGCAGGCGGCACAGCCCACTTCACGAGCAAGCCAGGGGGAACCACCATGTCCGCAACCACCATCAGCACGAGGGTCCACGTCGCCACCGTCGGCACGGTGCTGCTCGGCCTGTTCCCGCTCTGGTTCGGCCTCAGCTACATCCTCGCCCCGGAGTCCACCGCCCCGAGCTTCGGCCTCCCGGCGTGGCCGCACGGCGACGCGGCGATGTTCCTGATCACCAAGGGCATCCGCGACGTGGTCTCCGGCCTCGTCCCGCTGGCGCTGCTGCTGCTCGGGCAGCGCCGGGCCTCGGGCTGGGCGATGCTGGTCACGGCGCTCGTCCCGATCGGCGACGCGACCACCATCCTGACCCACCACGGCAGCGCCCTGACCGCGTTCACGATCCACTTCGCGACGGCCGCGGTCATGATCGCCGTCGCCGCCCTGGTCCTGACCGAGCGCAGAACCAAGTGACGAACCCTCAGCCGTCCGCCCAGTCGCCGCCCGCGAGGAACGCCTCCAGGGCGGCGCGGTGCGGCCCGGGGTCGATGCGTTCGGCGGCGAGCCACTGGGCGGAGTAGTACTTGTCGAGGTAGCGGTCGCCGGGGTCGCAGATCAGGGTGACGACGCTGCCGGTGCGGCCGTCGGCGCGCATCTCGGCGACGATCTTGAGCGCGCTGTACAGGCCGGTGCCGGTGGAGGCGCCGGCCTTCTTGCCGAGGACGGCCTCCAGCAGGTGGATGGCGGCGACGGACGCGGCGTCGGGGACGCGCATCATCCGGTCGATCGCGCCGGGCACGAAGGACGGTTCCATCCGGGGGCGGCCGATGCCCTCGATCCGGGAGGAGGTGGAGACGGTGGCGTCGGGGTCGCGGTGCACCCAGCCGTCGAAGAAGCAGGAGTTCTCCGGGTCGGCGACGCAGATCCGGGTGTCGTACTGCATGTAGTGCACGTACCGGGCGATGGTGGCGGAGGTGCCGCCGGTGCCGGCGGTGGCGACGATCCAGGCGGGTTCGGGGTGCGGTTCCATCCGGAGCTGGGCGAAGACGGATTCGGCGATGTTGTTGTTGCCGCGCCAGTCGGTGGCCCGCTCGGCGTAGGTGAACTGGTCGATGTAGTGGCCGCCGGTCTCGGCGGCGAGGCCGGCGGCGGCCTCGTACACCTCGCAGGCGTTGTCGACCAGGTGGCAGCGGCCGCCGTGGAACTCGATCAGTTCGATCTTGGCGCGGCTGGTGGAGCGGGCCATCACGGCGATGAACGGGACGCCGATCAGCTGCGCGAAGTACGCCTCGGAGACGGCGGTGGAGCCGCTGGACGCCTCGATGACGGGCTTGCCGGGGCGGATCCAGCCGTTGCACAGGGCGTAAAGGAACAGCGAGCGGGCGAGCCGGTGCTTGAGGCTGCCGGTGGGGTGGGTGGACTCGTCCTTCAGGTACAGGTCGATGCCCCACTCGGCGGGCAGCGGGAAGCGCAGCAGGTGGGTGTCGGCGGAGCGGTTGGCGTCGGCCTGGACGCGGCGGACCGCCTCCTTCAGCCAGGCCCGGTACTCGGGGTCGGACCGGTCCACATCCAGAGTGGGAACACTCGTCGCGGTCATCGCACTCTCCTCGCATCCGCCGGATACCCACTTACTGTAACAGGCAACTACGATAAGTGACGATTACGGCGGCCCCAGCTTCCACTTATGGGGAAACCGGGGCCGCCGCGTACGAAACGATCAACTCCGAAGCCGGCGACGGGTCATGAGGCGGCCACCGCCCCCAGAATGTCCAACCGGGCGGCCCGGGCGGCGGGCCGCAGTCCGGCCAGCGCCCCGGCCGCCAGGCCGACCAGCGCGACGATCGCGAGCCGCCCGGCGGGCAGCGCGAACGAGCCGGTGCCGGCGCTGTCCGCAGCCCGGGTGAGCGCCCAGCCGAGCAGCGCGCCCAGCCCCAGCCCGCCGGCCGTGCCGAACGCGGCGACCAGCACCGACTCCCAGCGCACCATGGCCCGCAGCTGCGCCCGGGTCTGGCCGACGGCCCTCAGCAGGCCGAGTTCGCGGATGCGTTCGTGGACGGCCAGGGTGAGCGTGTTGGCGATGCCGAGCAGGGCGATCAGCACGGCGAGCGCGAGCAGGGCGTAGACCACGGAGAGCATCATGTCGACGCCGGACGCGGAGCTCGCGGCGTACTCGGCGCGGGTCTGCACCTGCGGGTTGCCGTAGGAGTCGGCCACCCGGGCGATCGCGGCCTTTCCGGCGTCCAGGCTCACGCCGGGCTTCAGGGCGACGGCGACCAGGCTGTCGGAGTCCTGGACGCGGTGCGGCTGCCAGGCCGCGCGGCTGATCAGGTAGTCGCCGGTGACGCCCCCGCCGCGGTACAGGGCGCGGACGGTGAAGGTGGCGGGGCCGTCGGCGAACCGCATCGGGACGACGGTGCCGAGCTGCCAGCCGCGGGCGGCGGCCTCGGTGCGGGAGACGGCGAGGCCATCGGTGCCGAGGTCGGCGAGCGAGCCGTCGATCCGTCCGAGGTCGGTGACCTGCGTCAGCTGGGCGGGGTCAGCGACGTCCAACTGCTTGCCGTGGCCGTCGACTTGGGCCACGCCCTGGCCGAGGCCGGCGGCCGCGCGGACCTCCGGCAGGGCGGCCAGCGCCGGCGCCAGCTTCGGGGAGACGCCGCTGCCGCCGGCCCCGGCGGCGGGGGCGGTGACGGCGAGGTCGCCGGCGAAGGACCGGGAGACGGTGTCGTCCAGGGTGGCCTGCACGGAGGCGCCGAACACCGTGAACAGGGTGACCACGGCAACGCCGACCATCAGCGCGCTGGCGGTGGCGGCGGTCCGCTTGGGGTTGCGGGCGGCGTTGCGGCGGGCCAGCGCGCCGGTGACGCCGCGCAGCCGGGCCAGCGGCGCGCCGAGCACCCGGACGGCGAACGCGGCGGCAACGGGGCCGAGCACCACGGTGCCCAGCAGCAGGGCGAACGCGCCGCCGACGGTCAGCGCCAGCGACGGCCCGCGGGTCGCGCCGAGGATCAGCGCGGGCAGTCCACCGGCCACCAGCAGCACACCAACAACCACACGCACCAGGGCACTTCGTCCGGTGGCGGCCTCGTCCACGGCGGTGTCGCGCAGCGCGGCGAGCGGGGCGGTGCGGGCGGCCCGCAGGGCGGGGGCGAGTGCGGAGCCGGCCGCGACCAGGGTGCCGACCAGCAGCGGCAGGACGATGGTGGCGGCCTTGATGACGGTGCCGCCGGTGGGCAGGGTGAAGCCGATCGCCGCGAACAGCGCCTTGAGGCCGGCGGCGACGCCGAAGCCGCCGAGCAGGCCGAGCGCGGAGGCCAGCAGTCCGATCGCGAGCGCTTCGCCGAGGGTGGTGCCGAGCACCTGCCGGCGGCTCGCGCCGAGGGCGCGCAGCAGGGCGTTCTCGCGGGTGCGCTGGGCGGTGACGATGGCGAAGGTGTTGTGGATGGTGAAGGTGGCGACCAGCAGGGCGATGCCGGCGAATACCAGCAGCAGGGTGGTGAACAGTCCGAGGAAGCGCCCGGAGACGTCCGCCGTTGACTGCGCGGTGGCGTCCGCGCCGGTCAGCGCCTCGACGCCGCCTGGAAGCAACGGCCTTACGCGGTCCACCAGTTGGCGCTGGCTCAGGCTGTCGGACCGGAGCCGGATGCTGGAGACCTGGCCGCTGCCCTTGGGTGTCAGGTGGGCCTGGGCGTCGGCGAGGGTGAGGGCGGTGAAGGTGCTGGGGCCCATGCCGTCGGCGTCGGCGCCGAAGGTGGCGATGCCGACCACGGTGATCCGCACCGGGTCGGGGGTGCGCAGCACGGTGGTGTCGCCGACGTGCAGGTGGCCGGTCTTGGCGGCGCCCCGGTTGATCACGGCTTCGCCGGGGGCTGCGGGGGCGCGGCCTTCGGCGAGCCGGTAGGGGTTGAGTTTCGGGTCGGTGATCCAGTTGCCGGCCCAGGTGGGCGGGCCCTGGCCGCCGATCGGTTTGCCGTCGGCGCCGATGAGCTGGCCGGCGCCCTGGACGGACCCTTCGGCGGCGCTCACCCCGGGCACGGCGCGCAGTTTGGCCGTCAGCGAGTCGTCGAGGGGGGCGCGGACGCCGCCGGGGACGCCGGTGGCGTCGAGCGAGTCGGCGCTGCGGACGACGGCGTCGGTGCCGGCGTTGGCGTCGGCGAACAGGGTGTCGAAGTTGGCGCGCAGGGTGTCGCCGAGGACCATCGTGCCGGTCAGGAAGGCGACGCCGAGGACGATCGACAGCACGGTGCCGACCAGGCGACGGCGGTGGGCGAGCAGTGAGCGCGCGCCAAGTCGGACGCTCGCGTTCACCGGGCGCCCGCCTCGGCCCGGCGGCCGTCGAAGGCCTTCATCCGGTCCAGGACCCGTTCGGCGCTGGGCTGTCGCATGGTGTCGACGAGGCGGCCGTCGGCGAGGAACAGCACGGTGTCGGCGTACGCGGCGGCGGCCGGGTCGTGGGTGACCATCACCACCGACTGGTGCATGGTGTCGACGGCGGAGCGCAGCAGGCCGAGGACTTCGCCGCCGCTGCGGGAGTCCAGGTTGCCGGTGGGCTCGTCGGCGAACACCACCTGCGGGCGTCCGGCGAGCGCCCGGGCGACGGCGACGCGCTGCTGCTGGCCGCCGGAGAGCTGGCTGGGGCGGTGGTGCAGGCGGTCGCCGAGGCCGACCACCTCGATCAGGGTGTCCAGCCAGTCGGGGTCGGGCGCGGTGGCGCCGAGGTCGAGCGGCAGGGTGATGTTCTCCCGCACGGTCAGGGTCGGCACCAGATTGAACGCCTGGAAGACGAAGCCGATCCGTTCCCGGCGCAGCAGTGTCAGTTCCCGGTCGCCGAGCGCGGACAGTTCGGTGTCGCCGAGCCAGGCGCGGCCGCCGCTGAGCGTGTCGAGGCCGGCCGCGCAGTGCATCAGGGTGGATTTGCCGGAGCCGGAGGGGCCCATCACGGCGGTGAACCGGGCGGCGGCGAACTCGACGCTCACCCCGTCCAGGGCCCGCACCCGGGTCTCCCCCGCGCCGTACTCCTTCACGGCCTGCTCGACCCGGGCGGCGGCGCTCATCGCTTCACCCCCGCTCATCGCTTCACCCCCGGCGTGTCCTGGCCCTCGGTCAGGACGGCGCGGCGCTCCCGGTACTCCTCGGCGTCGATCTCGCCCTGCGCGTAGCGCCGTCCGAGCACCGCGAGCGGGGCGTGCTCGAAGGATCCGCCGCCCCACCAGCCGCGGCGCCGCCACACCACCCGGCGCAGCACCAGCACCACGAGCACCACGACCAGCAGCCAGAAGAACGGGAACACCAGCACCCACGGCCCGGGCCAGTGCCCGTATCCATCGGCCAGCAGTCCGACCATCGGAACTCACCTCCTGGAGAGCGGGCCGGGATCCCCGGCCACCCCTCCACCGTCCCGCCTCGGCCACCCCCGCCGCGTCCCCCACCGGGCGGCACCCCCGCTACTCCCGGGGGACTACCCCAGCCAGCCGGGCCGGACCAGGCCCGATTCGTAGGCGGCGACGACGAGTTGGGCGCGGTCGCGGACGCCGAGTTTGACCATGGTGCGGCTGACGTGGGTCTTCGCGGTGAGCGGGCTGACCACCAGGCGGCGGGCGATGTCCTCGTTGGTGAGGCCGAGTCCGACCAGGGCGAGCACTTCGCGTTCGCGTTCGGTGAGGACGTCCAGGCGGGCGGTGGACGGTTCCTTGGAGCGGGCGGCGAACTCGCCGATCAGGCGGCGGGTGACGCCCGGGGAGAGCAGCGCGTCGCCGGACGCGGCGACCCGGACGGCGCGCAGCAGTTCGCCGGGTTCGGTGTCCTTGACCAGGAAGCCCGCGGCGCCGGCCCGCAGCGCCTCGAAGACGTACTCGTCGAGTTCGAAGGTGGTCAGCACGACCACCCGCACGGCCGCCAGTTCGGGGTCGGCGCAGATCCGGCGGGTCGCGGCGAGGCCGTCCAGGCGGGGCATCCGGATGTCCATCAGGACGACGTCGGGGCGCAGTTCGGCGGCCCGGGCGACGGCCTGTTCGCCGTCGTCGGCCTCGCCGACCACCTCGAGGTCGTCCTGGGCGTCCAGCAGGGCCCGGAATCCGGCCCGGACCAGCCGCTGGTCGTCGGCGAGCAGCACCTTGATCACGCTTCGACTCCGTTCGTGACGAGCGGCAGCCGGGCCCGGACCTGCCAGCCGCCGGTGCCGTGCGGGCCGGCGTCCACGGTGCCGCCGAACGCGGCGGCGCGTTCGCGCATGCCGATCAGGCCGGTGCCGCTGCCGCCCGCGTCGCCGCCGCCGGGCGGTCCGGGGTCGGTGACGGTCAGCTCCAACCCGTCCGGCTTCCAGGAGAGTTGAACATCAGCGGTGCGGGCGGTGGAGTGCCGCAGCACGTTGGTCAGCGCCTCCTGGACGATCCGGAACGCGGCGAGTCCGAGGCCTGCGCCGAGCGGGCCGGCCCGGCCTTCGGTGCGGACGGTGACGGCGAGGCCCGCGTGGCCGGCCTGCGCGACCAGTTCGTCCAGCCGTTCCAGGCCGGGGGCGGGGGTGCGCGGCGCGGCGGCCCCGGGGGTGCGCAGGGTGCCGAGCACCTGGCGGACTTCGCCGAGTGCCTCCTTGCTGGTCGCCTTGATGGTGGTGAGCGCGTCCCTGGCCTGCTCGGGGCGGGCGTCCAGCAGTTCCAGGGCGACGCCCGCCTGGAGGTGGATCAGCGAGATCGAGTGCGCCAGGATGTCGTGCAACTCCCGTGCCATCCGCAGCCGTTCCTCGTCGCTGCGGCGCGCCCGGGCCTCCTCCTCGGCGGCCCGCACGGCGGCGATCTGCTCGCGCCGGAACCGGGCCAGTTCGGCGCCGACGAAGACCAGCAGCAGCCAGGCGGTGACGCCGAGCTCCTGCCAGCCCACCGCCTCGCGGGCCGGCGCCCGCAGCCAGGACGCCGGTACGACGTAGCTCAGCAGCAGGTGCAGCAGGTAGAACGCGCCGGCGCTCAGCCAGGCGGCCCGTCGCCGGCCGCGCTGCACGGCCGAGAAGAACGCCACCACCAGCGCCACGAAGGCCGGCCCGTACGGGTACCCGGCCCACAGGTAGGCCGCGGTCACGGCCGCCACGGCGGCGACGGTGAACGCCGGGTACCGCGCCCGCAGCACCAGCAGCGCCGGGCCGAGCGCCAGCAGCAGGTACCCCCAGGCGTCCAGCGGCAGCCGCGCGCTCTGGTGCCGGGCGGCGACCGTCGTCCCGGCCACCTGGACCACCGTCACCACGACGGCGGCCGCCACCGGCCATCCCGCCTTGCCGGCCCGCACCCAGACGGGCACCCACGGCTGCCGAACTTCTCCCATACCGGAAGGCTAGCGGCGCCTCCGGCCTGCACCATCGGCCCCGCGGAGCAGACACACCTACTCCCGCCGCAGTACGGGGGTGTCACCCAGCGCGACGGCATTGGTACGGTCGGTGCCGTCCGCGACCGCACAGGAACGAGAAGAGGCCCCATGCGTGCCACCCTCCGCCGAGCCGTCATCCCCGCGGCCGGCCTCGGCTCCCGGCTGCTCCCGCTCACCAAGGCCACCCCGAAGGAGATGCTGCCGGTCGGCGACCGGCCGGTGATCGAGCACACGGTGCGGGAGTTGATCGACTCCGGCATCACCGACATCACCATCGTGGTGTCCGGCGACAAGTCGCTGATCCAGGACCACTTCCGCCCCAACCCGTCGCTGGTCGCCCAGCTGCGCGCGGCCGGCAAGGACGCCTACGCCGACGCGGTGGAGGACGTCGCGGACCTGTCCCGGCGCGGCCACATCACCTACCTGTTCCAGCACGGCCCGTACGGCAACGGCACCCCGGTGCTGAACGCGGCCCGCGACTTCGGCGACGAGCCGTTCCTGGTGCTGTGGCCGGACGACGTGTTCGTGTCCCCGGTGCCGCGCGCCCGCCAGTTGATGGCCGCGCACGAGAAGACCAGCGCCCCGGTGCTCGCGCTGATGCCGATGGACCCGGCCGAGTCGCACCGCTACGGCGTCCCGGTGGTCAAGGAGGACCTCGGCGACGGCGCGCTGCGGATCACCGGCCTGGTGGAGAAGCCCGACCCGGCCGTCGCCCCGTCGCACTACGCGGCGATCGGCGGCTACGTGCTGACGCCCGGCGTGGTGGACGAACTGCGCGAGCAGCACCGGCGGTTCCGGGTCGACCCGGTCGGCGAGCTGTACCTCACCGACGCGCTGAACGCGTACGCGTCCCGCCGCGCCGTGTACGGCCAGGTCATCGAGGGCCGCTGGTACGACACCGGCAACCCGCACGCCTATCTGCTCGCCCAGTTCGCGCACGCCCTCGCGCACCCGGACTACGGCCCGCCGCTGCTCGACCTGGCCCGTACCCACCTCGGCCCCGACGCCGGCTGAACCACCGCCGGGGCGAGGGACTTTCAGGGGATGCGCACCGCCCGGCCGGTGACCCGAACCCGGGTGTCCTCGGCGGCCAGTTCGACGGTCAGCAGGCCGGGCCGGCCGAGGTCCTCGCCCTGGTGCAGCGTCAGCCGGGCGGCGCCCAACTGCCGCAGGTGGCGCAGGTAGGCGCCGAACGCGGCGGCGGCCGCGCCGGTCGCCGGGTCCTCCACGATGCCGCCGACCGGGAACGGGTCGCGGACGTGGAAGGTGGTGGCGTCCTGTTCCCAGACCAGCTGAAGGGTCACCAGGTCGAGCCGGCGCATCAGCGCGGCCAGCGCGTCGAAGTCGTAGTCGAGGTCGGCCAGCCGGGCCCTGGTCGCGGCGGCCAGCACCAGGTGCCGGGCGCCGGCGTACGCGATCATCGGCGGCAGCTTCTCGTCCAGCTCCTCGGCCTGCCAGCCGAGCGCGTCGAGCGCCTCCAGGACGTCCTCCGGGGCGACCTCCTCGACGTGCGGCGGAACACTCGTCAACGTCGCCGTGAACTCTCCGGACCCGGTGCGCGCCACCTCGACCGGCACCGGACCGGCCTTGGTCTCGAACAACAGCTCGCCGGGGCCGATCCGTTCACCCAGCGCCACCGCCGCGGCGATGGTGGCGTGCCCGCAGAACGGCACCTCCGTCAGCGGGCTGAAGTAGCGGACGGTGCGGGTGCGCGGCTGGTCGGGCACCTCGGTGAGGAACGCCGTCTCGGAGTAGCCCAGCTCCGCGGCGAGGGCCAGTTGCCGCTCATCGCTCAGCGCGGAGGCGTCCAGCACCACACCGGCGGGGTTGCCGCCGGCGGGGTCGGCGGTGAAGGCGGCGTAGCGCAGCGGTTCGGCGGGATCGGCCTGGGTGTTGTCGCTCATGCCCCGTGAACGGGCGAGCGGGCGCACCGATTCCCGGAGGCGGTCACCGTGCGCGATTCCCGTGCGGCTCCCGGGCGCTGGCCGGACCGGCCCCCCGGAACGTACGTGCGGGGATCAACGCTAGACTGCCGCATCCGGCTCTCATAACCGTATCGAGGATAGAAGAAACATGGCTGAGGCCCACCCGAAGGTTGTTGTGGTTGTTCCGACGTACAACGAGCGGGAGAACCTCCCGATCCTGGTAGGTCGGTTGGGCGAGCTCGGCATGCCGAACCTGCACGTTCTGGTAGTGGACGACAATTCCCCCGACGGCACCGGCGACGTCGCGGACAAGCTGGGCGCCGAGTCGGGCGGCACGCTCACCGTGCTGCACCGCACCGACAAGGACGGCCTGGGCCGGGCCTACATCGCGGGCATGACGCAGGCGCTGGAGAACGGCGCCGACATCGTGATCCAGATGGACGCCGACCTGTCGCACCCGCACACCGCGATCCCCGCGATGGTGGAGAAGCTCACCACCACCGACGCCTCCGTCGTGCTGGGCTCGCGCTACGTCCCCGGCGGCTCCACCGCGTCCGAGTGGCCGTGGCACCGCAAGGCGCTGTCCGCCTGGGCGAACTTCTACGTCAACGCGATCCTGCGTCTGAAGGTCAAGGACGCCACCGCGGGCTTCAAGGCCTGGGAGGCGCAGGCGCTGCGCAAGGTCGACCTGCAGTCCGTGCGTTCCAACGGCTACTCGTTCCAGGTCGAGATGAACTACCGCGTGGTCCAGCGCGGCATGCGCATCGCCGAGGTGCCGATCCGCTTCGAGGAGCGGGTCGAGGGCATGTCGAAGATGAGCCTGGGCGTGCAGCTGGAGTCGGCCGTCGCCCCTTGGAAGCTCCGCTTCGGCAAGTGACGTCCCAGTAGTGCGCCGGACGGCGCGGGTTGACTCTCCGTCAGCCCGCGCCGTTCGCGTTTCCGGATGCCTTCAGGGAGTTGCCACGGCCTGCGGGTCCTCCAGGTAGGGCTCCCAGGCGAGTTCGGCGGCCCCGACCAGCCCGGCGTGCACGACCTGCGCGGGGACGATCGGCACCCGTCCGCTGCGCCCCCACAGGCAGCGTTCGGCGACCACGGCGGCGAGCCGGTCGGGGGCGGCCGCCAGCAGCTCCTGGTGCAGGCCGCTGAGCACGATCCGGTCGGGGTTGAGGATGTTGACCAGCCCGGCCAGGCCCAGGCCGAGGCGCTCCACCAGGTGGTCGACGGCGTCGGCGGCCTCCGGGTCGTGGGCCAGTTCGCGGGCCTGCGCGAGCAGCGGCCTGCCCGGGTCGGGGCGGCGCTTGGCGGCGGCGAACAGCGCGTCGGTGTCGGTCTCGGCGTTCAGGCAGCCGCGGTTGCCGCACGGGCAGGGCCGGCCGAGCGGGTCGACGGTGAGGTGGCCGACCTCCAGGGCGAGGCCCGAACTGCCGGTGTGCAGGCGGCCGTCGAGGACCAGCGCGCCGCCGACGCCGCGATGCCCGGAGGTGACCAGCAGCAGGTGCCGGGCGCCCTGGCCGGCGCCGTGCCGGTGTTCGGCGAGCGCGG
The DNA here is from genome assembly GCF_042873675.1 of Kitasatospora sp. NPDC004614. Classification (NCBI taxonomy): domain Bacteria; kingdom Bacillati; phylum Actinomycetota; class Actinomycetes; order Kitasatosporales; family Streptomycetaceae; genus Kitasatospora; species Kitasatospora sp. NPDC004614. Next base: position 92,943 of record NZ_JBIALR010000023.1, read on the forward strand.
CCAGGTTGGCGTCATTGGCGACGGCGGTCGGGAGCGCGGTACGGGCGCGCGGCCCGAGGTCCGCGCCGGCCACCTGTTCGGCGAACAGCTCGGCGACGGGGGTGCCGGACGGCCAGTCGAAGTGCAGCGCGGCCAGCGCGGTGCCGTCGGGCTCGGTGACGGGGTTGGGCAGCGCGAGGGCGAAGCCGAGCACCCGGCGGCGGCCGCCCCGGGCGAGCTGCGCGCCCGCCTCGGCGGCCGCGCCGAGCAGACGGGCGGGCGAGGTGTCGGCGGGCAGCGGCAGGTGGACGGCCTCCAGCAGCCGGCCGCCGAGGCCCGCGAGCGCGGCGGAGACGCCGTCGGCGTGCAGCTGGGCGGCGAGCACGGCGGGGCCGGGGTCGGCGATCGCGAGCCGGTGCGAGGGGCGGCCGCGGCCGCCGCCGGCCGGGCGGGAGTCGACGCTGATCAGGCCGAGCGCCTCGAGTTCGGCGGTGACCGCGCCGGCGGTGGCGCGGGTGACGTCGAGGGCGCCGGTGAGCGCGGAGCGGGTGGGGGCCTGGCCGGTGTGGATCAGGCGCAGCGCCGGGCCGAGCAGGGTACGGCCGCGGTCGGGGGCGGTGCGGCGCGGGGTGCTCACGGCGGGGCTCCGGTTCGGGCTTGAAGGTGTGTGCGGCACTCCCCTATTCTGACTTTGTGCCGCTACTGAACAAAACAGAAGCCCGCTCCTCCTCCATTGGCTCTCCGTCCGGCCGCAGCTCGACCTGGTCGGCGGCACGCCTCGCCCTCACCGCCTTCTTCGCCGTCGACGGCTTCCTGTTCGCCGCCTGGGTGGTCCGCATCCCCGACATCCGCGCCCAGGTCTCCGCCACCCACAGCGCACTGGGCCTCGCCCTGCTCTGCATCTCGGCCGGCGCGGTCGCCACCATGGCCCTGGTCGGCCGGCTCTGCCTGCGCTTCGGCTCCCGCCCCGTCACCGTCGCCTCCCTCGGCGTCCTCTCCCTCGCCGTCGCCCTGCCCGCGCACACCCACTCGGTGCTCGCCCTCGGCGCCGTCCTGCTGCTGTTCGGCGCCGGGTACGGCGCCGCCAACGTGGCGATGAACAGCGCCGCCGTCGACCTGGTCGCCGAACTCCGACGGCCCGTCATGCCGAGCTTCCACGCCGGCTACAGCCTCGGCGGACTGCTCGGCGCCGGCGTCGGCGGCCTGCTCGCCGGCTCCGTGAGCACCGCCTGGTCGCTCGCCCTGGCCGGCGCCCTCGGCCTGGCCGTCACCGCCATCGCCGGCACCGCCCTGCTCCGCGCCCCGGCCGCCCGCCCGCGCCCCGCCTCCGCCCCTTCCGCCTCCCCCTCCCGTCAGCTCGGCCGTGCCCGCCTGCTCGTCCTGCTCCTCGGCCTCACCGCCCTGTGCGACGCGTACGGCGAGGGCGCACTCGCCGACTGGGCCACCCTCCACCTCACCGACGACGTCCACGCGAGCGCCGCCCTGGCCGCCGCCGGCTACGCGGCCTTCGCCTTCGCCATGACGGCGGGCCGCCTCTCCGGCACCTGGCTCACCGAACGCCTCGGCCCCACCAGGGTCGTCCTCTTCGGCGGCCTCGCCGCCGGCGCGGGCATGACCACCGCCGCCCTCGCCCCGTCCGTCCCCGCCGCCCTGGCCGGCTTCGTCCTGGTCGGCCTCGGCCTGGCCAACATCTTCCCCCTCGCCATCGCCCGGGCCGGCGCCGCGGCCGGCCCCCAGGGCGTCGCCACCGCCTCCACCCTCGGCTACGCCGGCATGCTCCTCGGCCCCCCGGTCATCGGCTTCCTCGCCGACGCCACCTCCCTCCCCCTCGCCCTCCTCACCGTCGCCACCACCTCCGCCGTCGCCGGCCTCCTCTCCCTCACCACCCGCCACCACCGCACCCCCTGACGGCCCGCCGCATCAGGCCGCCACACCCAGCTCGGAGCGGCTCCGTCGCAGAAAGTCCCTGACAGCGGGCTCCCGCTGCCAGGGGCCGAGGGCGGCGTTGAACTCGCGGACGTAGTCCAGGGCCCGGGCGGATCGCACCGCGCCGAGGATGTCGACGGCGCGGTGGCCGAGGGCGAGGCCCTGGTCGACGTCCCTGGCCTGGAGGTGCGCGGTCCCGACGATCGCCAGGCGCATGCCGACGGAGCGGGTGAACGTCCCGGTCGGCATGGCGGCGGCCCGGTCGTTCCAGGCCAGCGCGGCCCGGGGGTTGCGCAGGTCCCGGAACACTTCCACGGCGTCGGCCGAGAGCCGGGCGTGCTGGTAGAAGTCGATCCAGTCGGGCTCCTCGGCACCGTCGCGCGCCCGGTCGAGCAGGCTCTCGGACGCGGCCAGGGCGGCCGAGGCGGCCTTGGCGTCGTTCTCGCGGGCGTGGGCCCTGGCCTCGATCAGCTTGGTGAACGCCAGCACCCTGGGGGCGGCCGTGCCCTTGGCCCGCTGGTAGGCGCCCTGGGTCATGTCGATGGCCTCGCCGGCGAAGCCCCGCAGCAGTGTCTGCATCGCCATCGTGGTGAGGACGTAGCAGCCGAGCTGGACGTCACCGCCGGCCCGGGCCAGGCGGAGGGCCTGGATGAAGTGCCGCTGGGCCGCGTCGTGCTGCCCGGTGTCGAACGCGGTCCAGCCGGCCAGCCGGGACAACTCGGCCGTCACCGCGAACAGTTGACGGCCGACCTGGTCATCGAACGAGCCGTTCAGCAGCGGGACGGCCCGTTCCCGCAGGCAGGCGGTGACGGAGTTGGCCTTCCAACTCCCGCCGCCGTACCGGGAGTCCCACCGCCGGGCGTCGGCGGCGGCCTCCCGCAGTTCCGCGAGGTCGGCGACCCCGACCCGGCCGCGGCCGCGGTGCGCCGCGTCCTCGTCAGCGGGGGTGACCAGCCAGCGGGTGACCGGGGTGGTGAACGCGGAGACGGCGAAGCCCGTTCCGGTGAGGAAGTCACGGCGGTTCACGGAACTCCAGAACAGGACGGCGGCGCGGACGGCCTCGGCGGGCTCTCGCCGGAAATCCAACCCCACCGAGGCGTCCGGTGTCTGCGCCCCCGCCATGCCGATCTCCGCCAACTCCACGGGCCGGCCGAGCCGTTCGCCGATCGCCTGGGCCAGCAGCCTGGGCACCGGCCAGTCGGGGACCATCCCGCGACGGCACCAGTTCGCGACCGAGGTGTGCGTGTAGCTGGTGGCCATCCCGGCCTCGAGAGCGAGCTGGTTCACCCGGTGGGCCAGCGACTTGTTGCTGGCCCCCGCGCACTCGCCGATCATCCGGGCCAGCGCGTCGTTGGGCGGCTTGGCCCGGCGGGTGGTCGACGCCACGGCATCCCCTTCGTCCAGTGCGGCTCGGCGCGGACGTCGCACCTGGCCAAGTACGGGAGTTCGTACACCCGGTACCCGACGCCGGATCCACCGAGGGTAGTTCCGTCCCGCTCACGGTGGGCCGCTTCCGCGAGTTGTGAGCCCCCTTGCGAGCCCTCCCCGAACCCGCCGCCACCGCGCTTGCCTGGTGTCCCGCCCTCCCGGAAGGACACCTCCATGAAGCTCACCGTGATCGGCTGCGGCTACCTCGGCGCGACCCACGCGGCCGCACTGGCCGAACTCGGCCACCAGGTCCTCGGCATGGACACCGACCCCGCCAAGGTCGAGGCCCTGAACCAAGGCCGGGCCCCGTTCGTCGAACCCGGTCTGAACGACCTGCTCACCAAACACACCGCCGCCGGCAACCTCCGCTTCACCACCTCCTGCACCGAGGCCGCCGCCTTCGCCGACCTCCACTTCCTGGACGTCGGCACCCCGCAGCAGACCGGCAGCAGCGCCTACGACCTCACCCAACTCCGCACCGCCGTCCGCCACCTGGCCCCCCTGCTCGACGACGGCGCACTGATCATCGGCCGGTCCACCGTCCCCGTCGGCACCGCCACCCAGCTCCGGCACCTCCTGGACGAGCACCTCCGCGACGGGGTCCGGGTCCGCCTGGCCTGGTCACCGGAGTTCCTGCGCGAATCCCTTGCCGTCCAGGACACCCTCCGGCCGGACCGCATCGTCCTTGGCCTCGAGGACGGCGACACCACCGGCGAAGCCCGCTTCCGCGCCGTCCACGCCGACATCCTGGCCACCGGAACGCCACTTGTCGTCACCGACCTGCCCACCGCCGAACTGATCAAAGGCGCCGCCAACGCCTTCCTCGCCACCAAAATCTCCTTCATCAACCTGATGGCAGAACTGTGCGAACACACCGGCGCCGACGTCCGCCACCTGGCCCACGCCCTCGGCCACGACCCCCGGATCGGCACCGCGGGCATGCGCCCCGGCCTCGGCTACGGTGGCGGCTGCCTGCCCAAGGACCTCGCCGGATTCACCCACCGCGCCGAAGAACTCGGCACCGACACCGGCCTGCTCCGCGAGGTCGCCTCCATCAACCGGCGCCGCCGCGAACGCACCGTCGGACTCACCCGCGAACTCCTCGACGGCACCGTGGCCGGCCGGCGGATCGCCATCTGGGGAGCCTCGTTCAAACCCGGCACCGACGACATCCGCGACTCCCCCGCCCTCGCCGTCGCCGACACCCTCCAGCGAGCCGGCGCCGAAATCACCATCCACGACCCGGCCGCCCTCGAGAACGCCCGCCGCGCCCACCCCCAACTCACCTACGCCGAAAGTCCGATCCGGGCCCTCACCGACGCCGACCTGCTGCTCCACCTGACCGACTGGCCCCAGTACGCCGCCCAGGACCCGTCCGCCCTCGCCCGGCACGTTGCGGCGCCCGTGGTCATCGACGCCCGCGGCACCCTCGACGCGAACCGCTGGCGGACGGCCGGCTGGTCCTTCCACGCCCTCGGCCGCCGTTGAACACCTCCGCGACACAGCCCCCTCGCCACCCACGAGGGGGCCCTCTGCCGCTTACGGCCTCAGACGTCGCCGAAGACAGTGCCTGGGCCCCGAGCAGATCGTAGAGTTCCCGACGCTCAACAACGTCCTGGGTATCTTCGAAGACTGTTCCCGCCCGGCTGCTCTCCTCGTACGCAACCTGCATGCCGTCGCCACCGCGCGACGGGGTGCTGGGCACCCTGGGGCCTGAGCCGGACAGCGCGGAGTCGGTTCCGGCGGCTCGGGAACTCGACGAGCGGGCGGCCGCCGTCCCTCTCGTGTCAACGGGCGACGGCGGCGAGGCCCAGCAGTTCAGAGATCCGTGCGAGGGTGTCCGGTCGGCCGTCGGCCAGCACGGTGGCGATGCCCAGTTCCTGCGCCGGCGGCAGGTTCGCCGGGTGGTCGTCGACGAAGACGCAGGCTTCGGCGGGCAGGCCCATCCGGTCGAGCACCAGCCGGTAGATGGCGGGGTCGGGTTTGGCGAGGCCTTCGAGTTCGGAGATCACGGTCACGTCGAACAAGTCCCGGACCCCGCACGCCGTGTAGGGGTCGAACGGGTCGAGGCCGAAGCTGTTGGACAGCATCGCCACGGTGCGGCCGGCCTCCCGGGCCGCCGCAGCCAGTTCGATCATCTCGGTGGCCGGCGAGACACGTTCCCAGGCCCGGCCCATGAGGTTCTCGTGCTCGGTGAGTCCCAGGATCGGTGCGGTCAGCCGGTTCCACTCGGACTGGCTCAGCCGGCCGACCTCGAGTTCGGCGTACAGCTCCTTCACCACCGGGTGGGTGGTGAGCGTCCGGCGCCAGGCGTCCGCGTCCAGCCCCTGGCTCAGGCTCCACCGGCGGAGCATCGGCGCCGGGTCGGGTGTCAGCACGCCCACGAAGTCCAGGATCAGGCCTCGGCATGCCGCTGGGGCACCGGTGTCGGGCATGGCCGTCCTTCCGCTCGAAGCCACCCGTCACCGTACTGGGCCCGCACCTGCGGGAGAAGTGGACAGGCGGCCCGCACGCCCCCACGCGCACGGACCGCCGTCCCGTCAAATGGGCCCCGGTCAGGGCTTGTAGAGCTGCGTGACGCTCTGCAGCGCGCCCTTCGGGTCGAGCTTCACCACGTACTGGTTGCCGTGGCAGCGACCCAAGATCCACGAGGGAGCATCCTGCCCCACTCGACAGCACTCACCACACCGATCCGGCCCTGCCGGTTGCCGGTGTTGTCCACCTGTGACAGTCGTTGCAGCCCGTGCCACCCACCGGAGTCAGCTCCCGGCCCCGGCCCGCCCGTTCACATCCGCCGGTTATGCCTCGGGGGCGGCGCTCTCGCCGGGCAGGCGGAGGTCCCAGCCGACCAGGGCACGGAGCTGTTCGGCGGTGACGCCGTCGGGAACGGGGCGGGGGGCCTCGTGGCGGATGGGGGGCTGCCAGCCGGCTTCCGGGTCCCAGGTGCGGACCTGGCGGGCGGGGGCGCCGGCCACCACCGCGAAGTCGGGGACCTCGCCGGAGACCACGGAGTTGGCGGCGACCACCACGTTGCGGCCGAGCCGGGCGCCAGGCAGGATCACCGCGCCGGTGCCGATCCAGGAGCCGGCGCCGATCGAGACGGGCTCGTTGCGCGGCCACTGCTTGCCGATCGGCAGTTCGGTGTCGCGGTACTCGTGCGCCTGGTCGGTGATGTAGACGTTCGGGCCGGTCCACACGTCGTCACCGAGCACGATCTGCTGGTGCCCGACGATGTGGCTGCCGCGGCCGATCACGCAGCCGCCGCCGATCCGGACGATCGGCTCGGGGCCGAGGTCGAGCCCGGGCAGGAAGCCGGCCGAGATGGTGACGCGTTCGCCGATGATGGAGAACGGGCCGATGGTGATCCACTGTTCGTTGAACACCGTGCCGAGCGGGAACGCCAGCTTGGTGCCGTCACCGAGCTCCCCGAACCGGTACGGCCCGGGGTTGCGGTTGCTGACGGCGCCGGCGTCCTGCACCCAGCGCCAGCCGCGGTGCACCGCGCGCCCGGCCGCCCGGCGCGACCTCTCGCGGACGGACCCCAGCAGCGCGCGGACGATCGACATGCGCTCACCGTATCGGCCGGTGGCGGCCCGCGACGGGCAACGGGACCAAACTCACACCGGCCGGTAACTTGCGCCGAAAATCCAGCTCGGCGCACCCGGCCGACTCAGCCCGACCAGAAGGCTCAGCGCACCCAGCGCGCCGGCCGCTTCTCCAGGAACGCCCGCATGCCCTCCTGCGCCTCCTCGGAGCCGAACAGCCGCGCGGACTGGGCGACCAGCTCCTCGGTGTGCCGCTCGAAGGACTCCCGGACGGCGGCGTTGGCAAGGTACTTGGACTCCGCGAGGCCCTGCGGCGAGCACAGCCGCAGCGCGTCCAGGATGGTCTTCAGCGCGGCGCCGGTGTCGTCGGCGGCCTCGGTGACCAGGCCGATCCTGGCGGCCTCGGCGGCGTCGAAGGTCTCGCCGGTGAGGTAGTAGCGGGCGGCGGCGCGCGGCTCCAGCTTGGGGCGCAGCGGCAGCGAGATGACGGCGGGGGCGAGGCCGAGGCGGGCCTCGGTGAAGGCGAAGGTGCAGTCGGGTCCGGCGACGGCGAGGTCGCAGGCGCCGACCAGGCCGAGTCCGCCGGCCCGGACGTGGCCGTCGAGGCGGGCGATGACGGGCTTGGGGCAGTCGACGATGGCGCGCTGCAGGGCGACCAGGCCGCGCGGTCCGACGGTGGGGTCGTCGCCGGTGGCCTCGGAGAGGTCGGCGCCGGCGCAGAACACCCGCCCGGTGTGGCCGAGGACGACGGCGCGGACGTCGGGGTCGGCGGCGGCGTCGGCGAGGCCCTGGGTGAGTTCGGCCATCAGCCGGGTGGAGAGCGCGTTGCGGTTGTGCGGGGAGTCGAGCTCGAGGGTGGCGACGGCGTCGGCGGTGCTGCGGCGCAGGAGGGGCGCTTCGCTGGTCATCTGGGCTGGTCTGCCTTCCGGCTGAGGGTGGGTCGGACGGTATCCGCCTGCACCCTGGCACGACAGCGCCCCCGCTGGCCAGTATCCGGTGCGTACACACCCTCAACTCTCTTAAGGTCTAGACCTATTGACTGTTAACCGTCAACCTGGGTTGAGTGCTCGGCACACCGCTCGTTCCCCCCACAAGGAGTGGCCGATGTCCCCCATCCGAACCACCCGAACCACCCGAACCACCCGAACCACCCGACCCGTCTCCCAGCGCCGCCCGCGCAACACCCGCGGCCGGATCGCCGCCCTGCTGACCGGCGCCCTGGCCGCCACCGGACTCGCCGTCATGGTGCCCGCCTCCTCCACCGCGGCCACCGCCTGCGCCACCCCGTACGCGGCCTCGCAGGTGTACACCGGTGGCATGACCGCCTCGTACAACGACCACAACTGGAACGCCAAGTGGTGGACCCAGGGCGAGACCCCGAGCACCGCCGGCAGCGGAGTCTGGGCCGACCAGGGCGCCTGCGGCACCGGCGGCGGCACCACGCCGAGCCCGAGCCCGAGCCAGACCGGCGGCACCGCGAGCCCCAGCCCGAACCCCACCGGCACGGTCTGCGCCTTCCAGATCTGGGTCGCGGGCACCCAGTACACCACCGGCACGGTGGTCAAGTACGTGCCCAACGGCCAGTTCTACGTCGCCACCCACGACAACCCGGGCTACGACCCGACGATCTCCACCTGGTACTGGAGCCCGTCCAACTGCGCCACCGACACGCCGTCCCCGAGCCCGACCACGACGACGCCCAACCCGGGCGGGTTCGTGGTCTCCGAGGCCCAGTTCAACCAGATGTTCCCGAACCGGAACCCGTTCTACACATACAGCGGGCTGGTCGCGGCGCTGAGCGCCTACCCGGCGTTCGCGGGCACCGGCTCCGACACCGTGAAGAAGCAGGAGGCGGCGGCCTTCCTCGCCAACATCAGCCACGAGACCGGCGGGCTGGTGTACGTCGTCGAGCAGAACACCGCCAACTACCCGCACTACTGCGACACCACCCAGCCCTACGGCTGCCCGGCCGGCCAGGCCGCCTACTACGGGCGCGGCCCGATCCAGCTGAGCTGGAACTTCAACTACAAGGCGGCGGGCGACGCGCTCGGCATCGACCTGCTGAACAACCCGAACCTGGTGCAGACCGACGCGGCCGTCGCCTGGAAGACCGGCATCTGGTACTGGATGACGCAGAACGGCCCGGGCACCATGACCGCGCACAACGCCATGGTCAACGGCAAGGGCTTCGGCGAGACCATCCGCTCCATCAACGGCTCGCTGGAGTGCAACGGCGGCAACCCCGCGCAGGTGCAGAGCCGGATCAACGCCTACACCAGCTTCTCCGCCATCCTCGGCGTCCCGACCGGCTCCAACCTGAGCTGCTAGGACGACGAACGGCGCGGGTGACGTTCCTCGACGAACCGTCACCCGCGCCGCCGCAGCCCCGGAAAGAACTCAGCGCCGCCGCACCACCAGCGTCATCCCGAAGCCCGCCGCGGCGAACAGCGCGCCCAGCAGCAGCCAGCCGACCGTCCCGTTGGCGATCACCACCGAGGTGATCAGCACCGGGCCGAACATCATCGCGCCCGACATGCCGGTGTTGAACACGCCCTGGTAGGCGCCCTGCGAGTGCTCCTTCGCCAGGTCGTAGCCCAGCGCCCACGCACCGGCCTGGCTGTACACCTCGCCGAGCGCCTGGAGTCCGACGCCGGCCGAGATCACCAGCGCCGCCACCCAGCCGGGCAGGCCCGCGGCCAGCGCCAGCACCGCGCAGGAGCCGGCCACCAGCAGCGCGCCGCGCCGGAAGACCCGGGCGGCCGCGCCGATCTCCTCGGTGCCCCGGGTGGCCCGCACCTGAAGGGCGATCACCAGCACGGTGTTGACCAGCAGCGCGCCGGCCGCCATCCAGCGCGGCGCGTCGGTCTCCCGCACCACCCACAGCGGCACGCCGACCTCGATCATCACGAACTGCAGCGTGATCACCGCGTTCAGGCCGGTCGCCGCCAGGTAGCGCCCGTCCCGCAGCACCGCCAGCATCCCGCCCTCGGCCTTCGCCCGCGCGGCCTGCTCGGCGCTGCGCCGCGGGACGGGCACCATCAGCAGGTACATCACCGCGATCACGCCGTACGTCACGCCGTCGAACAGCAGCGCCGTCAAGTACGCGCCCCGGCTGTCGAGTTGGAGCACCGCAGCGGCGGCGACGGTGCCCAGCCCGATGCCGATGTTGGTGACCGAGCGCAGGTACGCCCGGCCCGCCACCCGGCCGTCCTGCGGCAGCACCTCGGCGAACAGCGCGCCGCGCACCGCCATGCCGCCCCGGTCGGTGGCGGCCACCAGGCAGGCCAGCACCGCGAACACCGCCAGGTCGTGCACCAGCACGTACCCGACCGAGCACACCCCCTGCGCCACCAGCAGCACCACCAGCACCGGCTTGGGCCCGAACCGGTCGGACAGCCAGCCCGCCGGCATGCCCGCCGCCAGCCCGAACGCCCCGGCGACGGTCAGCACCACGCCGACCTGCGCGACCCCGAACCCGAGGATGCGGGTGAAGAACAGCACCGACAGGGTCATCGACAGGCCGTTGCCGGCCGTGTTGATCAGGGTGATCACGGACAGCCGGCGCAGCACCGGGTCCTGGGGCAGCAGCCGGGCGAACCGGCTGGGGGCATGGCTGGGCAACGCGGCCTCGTCGGCCGCGACTTCAGTGGCGGTCATGATCCGATCAGACCGGGTACGGAGCGCTCGTGGTATTGATTTAGCCCGGGTCTGAATCCACGGCCCGGACGGGGGCACACCATGACGTTGCGGTTCCGGCTGGGCCTGGCCGATCTGGCCGGCACGTACTTCACCTGCTCGCCGCTCCAGGAGACGGTGCTCAGCCTGCGGATGTGGACGCACCCGGGCCAGTACCCGCACGGGGCCGCGTTCGAGGCGATGCGCCCGGCCTTCGAGGCACTGCCGGCGGCGCCGCTGCTGCGCGCCCTGGTGGCGAGCAACAAGTACGTACCGGACTTCATGACGCCCCGCCCGAGCGTCCCGTTCCCGGACTTCGCGGCCGAGCTGGCCGTCGTCCGCTCCTTCGAACCGGCCCGGCTGCGGCGCGAGTTGGAGATCACCTTCCTGCCGCACGACCGCGCGATACCACCGCTGCTGGCCGCCTACGACGACCGCCCGGCGGAGCTGATCCAACTGATCGCGGACGCCCTGGAGCAGTACTGGACGCGGGTGCTGGAGCCCAACTGGTGGCCGCGCGCCCGCTCGGTGCTGCACGCCGACATCGTGCACCGCGCCCGGGTGCTGGCCGAACGCGGCGCGGCCGGCCTGTTCGCCGACCTCGACCACCGGCTGCGCTGGACGGACGGGGTGCTGACCATCGACCGGAACTGGGGCGACGGCGACCTGGACATCGTGGTGGACCGGCGCGGCCTGGCCCTGCTGCCGACCTGCTTCGCGCGCGGCGCGATCACCGCGATCGGCCCCGACCTCACTCCGTCGATCAGCTACCTGGCGCGCGGCCAGGGCAACCTGACCGGCCCCGCCGACCCGCCGCCCGCGCCGCAGGCCCTGGAACAGCTGCTCGGCACGCCCAAGGCCCGCCTGCTCACGCTGCTCCAGGAACCCACCGCCACCACCGAGTTGGCCGTCCGGCTGGGCGTCACCCCGGGCGCCGTCAGCCAGCACCTCTCCGTCCTGCACGCCACCCGCCTGGTCACCCGCGCCCGGCACGGCCGCCGGGTGCTGTACGCGCGCAGCCCGCTCGCCGAACAGCTCCTCGGGCCCTGAGACCTCGTCAGCAGAACGCCATGACCGCGCCGGTCTCCACCGAGTGCCGGGCCGCCCGCATCAGCAGGAGGCAGATGAACGACTCGGTGCCGTAGCGCCGCCAGCCCTGGGGCTCGGGGACCTCGCCGTCGAGCACGGCGGTGACCTCGTCCGAGTGCGGGTCGAGCTCCTCGGGCAGACCGAGCGCAGCGGCCACCACCTTCAGCTCCGCCAGCAGCCGCACCGAGGACCCGAGCATCCCGCCGGACAGCTCCTCGTCCATCAGCACCGGCCCGAAGTCGACGGGCACGTAGTAGCCCTCGCAGTCCGAGTGGTGGATCAGGTGGTCGAACCGGCCCGGCGGGTCGTCCGGGATGTCGTAGTACGCCTCCCTCAACTCCGGGTCCTCGGAAGCCCGTTCGCCCTCCGCCAGCGGCTCGGGCAGCTGCCCCTTCGCGGCCAGGTGCGCGGCGACGCGGCGCAGCGTGTGCAGCCCCGAGTACCCCCACACGCGGTCGCTGAACCGCGGCCCCGCCTCCGGCTCCTGCCAGGTCGGCAGGCCCTCGCGCTCCAGCACGGCGCGGATCGTCACGCACTCCGCGCGGAACCACTCCGCCACGTCGTCCTCGGCGCCGATCAGCGCCCCCACCATCACGTCGAGTCCCATGCCGAGGATGCTGCCAGCCGGCACCGACAACCGGCGGATCCCGTCGTCAACTCCCTTCCGATACATCACGGTTGGGTAACGGCAGCTCCTTCGTGTGACCGCGCGCATCCCCGCACCCGTGTAGAGCTCAGAGCCGCGTTCGAGCGGGTCCGCATGGCCGGCGTGCGCAGATGACGACAGAAGGTGAGTCAGAGAATGAAGGACTTCCGTACGGACCTGAGTGACGAACTGACCGCGCTGACGCCGCCGCCCCTGGGTGACGTGGTGGCGGAGGCGACCAGGAAGGGCCGCCGCGCCCGCCGGGTGCGGACGGTCGGGCAGGTGGCCGGGTCGGCGCTGGCGATGGCGGCCGTCGCCGTGCTGGTCGGCGGCCAGTTGCACGGCGCCGGTGGCGGGAACGGGCTGGTCGGCCCGGCGGCCGGCGGCGCGCCCGCCCTGGCCGCCTCCGCAGCCTCGACCCCGTCGCCGGCGGCGTCCGGCGCCCTGGTCCGGGTGAGCGGCGCGGCCGTGCTCTCGACGGTGCTGGACTCGCTGCCCGCCGGCCTGGAGACCAGCGGATACGCCGCGAACGACGCCACCGAGGCGCACGGCAAGTACGCCGCCGACGTCCCGCTCGCCCAGGTCAACGTCCGGACTCCCCAGGGCCTTGGCATGATGCGGATCTTCGTCGGCACCGCGTCCCCCGACGCCAAGTGCTCGACCAGCGACGGCTGCCGGCGGGACAAGTACGGCCAGCAGGTCCGGGTCCAGCACATGGACGACAACTGCATCCAGAACACCGTGGTCACCGTCCGCCACGCCGACGGCACCGCCGTCACCGTGCAGATGGCCAGCTGCCTGGCCCGGGACGGCAAGGTGAACGTGCCCGCCGTCGTCCCGCTCACCGAGGAGGCCGCCGCCGAACTGGCCGGAAACCCCGCCTTCCACAACATGATGACCCCCGCCCAGGGCGCGGAGGCCGCCGCCCGCTTCCCGGCACTCCCGCAGATCGGCTGACCTGCCCCAGTGCGGCCCCGGGCCTCCGGGGCCGCACTCCCTGCCCGGAATCCATCGCACGCACGATCGGGGAGCATCACTGGTGCGGAAAGAAGCAGAGTTCACCGCGTTCGCCGAGGCCGGGGCGGTCAGGCTGCGCCAGATCGCCTACCTGATGTGCCGCGACTGGCACCTGGCACAGGACCTCACCCAGACGACGCTGACCAAGATGTACCTCGCCTGGCCGCGGATCACCCGCCGGGACCTCGACCCGTTCGGCTACGCACGCAAGGTCCTGCTCAACAGCCTGCTCGACCACAAGCGCCTGCGCAGCACCGGCGAGTTGGCGGTCGATCAGATCCCCGACCGGGCCCCCGACACCGGCCACGACAGCGCCTCGGCGGACATCCGGCTCACCCTGATCGACGCTCTCGCGCTGCTCACCCCCAGGGACCGGGCGATCGTGCTGCTGCGCTACTGGGAGGACCACACCGTCGAAGCCACCGCCGAGATGGTGGGGGTCAGCAACTCCGTGGTGAAGACCCAGAGCATGCGCGCCCTGGCTACCCTGCGGGCCCACCTCGGCGAGGACCGCGCCGATCTCTTCGCTTCCTGATACTTCGTCCGGTCCCCAGCCCCCGCGCCCCGCCAGGGGCGCGGGGAACTGCGCGAAACGGAAGGCGCCCGACAGAAAGATCCGCCCGAGGAAGGGCTCTCCCCTCCCCGGGCGGACCCAGGACCACGTCAATTTGCGGACGCGTGTCCTCAACGTCCCGCGACCGACGCCAACTTCCGCGCCGCCCGGTGGTCCCGCATGATCTGCGCGAACGTCGTGTGACCCTGCGTGGTCCGCGCGAACGCCCGCCAGGCCGGGTTGATCAGCGAGACCGCCAGGTGGAACATGTGCGGCCGCTTCTCGAACGAGTCCAGCATGATCTTGCCGGCCCGCATCTCCACGCCCAGGCCCGCCTTGATCGCGAACGAGTAGTTGAGCGCCTGCCGCCGCACGTCCGCCGCCCCGTTCGCCTCGGCAACCTGCACGGCCCACTCACCGGCCAGCCGGCCCGAGCGCAGCGCGTACGAGATGCCCTCGCGGGTCCACGGCTCCAGCAGCCCGGCGGCGTCGCCGGCCACCAGCACCCGGCCGCGGGACAGCGGCGAGTCCTCGGCCCGGCAGCGCGTCAGGTGCCCGGACTCCACCAGCGGCTTGAACCCGGACAGGCCGAGCCGCCGGATGTAGTCCGCCAGGTACTGCTTGGTCTGCTCGCCCTGCCCGCGCGCCGAGATCACGCCGACCGTCAGCGTCCCGGAGTCGGTCTTCGGGAACACCCACCCGTACGAGCCGGGCAGCGGGCCCCAGTCCAAGTGGATCCGGCCGGCCCACTCGCGGGAGACCGCGTCGGGGACGGGGATCTCCGCCTCCAGGCCCAGGTCGATCTGGTCGAAGCTGACGCCGACGTGACGGCCGATCCGGCTGGCGGAGCCGTCCGCGCCGACCACCGCGCGGGCCTCCACCCGACGGCCGTCGGCCAGCGTCACGAACACGGTGCGGCTGTCGCCGCCCTGCTGCTCGACGCCGGTCGCGGTGACGCCGGTGAGCAGCACCGCGCCGGCCTGCTCGGCGGCCTGCACCAGGCGCAGGTCGAACTCGTCGCGGTTGACCACGCCGAACAGCATCCGCTTCGAGCGCCGGGTGCGGGTCCACTTGCCGTTCAGCGCGAAGGTGACGGCCGAGATCCGGTCCTGCAGCGGGAGCTTGAAGTCCGGCGGCAGCGAGTCCCGGGACGGGCCGATGATGCCGCCGCCGCAGGTCTTGTACCGGGGGTGCTCGGCCTTGTCGAGCAGCAGCACCCGCCGGCCCCGGGTCGCGGCCGCGTACGCCGCCGACGATCCGGCCGGTCCGGCGCCGACCACGACCACGTCCCACACCTCGTCGAGCAGCGCCGTCTTCTCGGCGTCCGCCTCCGCATCGGTGCTCACGCTCTCCGCCGACGCAACGTCCGACGGCTCGTCCGACGGCTCGTCCGACGGCTCCGACGGCTCGTCCGCCACGGCGTCCAACGATCCGTCACCGGCGTCGTCGGCAAGGGCCGCGACCGGCTCGACGGGGTCCAGGTCCTGGGTGCTACCGGTGTCAGTCACGGTCGCCCATCCTAATCTGCCCGCCCGGCTCTCCGGCCAGGACCCGCCCTTGCCGAACACCGGCCGAACAGCAGCTGGAAGACAGCCGGACGACGGCCGGAGGACGCGCCCCCAACCGGCCCGCCGCCTACCCACTGTGACGGCACAACCGCAGGTCAAGGGCTTGCCAAGGGCCTCCCGAACCGGTTCAGTAAAGGCCATGCCGCATATCGAGCTCCCCGCCCCCCACCCCGGAATCCGGGGCCTGCTCTCCTTCAACCCCGCGTCCGGCCTTCGCCTGAGCGAGCTCGCCGAACAGATCCTGCGCGGCGAATCCCCGCTGTCCGTCGGCGAACGCGAACTGATCGCCGCCTACGTCTCCTCGCTCAACTGCACCCGCTACTGCGCGGCCGCCCACGGCGCCACCGCCGCGCACCGCCTGGACGGCGACGTCGCCCTGGTCGACGCCGTCCAGAACGACCTGGCCACCGCCCCCGTCTCCGACCTGATGCGGGCACTTCTCCAGCTCGCCGACAAGGTCGCCGAGAGCGGACTGTCCGTCACCGAGCAGGACATCGCCGCCGCCCGGGCCGTCGGCGCGGACGACGCGACCATCCACGACACCGTGCTGATCGCCGCCGCGTTCTGCATGTACAACCGGTACGTCGACGGCCTCGCCGCCCTCACCCCCGACGACCCCGAGACGTACCGCATGATCGGCGCCCACCTCTCCGACCACGGCTACCTCCCCCAGCCCGGCGAATAACCCCTCCCCCGCCGCCCGGACACCCTCCCGGGCGGCGGCCCACCCGGGCGGCGGCCCACCTCACAACTTGCCGAGGAAACGCTCCAGTTCGGCCCCGTCCATCGACCTGTGCCGGCGTCAAAGCCCCCGCAGGACACGGTCGAGCGCCGCCCGCCCCGCCGGCCCCCAGTTCGACTTCCCGCCGGGCAGGCCGCGATCCCCGTTCTGCCCCATCAGCATCAGGAACAGACTCTTCATCGCGGCCAGCCCACGCGCCCGCCGGACCGACCCCTCGTCCGCCTGCCCGTACCTGTCGAAGAACCGCGAAGCCCCACCCTCCGGAAGCAACAGCCAGGCCGCCGCGAGGTCCCAGGCCGGATCCCCCGCGAAGACGTCCCCGAAGTCGACGACGCCCGCCAGCGTCCCGTCCGCGACAACGACGTTCGCCGGATGCAGATCACCGTGCACCCACACCCGCGGCCCGTCCCACCCCGGAGCCGCAACCGCGTCCTCCCACACCGCCCGGACCTCGCCCTCGGCGAACCGGCCGCCGAGATCCACCGCCCCAAGGAAGTACTCGAACCCCTGCGTGCACTCCGCCGGGTGCCCCCCACGGTCCGACGACCCCGGCGCCTCCGCCGGCGCCGCCACGTGCAACGCCTTCAGGAAGCCCGCCAGCGCATCAGCCGCGTGATCGCCCCGGGTGATCACGCCGTGATCCAGCGGCGTGCCCTCCACCCACGTCATGACGGTCCAGATCTTCGGAAACCGCCCCGACGGCACCCCGTCCCGCACAGGCACCGGAATCGGCAACGGCAACCGCGCGGCGAGACCCGGCAACCACCGCCGCTCCTTCAGCTGCGACTCCGGACCGCTGTCCATCCGCTGCACCCGAACCGCCAACTCACCCCCGAGCCGCCACATCTGATTGCCCCACCCACCCGCCACCTCACGAATGGGCAACCCGGCCAGATCCGGATGCTGCTCCCGCAGCAGCTCGCGAACCAGGCCCTCGCTGATCTCGATCTCGGCTTCGGTCATGCGCAGTCACGGTACTTGCACGCCCCTGCCCGCCACCTCGCAGCCCCGCGCCGCACCCAACAGCGCCGCCCCGACCGCCAGCCCCGCGCCGCCACCGAAGCACGCCTCGTCCACGACGCCGCGCTCGCCACGCCGCACCCGCTCGATCGCACCCAGCAGCGTCGCGGCGGTGAGCAGCCCGGCGGTGCGGCGGTCGGCGGAGCACCAGGGCCCGGCGTGCCGGGCCAGCAGGGCGAGGCCGAGCAGTGAAGTCCCGTACTGCAGGCCGGTGTACAGCGGAACGCCGCCGACCCGCCGTTCCAGCACGGGCAGCGCCCGGACGCCGGCCCGGCCGTGGTGGGTGAACGCGTCCCAGACCAGGTGGCTGACCGCGCCGACCGCCACCGCCCCGGCGGCGAACGCGAGTTCGCCCGCCGCCGGGCGCCCCTCGGGCACGACGTCCGTCCACGCCCCGGGAACGGCCTCGCCGACCGGGCCCCGCCATGCCCCGTACCAGGCGGCGACCAGCCCGGCCCCGATCGCCACATCGAGCGTCCCGGCGGCCCACCACCGGTGCGTCAGATCGCCGTGCCGGTACACCCCGGGCAGCACCGACTCGGCGAAGAACGGCACATCGGGCGCCATCGCCCCGGCCACCAGCCCGGCCGCCACCAGCGCCCCCTTCCGACGGGCACTCCGCAACCCGGGCAGCACGGCCGCAACATGACTCAACGTGAACGGCATGCCCGCATCCTCCCAGCCCCCACCCCTGCCCGACCCGTCAACGCGCAGTCCCGGCCTCCGCCCGAGCGCCCGCCGCACCCGCCGGCAGCCGCCCCGCGAGGCCCTCTCATCGCGCGGGCGCAGCCCCCGTCGCCGCCCGCCGCCCGCCCTCCAGGTACCGCAACTCGCCTTCCGCGCGCGCCTCCAGCGCGGCAACGAGCCGGCGCAGCCGAGTGGCCGGCAGCATCTCCGCGGCTTCCCGCAGTGTGGCGAAGTGCCAGTCCCGGAGCTCCCCGGTCGGCAGGCGCAGCCGCAGCACCTCGGACGGACCGAGCCGCCCGCCGTCGTAGACCAGCCGCAGGCCGCCGCGGCCGCCGCCCGCCCCGGGTTCCCAGTCGACGGCGAGCAGGAGCAGTTCCTCGGGGCGCAGTCGCAGGCCGAGTTCCTCCGCCGCCTCCCGAACGGCGGCGGCGGTCGGTGATTCGCCGCGTTCGACGACGCCGCCGGGGAACTCCCAGTGCGGTTTGTACGCGGGGTCGACCAGCAGCACCCGGTCCCGGTCGTCGAACAGCAGGACGGCGGCGGCGACGGTGTCTCCGCTCCCGCCCTCGGTGCGCACGATCGGACAGCGCGCGGCGCCGCTGCGCACCACTTCGGCGATCCGCTCGGCGGTCTGTTGCGGTGTCAGCAGACCGTTGTCGATCATCCGTGCGTCCCCGGCCAGCCAGCCCCGCGCGATCAGGTACGCGGGCAGCGCCTCCCGGCTGCGCACCCGAAGAGCCGCGTCCCCGGTGCCGATCCGGTCCCGCAGAATCGTTTCGACGGGGTCGAGGACGACGTGGTGGACGGGGAGGCCGCGCCCGGCCAGCGAGCCGAAGATCTCGTCGCGGTGTTCCTGGCGCAGCAGCGTCATCGGGACGAGTACGGGGCCGGTCGCCTCCTCGGCCAGCGCGGCGGCGGTCTCGGCGACCAGTCGCCGCCACGCGGGCAGCTCCTGCGGGTCGGTCACCTCGGCGAGGCGGCCGGGCGGCAGGGTGGCGCGCAGCAGCGTCCCGACGGTGTCCGGCTCGAACAGCACGCTTCCGGGCAGCAGCCCGGTCAGCTCCCGGCAGGCGGTGGTCTTGCCCGCACCGAATGCCCCATTGACCCAGACGATCACAGTATCCCTGCCCCTCCGTGGCCGCCCGGCCGGTCCGCCGGGCAGCGCGGGGCCCGGGCCCCCACGCCATCCCAGTGGTACCCACTCCCCGCCGCCCTGAAAGGACCGGCCGGACAGGCCCTACGCGTCCGGTTCGAGCAGCCGCTTCTTCAGCACCTTGCCCATGGCGTTGCGCGGCAGGTCGTCGACCAGCACCACCCGCCGGGGGCGCTTGTGCACGGACAGCCGCCGCGCCACGAAGTCGACCAGCTCGCCCTCCGCCAGGTCGGTCCGCCCGGCGACCACGTACGCGACCACCACCTGCCCGAGGTCCTCGTCGGGGGCGCCCACCACGGCGGCGTCCGCGACGCCGGGGTGGTCGCGCAGCGCGGCCTCCACCTCGCCCGCGCCGATCCGGTAGCCGCCGCTCTTGATCAGGTCGACGGAGGCGCGGCCGACGATCCGGTGGAAGCCGTCGGGTTCGATCACGGCGACGTCGCCGGTGCGGAACCAGCCGTCGGCGGTCCACGCCTCGGCCGTCG
This sequence comes from Kitasatospora sp. NPDC004614, assembly GCF_042873675.1. Taxonomy (NCBI): domain Bacteria; kingdom Bacillati; phylum Actinomycetota; class Actinomycetes; order Kitasatosporales; family Streptomycetaceae; genus Kitasatospora; species Kitasatospora sp. NPDC004614. Next base: position 112,456 of record NZ_JBIALR010000023.1, read on the forward strand.
CCTCCGGCCGTCCGAGATACCCGTCGAACAGCGTGGGGCCCTGGATCTGGAGGTCGCCGACGCTCTCGCCGTCGTGCGGCAGCGGCTGCCCGCCCTCGCCGATCAGGCGGGTGCGGACGCCGGGCAGGGGCACGCCGACCGCGCCGGGCCGCCGTTCGCCGTCGGCGCGGGTGGCGACGGTGATCAGCGTCTCGGTCATGCCGTACCGCTCGGCGGGGGCCTGGCCGGTGAGCCGGCGCAGCTGTTCGAAGACGGGAACGGGCAGGGGGGCGCTGCCGGAGACCAGCAGCCGGGCGGCGGCCAGCTCGCGGGCGGCGCCGGTGTCGGCGGCGATCCGCGACCACACGGTGGGGACGCCGAAGTACAGGCTGCCGCGGGCGGCGGCGTACCCGGCGGGGGTGGGCCGGCCGGTGTGCACCAGGCGGCTGCCGGTGCGCAGTGCGCCGAGGACGCCGAGCACCAGGCCGTGCACGTGGAACAGCGGCAGGCCGTGGACGAGGGTGTCTTCGGCGTTCCACTGCCAGGCGTCGGCGAGTCCGTCGAGTCCGGCGGCGACGGCGCGGTGCGGGATCAGCGCGCCCTTGGGGGCGCCGGTGGTGCCGGAGGTGTAGAGCACGAACGCGGTCCGGTCGGGGTCGTCGGCGACGGGCCGCCACGTCCCGCCCGGCCGGTCGTCGAGCCGGACCGGAAGGGCCGTCAGCCCTTCGGTGTCCTCGGGCAGCCGGGTGCCCGCCAGCAGGGTGGCGGCGCTGTCGCGCAGGATGTGGGCGCGTTCCAGCGGCCCGGAGTCGGGCGGCAGCGGCACCACGGGGACGCCGGCCAGCAGTCCGCCGACCACGGCCACCACCGTCTCCGCCTCGGGCCGGGCGAGCACGGCCAGCGCGGGTGCCCCGGCGACCCGTTCGGCGACCGCCCCGGCAGCACCCAGCAGTTCCTCCCGGGACAGCGCCCGCCCGTCCACCACCACCGCGTCCGCGCGGTCGCCGTACCCGCCGTCCAGCGCCGTCAGCAGCCTCATGCCGTCACCCCGTACCCATCGCCCAGTGTCCTCAGCTGTCCCATGCCGCCCGACTCTACGAGCCGGGGCCGCCGGAGTACACCTGCGGCACCGTTCGCCTGGCGGCGCGTCATCGCCCGTGCTGAGCTGGGGCGTTACCGATTCTCTCCACTTCCTTTACCGAATCCGGTGGCCGATCGGAACCATCCCGACCGCCCGTCTCGGACTATGGTCCGGCCCCGCCGGGCCCGGTGGGATAGGGGTCGCCCCGACCGGTACGGCCGGGAACCGTCTCTTCGAGGAGTCTCCTTGGGCATGCACCCCGCCACCGCGGGTCCCCGACGCTCGAACGCGCTGCGTGCCGCCGCGCTGCTCGCCGTCGGGGCCACCGCCCTGACCGGCGCCACCGCGACCGCCCGGACGGCGGCCGACCTGCACCTGCCGGCCGCCTTCCACCTGCGCCCCGCCTCGGCCGGGCACATCGACGCGGTCGGCCGGACCGCGCCGATATCGACGTCGGACTGCGTGTCGCAGATCGGCATCCACTGCTACTCGCCGCTCCAGTACCGCCAGGCCTACAACCTGAACCCGCTGTACCAGCAGGGCGTCACGGGCAAGGGCCGCACCATCGTGATCGTCGACTCGTTCGGCTCGCCGACCATCCAGCACGACCTGGAGGTGTTCGACAAGCAGTGGGGCATCCCGGACACCCAGGTCGAGGTGGTCAAGTGGGGCAACGTCCCGGTGTTCGACCCGTCCAACCCGGACCACACCGGCTGGGCCGGTGAGACCACCCTGGACGTCGAGTACGCGCACGCCGTCGCCCCGGACGCGCACATCGTGCTGGTGGAGACCGGCGTCGCGGAGACCGAGGGCGTCACCGGCCTGCCGGAGATGATGGACGCCGAAAAGTCGATCATGCAGCACCGCGACGTGGACGTGATCTCGCAGAGCTTCGGCGCCACCGAGAACACCTTCCCGGGCTTCGACAAGGGCGACTTCAAGTCCATCGAGAGCCTGCGGTACGCCTTCAAGTTCGCCGCCGCGAAGGGCGTCACCGTCCTGGGCGCCTCCGGCGACAACGGCGCCACCGACGCGATGGAGAACGGCACCGACCTGTACCCGTACCGGGTCAACTCCTGGCCGTCCTCGGACCCGTTGATCACCTCGATCGGCGGCACCCAGCTGACCCTGGACAACAACGGCAACCGCACCGCCCCGGACAAGGTCTGGCACGACGACTACGGCGCGGCCGGCGGCGGCGCCTCCGGCGTCTTCGACCGCCCCTGGTACCAGGCCGGCGTGGCGAACGTGACCGGCAACCACCGCGGCACCCCGGACATCTCGATGAGCGCGGCCGTGGACGGCGCCGCCTGGACGTACGAGTCCTACGACCCGACCCGGGTCGGCTGGCACCTGACCGGCGGCACCAGCGAGGCCACCCCGATCTTCTCGGGCATCGTGGCGCTCGCCAACCAGCTCGCCGGGCACCGCCTCGGCCAGCTCAACCCGCGCCTGTACGCGATGGCCGCGCTGCCCCCGCAGTGGAGCGGCATCACCGACGTCTCCGAGAGCGACAACTCCTGGAACGGCGTGACCGGCTACAAGGCCGTCAAGGGCTACGACCTGGCGTCCGGCCTCGGCACCATCGACGCCAACCGCTTCGTGCGCACCCTCGCCGGCCGCTGACACCCGGCCCCACCCAAAAAGGGCGCGGCCCCCGGGATCAACTCCCGGGGGCCGCGCCGCAGTTCAGCCTCGACAGGTCAGCCCTTGCGGGCCTTGACCTCGGCGGTGAGCTGGGGCAGGACGGCGAACAGGTCGCCGACGACGCCGTAGTCGACGAGTTCGAAGATCGGCGCCTCGGGGTCCTTGTTGACCGCGACGA
>NZ_JBIALR010000024.1:0-107032 GCF_042873675.1 Kitasatospora sp. NPDC004614
CGACGACGATCTTGGCGGAGGTGGTGGCGCGGCTGGGGGCGGCCGCGTTAGAGCTTGCGAAGTCCACTGAGGACCCTTTCGAGCAGCGTGACGTCAGGCGTACCGCCCGACTCGCCCGCCGCGGCGGGCTGGTGGATGGCGACCAGACCGGCTTCCGCCAGGTCTGCAACGAGGATGCGGGCGACACCGAGCGGGACTCCCGCCAGCGCGGAGATCTCGGCGACCGACTTGACCTCACGGCACAGCGCCACGATGCGGGCGTGCTCGGGCAGCAACGCGCCGGGCGGGTTGGTGCCCGTGGTCGAGATCAGCGCCTCGATGGCCAGCTGGTAGCGCGGCCTGGTGCGTCCGCCGGTCATGGCGTACGGGCGGACCAGCGGCTGCTGCTCGTAGCCGTCCGACTGCTGGCCGCCGTAGCCGTTTCCGTACCCGTTGCCGTACGAGCCGGCGGGTGTCGGGGGCATTGCGTCCTCCTTGTGCTGCGGTCGTTCGCCGTCGGAGCCCCGGGCCTGCAGGCTGACCGGCTGTCAGCCGCCGAGCGGCGAAGACTTGGGGGTGGGTGTGCCGGACCCGGTTTCGAGCGGGTCCGGCACAGTGAGGGTGGTGCTGAGGAGCCGAAGGGACCGGACCGGCCGTCAGTGCAGCAGGCTGCCCTGGAGTTCGGCCCGCAGAGCGGGAGTGAGGACCGCGCCGGCCCGGTCGACCAGCAGGGCCATCTCGTAGCCCACCAGGCCGATGTCGGAGTCCGGCGAGGCGAGCACCGCGAGCGCGGAGCCGTCGCTGACCGCCATCAGGAACAGGAAGCCCCGCTCCATCTCCACGACGGTCTGGTTGACCTCACCGCCCTCGAAGATGCGGCTGGCGCCGGAGGTCAGTGAGGTCAGCCCGGAGGCGACCGCGGCGAGCTGGTCGGCGCGGTCCCGCGGGAACCCCTCGGACATGCACAGCAGCAGACCGTCGGCGGAGACCACCACCGTGTGCGACACCCCGGGGGTGTTGTCCACGAAGTTGGTGATCAGCCAGTTCAGGTTCTGTGCGGCCTGGCTCATCATCTGACTCAACTCAACGCTCCTGGTGCTCGGGGCCGAAGCCGTTGTTGCCATCGGCGTCGAACTGGGCTCCCCGGTGGCCCTCGGACGTGCCGCCGAAGTCGAAGCCCGGCCGCTGCTGCGGCGCGGGACGGCCGGGGCCCGGCTGCTGCGAACCGGCCTGGCGGCCCTGCTGGATGCCGCGGCGCAGGTTGGTCAACCGGCCGCGCACCTCCTCCGGGCTGCGCGAGACCTGCGGACCCGTCAGCGGGCTGGCCTCGGCGCTGCCGGAGACCAGGTTGGCCTGCGGGGTGCGACGCGGCAGCCCCGAGATGGTCAGGCCGTCGGTCTGCGGCTCGCGCATCTGCTCGGCCCGCCGCCAGCGCTCGTCGTTCGCGGACGGGCGCCACGGGGCGTCCGGACCGGGACCGGCCGGCTGCGGCTGCGGGGCCTGCGGCTGCGGGGCCTGGGGTGCCTGCGGCTGCGGTGCCTGCGGGGCCGGCCGCTCCGCCGCCGGACGCTGCGGGGCACCCTGCGGGGCACCCGGCGTCGGACGCTGCGGCATGCCCTGCGGACGCTGCTGCTGGAACGGTTCGGCCTGCTGCTGCGGCTGCTGCGGCCGCGCGGCCGGAGCCTGCCGGGCCGGGGCCTGCGGAGCCTGGGCCTGCGGGGCCGGCCGGGCCGGCTGCTGGTCGAACTCGGGCGCGGTGGTACCGGGCCGCTGCGGCTGGTACCCCCGGGCACGGACCTGCTCACGGGCCGGCACCGGGGCGGCGGCCGAATCGCCGGCGGCCGGCAGCGCCATCGGCTGCGGCCGCTCCGCGAACTGCTGCGGGACGGCGCGCTCCTGCGGCACCGGGGGCATGCCCTGGCCCACCGGGTCCGGCAGCACCGGCTCCACCAGGCCCAGGCCCAGCGGGTCGCGCGGGTCGATGTCGGACGCCTCGAAGCGCGGCCGGGCGAACGCGCCCGTCTGGTCCGCCGGAGCGGCTTCCAGCGGGGCGGCCGGCTGCTGCTGCGGCAGCGGACGGCGCGGCGGCTGCTGCTCGGCGCGGCCGTGCTGGGTCGGTTCCCCGCCCGGACGGCGCTCCAGGCCGGGACGGCCGTCGGCGGGACGGGTCCGCTCCGGACCGCCCTGCGGACCCTGCGGGCCCTGCGGACGACGCGGACCGCCCTGCGGCCCCTGCGGAGCCTGCGGGCCCTGCGGACGGCGCGGCGGAAGCCCGCCCTGGCCGCCCGGCCCGCCCTGCAGGCCCGGCGCACCGGATGCACCCGGCACCCGCCGCGGCGGCAGCCCGCCACCGGCCGGCGCACCCGCGCCCGGACCGGCCGGCGCACCGGCGCCCGCGCCCGGACCGGCCGGCGCACCGGCACCCGCGCCCGGACCGGCCGGGGCCGACGGGGCGGACGCACCCGGCGCCGGGTTGTCACGCAGCGACTGGCCGACCGAACGGGTCGGCAGACCACCGGCGCGGCCGCCCTGGGCCGAGCCGGTGCCGAACGCGCCGCCGGGGCCGAAGCCGCCCTGCGCGGGCGCCTCGCCCGGCCCGCGCCGGCCACCCGTACCCGCCGGGCCCGAGGGCGCGGCCGGAGCGGACGGACCGGACGGAGCGCCCGGGGAGAACATGTCGGGGCTGCCGCCCATCGGGCCCTGGCCGAGCTGTGGACGGCCACCCGGGCCGCCCTGCCCGCCGGCCGCCGGAGCCTGGCCGAGCGCGGTGCGCGCGCCGGGCAGGTCGCCTGCGGGGCGGCCCTGCTGACGCGGCGTCGGCGCGACCCCGCGCTGCTGCCGGCCGCCCTGGCCGGGCGCGCCGCCCGGACCGGGCCGGTTGCCGCGCCGCTCGGTGGAGTTGGTGACGTCCACCGGCAGCATGACCAGTGCGGTGGTGCCGCCGGAGTCGGACGGGCGGAGCTGGATGCGGATGCCGTGTCGCAGGGACAGGCGGCCGACCACGAACAGACCCATGCGGCGGGACACCGAGACGTCCACGACCGGCGGGTTGGCCAGGCGTTCGTTGATGTCGGCGAGGTCGTCGGGGGAGAGGCCGATGCCGGTGTCGTGGATCTCGATCAGCACCCGGCCGTCGGGCAGGGCGTGACCGGTGACCCGGACGCGGGTCTGCGGGGAGGAGAACGAGGTGGCGTTCTCCAGCAGCTCGGCGAGCAGGTGGACGAGGTCGTTGACGACGCGGCCGGCGACCTCGGCGGTGGGCACCGAGGCGAGTTCGATGCGCTCGTACTGCTCCACCTCGGAGGCGGCGGCGCGGAGCACGTCGACCAGCGGGACGGGGCGGGTCCACCGGCGGCCCGGGTCTTCACCCGCGAGGACGAGGAGGTTTTCGCCGTTACGGCGCATGCGGGTGGCGAGGTGGTCGAGCTTGAACAGCGAGGCCAGCTGGTCCGGGTCGGCCTCGCGGCTCTCCAGTTCGGAGATCAGCGACAGCTGGCGCTGGATCAGGCTCTGGCTGCGGCGCGACAGGTTGGTGAACATCGCGTTGATGTTGCCTCGGAGCAGCGCCTGCTCGGCGGCCAGTCGGACCGCCTCGCGGTGCACCATGTCGAAGGCGTGCGCCACGTGGCCGATCTCGTCGGCGGAGTCGACGCCGACCGGCTCGACGGTGACGTCGACGTCGTGCGGGTCGCTCTCGGAGAGCGTCTTGACCAGTTCCGGCAGGCGGCGCTCGGCGACGTCCTCGGCGGAGGCCTGCAGACGGGTCAGCGAGCGCACCATCGAGCGGGCCACCAGGGCGGCGCCGGCGATGGCGACGACGAGCACCAGGGCGACCACGGCGGCGTTGATGACCGACTCGGTGTCGATGTCCGACTGCAGCGCCTGGGCCTTGCCGTCGAGGACGTTGAGCAGGTTGTTCTCGATGGTCTTCTCGGCGGTGACCTTGGAGGTCGACTTGTCGAACCAGTCCTTGTAGGACGTGTTGTCGGTCTGCCGGATGCCGTTGGTGTTCAGCGCCTGCTTGGCGAACCGGTCGGCCTCGGCGACGACCTGGTTGTAGCTCATCGCCGCGCGCAGCGTGCGGGCCTCGGCCTCGCCGTAGATGGCGGTGAAGTTGGCGAGGGCGTTGTCCTCGGAGCTCATCAGCCGGACGCCGAAGGTCTCGTCCGAGGCCGACAGGTGCGGGCCCTTGGGGTTGGCGAGCGCGGCGCTGATCAGCGCGCGCTGCATGGAGGTGTACTCCTTGGCCGTGGAGAACTGGAACAGCGCCCGGGTGGTCTTGATCAGCTCGGTGGAGTTCGAGGTGATCGCGATGTCCTGGGTGGCGCCGATCAGGTCCTTGATGATCACGTCGTAGTTGGTGATCGTGGCCTGGATGTTCTCGGGGTCCTTGAACGCGCCGCTCCGGGCCCGGGGCAGCGTGTTGAGGTCCTTGCGGACCTGCAGCAGCAGGGTCTTGGAGCCGGCCAGGTCGAGGTTGTCGAACTTGTCGGCGCTGGCGTTGAAGGTCTTCGACAGCGTGTTGGTCTGCTTGTACGCGTCGGCGATCTCGGGGTCGTTGTCGGCGCTGCCGCCGGTGGCCAGCGGACCGGCCGAGATGTCGCGCTCGTACTGCAGGGCGTTGGCCAGTGCGGTGGCGTTGCGGGCGAGCTCGGCCAGGTCGCTCATCTGGGACAGCTGGCGGGAGTTCGCCATCGACTCCTGCACCCGCAGGCCGCCCAGCACCAGCGAGACGATCACGGGCAGGAACAGCAGCGCGATCAGACGGGTGCGGATTCGCCAGTTGCGCATGGCGAAGCGGCTCGCGCCGGTGGCACGACGGCGGTTGAGCGTGCCGCGCAGCCTGGCGCGGCGGCTCTGCTTGTCGGCCGGCTCGCTGCCGTCCTGCTGCTGGGGCGCGCTCGTGGCGCCCGGGGCACTGCCGGTGGCGGCGGCCTCGGCGGGGGCGCCGAACGGCCGCTCACCCTGGCCTGTCGGCGGTGCCGCCTGGTGGGCGCCGGCCACGGGCTCCCGCGACTCCGGCTCACCCGCGGCGCCGTTGCCCCTCTTGAAACGTCCCTGCACTGGCGTCGCAACCTCTGGACCGGGCGCCCTTCCCCGCCGGGCGGAGATAGAGCGGTGTCGAGTTTTTCCGTGGCATTCCAGCACAGCGGGGGAAGTCCAACAAGGGCCGTTACGACTCGGCGCCCAGGGCTACCCAGTGCGTGCGGCAACTCACGGTCCGTGTTGCTTCGGGTTCGGAATACGGTCCTTTTCGGACACTCGCCCTGGCCATGTCAATAAAGAGGAAGATCGGCTTGTGCGGCAAATGTCCGCAATATACCGGAATGGTGGATTTTGCCATTGGTCCGGAATCACCACTTCCACACACTTTGAACCGGTAATTGTGAGCAAACTCACAGCTCGATGTATAGCTTTGGTCACGGCCGCTGTGGAATGGGCTACCTAACCTGGCAGGGTTGAGCGGAGCCTGCCCAGCGGCGGGCTCGCGCAAAAGTCCGTTCGAGTGAAACAAGGTGCAGACGCAATGTCCGAGACGACCACGACGGCCACCCGTTCCACGGCCAACCCGCGCCGCACCACCCTGGCCTCCGTCGCGGACTTCTCCGAGCTCCCCGGCTTCGGCGCCCGCACGCCCCGCACGTACGCCACCTCGCTGCCCGCCGTCACCGCCAACCCGCGCCGCACCGTCCTGATGGCCGTCCCGGCCACCCGCCTGCCGCAGGTCTGACCCCTGCGCCGATAACCTGGTGGCACAGCCGGGCCCGGCACTGCGGGCTCGGCAACCGCCCGGGAGCGTCCGGGCGGCCGACGAACCGAGAGGTTGCAGGGCTGTGCGTATCGCCAGGTTCTCCGTCCGTGAAGGGAGCCCCGCGGCGGGCTCGGTCTCCTTCGGAATCATCGAGGGGGACGCCGCACAACCCGATTCGCTGGTGGTGCACACCCTCGCGGGGCACCCCTTCGGCGCCCCCCAGCCGACCGGCGAGACCCACCGGCTGCAGGACGTCCGGCTGTTGGCCCCGATGCTGCCCAGCAAGATCGTGGCGGTCGGCCGCAACTACGCCGACCACGCCGCCGAGCTGGGCAACGAGATCCCGGCCGTGCCGCTGACCTTCTTCAAGCCCTCCACCGCCGTCATCGGCCCCACCGAGTCCATCGCGTACCCGCCGTTCTCCTCGGACGTCCAGTACGAGGCCGAACTCGCCGTGGTGATCGGCCGGATGTGCCGCGAGGTGCCGCTCGACCGGGTCCCCGAAGTGATCTTCGGCTACACCTGCGCCAACGACGTCACCGCCCGCGACGTGCAGCAGCGCGAGGGCCAGTGGGCCCGCGCCAAGGGCTTCGACACCTCCTGCCCGCTCGGCCCGTGGATCGAGACCGACCTCGACCCCGCCGACCTGGCCGTCACCTGCACCGTCAACGGCGAACTGCGCCAAGCCGGCCGCACCTCCCAGATGGCCCGCTCGGTCGCCGAACTGGTCGCGCACATCTCCGAGGCGATGACGCTGCTCCCGGGCGACGTCATCCTCACCGGCACCCCCGCGGGTGTCGGCCCCCTGAACATCGGCGACGAGGTCGCCGTCTCCGTCGAAGGCATCGGCACCCTCGCCAACAAGGTCGTCAAGCGATGAAGGATGCAGTAACCGTGGCTGACAAGAACCCCGACGTCCGGGTCCGCTTCTGCCCCTCCCCGACCGGTAACCCGCACGTCGGCCTGGTCCGCACGGCCCTCTTCAACTGGGCCTACGCCCGCCACAACGGCGGCACCCTGGTGTTCCGGATCGAGGACACCGACGCCGCCCGCGACTCCGAGGAGTCCTACAACCAGCTGCTCGACGCGATGCGCTGGCTCGGCTTCGACTGGGACGAGGGCCCCGAGGTCGGCGGCCCGCACGCCCCCTACCGCCAGTCGCAGCGGATGGACATCTACGCCGACGTCGCGAACCGCCTCCGCGAGGCCGGCCACGCCTACCCCTGCTACTGCACCACCGAGGAACTGGACGCCCGCCGCGAGGCCGCCCGCGCCGCCGGCAAGCCCTCCGGCTACGACGGCCACTGCCGCGACCTGACGGCCGACCAGATCGCCGTCTACGAGCAGGAGGGCCGCCCGTCGATCCTCCGCTTCCGGATGCCCGACACCACCCTCACCTTCGACGACCTGGTTCGCGGCCCGATCTCCTTCGACCCCAAGGATGTCCCCGACTACGGCATCGTCCGGGCCAACGGCGCCCCGCTGTACACCCTGGTCAACCCCGTCGACGACGCCCTGATGGAGATCACCCACGTGCTCCGCGGCGAGGACCTGCTGTCCTCGACGCCGCGCCAGATCGCCCTCTACGCGGCCCTCGCGGACATCGGCGTCGGCAACGGCACCACCCCCCGCTTCGGCCACCTGCCGTACGTGATGGGCGAGGGCAACAAGAAGCTCTCCAAGCGCGACCCGCAGGCCTCCCTCAACCTGTACCGCGAGCGCGGCTTCCTCCCCGAGGGCCTGCTCAACTACCTGGCCCTGCTGGGCTGGTCGCTCACCGACGACCGCGACATCTTCGACATCGACGAGATGGTCGCCGCCTTCGACATCGACGACGTCAACGGCAACCCGGCCCGCTTCGACCTCAAGAAGGCCGAGCACCTCAACGCCGAGCACGTCCGCCGCCTCGCCCCCGAAGAGTTCGTCAACCGCCTGGTCCCCTACCTCCAGGCCGCCGAACTCCTCCCCGCGGAGCCCACCGCCGAGCAGCTCGACCTGCTCGCCAAGGTCGCGCCGCTCACCCAGGAGCGGATGGTCGTCCTCTCCGAGATCGTCGCCATGGCCGGCTTCCTGTTCGTCGCCCCCGCCGACTTCACCGTCGACCCCGAGGACGCCGCGAAGGTGCTCACCGCCGACGCCCGCCCCGTCATCGAAGCCTCCATCAAGGCACTCACCGAACTGACGGACTTCACCCCCGACCCGATCCAGGCCACGCTGCGCGAGGCCCTGGTCGACGGCCTCGGCATCAAGCCCAAGTTCGCCTTCACCCCGCTCCGCGTCGCCGTGACCGGACGCCGGGTCTCGCCGCCGCTGTTCGAGTCCATGGAGCTGCTGGGCCGCGAGGAGACGCTGCGCCGCCTCCTCGCCACCCTGGAGCTGCTCCCGGCCTCCTGAGCCCCCCCTGCGGCCCCTGAGGCCGCCTCCGGCACCCCTGCGGGCCAGGTCGCTGACCTGGCCCGCAGGTGTCCTGCGCACGGCCTGCGGTTATCGATTTTGGAGCCGGGCCGGGCGTCGGGTAATGTTCTTTCTGCGCCGCCCGGGCAGGGAGGCGCAAGACACCGAGGAAGGCCCCGCAGGGGTTGAACTCTGGTGGGGTATGGTGTAATTGGCAGCACGACTGATTCTGGTTCAGTTAGTCTAGGTTCGAGTCCTGGTACCCCAGCGCAGCACGCAAGTGATGCATTGCCCCCGTTGTGTAGCGGCCTAGCACGCCGCCCTCTCAAGGCGGTAGCGCCGGTTCGAATCCGGTCGGGGGTACGCAATTCTTGACAATTGCAAAATGAATGAGACAAGCCCCCGTTGTGTAGCGGCCTAGCACGCCGCCCTCTCAAGGCGGTAGCGCCGGTTCGAATCCGGTCGGGGGTACTCTCATTCAAGCTAGGGCCCCCGTTGTGTAGCGGCCTAGCACGCCGCCCTCTCAAGGCGGTAGCGCCGGTTCGAATCCGGTCGGGGGTACTCTTGGGGTATGGTGTAATTGGCAGCACGAGTGATTCTGGTTCATTTAGTCTAGGTTCGAGTCCTGGTACCCCAGCCAAGATTTTCCAAGCTCCGGGCAACCGGGGCTTTTTTGCGTTCCCGGCCCACGTGCACCACGGCGGACGCTGCGGCAACTCGCCCTTCCGGCCCCGGCCCCGGCCCACCCACCCGCCCGCGCACCCACCAACTCAGGTGCACCCCACGGTCCCATGGCGGACGCTGCCGCTACCGGCCGGCATCGCCCGGCCCGCCGCCCTCGGCGTTCCGCCGGCTCGGGTGCACCACGGCTCCGCAGCGGCTGCTGCCGCAACTGGCCGGTGTCGCCTGGCCCGGTGCCCTCGGCGTTCCGCCGGCTCAGGTGCACCACGGCTCCGCAGCGGCTGCTGCCGCAACTGGCCGGTGCCGTCCGGCCCGGCGCCCTCGGCGTTCCACCGGCTCAGGTGCACCACCGTCCCGCAGGGGCGCTTCCGCAGCTCACCGGTCAGGTCTGGCCGCCCACTCGCGCACCCGCCAGCCAGGCGCACCGCGGCTCCGCGGCGGCTGCCACGGCTACCGGCTGCCGGCCCGCCGCCCTCGGCGTTCCGCCGGCTCACGTGCACCGCTGCCGCTCAGAGACGCTGCCGCAGCTCGTCCGGCCCGCGGGTCTTGTTGCCAGCACTCTGGCGCCCACCGTTCAGCCCGTTGTTCGCGCCCCAGCTAACTCGGCGCGCCACCGGCCTGCGTCGGCTGTGCAGGTTGTCGGTCTGGTCCGGCCTGTGGGCGGTGCTCCGCCAACTCACATGCGCCACCGCCCCGCAGAGGCACTACTGCTCGCCGGCCGGGCTGTCTTCAGCGCCCTGGCGACCGCTCGTTGGGTCGTTGCTCGCGCGCCATCCAGCTGGCGCCCCGGCCTGCGGGCCGTGCTCCGCCAACTCGCATGCGCCACCGGCCCGCAGAGGCCCTGCCGCAGCTCACCGGCCTGGTCCTGGTGGTCCGAACGTCCTGGCATCCGCCGTGCTTCGTCGGTGCGTGGTTCCACCGGTCCGGTACGTCGCCCCTGTGCCTCCGCTGTACCGGCGGTCCGCCCGTCACTCGTGGCCTGTGGGGGTTCGCCAACTCGGGTGCCTCACTGTCCTGCTGAGGGCAATTGCTCTGTGTCCCGGTGTTCCCGGGCCGTGGAAACGCGTGTGCCCCCGCCGGGTGGGCGGGGGCACGGGCGGTGGGGGGTGTGTCAGCTGCGGCGGAGGGCCTCGGTGAGGCGGTTGGCGGCTTCGATGATGGCCTGGGCGTGGAGGCGGCCGGGGTGGCGGGTGAGTCGTTCGATGGGGCCGGAGACCGAGACGGCGGCGACGACGCGGTTGGAGGGGCCGCGGACGGGGGCGGAGACGGAGGCGACGCCGGGCTCGCGTTCGCCGATGGACTGGGCCCAGCCGCGGCGGCGGACGCCGCTGAGCGCGGTGGCGGTGAACCGGGCGCCCTGGAGGCCGCGGTGGAGGCGCTCGGGCTCTTCCCAGGCGAGCAGGACCTGGGCGGCGGAGCCGGCCTTCATCGGGAGGGTGGAGCCGACGGGCACGGTGTCGCGGAGGCCGGAGAGGCGCTCGGCGGCGGCCACGCAGATGCGCATCTCGCCCTGGCGGCGGTAGAGCTGGGCGCTCTCGCCCGTCACGTCGCGCAGGTGTGTGAGCACCGGGCCGGCCGCGGCGAGGAGCCGGTCTTCGCCTGCGGCGGCGGAGAGTTCGGCGAGCCGGGGGCCGAGGATGAATCGGCCCTGCATGTCCCTGGTGACCAGGCGGTGGTGTTCGAGTGCGACGGCGAGTCGGTGGGCCGTGGGGCGTGCCAGGCCGGTGGCGGCGACCAGCCCCGCCAACGTGGCGGGGCCCGACTCCAGTGCGCTCAGCACCAGAGCGGCCTTGTCGAGAACGCCGACGCCGCTAGTGTTGTCCATGTCTCGATACTGCAGTCTCAATCAGCGAGACGCAAGTTCAATCTTCCGAGAAAAGCGCCACTCTGGAGTCAGCAGCCAGGGAGAACACCCAGCGCGGAGCCTTACCACGGTGTCCGCATGCTGGACGGTCCGGCGTGCAGGTCACGATGCCGAGCGAGCCTCACAGGGCGGCACGGGACAAGACCTCGACGATCACGAGAAGGCCGGCAGAGCGGCCGGCTGGAGGGAATCCGATGGGACGGACACTCGCAGAGAAGGTCTGGGACGACCACGTCGTCCGGCGCGCCGAAGGCGAGCCCGACCTGCTCTACATCGATCTGCACCTGCTGCACGAGGTGACCAGCCCGCAGGCGTTCGACGGCCTCCGGCTGGCCGGTCGCCCGGTTCGCCGTACCGATCTGACGATCGCCACCGAGGACCACAACACCCCGACCCTGGACATCGACAAGCCGATCGCCGACCCGGTCTCCCGGGTGCAGTTGGAGACGCTGCGCAAGAACGCCGAGGAGTTCGGCGTGCGCATCCACTCGCTGGGCGACGTCGAGCAGGGCGTGGTGCACGTGGTCGGCCCGCAGCTGGGTCTGACCCAGCCGGGCATGACCGTGGTGTGCGGCGACTCCCACACCTCGACCCACGGTGCTTTCGGCGCACTGGCGTTCGGCATCGGCACCAGCCAGGTCGAGCACGTGCTGGCCACCCAGACGCTGCCGCTGGCGCCGTTCCGGACGATGGCGATCACCGTCGAGGGTGAACTGTCCGAGGGCGTCACCGCGAAGGACCTGATCCTGGCCGTGATCGCCAAGATCGGTACCGGCGGCGGCCAGGGCTACGTCCTGGAGTACCGCGGTTCGGCGATCCGCAGCCTCTCCATGGAGGCCCGGATGACCGTCTGCAACATGTCCATCGAGGCGGGCGCCCGGGCCGGCATGATCGCCCCGGACCGCACCACCTTCGACTATCTGCAGGGCCGTCCGCACGCCCCGCAGGGCGCGGACTGGGATGCCGCGGTCGCCTATTGGGAGACCCTGGCCACCGACGAGGACGCGGTGTTCGACGCCGAGGTGTTCATCGACGCCGCCGAGTTGACCCCGTTCGTCACCTGGGGTACAAACCCGGGCCAGGGCGCGCCGCTGGGTGCCAACGTGCCGAACCCGGCCGACTTCGAGGACCCGCAGGAGCGGATCGCCGCCGAGAACGCCCTGAAGTACATGGGCCTGGAGGCCGGTACCCCGCTGCGCGAGGTCAAGGTCGACGCGGTGTTCGTCGGCTCCTGCACCAACGGCCGGATCGAGGACCTGCGGGCCGCCGCCGCGGTGCTTGAAGGTCGTCAAATCGCCGACGGCGTAAGGATGCTGGTCGTTCCGGGCTCGGTCCGGGTCGCCCTGCAGGCGGTCGAGGAGGGCCTGGACAAGGTGTTCACCGCCGCGGGTGCCGAGTGGCGGCACGCCGGCTGCTCGATGTGCCTGGGCATGAACCCCGACCAGCTGGCCCCGGGCGAGCGCTGCGCGTCCACCTCGAACCGCAACTTCGAGGGCCGGCAGGGCAAGGGCGGCCGTACCCACCTGGTGTCGCCCCAGGTTGCCGCCGCCACCGCGCTGCTGGGCCGCCTGGCAGCCCCTTCCGACCTGCCGCACAATGTCGCCGTGGAGGCCTGAGCCATGGAGAAGTTCACCACCCACACCGGCCGCGCCGTCCCGCTGCGCCGCTCGAACGTGGACACCGACCAGATCATCCCGGCCCATTGGCTGAAGAAGGTCACCCGTTCCGGTTTCGAGGGCGGCCTGTTCGAGGCGTGGCGCAAGGACGACGCGTTCGTGCTCAACCTCCCTGAGCGGCAGGGCGCGACGGTCCTGGTGGCCGGCCCCGAGTTCGGCACCGGCTCGTCCCGCGAGCACGCCGTCTGGGCGCTGCAGAACTACGGTTTCCAGGCCGTCATCTCCTCCCGGTTCGCCGACATCTTCCGCGGCAACTCGCTGAAGAACGGCCTGCTGACGGTGGTGCTGCCGCAGGAGACCGTGGACCGGCTCTGGGAGTTGACCGAGGCCGACCCGACCGCGGAGATCACCGTCGACCTGGAGGCCCGCGAGGTTCGCGCGGCCGGTGTGACGGCCTCGTTCGAGCTCGACGACAACGTTCGTTGGCGTCTGCTGAACGGCCTGGACGACATCAGCATCACGCTGCAGAACGAGGCAGATGTGGCCGCGTTCGAAGCGAAGCGGCCGTCGTTCAAGCCGCGTACTCTCCCGGCTGCCTGAGTCACCGCTTTCTGACGCTCGGACAACAAGACCCGCCCCCCTCCGGGGCGGGTCTTCGTTGTTCGCAGGGGAGTTCGTCACCCGTGAATAGACCCTGGTTCTGCGCAACTGCGTACAGATGGCACAATCGTTGCATGCACCACAACCCCGAACCGCCGTACCCGGGTGGCGAACCCGCGTCTGCGGAGGGTCGGGACGGTGATGCCGACTCGGAAGTCACCCTGCTCCACGCACTGGTGGCCGAGCGGTTGAAGCAAGCCCACGCCCGCGTTCACGCGCTGAACGTGTCGACGGACGCAAAGACCGCTCTCACCCGACAACTGCTGATCGTCACGGAGACCGCCAAGCGTGATCTCCCGGAGGCGGCACGGCGGTTGAGTCGCTTTGTGCAGGACCTCGACGAGGGGCGGATGCCGCCCCGGTGAGCACCTCCATGCGCAAATATGTTGCGACACTAGGGTGATTCACGCGTTTGGTAATTGAAAGTCCGCAGATACATACCTAACGTGCGAAAAGAACGGATGGAATCATCCGGCGCCCGTTTCCGAAGGGGAAGACGTGAACAAGGCTCAGCTTGTCGAAGCGGTGGCCGAGCAGCTGGGCGGTCGCAAGGCTGCCGCAGAGGCCGTCGACGCAGTGCTCGACACCATGGTGCGTGCCGTCGTGGCGGGTGACCGGGTGTCGGTCACCGGCTTCGGCACCTTCGAGAAGGTGGAGCGCTCGGCGCGCTTCGCCCGCAACCCGCAGACCGGCGAGCGGGTCAAGGTCAAGAAGACCGCCGTTCCGCGGTTCCGCCCCGGTCAGGGCTTCAAGGACCTGGTCTCCGGCAGCAAGAAGCTGCCGAAGGAGGGCCCGTCCGTCAAGAAGGCCCCCAAGGGCTCGCTGACCCCGGGCAAGTCCGGTGTGGCCGCCACCCCGGCCGCCAAGCGCGCCGCGACCAAGCGGGCCGCCGCTGCCGCCGCCCCGGCGACTAAGAAGACTGCTGCCAAGAAGACCGCCACCACCGCGGCCAAGAAGGCCACGGCGGTCAAGAAGGCCACCACCACGAAGACCACCGCGGCGAAGACCACCGCCAAGGCCACCTCCGCCAAGACCACCGCGGCGAAGAAGACCACCGCGGCCGCCACCAAGAAGGCCGCCGCCGCCAAGAAGACCGCTCCGGCGAAGAAGACCACCGCGCGCAAGACCACGGCGCGCAAGTCCACCGCCAAGTAAGTCGCACCGAGCCTGGTGCCGGAACAGCCGGCGCCGGGGCGGTCAGGCCGT
This sequence comes from Kitasatospora sp. NPDC004614, assembly GCF_042873675.1. Classification (NCBI taxonomy): domain Bacteria; kingdom Bacillati; phylum Actinomycetota; class Actinomycetes; order Kitasatosporales; family Streptomycetaceae; genus Kitasatospora; species Kitasatospora sp. NPDC004614. The sequence goes on from NZ_JBIALR010000024.1 coordinate 14,153, forward strand.
GACGGCCCCACGCCAGGGGAAACCCAGGAGCCGGGGCCGTCGCGGCCTTTTCGCGCCCCCGGACGGGCTGTCGGGACGCCCGGACGGGCTGTCGGGACGGCCTGTCGGGACACCCGGGCGAGCAGGCGTCCTCGGGCCCGGGCGAGCAAGTCTTCGGCCCGGGCGGGCAAAGGGCCGTAGCGGGCCGGGAAATACCGCAGGCCGCGCGGAATTACTTCGGCTGTTCCACCGCGAGGTCGTAGATGATCTCCCAGCGGGAATCCGGAATCACCAGATCAGCGGTCTCCACCGGCCGGTCGGAGTCGTCCAGATACGTGCGCTCGATCAGCAGCACCGGATCTCCGGTGCTGATCCCCAGCAGATTCGCCTGCTCCGCCGTCGCCCGCCCGGGACGCGGCCGTTCCTCCGCGCGCACCACCCGCACGCCGATCGAGGCCATCCGCTCCACCACGCCGTGTCCGGCCAGCGGGCCCAACTCCGGTAGCAGTACGGGAGTTCCGCCGGTGATCGCCATCGGCTCCCAGGATTCGGCGAGTTGGACCGGCTTGTGCTCCAGCGTGAACTCGTAGCGGGTGTGGACGGTCAACTCGCCCGGCTCGATGCCCAGTCGGCGGGCCACCGCGGGCGGCGCCTCCACCCGGGCCTCGCTGTGGGACTCCCAACTCCCGTCCGGCACAGCGGACATCGGGAACGCGGCGACCGTGCGGGCGCGTCGCACCGGCAGTCGCTCCACCGGCTCGCGCAGATACGTCCCGGAACCCGCCCGGCCCTCCAACAGGCCTTCCGCGATGAGGACTTCCTGTGCTCGCTGGAGCACGTTGGCCCCGACGCCGTAGCTGAGCGCGAGCTGCGCACGGGACGGCAGCCGCTCACCGATCGTCCACTCCCCGTCCGCGACCCGGCGGCGCAGATGGTCAGCGATGCGGAGGTACGGAGGGTCCTGTGACGGCATCTGGCATCTCCCGGCGGAAGGCGAGACCTGCCGGATCGCGACAGGACGGGTGATTCAGCTTGACAATCTAATGCATCAGGAGGAATCTAATGGCTTAGATTCACTTTGCGTGATCGGCCGACTGCGGGGGAGAGGCGTGGCGTGCGAACCACCAGGGTGTTCGACCTTGCATCCAGGCTCACCGCCGCCACCGGAGCCGAAGCCCGTATCCGACGCCTCCCCGGCGGCGGTTACCGGGTGGAGGCCACCCTCCCCGGAAACCCGGACGCCGAGGCCCATTTGGTGCTCCTCGACGTGCTCGCCGAGGCCGACCGCTACGGACATCGCCACACCGCCCGGTCCCACACCATCTGGGCCGAACTCGACCCGCCACAGGAGCCGCCGTGAAGGGCCCGCAGTCCGGATACGCCGTCAGTATCGAAGGCATCACCGAATCGGCCTCGTTCGCCTCGCTCGCCGACGCGCTCGCCTCGCTCTGGGGCACTCTGCGGACGCTCCCGCTCGGTTGGACGCAGTACGAGGCCTACCGCTACTTCTTCGGCCCGGGCGCCGCGCAGCGGACCGAGGGATTCCTGGCCCGTGACGGCCACCTGCTGCTGAGCTTCGTCCTGCTCGGCCACAACCGGGCGATCCGGGTGCTCCCCACTACCGTCGGCCCGCTGCAACTCGCCCCGAAGCGGCTGGAGTTGCTCAACACCCCGGCCGTTGTGGCGCTCTGTCTGCACGACGCGCCCGCGTACCCCGACCCGGGGAGCCCCCTCCCGCGCAGCGCCTGACCGAAGTCCGGCCGCCGGGGCGGTCGTTGGGCGACGCGTCAGGCCGACTCGGGGTCCGGGAAGGTGGGGAGGGTGAGGAAGGTGACGCGGCGGTCGGCGCCCTCGCCGGTGGTGCGGATCCGCAGGCGCTGGCCCGGGCGGAGGAGCCGGAGGCCACCGGCGTCGAAGGCAGGCGCGTCGAAGGGGAGGGGCGTGCCGTCGTCGAGCAGGACCGAGCCGGAGCGGGTCGTGGGGTCGAAGGTGAACGCGGTGGCCTGCATGGGAAGCAGCATAGAGCTTCGGAGCAGGGCACCGGTGGCCGGGCCGAGGCCCAGCCGGTGGGCGACGGCCAGGTCCTCGGGGGTGTCGACGTCGCGCCGGACGGACGGTACGTCGAGGAGGTGGAGTTCGGTCGCCCCGCCGGCCGCGTGGCGTTCCCGGGAGCCGGGCCCGAAGGCCGGGCGGAGCGGGGTGCCGGGCGGTCCGGCGAGCAGCACCGTCCCGGTGCCGGGGGCGTCCGCGAGGAAGGCCCGGCGCTGCGCGGGTACGGCGGCGAGGACGCGGGCGAGTTCGGCGGGCCGCAGCGCCGGCAGGTCCGCGGAGAGCGTGGCGACGGGGGAGTCGGGGTGCAGCCGGTGTGCGGCGCTACTGCCGTGCGAGAGCGCCGGGTTGAGCCCGTCGCCGGGTTCGTCGTCGAGGACGGTCGCCCCCAGCGCACGCAGCGCACTCGCGGCGCGCGGATCCCGTCCGACCACCAACACCCGTTCGACCACCGGGCAGGCGAGCGCCGCGGCGACGGTGTCCAGGGCGAAGGCGAGGGCGAGCCGGGGCCGCAGTTCCCCGAGCGCCGCGAGGCGGCTCTTCGCCTCGGCGAGCGGCTTGACGGGGACGATCAGCGTCCAGCCGGTGCCGTCCGGTCGCCGCCCGGATCCGCTGCCCGGGACGGACGGGCGGACGGTGCCTGGGCGTACGGTGTCCTCTGTCATCGGCGTCATTGTGACGTCGGCCGGGGAGGCCTGGCCAGCGGTTCCGGGGCGTCCGGGCCGTCGGCGGGGCGCCTGTGGGCCGGTGGCGGCGGTGGCTGCTCGACACGGACTTCCCTCGCGGGTGAGACTGGTCGGCGCCTCGGAGCCGTGCCCGGCCCCCGGCGAGGGAGAGAGATCAGCGGCACCGCTCGGGCGGCTCGCCGCGCGAATGAGGAGGAGCTGGGGTGGCCCGCCGCTCTAACGCCAGGTTCGGAAACGCCGACTACGGGATTTGGTACCGCCTGGCGGCGGCGCTCGTGAAGCCGGTGACAAACGCCCTGGCGAAGACGGACTGGCGGGGCTGGGAGCACCTGCCCGAGAAGGGCGGCTTCATCGCCGTCGTGAACCACAACTCGGTGATCGACCCGGTGTTCTACGGGCACTGGCAGTACAACTCGGGCCGCCCGCCCCGGATACTCGGCAAGTCCTCACTGTTCCAGGTGCCGTTCATCGGATTCATGCTGCGCAAGACCGGCCAGATCCCGGTGTTCCGGGACTCCACCGACGCCGCCGACGCGTTCCGGGCCGCGATCGACGCGGTCAAGAGCGGCCAGTGCGTGCAGTTCTACCCGGAGGGCACGCTCACCCGCGACCCTGACATGTGGCCGATGACGGGCAAGAGCGGCGCCGCCCGGGTCGCGCTGATGACGGGCGCGCCGGTGATCCCGGTCGCGCACTGGGGCGCGCAGGAGATCATCCCGCCGTACGGCAAGGGCGGAAAGGGCAAGTACCACCTGTTCCCGCGGCACAAGGTGACGGTCGCGGCCGGCCCGGCGGTCGACCTGAGCAAGTACCAGGGCCAGGAGATCACCGCCCAGGTGCTGCGCGACGCCACCGACGACATCATGGCGGCGATCACCGCCGTGCTGGAGGGGATCCGCGGCGAGCAGGCTCCTGCCGAGCGCTACGACATGCGCAAGGCCGCCAAGGACCGCGCCACGGCCGCCGAGGCCAAGCGCGAGCGCGCCGCCAAGGAGGGTGACCGATGACCCGCTGCGCCGTGATGGGGACGGGCTCCTGGGGCACCGCCTTCGCGATGATCCTGGCCGACGCCGGCTGCGAGGTGACCCTGTGGGGCCGCCGCCAGGAACTGGCCGACGCCATCAACAAGGAGCACGTCAACCGGGACTACCTGCCCGGCCTGACGCTCCCGGACACGATCCGGGCGACCACCGACGCGGCCGCCGCACTGACCGGCGCGGACTTCGCGGTGCTCTCGGTGCCGTCCCAGACGCTGCGCGACAACCTCGCGCACTGGGCACCGATGCTGGCCCCGGACACCGTGCTGGTCAGCCTGATGAAGGGCATCGAACTCGGCACCGCGAAGCGGATGAGCGAGGTGATCGAGGAGGTCGCGCAGGTCGGCCCGGAGCGCGTCGTGGTGGTGTCCGGCCCCAACCTGGCCGGCGAGATCGCCAACCGGCAGCCCGCCGCCACCGTGGTCGCCTGCACCGACGAGGAGGTCGCCAAGCGGTTCCAGAAGGCCTGCCACACCCCGTACTTCCGCCCGTACACCAACACCGACGTGGTGGGCTGCGAGCTCGGCGGCGCGGTGAAGAACGTGATCGGCCTGGCGGTCGGCATGGCCAACGGCATGGGCCTGGGCGACAACACCAAGGCCACCCTGATCACCCGCGGCCTGGCCGAGACCACCCGCCTGGGCCTGCGGCTGGGCGCCGACGCGCACACCTTCGCGGGCCTGGCCGGCATGGGCGACCTGGTGGCGACCTGCTCCTCGCCGCTGTCCCGGAACAACACCTTCGGCACCAACCTGGGCCGCGGCATGACGGTCGCCGAGACCATCGCGGCGACCAGCCAGACCGCGGAGGGCGTGAAGTCCTGCGAGTCGGTGCTCGACCTGGCCCGGCGCAACGGTGTGGAGATGCCGATCGTCGAAGCCGTCGTCGACGTGGTGCACAACGGCCGGCCGACCCAGGAAGTGCTGAAGGGCTTGATGGCCCGTTCGGCCAAGCCGGAGCGCCGGTGACCGGAATCGGACGGTAGTCTCAACGCCGATATGAGCATCGAACAGACCTCCCCGAACCAGTCGGCCAAGCCGCGCGTCGCGATCGTCTTCGGCGGCCGGAGCTCCGAGCACGGCGTGTCCGTGGTCACCGCCGCCAGCGTGCTGCGCTCGATCGACCGCAGCAAGTACGAGGTGCTGCCGATCGGCATCACCCACGAGGGCCGCTGGGCCCTGGTCGGCGACGAACCCGCCCGGATGGCGATCACCGACGGCCGGATGCCCGACGTCGACCAGGTCGCCGAGTCCACCGAGGGCCAGGTGGCGCTGCCCCTCGCCCCCGGCAACCGCGACGTGGTGTGGAGCGAGCCCGGCGCCGCCCCCAAGGTGCTCGGCGAGGTCGACGTGGTGCTGCCGCTGCTGCACGGCCCCTGGGGCGAGGACGGCACCCTGCAGGGCCTGCTGGAGCTCTCCGGGGTGCCGTACGTCGGCTCCGGCGTGCTGGCCAGCTCGGTCGGCATGGACAAGGAGTTCACCAAGCGGATCATCGAGTCGCTCGGCCTGTACGCGGGCGAGTACACGGTGGTCAAGCCGCGCGACTGGCAGACCGAGACCGGCCGGGCCGCCGCCCGCGAGCGGATCGCCGCGCTCGGCCTGCCGCTGTTCGTCAAGCCCTGCCGGGCCGGCTCCTCGATCGGCATCACCAAGGTCAAGGACCTCGCCGACCTGGACGCCGCGATCGACGAGGCCCGCCGCCACGACCCCAAGGTGATCGTCGAGAAGGGCGTCGAGGGCCGCGAGATCGAGTGCGGCGTGCTGGAGTTCGAGGACGGCCCGCGCGCCTCGGTGCCCGCCGAGGTGCTGGTCGACGCCGACTTCGAGTTCTACGACTTCGAGGCCAAGTACATCGACTCCTCCGAGGTCGAGATCCCCGCGAAGCTCACCGACGCCGAGCGCACCGAACTCCAGCGGCAGGCCGTCGAGGTGTTCGACGGCCTCGGCTGCGAGGGCCTCGCCCGGGTCGACTTCTTCCTGCTGAACGACGGCCGGTGGATGGTCAACGAGATCAACACCATGCCCGGCTTCACGCCGATCTCCGCCTACCCCAAGATGTGGGAGGCCACCGGCGTGCCCTACGCCGAGCTGATCGACCGCCTGCTGGCCGCCGCGCTGCGCCGTTCCACCGGCCTGCGCTAGTTACTAGGCGCCGTCGCCGAAGCAGTCCGAGTCGGCCGTCCCGTTGATCGTCGGGATGGTCGACCGGATGGCCTCGGTGTACGAGCTCAGCGGGTCCGCGTAGTTGGTGTACGCGCCCGCCGGGACGTGCACCTCCACGTACGCCTTGCGCAGCCCGGTGGCGAACCAGTAGCCGCCCTCCCCGTCCTTGTCCATGCCCCAGCTGACCTCGTCGATGCACGGGCCCTTCCGGTCGAAAGCGCTCATGTAATCCGGCCGGTCCCCGCCGCAGGTCAGCACGGTGCGCGGCGAGGACGCCCAGGCAGCGGTGTACGGCGAGGCCGGGGACGGGTCCTTGCGCGGGTGGCCGAGCACGTCCGCGGGCAGCTTGGCGTCCAGCGCCTCGCAGTACTGCGCGACCTGGGCCTCCGGCGTCGGCGGTTTGACGTCCGGGTCGCCGCTCCAGACGAAGGCCAGCAGCGCGGTGCAGGACAGCAGGACGGCCGGCGGAGCGAGCCAGCGGACCGGTGCGGGAAGGCGGTTCAGGAGCTCACGTGAACGCATCCGTCGATGGTAAGCGCCCCTACAGGCGGACCACCGGACAGGTCAGGGTGCGGGTGATGCCCTCCACCTGCTGCACCTTCGCCACCACAAGACGGCCCAGGTCATCGATGGATTCGGCCTCGGCCCGGACGATCACGTCGTACGGACCGGTGACGTCCTCGGCCGTGATCACGCCGGGGATCTTGGAGATGGACTCGGCGACCGCGGTGGCCTTGCCCACCTCGGTCTGGATCAGGATGTAGGCCTGCACCACAGTGGACCTCCAGGCGGCTGGGTGGGGGGAGTTGCTGACCGGCAGTCTGATCACCACGCTACCGCGCGACAGCGGCACAGGGGAGACCTCGGCACCCCTTGAGGGCGTACGCTGCCGCGCGGGGGGCGCACCCCAGACGGATCACGTGAAGAACGCGGGAGGACGGGCTGATGCAGGGGACCGTGGGCGAGCTCGGCGAGTTCGGGCTCATCCGGGAGCTGACCGCACGGCTGCCGATGACGCCGGCGGTGGAACTCGGGCCCGGCGACGACGCCGCCGTGGTCAAGGCCCCCGACGGACGGGTGGTGGCCACCACCGACGTACTCATCGAGGGCCGGCACTTCCGCCGCGACTGGTCCACCGCGTACGACGTGGGCCGCAAGTGCGCCGCGCAGAACCTCGCCGACATCGCCGCGATGGGCGCCGTCCCCACCGCCCTGCTGCTCGGCCTGGTCGCCCCCGCCGACCTGCCCACCACCTGGGCCACCGAACTGATGGACGGCCTGCGCGACGAGTGCCAGGTGGCCGGCGCCACCGTGGTCGGCGGCGACGTGGTCCGCGGCGACACCATCACCCTCGCCATCACCGCCCTCGGCGACCTGCAGGGCCGCCGCCCCGTGGTGCGTTCCGGCGCCCAGGTCGGCGACGTGGTCGCCGTCACCGGCTGGCTCGGCTGGTCCGCGGCTGGCCTCACCGTCCTCCAGCGCGGCTTCCGCTCCCCGCGCGCCTTCGTCGAGGCGCACCGCCGCCCCGAACCGCCGTACCACGCCGGCCCCGCCGCCAGCGACCTCGGCGCCACCGCCATGGTCGACGTCTCCGACGGGCTGGTCGCCGACCTCGGCCACGTCGCCCGGGCCAGCGGCGTGGACATCGACCTGCGGGCCGCGGACTTCGACGTCCCCGCGCAGATGGCCGACATCGGCCAGGCCGTCGGCGTCGACCCGCTGGTGTGGGTGCTGTCCGGCGGCGAGGACCACGCGATCGTCGCGACCTTCCCCAAGAGCGCCGGCCTCCCGGCCCGCTGGCGGCAGATCGGCGAGGTGGTCCGCCCCGCCCGACCCGGCCGCGGGGGAGTGGTCACCGTCGACGGCGCCCCCTGGGACCGCACCGCCGGCTGGGACCACTTCGCCGAGGGCTAGGCCGCCCGTGGCTACCCCTCGGTAGGCCCGTGAACGCGTAGGGTGGCGGCTGTTGGGCGGGCCGGCGATGGCGGCGGTCCGGTCTCCATCTACGCGGGGGCCCCGCGCCCCCGGGAGCAGGAGAACACAGCCACCATGCGCATCGGCGTTCTCACCAGCGGCGGCGACTGCCCCGGACTCAACGCGGTGATCCGCTCCGTCGTCCACCGCGGCACCGACGTCCACGGCGACGAGATCCTTGGCATCGAGGACGGCTTCCTCGGCCTGATCGAGGGCCGCGCCCGCCCGGTCTCGCACGACGACGTCACCGGCCTGCTCACCCTCGGCGGCACCATCCTCGGCTCCGCCCGGGTGCAGCGCGAACGGATCCGCTGGGCGGTCGAGAACTCCGCCGAACTCGCCGCCGAACTCGGCATCGACGCACTGATCGCGATCGGCGGCGAAGGCACCCTGACCGCCGCCGAACTGTTCAGCGACGCCGGACTGCCGGTGGTCGGCGTCCCCAAGACCATCGACAACGACATCGACGCCACCGACGTCACCTTCGGCTTCGACACCGCCGTGCACGTCGCCACCGAGGCCATCGACCGGCTGAAGACCACCGCCGAATCCCACCAGCGCGTCATGGTGGTCGAGCTCATGGGCCGGCACACCGGCTGGATCACCCTCACCGCAGGCATGGCCGGCGGCGCCCACGGCATCCTCATCCCCGAGAAGCCCTTCGACATCGAGGCCGTCGCCAGGATGATCGAGGACCGCTTCCGGCGCGGCAAGAAATTCGCCATCGTCGCCGTCGCCGAAGGCGCCCAGCCGCTGCCCGGCACCCTGCGCTTCGAACACGGCCAGGTCGACCGGTTCGGCCACCAGACCTTCGGCGGCATCGGCACCCGGCTCGCCATGGAACTGGAGAACCTGCTCGGCAAGGAGGCCACGCCGGTCATCCTCGGCCACACCCAGCGCGGCGGCACCCCCACCGCGCTCGACCGGGTCCTCGCCACCCGCTTCGGCTGGCACGCCGTCGAAGCCGTCCACCAGGGCGCCTTCGGCCACTTCACCGCCCTGCGCAACACCGGGATCCGGCTCACCCCGATGTCCGACGGCGTCGCCCGGCTCAAGACCGTCCCGCCGGACCGCTGGACCGAATCCGAGGCCGTGCTCTGACGCGTTTCCCCCGGTGGATAGGTTGGGGCGCATGACCACCAACACCGCCCCGCCCCGGGTGCTCACCGTCGCCGGCTCCGACAGCGGCGGCGGTGCCGGCATCCAGGCCGACCTCAAGACGATGCTCGCCCTCGGCGTCCACGGCATGAGCGTCATCACCGCCGTCACCGCGCAGAACTCGCTCGGCGTCCAGGGCTACTGGGAACTGCCCGCCGAAGCCGTCCGCGCCCAGTACCGCAGCGTCGTCGACGACATCGGCGTCCAGGCGATCAAAACCGGCATGCTCGCCTCGATCGAACTCGTCGAAACCGTCTCCGCACTCCTCACCGACGCCCCCGCCCCCGTGGTCGTCGACCCCGTCGGAGTCTCCAAGCACGGCGACGCGCTACTCGCCGCGGAGGCCGTCGCCACTGTCCGCGAGCGCCTTCTGCCGGTCGCCACCCTGGTCACCCCCAACCTGCACGAAGTGACCCAACTCACCGGCCTCGAGGTCACCGACGAGAGCCGGATGCTCGACGCCGCGAAGGCACTCCGCGACCTCGGCCCCCGCTGGACCCTCATCAAGGGCGGCCACCTCGAAGGCGAAGCCGCCGACCTCCTGCTCGGCCCCACCGGCGAAACCCACTGGTACCGCGCCCCCCGCCACGACAACCGCCACACCCACGGCACCGGCTGCACCCTCGCCAGCGCGATCGCTTCGCAGCTGGCGAAGGGCGAGCCGATGCCCACGGCCGTCGCGAACGCCAAGTCGTATGTGACGGGCGCCATCGAGCACGGCTTCGCACTGGGTTCCGGCATCGGGCCGGTGGACCACTTCTGGCGCCAGAGATAGGCAGAGGGGGAACCACCAGGGGCCCGGGGAACGGCGGGGCCGAGCTGCGGGTGGTCGGAGACAGCAGAGGGTCGAGACTGCGGCGGGTCAGAGACGGGGACCAGAAACGGCGGAACGCTCAGAGCCCAGTTGATCCTCCGCAGACTCGGCCCCGCCGTTCCCCGGGCCCCTGGGTTCGCACCCCGAATGCAAAAACAGCGAAAGCCGACCATGACCCCCGAAGGGGATGGTCGGCTTTCGCCACAGCAAGAAGGTGACCGGCGGACCGGTCAGCGCGTCAGCGCGAGACCTTACCGGCCTTGATGCACGAGGTGCAGACGTTGAGCCGCTTCGGCGTGCGCCCAACCACAGCGCGCACCGTCTGGATGTTGGGGTTCCAACGACGGGGGGTGCGGCGGTGCGAGTGGGAGATGCTGTTGCCGAAGCCCGGGCCCTTGCCGCAGACGTCGCAGTTGGCTGCCACAGGAGTCACTCCAAGACTTCAGATTCACGAACTTGAAAGCCCGGGTTGTTCCAGGCAACCGGGAGAGCATACAACGGTGACTCCCGCTCAACGAAACTACCACGATCGCGGAGGTGATCGTTCCCGCGACCTGCGGTGGAGGGTGCCGCAGGCGTCGCCGTGGGGGCCGATAACCTGCCAGCATCGCCCCTCGCCACCGCGTCCCGTCGCGTTCTCGTGGCGTTCACCCGGAGGAGACCTGGTGCTGGACACCCTCGACGCCCCGGCCGTCCGCACCTGGTGCCGGCTCGCGCTGGCGGCCCTCGGCCAGGCCCGCGAGGAGATCGACGCGCTGAACGTCTACCCGGTCCCGGACGGCGACACCGGCACCAACCTGTATCTGACCGTGGAGTCCGCCGCCGAGGCTCTGGACGCGCTGTTCGCGGAAGCCGTCGAGGAGCAGCCCGCGCTGGCGGCCGCCGCCACCGCCGCGGCCCGGGGGGCGCTGATCGGGGCGCGCGGCAATTCGGGTGTGATCCTCGCGCAGTGGCTGCGCGGTCTCGCCGAGGTGCTGGCGGAGGGTGGCGAGCTGGGGGAGGCCCTCGACAACGGTGCGCGCTCGGCGTACCTGGCTGTCGCGGAGCCGGTCGAGGGGACCCTGCTGACCGTCGCCGCGGCCGCCGCCGGTGCCGCGCGGGCCGCGGACGGCCTGACCGGTCAGGCGAAGGAGGCGTACCGGGCGGCCCGGCAGGCGCTGCTGCTCACCCCGGACCAGCTGTCGGTGCTCGCCGAGGCGGGGGTGGTGGACGCCGGCGGTCGTGGCCTGGTCGCCGTGCTGGGCGCGCTGGTGGACGCGGTGTCCGGGCAGCAGCCGATGGGGCCGGTGGCGCTGCGGCGGGAGGTGGACCCGGTGGTGGTGGCCGGCTGCGAGGGGCACGAGCGTCCGCCGGGGCCCGGCCATCCCGCGTTCGAGGTGATCTACCTGCTGGAGGCCGAGGACGGGCAACTGCCGAGGCTGCGCGAGCGGCTGGGGCAGCTCGGCGACTCGCTGGTGATCGGCGGCGGCGACGGCCTGTGGAACGTCCATGTGCACGTGAACGACGCGGGCGCTGCCGTGGAGGCGGGCGTCGAGGCGGGCCGGCCGTACCGGATCCGGATCACGCACTTCGCCGAGGCGGCGGCCCGCGCGGGCGAGCGCGAGGAGACCGTCTCGCACGGGCGGGCGGTGCTGAGCGTGGTGTCCGGCAGCGGGCTGGCCCAACTGTGCGAGCAGGCCGGTTCGGTGGTGCTCGCCGCCGACCCGGACCGGGCCCCCGCCAGCGCCGAACTGGTCGCCGCCGTGCACCGCTGCGCGGCCCGCGAGGTGATCCTGCTGCTCAACGACCCCGAACTGCGGGCCGCCGCGGGCGCCGCCGCCGACCAGTTGCGCGAGGAGGGCGTGCGGATCGCCGTGCTGCCCACCCGTTCGCCGGTGCAGGGCCTGGCCGCGCTGGCCGTGCACGACGCCGGCCGCCGCTTCGACGAGGACGTGGTCGCCATGACGTCCGCCGCCGGCGCCACCCGGTACGCCGAACTCGCCGTCGCCGAGGGCGAGTCCTGGACGATGGCCGGCGTCTGCCAGGCCGGTGACGTGCTCGGCCTGATCGACGGCGACGTCGCGGTGATCGGCCACGACCTCACCGAGACCGCGCTCACCGTGCTGGACCGGATGATCGCCGCGTCCGGCGAACTCGTCACCCTGGTACTCGGCGAGGACGCCCCCGCCGAGCTCGCCGACCGGCTGATCGCGCACGCCAGGCGCACCCGTCCCGAGGTCGACACCGTCGCCTACCAGGGCGGCCAGGAGGCCGCGCCGCTGCTGATCGGCGTCGAGTGAGCCGCGACGTCGGTCCCGTGGTGTGAAATGGGATCCGATGGGCGCTCTCGATGAACCACTGAAGGACCTGGTCGGCGACCGCACCGCGAAGGTGCTGGCCGACTCCCTCAAGCTGCGCACGGTCGGCGACCTGCTGCACCACTATCCGCGCCGGTACGTCGAGCGCGGCCAACTCACCAGCCTGGACGAGCTGGACGTGGACGAGCACGTCACCGTGCTGGCCCGGATCGAGAAGGTCACGCTGATCCCGTTCCGCGGCCGCAAGGGCGACCGGCTGGAGGTGGTGGTCACCGACGGCCGCTCCCGGCTCTCCCTGGTGTTCTTCAACCAGGGCTGGCGGCAGAAGGAACTCAAGCCCGGCCAGCAGGGCCTGTTCGCCGGCAAGGTCGGCATGTTCAACCGCACCCGCCAACTCGCCTCGCCCGACTACCAGTTGATCGACGACGAGGAAGGGTCCTCGGCGGCGAAGCAGTTCGCCGGCCGGCTCATCCCGGTCTACCCGGCCAGCGCCCAACTGCCCAGCTGGAAGCTGTCGCTCTGCGTCGAACTCGCCCTCACCAAGCACCTGGCGGACGTCGGCGAACCGCTGCCCGCCGAACTGCGCGCCGAGCACGACCTGATCCCGCTGCCCGAGGCGCTCGAACTGATCCACCGCCCGCGCAACCAGGTGGAGAAGGAACGCGCCCAGAACCGGCTGCGCTGGGACGAGGCGTTCGTCCTCCAGGTCGCGCTCGCTCAGCGCCGGGCCGCCGACTCCGCGCTGCCCGCCGTCCCGCGCCGCGCCGTCCCCGGCCGGGTGCTGGACGCGTTCGACGCCCGGCTGCCGTTCACGCTGACCGACGGCCAGCAGAAGGTGTGCGCCGAGATCTTCGCCGACCTCGCCACCGAACACCCCATGCACCGCCTGCTGCAGGGCGAGGTCGGCTCCGGCAAGACCCTGGTCGCGCTGCGCGCCATGCTCGCCGTGGTCGACACCGGCGGCCAGGCCGTACTGCTCGCACCCACCGAGGTGCTCGCCCAGCAGCACCACCGCTCCATCGTCGAGATGATGGGCGACCTCGCCGAGGCCGGGATGATCGGCGGCTCCGAGATCGGCACCCGGGTCGCCCTGCTCACCGGCTCGATGGGCACCGCCGCCCGCCGCGGCGCGATGCTCGACATGGCCTCGGGCAAGGCCGGCATCACCATCGGCACGCACGCCCTGATCGAGGACAAGGTGCAGTTCGCCGACCTCGGCCTGGTGGTCGTCGACGAGCAGCACCGGTTCGGCGTCGAACAGCGCGACGCGCTGCGCGCCAAGGGCGAACAGCCCCCGCACCTGCTGGTGATGACCGCCACCCCGATCCCGCGCACCGTCGCGATGACCGTCTTCGGCGACCTGGAGACCTCCGTCCTCGACCAGCTGCCGTCCGGCCGCTCGCCGATCTCCACCCACGTCGTCCCCGCCCTGGAGAAGCCCAACTTCCTCACCCGCGCCTGGGAACGCGTCCGCGAGGAGGTCGGCAAGGGCCACCAGGCGTACGTGGTCTGCCCGCGGATCGGCGACGAGGACGAGGCGCCGAAGGGCAGGAAGAAGCGCAAGGAGGACCCGGAGGAGGTCGACGCGGGCGGCGCGGACAGCGAGGAGCGCCGGCCCCCGCTCGCCGTGGTCGAGACCGCCGAGAAGCTCGCCAAGGGACCGCTCGCCGGACTGCGGGTGGAGATCCTGCACGGCCGGCTCGCCCCCGACGCCAAGGACGACGTGATGCGCCGCTTCGCCGCCGGCGAGGTCGACGTGCTGGTCGCCACCACCGTCATCGAGGTCGGCGTCAACGTCCCCAACTCCACCGTCATGGTGATCATGGACGCGGACCGGTTCGGCGTCTCCCAGCTCCACCAGCTCCGCGGCCGGGTCGGCCGGGGATCCGCCGCAGGGCTCTGCCTGCTGGTCAGCGACATGCCCGCGGCCAGCGCCGCCCGCGCCCGGCTCGACGCGGTGGCCGGCACCCTGGACGGCTTCGCGCTCTCCCGGATCGACCTCGAACAGCGCCGCGAGGGCGACGTCCTGGGCCAGGCCCAGTCCGGCGTGAAGTCCTCGCTCAAGGTGCTCTCCGTCCTCGACGACGAGGACGTCATCGCCACCGCCCGCGCCGAGGCCACCCGACTGGTCGCCGCCGACCCCGAACTCGCCGCCCACCCCGAACTGCGCACGGCGCTGGAGAGCCTGCTCGACGAGGACCGCGCGGAGTACCTGGAGAAGGGCTGACAGGCGGTGTGATCAGGTCGGATTGTCAGTGCCCCGAGAGAGAATGTAGTTGTTCGGGGCGCTCCTCAAGTCGCGCTCCCGGCACGAGATTTGGGGGTCATTGCATGGCATTCCGTCACCTCAACGAGCTCCCGCTCGGCGACAAGGTCTTCCGGATCGAGGTCGCCAGCGAAGACGACCGCGAAGTCACCCTCACCCTGACCGGCTGGCGCGAGGGCAACTCCGCCAACCCGGTCGCCTCCGGCAAGCTCCGCCTCCCGGTGGAGGACGTCGCCTCACTGCGCATCGCGCTCAACCGCGCCCTGCGCGCGCTGGCGATCGTCGCCGACATCTCCGAGCCCATCCCCGACCGCGACGTGCTGCGCGAGCTCTACCCCGGCCACGGCTCCCCCTGGGTGCCGCAGCACGAGGAAGAACTGGTCCGGCGCTTCCACGACGGCGACACCATCGCCCGGATCGCCGCCCGCTACGGCCGCACGCCCGACTCCGTCCGCACCAAGCTGCGCGAACTCGGCCACGACCCGCGCCGCCCGGAGTACTGCCCGCCGGACGGCTGCCTGTCCTGGTCGCGCTACGCCTCGCCGACCCTGTTGGGCGCGGCGTCCAACGAGTAAGCGCTGACGTGAGCGACTGCGCGCCCGGCCATGCACGATTTGTCAGCTATGGTCGGGCGCGCAGTCCCTCCCACCTAAGGAACGTCATGCCCCGCGTCATCGCCGGTGTTGCCGGAGGCCGCCCCCTCGCCGCGCCGCCCGGCCGGAACACCCGTCCGACCTCCGACAAGGCGCGGGAGGCGATGTTCTCCACCGTCGAGGCGCTGTTCGGGCCGATCGCCGGGGCGCGGATGCTGGACCTGTTCGCGGGCAGTGGCGCGGTCGGGCTGGAGGCGCTGTCCCGGGGCGCCGCGCACGCGCTGCTGGTGGAGGCCGACGCGGGCGCGGTGAAGACGGTGCGGGAGAACGTCCGGACGCTGGGGCTGCCGGGCGCGGAGGTGCGGGCGGACAAGGCGGAGAAGGTGATCGCGGGCGCCCCGCCGGCCGAGCCGTACGACCTGGTGTTCCTGGACCCGCCGTACGCGGTGGAGGACGCCGTACTGCGGGAGATGCTGGTCACACTCCGCTCGGGGGGCTGGCTGTCCGAGCATGTTCTCGTCACCGTGGAACGCAGCACCCGAGGGGGCGAGTTCGGCTGGCCGGACGGCTTCGAAGGGCTGCGCTCGCGCCGTTACGGCGAGGGCACGCTCTGGTACGGTCGCGCCGCTACCGGGGCTGACCAAGACTCGTAGCAGAACATCCCGCCCCACAAGGGAGCACACCCATGCGCCGCGCCGTCTGTCCGGGGTCCTTCGACCCCATCACCAACGGACACCTCGACATCATCGAGCGGGCCTCGAAGCTGTACGACGTGGTGCACGTGGCGGTGGCGGTGAACCGCAGCAAGCAGGGGATGTTCACGATCGAGGAGCGGCTCGCCCTGATCGAGGAGACCACCGCGCACCTGGGCAACATCCAGGCGGAGTCGCACAGCGGCCTGCTGGTGGACTTCTGCACGCAGCGCGGCATCCCGGCGATCATCAAGGGCCTGCGTGCGGTCAGCGACTTCGACTACGAGCTGCAGATGGCGCAGATGAACCACGGCCTGACCGGCGTGGAGACGCTGTTCGTGCCGACCTCGCCGACGTACAGCTTCCTGTCCTCCAGCCTGGTCAAGGAAGTCGCCTCGCTGGGTGGTGACGTCTCCCACCTGCTGCCCGAGGTGGTGAACCGGCGGCTGGTCGAGAGGATCGCCGAACGCCGCAAGTGACCTGGGGTCCGTCCGGCCGGTCTTGCCGGGCGCCAGGACCGGCCGGACAGGCCCTGGCCGTTGTGAGCGGCGGGGTGGGTGGCCGTACAGTCTGTACTCCCGGCCCCGGGGGCGCAGTCCGCGACCTCGTGGCACTGCCTCCGCCGCACCTCGGCGGCACACGGAAAGACTGAAGACGCCCGTGGACGTGCAGCAGAAACTCGACCAGATCATCGCCATGGTCGAGAAGGCCAAGGCGATGCCGATGTCGGCCTCCTGCGTGGTCAACCGCGCCGAACTGACCGGCCTGCTGCGCGAACTGCGCGACGCCATGCCCGCCGAACTCGCCAAGGCGCAGTCGGTGGTGGCGGACCATCAACAAATGGTCGCCGACGCCCAGGCGCAGGCCGACCAGATCATCCGCGGCGCGCACGACGAGCGCGGCTCGCTCATCTCCGACACCGAGGTGGTGCGCAAGGCCCAGGCCGAGGCGGACCGGATCCTCAACGAGGCCCGCTCCGAGGAACACACCAAGCGCGCCGAGGCGGACGACTACGTCGACTCCAAGCTCGCCAACTTCGAGGTGGTGCTCACCAAGACGCTCGGCGCGGTCGGCCGCGGCCGGCAGAAGCTGCGCGGCGAGGCCGGGGTGTACCAGCCGGAGGGCGAGGGCACCGAGGACGGCGAGGAGTTCCAGCCGCAGCGGATCAGCCTCAGCCCGGAGGCCGACGAGTACGTCGATGTGAAGCTCGCCACCCTGGAGGCGGTGCTCTCGGCGACCCTGGAGGCGGTCGGCAAGGGCCGCGACAAGCTGCTCGGCAAGGCCCCGATCGACGAGCTGGGCGCCTACCTGGCCGCCGCCGACGAGGCCCAGCAGCTCAAGAACCGCGCCGAGGCGGTGGCGGCCGGCTTCGCCACCACCGACGGCGAGCAGTCCTGGTACGCGGAGGTCCCGCAGCACCAGAGCTGGCCCGAGTCGACCCCGGCCGCCGCGGGCTGGCAGAACCCCGCCGAGGACCAGTACGGCCAGCCGCAGGCCCCGCAGTACGCCGAGGTCTACGGGGGCGGCTACGACCCGGCGGCGGCCCCGCAGACCGACCCGTACGGGCAGCCCTACGGCTACCAGCAGCCGGTCGACCCGTCGTACTACCAGCAGCAGCAGTACCAGCAGCCGGGCTACGACCAGTGGGGCAACCCGCTGCCCGCCGAGCCGCAGGCGCTGCCCGCCGACCCGCACGGCTACCAGCAGCAGCCGCAGCAGCCGCAGCAGGCCGGGCTGCCGCAGCAGCAGGCCGGACTGGACGAGACCAGCTTCTTCGACACCAGCATGATCGACATGACCCGGCTGCGGGAGCTCGGCGGCCGGTGAACGGCGACGAGTTGGGTTCGGCCCGGACTCTCGGGTAGTCTGACCACTCCGGCCTGCTCGTGCCGGGTTCGCCGCGTGCCCGCAGCCGGGCCGCGCACCGCAGGAACCAAAGTCCGCGCCACGCAGGAATGCGTGTGCCGCCGTCAGGAAGTCAGGAAGCCTTGAACCGCCTCGACCACCGCGACCCGCTCGTGTTCGACACGCATGAGCTCGGCCGTCGCCCCGGCTCGCTGCGCAAGGTGTCCCGGACCCTGGAGGCCCCGGCGG
Source organism: Kitasatospora sp. NPDC004614 (assembly GCF_042873675.1). Classification (NCBI taxonomy): domain Bacteria; kingdom Bacillati; phylum Actinomycetota; class Actinomycetes; order Kitasatosporales; family Streptomycetaceae; genus Kitasatospora; species Kitasatospora sp. NPDC004614. Next base: position 31,954 of record NZ_JBIALR010000024.1, read on the forward strand.
ACCTCGGTGTCGCGGATGTGATCGGCGTCCCCGAGAAGAGCGAGATCAAGCTGGAGCTCCGCCTGGAGTCCGTGGTCGAGGGCGTGCTGGTCACCGGTACCGCCGAGGCCCACGTGACCGGCGAGTGCTCCCGCTGCCTGGAGCCGCTGGAGGACGACCTGGAGGTCGACTTCCAGGAGCTGTACTACTACCCGGAGTCCGAGGAGCGTCACCGCGCGATCGCGGGAGACGACTTCGACGAGGAGTCCGAGGACGAGACTTACCGCCTGGAGGGCGACCTGTTCGACCTCCAGCCGGTGCTGCGTGACGCGGTGGTGCTCGCACTGCCGCTGCAGCCGGTGTGCCAGGAAGACTGCTTGGGTCTGTGCTCCGAGTGCGGGGCCCGCCTGAGCGACGACCCGTCGCACCACCACGATGCCGCCGACCCCCGGTGGGCGGCTCTGCAGGGACTCTCCGCCGCCCCCGGCGACGAGGGTGACGAGGAATAAGACACAGCGCTACCCGTGAGGGTCTCGCCGTAGAACCAGGAGATTTACCGTGGCTGTTCCGAAGCGGAAGATGTCGCGCAGCAACACGCGTCACCGGCGTTCCAACTGGAAGGCCGTCGTGCCCGCGCTCGTCGCGTGCGACCGCTGCCACGAGCCGAAGCTTGCGCACATCGCGTGCCCGAGCTGCGGCACGTACAACCGTCGCCAGGTCCTCTCGGTCTGATCGGCGGGGTGCACGGATCGATGTCGGACGGCAGCAATTCTTCTCGCAAGCCGAACCCCAATTCCAACGGGGGCAAGGGCGGCGGGCCGGCTTCGACCGAATACGACGTCCTGGAAGGGCGCCTCGGGTACTCACTTGAGCGCGCCCTTCTGGTACGTGCCCTGACCCACCGCTCGTACGCGTACGAGAACGGCGGGCTGCCCACCAACGAGCGCCTGGAATTCCTCGGCGACTCGGTGCTGGGCCTGGTGGTGACCGACACCCTCTACCGCCTCCACCCGGAGGTCGCCGAGGGGACGCTCGCCAAACTCCGTGCCGCGGTGGTCAATTCCCGCGCGCTCGCCGAGGTCGGCCGCGGCCTGGACCTCGGAGCCTTCATCCGGCTCGGCAAGGGTGAGGAAGGAACCGGCGGCCGCGACAAGTCGTCGATCCTCGCCGACACCGTCGAGGCCGTGATCGGCGCCATCTACCTCGACCAGGGTCTGGGTTCGGCCACGGACTTCGTCCACCGGCTGTTCGACCCGCTGATCGCGGAATCCGCGCTGCTCGGCGCCGGCCTCGACTGGAAGACCAGCCTCCAGGAACTCACCGCCGCCGTCGGCATCGGTGTTCCCGAGTACGTGGTCACCGAGTCCGGACCGGACCACGAGAAGACCTTCACCGCCGCCGCCCGGGTGGCCGGCCAGGACTACGGCTCCGGGAGCGGACGCTCCAAGAAGGAAGCCGAGCAGAAGGCCGCCGAATCCGCCTGGCGCGCGATCAAGGCCAAGCAGGACGGCGGCACCGACGGCGACCAGCCGACCGCGGCCGTCTGACCGGTGCCCGAACTCCCCGAAGTCGAAGTCGTCCGCCGCGGCCTGGCCCGCTGGGCCGCCGGCCGGACCGTCAGCGACATCGAGGTGCTCCACCCGCGCGCCGTCCGCCGACAGGCAGGCGGCGCCGAGGAGTTCACCGCGCTGCTGCGCGGCCGCACCTTCGGGGAACCGCAGCGCCGCGGCAAGTACCTGTGGGTGCCGCTCGACGACGGCCTGGCGATGATCGGCCACCTCGGCATGAGCGGTCAACTGCTCGTCCAGGAAGCCGACATGGCCGACTCGGTGCACCTGCGGGTGCGCCTCCGGTTCGCCGACGGCGGCACCGAACTGCGCTTCGTCGACCAGCGCACCTTCGGCGGCCTCGCCGTCGAGGAGACCGAGCCGGACGACCCCGAGTCCACCCCGCTCTCGCTCGCCCACATCGCCCGCGACCCGCTCGACGCACGCTTCGACGACGCGGCGTTCGTCACCGCGCTGAAGGCCAAGCGGACCACCGTGAAGCGGGCCCTGCTCGACCAGACGCTGATCAGCGGCGTCGGCAACATCTACGCCGACGAGGCGCTGTGGCGCAGCCGCCTGCACTACGAACGCCCCACCGCCACCCTCACCCGCCCCGCCGCGCTCGAACTGCTCGGCCACGCCCGGGACGTGATGACGGCGGCACTGGCCGTCGGCGGCACCAGCTTCGACTCGCTGTACGTCAACGTCAACGGCGAGAGCGGCTACTTCTCCCGCGACCTCGACGCCTACGGCCGCGAGGGCGAGCCGTGCCGCCGCTGCGGGACGGCGATGCGGCGGGACGCCTGGATGAACCGCTCCAGCTACTACTGCCCGAAGTGCCAGCGCCGGCCGCGCTGATCAGCTGTACGCGATCCGCTCGATCTCCTGGAGCCGGTAGGCGCCGAGGAAGTCCGGGTCGAGGGTGAGCAGCCACTCCGGCAGCACCGGCCGTGCGTCGAACTCCTCGTGGAAGCCGAAGCGCACCTCCAACCGGCGTTCCAGCCAGCGGTCGACCGCCGCCGAGAGCTGCTCCTCGGCGTACCCGGTGCCCACCTGCGCCCACCGCTCCAGCCACGGGACGAGCGTGCCGGTCAGCGGGACGGCCAGCTCCAGCGCGTCGATCGGGCGCACGCCGGACGGCTGCCGCAGGACGGTCTCCCACCAGGCCGACAGGAACCGCTCGACGGCCACGCGCTCGGGCCACTCGCGCCAGCCCGCCGCCAGCAGGCGGGAGGCGACCATGGCCGGCCCGGCTCCCCCGCCGTTGAGTGCCAGGGAGCGCAGGATGCGTGGGGTCAGGCGGCGGTAGAGACCGGGGAAGTCGTCCCAGTGGTCGGGGACTTCGGCGGCCACGGCGTCCACCAGCCGGTCGGGTATCCCGGCCACCGGGCCGGAGAGGAGCGCGAGGTCGGCTTCGCCGTAGCAGTACGTGCAACCGTCGACGGGCTGTTCGGCGTACGGGGCGAAGACGGCGTCCACCCGGTCGAGGGCGTCGAGCAGGTGCTGGTGCGGGTCGGTCACGGGAACCACCGGGAAGGCCATCAGCTCGACTTCCCGGCGGAGGTCTTCTCCTCCTCGGCGGCCGCTTGGATCGCCCCGCCGTCCTCGCCGAAGTAGGCGACGCCGACGGCGCTGACCACGGCCAGCAGGAAGCCGAGGACGGCCAGCCAGGCGAGGCCCGGGCGGGAGGAGTCGCCGAGCCAGAGCACGCCGACCGCGCCGGGGACGACGGTCTCGCCGACCACCAGGGCGGCGGTCGCGCCGTTGACGGAGCCGACCTGGAGGGCGACGGTGTGCAGGTACATGCCGCCGATGCCGCCGATCAGGATGGCGTACAGCGCCGGGTCGGCGAGCAGCGCGGTGATCGAGAACGGCTCGATGCCGTCCAGGATGCGCACGCCGATGCCCAGCGCGCCGAAGCCGAGACCGGACAGCAGACCGGCCACGATCGCCCCGTTGGAGCCCATCCGCCGGACGATCAGCGAACCGCCGGCGATCAGCACCGCGGAGCCGATCAGCAGCCCCCAGTGGAACGCCCGCGCGGCGTGGTGACCGCCCTCCGGCCCGGCGGCGACCGCCAGCAGCACCAGGGCGCCGCACAGGATGCCGATGGACAGCCACTCCAGCTGGCGCAGCCTCAGCCCGAGCAGCTTGATCGACAGCAGCGCGGTGATCACCAGGTTGGCGCTGATGATGGTCTGCGACAGGAACAGGGGCAGCAGCCGCGCGGCCAGCGCGCCGAGCCCGAAGCCGATGAAGTCCAGCACCGTGCCGAGGATGAACTCCCAGGTGACGGCGGCCTTCGCGGTGGAGGCGAGGCTCGGCCCGCCGTGCTCGGTGACGGTGCCGTCGGCCGCCTCCTGCCGGGCCGACCGGCGGGCGCCGACGGCTTGCAGCACGGAGCCGGTGCCGTAACAGACGGACGCGGCGACGGCGGTGACGAGGCCGAGGATCACGCTGGGAGCTCCTGTCGGGAGGAGGGAAGATCGTCACCACTATGCCTGCTCCCGACCGGGCCGAGGCCGGGCGGGGCCCAACTCCGGCCGGTCGGCGGGGGTCGGGGCCGGTGGGCTCGTCCCCGGGTAGGGGAAGAAGTCAGGGTCGGACCGTCCCGAGGTAGGGCGTGGATCCTTACTTCGGACCGGTACGGTCTTGGTATGAGAACTGTGCTTCGACGTTCCCGAGCCACCGGGCCGGCCGCCGTGCTGGCAGCTCTGCTCAGCCTGTTGATGGTCCTCGGCCTGTCCGCGCCCGCCCAGGCGGCCGGACTGAGCGACGCGACCGACTCGCTGAAGAAGACTCAGGTCTACGTCGACCCGGCGATGACCAGCCGGTTCTCCCCGGACCAGGCCGACGCGCTGGCGAAGAAGCTGAAGAAGGCCGACAAGCCGATCTTCGTCGCGGTGCTGCCGGACAGCCAGGCCTACGCCCCCAAGACCCTGATGAACGACCTGCGCACCAAGGTCGGCATCGTCGGCGTCTACGCGGTGTGGCGCGGCAACGGGTTCGACGCCAAGGCCGACTCCAAGGCGCTGTCGTCGAACTCCGCCAGCAAGATCGCCGGTTCGTCCTTCCGCTCGCACAACGGCGACATCAACGGCACCGTCAACGACTTCGTCGACCAGGCCGTCGGCCAGACCAAGGGCGAGGGCCCGCAGCACAGCACCTCCGCGGCCTGGATCATCGTCCCGATCGTGCTGGTGGTGCTGGCCGGCGGCGGCGTGTTCCTGCTGTTCCGCCGCGCCAAGAAGCGCAAGGAGGAGAAGGCCCGCGCCGAACTCGCCCAGCTGCGCACCGTGGTGGACGAGGACATCACCGCGTTCGGCGAGGAGCTCGACCGGCTCGACTTCAACCCCGGCGCCCCCGGCTCGGACGACACCCAGCGCGCCGACTACAGCCGGGCGCTGGACTCCTACGACCGCGCCAAGCGGACCATGGACGAGGCCAAGAAGCCCGACGACGTCCGCCCGGTCACCGAGGCGCTGGAGGACGGCCGGTTCGCGCTGGCCACCCTCGCCGCCCGCCGCGACGGCCGGCCGCTGCCCGAGCGCCGCGTCCCGTGCTTCTTCGACCCGCGGCACGGCCCTTCCACCACCGACGTCCAGTGGGCGCCCGCCGGCGGCGCGCCGCGCTCCGTCCCGGCCTGCGCCGACGACGCGCACCGCCTGACCACCGGCCAGGACCCGTACATCCGCACCGTGGAGACCGAGCACGGCCACCAGCCGTACTGGAACGCCGGCCCGGCCTACAGCCCGTGGGCGGGCGGCTACTTCGGCGGCGGCATGCTCTCCGGCCTGCTGGTCGGCACCATGCTCGGCTCGGTGATCTCCAGCCCCGGCTACGCCTACGCGGGCGGCCACCACGACTACCACGGCGGTGGCGGCGGCGCCGACTACACCGGCGGCGCGGACGCCGGTGAGTACTCGGGCGCGGCCTTCAACAACTCCGACTTCTCCGGTGCCGACTTCGGTGGCGGCGGTGGGGACTTCGGCGGCGGCAGTGGCTTCGGCGACTTCGGTGGCGGCGACTTCGGCGGCGGGGACTTCGGCGACTGACGCCCGGTCGTCCACTGCCCGGCCCCCGGTCCCGTTCGCGGACCGGGGGCCGCTGTCATGCCCGGGCGGGGGAGGGGGCCCCGGCGGCCTCGACGGCGGCGGGGTCGGCCGGCTCCCGGCGGCCCAGGACGAGCAGGGTCAGCGCACAGGACGCCAACTGCCAGGCCGCACCGAAGCCCAGCACCGAGCCGGTGCCGACCCGGTCCGCGATCGGCCCGGCCAGCGCCAGCCCGACCGGCCCGAAGGCGAACGCGCCGAGCGTCCCGTACGCGCTGACCCGGCCCAGCGCCTCCGCCGGAACGTGGCGCTGCGTCAGCGTGGCGAACAAGGTCATGCAGACGATCGAGGTCACCCCCGCGCCTACCGCCGCGACCGCCACCAGTGGCAGCGGCCAGCCCAGCGCCAGTGCGCCCGAGGGCAGCGCCCAGCCCGCCGTCGCCGCGATCGCCAGGCGCAGCGGACGAGTGGGCCGGCGTCCGAGCAGCACCAGCCCGCCGAGCACCGCGCCGGCCCCGTACGCGCCCATCACCACGCCCCAGCCGCCCGCCCCGCCGAGGCGCGCGTCCGCCACCACCGGGCCGAGGATCAGGAACGGCGCCCACACCAGCAGGTTGAACAGGCAGGCCTGCAGGGTGCTCACCCACTGCCACCGCCGGGAGCTGAACTCGCTCCAGCCGGCCCGCAGTTCGGACAGCAGCGAGGCCTCGCCGGACGGCTGCCGGGCGGCCCTGGGCAGCTGGAGCAGGGCCAGTGCCACGCCGCCGACCGCGTACGAGAGGGCGTCCACCAGCAGCACCCAGCCGGGACCCGCGACGGCGGTCAGCCCGCCCGCGAGGGCCGGACCGGCCACCGCGACGCCGTTCCGGGCGATCCCCAACAGGGCGTTCGCGTCGGAGAGTTCACCGGCCGGGACGAGCCTGGGCAGCAGCGCGTCCAGGGCCGGCATGAACACCGCCTCGGCCAGGCCCCAGAACACCATCAGCACGGCCATCGCCCACACCCGGTCGTGCGCGGTGAACATCAGCACCGCCATCACCGCCTGGGTCGCGAAACGCAGCCCGTCCGAGCCGAGCATCACGGGCCGCGGCCCCAGCCGGTCCGCGGCCGCGCCGCCGAGCACCAGCAGCAGCACGATCGGCAGGATCCGCGCGGTCATCACCACGCCGAGCCCGGAGCCGCCGCCCCCGCTGTCGAGCACGGCGAACGCCACGGCCACCGAGGCCATCGAGGATCCGAACAGGGAGACGGCGAAGCCGATGAAGAAGAGGCGGAACTCCCGCCCGCGCAGGACGGCGAGCCGCCGTGAGGTCAGCACCATGACCGGCAGACTGCCCCGCCGCCGAGGCGTCCGGCAAGGGCTTCCGGCGAAATACTTGAGCGTTGTGGTGTCAATTTTCGGAAGCCTCGGGATTGCCGCAGTAAATCGCTTGTTTACCGCAGTCAGAGGCGATATTGACGGCGCATCGGGTTGGCGATTTACTGCGGATATGACACCTGTGGAGTTCGCCGTCGCGGCCGAGTGCTACCTGACGGAGGCCCGGCTCTCGGACGGCTCCCGGCGGGTCTACCGGATCGCCCTGCACACCTGGGCCTGGCTGCTGGTCGGCCGCACCCCGCCGGCCGGCGCCGAGCGGCGGCGGGCCGCGCCGCCGGTGCTGCCGCTCGCCCTGCTGGACGGGCCGGACGCGCCCCGGCGGGTGGCCGAGGCGTTCGCGGCCCGGGCCGGGGCGGTCGGCGCGCGCACCGCGAACCGCGAACTGTCCGCGCTGCGGGCCGCCGTCCGCTGGTGGTGCGGGCAGGGCTGGCTGGCCGCCGACCCTGCCGAGAGCCTGCGCCCGCTGCCCGCCGCCGCGTCCGAACCCGCGCTCACCGACGCCCAGGCGCGGGCCGTGCTCGCGCTGCGGGTGCCGCTGCGCGAGAAGGTGCTGTGGCACCTGGTGCGGGAGACCGGCGCCCCCATCGAACGGCTGCTCGCGCTGGACGTGGACCAGCTCGACCCGGCCGACCGGCAGACCCGCCCCGCCACCGCCGGCGAGCGCCCGCTGCGCTGGCGCGGCGGCACCGCCCGGCTGCTGCCACTGCTGATCGCCGGGCGCAGCGCGGGCCCGCTGTTCCTCACCGACCGGCGCGCCCCGGCCGGCACCCCGGAGGCCGACCGCTGCCCGTTCACCGGCCGGGCCCGGCTCTCCTACCGCCGGGCCGCCGAACTGTTCACCGCCGCCACCGCCCCGCTCGGCCGGGCCGGCCGCGGCTGGACGCTGCACCGGCTGGCCGAGCCGCGCCACTGAGAGAGCGGTGCGGCCCGGTCGGGAGGTGCCGCTCGGTCAAGAGCGGATGCCGACGCTGTGAATGCGCGCGGGCCGGTGAGGAGGCACGGTAGAAGGGGCGTGAAGTCCGTTCCGTACGCCCCTGAAGTGCCCGACTATGGTCGACGCATGCAAGGTCACGACAGTCACCGTTCCGTCCGCGCCACCATCTGGGTGCGTGGGCGCGTCCAGCAAGTGGGGTTCCGCTGGTGGACCAGGGCCAGGGCCCTGGAGATCGGGCTGACGGGCTACACGAGCAACCTCGGGGACGGCCGTGTCCAGGTGGTCGCCGAGGGGTCGCGCGCGGACTGCGAGCGGCTGCTCGCCGCGCTGCGCGGGCCCGGAACGCCAGGTCGGGTCAGTGGAGTCACCGAAATCTGGAGCGCCGTGGGCAACGGATACGAGGGCTTCGCGATCCGATGAACGCACCGCGGTTGCCGGCCGGAGGAGAGCCGCCGGCAACTGCCGGTGTCATACGGTTGCCATCCGGGCAGACTCGTGGTTGACTCCGCAAGCGAAGTGATCCACTACCCCGGCCGATGGCGTGACAACCCCGCCATGCAGGTGACAGGGGCGCGGTAGCGTGCGGTGATCGTGTTGACCCGTACGGTCTTTGGTGAGACGCTGGAAACCCGCGCACAGGTCTGAGTTTACCGGCGAAGCTCCGCCGTGTGAGCATGCCACTCACCAGCGGCTGTTTCGTAGTGCCCAGCCAGCACGTCCGGCGCGCAGGCGCGTGCGTATCCCCCCAAGACCCACACCGTACACGGTTCGGTCACTCAGCGTGGAGGACCACACATCATGGCAAAGGCGCTTCTCGGGTACGTCGGCGGCCCCGACCCGCGAATGCTCTCCGAGATGCGACGGCTTCAGCAGCGCGTCCAGGACCTGGAGAACGAGCTCGTGAAGCTCCAGGCCGAAAACGATGCCCTGATCGCTGTCGCTGACGAGCATTCGCTGCTCAACAGCATCGACCTGGACCAGCGCGAGCCGGTCCTTACCTGATCGGCAGAACGGCCTGATTCACATGACGGCCTGATCGCTCGTGGTCCTCACGATCGACGCTGTGACGCACTGAGCTTCCCCGCAGGGGATGGCAGCCTGCAAGGGACGTCCGAGGTGGACGTCCCTTCGTCGTGTCCGTGGCGTTCTTGTGCCCTAACGTGCCCAGCCTGCGGCGTGGCCAAACCGCCACCTGGGGGCAGGTCGGCGGCCCGGCCGGATACAGTCGCCAGCGGAGCCGGACAGCGGGATCGCGGCAGGGCGAGGAGGGCGGGCGGGTGCACCTGAAGAGCCTGACCCTGCGTGGGTTCAAGTCCTTCGCGTCGGCGACCACCCTGCGCTTCGAACCCGGCATCACCTGCGTGGTCGGCCCCAACGGCTCCGGCAAGTCCAACGTCGTCGACGCGCTGTCCTGGGTGATGGGCGAACAGGGCGCCAAGTCGCTGCGCGGGGGCAAGATGGAGGACGTGATCTTCGCCGGTACCAGCGGGCGCCCCCCGCTCGGCCGCGCCGAAGTCAGCCTCACCATCGACAACACCGACGGCGCGCTGCCCATCGACTACACCGAAGTCACCATCACCCGGACGATGTTCCGCAACGGCGGCAGCGAGTACGCGCTCAACGGCACCGGCTGCCGGCTCCTCGACATCCAGGAACTGCTCTCCGACTCCGGCATCGGCCGCGAGATGCACGTCATCGTCGGCCAGGGCCAGCTCGACTCCGTGCTGCACGCCGACCCGATGGGGCGACGCGCCTTCATCGAGGAGGCGGCCGGCGTCCTCAAGCACCGCAAGCGCAAGGAAAAGGCGCTGCGGAAGATCGACTCGATGCAGGCCAACCTGAACCGCGTTCAGGACCTGGTCGCCGAACTGCGCCGCCAGCTCGGCCCGTTGGGGCGGCAGGCGAAGATCGCCCGGCGGGCCGCCGGCATCCAGGCCGAACTGCGCGACGCCCGGCTGCGGCTGCTCGCCGACGACGTACTCACCCTGCGGCAGGCCGTCGAGGCCGAGATCGCCGACGAGTTGGCGCTGAAACTGCGCCGCACCACCGTCGAACAGCAACTCGCCGCCGCCGTCCAGCGCGAAGCCGTCCTGCAGGCGCAGGTCGAACAGCTCGGGCCCGCGCTGGAAGCCGCCCGGCAGACCTGGTACCGGCTCTCCGCGCTCGCCGAACGCACCCGCGGCACCATCGGACTCGCCGAAGCCAGGGCCCGGTCCGCCGCCACCGCAGGGCAGTTGGAGGAACGGCGCGGCCGCGACCCAGAGGACCTGGAACGGGAGGCCGCCCGGGTCCGCGAGGAGGAAGCCGCCCTCGAAGAAGCCCTGGAACAGGCCCAGTACGCGCTCGCCGAAACCGTCGAGGAACGCGCCGAACTCGAACGCGCCCTTGCCGCCGAGGAGTTGCGGCTCAAGGCGGCCGCCCGGGCGATCGCCGACCGGCGCGAGGGCCTGGCCCGGCTGCAGGGCCAGGCCGCCGCCGCCCGCTCCCGCGTCACCGCCGCCGAGGCCGAGATCGAACGGCTTGCCGTCGCCCGCGACGAAGCCCAACTGCGCGCCGAGGCCGCCCAGTCCGAGTACGAGGAACTCCGGGAACGCGGCGAGCAGGACGCGGCCGGGGACGAGGAGACCGACAGCCGCCACGACCGGGCCCGCGCCGCGCTGGCCGACGCCGAACGCGCCGCCGGCGCCGCCCGCGAGGCACTCGCCGCCGCCGAGAAGGAACGCGCCGCGCTCACCGCCCGGCACGACACACTCGCCCTCGCCCTGCGCCGCAAGGACGGCAGCGCCACCCTGCTCGGCCGCCCCGGCGTACTCGGCACCGCCGCCGAACTGCTGCATGTCGAGCCCGGGTTCGAACTCGCCGTCGCCGCCGGACTGGGCGCCGCCGCGGACGCCGTCGCCGTCGAGGACGTGGCCACCGCCGCCGCCGCGCTCACCCGGCTCCGGGCCGAGGACGGCGGCCGGGCCGCACTGCTGATCGCCGCCGATGGCACGGACGTTGACGACCAGCTGCCCGAAGGTGCCCGCCCGGCAGGGGAGTTGGTCGACGGACCGATGGCCGCCGCCGCCCGAAACCTGCTGCGCCGCACCGCCGTCGTCGAAAGCCTGGACGCCGCACAGCAGTTGATCGACCGGCAGCCGAATTGGACGGCCGTCACCCGGGACGGCGACCTGCTCTCCGCCACCCTCGCGCACGGCGGCTCGGCCGGCGCGCCCAGCCCGCTGGAGACCCAGGCCGCCGTCGCCGAGGCTGCCCGCGGCATCGAAGAACTCGATGCCCGCTGCGAAGAGTTGACCCACCGACTGGCCGAGGCGCAGGAACGCCACCGCGAACTCGGCACCGAAGTCGAACAGTTGGCCGCACTGCGTCGGCAGGGCGAGAAGCAGCGCGCCGAACTCGCCGGAGCACTCGGGCGATCGGGCGGCGCCGCGCGCGCCGCCGCCGGCGAGGCCGAACGCGCCACCACCGCCGCCGCCAAGGCCGAGAGCGGCCTCGCCGAAGCCCGCGCCGCCGCCGAAGAACTCGCCGAACGCCTCGCCACCGCCGAAGAGTTGGCCGACAGCGGCGAGGACGAACCCGACAGCGCCGAACGTGACCGGCTGGCTGCCGCCGGTACCGCCGCCCGGCAGACGGAGCTGGAATCCCGGCTCGCCGTCCGCACCCACGAAGAACGGGTCCGCGGACTGGCCGGCCGCGCCGACCAGTTGGACCGCGCCGCCCGCGCCGAACGCGAAACCCGGGCCCGCGCCGCCGAACGCCGCGCCCGCGCCCGGCGGGAATCCGCCGTCGCCGGAGCCGTCGCCACCGCCGCCCGCCACCTGCTCGGCCGGATCGAGGAGACCCTCGCCGCCGCCGAGACCGAACGCGCCGCCGTCGAGGCCGACCGGGCCGCCCGCGAGAGCGAACTGCGCCAGTTCCGCGAACACGGCCGCGAACTCCAGGCCGAACTCGACCGGTTGGTCGACGCCGGCCACCGCGACGAGGTGCTGCGAGCCGAGAAGCGGCTGCGGATCGAGCAGCTGGAGGCCAAGGCGCTGGAAGAGTTCGGCATCGAGGCCGCCGAACTGCTCACCGGCTACGGCCCCGACCTGCCCGTCCCCGCGCCGCCCGCCGAGGACGGCGAGAGCGTCGGCGAGGAGCGCCCGTACGTCCGGGCCGAGGTCGAGAAGCGGCTCAAGGCCGCCGAACGCGCCTACCAGCAGCTCGGCAAGGTCAACCCGCTCGCGCTGGAGGAGTTCGCCGCCCTGGAGGCCCGCCACCAGTTCCTCGGCGAACAGCTGGACGACCTGCGCAAGAGCCGCCGTGACCTGCTCGACATCGTCCGCGACGTCGACGCCCGGGTCGAGCAGCTGTTCACCGCCGCCTACCACGACACTGCCGCCCAGTTCGAAGGCGTCTTCGCCCGGCTGTTCCCCGGCGGCGAGGGCCGGCTCGTCCTCACCGACCCCGAGAACATGCTCACCACCGGTGTCGAGGTCGAGGCCCGCCCGCCCGGCAAGAAGGTCAAGCGGCTCTCCCTGCTCTCCGGCGGCGAACGCTCGCTGACCGCCGTGGCACTGCTGGTGTCGATCTTCAAGGCCCGGCCCAGCCCGTTCTACGTCATGGACGAGGTCGAGGCCGCGCTCGACGAAACCAATCTGCGCCGACTGATCGCGATCATGGAAGAACTGCGGGAAAGCTCCCAACTGATCGTGATCACCCACCAGAAACTCACCATGGAATCCGCCGACGCCCTGTACGGCGTGACCATGAAGGGCGACGGCATCTCCCAGGTGATCAGCCAGCGCCTGCGGATGCCGGAGAGACCGCCACAGCACAGGACGAAAAGGCTGGAGCCCGCACAACCCGGGCCGGCATAGGCGCTAAGTGATACTGGACGGGTTATGGAATACGTGATCCTTGCCGTTGTCATCGCGGTGGTCGCCATCGGCGCGATCACCGGACTCGTCGTTTCCGGCAAACGACGCAAAGAGCTCGACAAGCCGAGCCAGACCCCCACGATCACCGCGCCGCCCACTGCGGACACCAAGAGCGCGCCCACCAAGCCGGCCGAGACCGCCGCGCCGCCGACCGTCGAGAAGCCCGCGGTAGCGAAGCCCGCGGCGGAGAAGCCGGCGGTCGAGGAACCGGCGGCGGAGAAGCCCGCGGTCGAGGAACCGGCGGTCGAGAAGCCCGCCGAGGAGGTGCGGATCGAGGAGGCGGAGGCCGCCCCCGCGATCGAGGTCCCCGAACCCACCGCCGGACGCCTGGTGCGCCTGCGCTCGCGGCTCTCCCGCTCGCAGTCCACGCTCGGTAAGGGCCTGCTCACCCTGCTCTCCCGTGACCGCCTCGACGAGGACACCTGGGAGGAGATCGAGGAGACCCTCCTCACCGCGGACGTCGGCGTCGGCGCCACCCAGGAACTCGTCGACAACCTGCGCACCCGGGTCAAGGTGCTCGGCACCCGCACCCCCGACGAGCTGCGCGGACTGCTCCGCGACGAGCTGATCAAGCTGATCAACCCCGAGCTGGACCGCACCGTCCACTCCGTCAAGACCGACGGCGGCCCCGCCGTGGTCCTGGTGGTCGGCGTCAACGGCGTCGGCAAGACCACCACCACCGGCAAGCTCGCCCGCGTCCTGGTCGCCGACGGCCGCAAGGTCGTGCTCGGCGCCGCCGACACCTTCCGTGCCGCCGCCGCCGACCAGCTCCAGACCTGGGGCGAACGGGTCGGCGCGCACACCGTCCGCGGCCCCGAGGGCGGCGACCCCGCCTCCGTCGCGTTCGACGCGGTCAAGCAGGGCATCACCGACGGCGTCGACACCGTCCTGGTCGACACCGCCGGCCGCCTGCACACCAAGACCGGCCTGATGGACGAGCTCGGCAAGGTCAAGCGGGTCGTCGAGAAGCACGGGCCGGTGGACGAGGTCCTGCTGGTGCTCGACGCCACCACCGGCCAGAACGGCCTGGTGCAGGCCCGGGTGTTCGCCGAGGTCGTGGACATCACCGGCATCGTCCTCACCAAGCTGGACGGCACCGCGAAGGGCGGCATCGTGATCTCGGTGCAGCGCGAACTCGGCGTGCCCGTCAAGCTCATCGGTCTCGGCGAAGGCGCGGACGACCTCGCGCCGTTCGAGCCTGGCGCATTCGTGGACGCGCTCCTGGGCTAGCCGCCCGGGTGGGTGCGAAAACGGGGGCGCGGGGGACTGCGCCAGGCGCGAGGCACCCGGCAGCAAGGTCCGTTCGAGGAGGGACGTTCTCTCCTGGGACGGACCTTGCTGTGTGTTCAACCCGCCAGCGAGGTTTCCCGATCGCGGGTGCGGTGGCACGCGTACGCCAGGGTGCCCAGCAGCAGGCGGGCCTCCGGCGGGGGGTTGTCCGCGGTGGGGCGGCGCAGCCATCGCATGGGGCCGAGCGGGCCGAGGGCGACCGGTGGGGCGGCCAGGTAGGAGCCGAGGCCGTGGCAGGCGAGGTCGAGGGAGGCGTCGTCCCAGCCCATGCGGTAGAGCAGGTCGGGCAGGCGCTCGGCGGTGCGCGGGGCGACGAAGAGCAGCAGCCGGCCGGTGGGGGAGGCGAGGACGGGGCCGATCTGGGTGCCCATCCGTTCGAGCCGGACCAGGGCCTGGAGGCCGGGCTGGGCCGGTACGTCCAGGACGTCGAACTGGTGGCCGGTGGGGAGCAGGAGCGGCGCGTCCGCCGGACAGCTCGCGGCGAGTTCGGCGGCGCCGGTGCCGGGGGCGATGAGCGGGCCGACCCGCTGGTGCAGGTTGGGCGCGGCGCAGAGCGGGACGGCGCATTCGCAGCGGGCCGAGGTGTGTGCGGGCGGGCTGCCGGCGGCGAGCGTCCAACCCCAGCGCTCGGAGTACTCGGTGGCGGCCTGGAGCGCGGTGGGCCGGGTGCGGCGGCGGGCGCCGAGGGGCGCGCGTCGCAGGGTGCCGAACAGCTTGTCCATACCTCCCCCAACAGCTTCCGGTCGCCGGTGGTTACGGGATTGTGACGGTGCGTCGCCCGGTGGGCGTGTGATGCGTGGTGCGCCGGAGGCGCGCGCGGACCGGCGCACACCGATTCGGGCGGCTCGGGCGAGCAAGCGCCTTGTACGGGTGGTTCGGATGCCGGATCGTCGTTGCCGCACGCGTGCCTCCTTCGGGTCCGGGCATGTGCCGGGGTCATGCCGGGCTGACACATAGTGAAGCGCGGCTCCACGCCCGGTAGTTCACTCGTGGGGGTGGCGAAGGGTGGCGTTTCAGCGACGTTGCTCCCTCGGATGGCGGAGGGACGCTACGTTCTGGATACGGAATGCAGCGGACCGGTCACTGCGGTCGGCGAAATGACGAGTCGTCAAGGCGAGCGGGAGCCCCGGGCCGGGGCGGGATGGGGACTTCCCATGGGTGAGAAGCAGCCGAACGAGAAGCTGGGCTCCTGGTTCGCGCGCAGTGGCTGGTCGAAGGGCGAGCTGGCCCGCCAAGTGAACCGCCGGGCCCGTCAGATCGGTGCGCACCACGTCTCCACGGACACCTCCCGGGTGCGTCGCTGGCTGGACGGCGAGCAGCCGCGCGAGCCGATCCCGAAGATCATGTCCGAGCTGTTCTCCGAGCGCTTCGGCTCGGTGGTGGCGATCGAGGACCTCGGCCTGCGCGCCGCCATCCCGGTGACCACCGTCGGCGGCGGGGTGGACCTGCCGTGGAGCCCGCAGCAGACCGTGCAGGCGATCAGCGAGTACTCCCGTAGCGACCTGATGCTCAACCGCCGTGGATTCCTCGGCACTTCGCTTGCACTGACGGCCGGCGCGGCGCTGATCGAACCGATGCAGCGCTGGCTCACGCCGGGCCCGAACGGCGAGCCCACGCCGATCCTGGCGGCGGCCAACGGCGGCGAGCAGTTCTCCGGGCGGCTGTCTGAGCCGGAGATGCAACTGCTGGAGCAGACCACCGAGATGTTCCGGAAGTGGGACGCCCAGAACGGCGGCGGCCTGCGCCGCAAGGCCGTGGTGGGCCAACTCCACGAGGTCACCGACCTGCTGCAGGAGACCTACCCGGAGGCCACCACCAAGCGGCTGTTCCGACTCACCGCCGAACTCGCCCACCTGGCCGGCTTCATGTCCTACGACGTGGGCATGCACCCGAGCGCGCAGAAGTACTACGTGCTGGCGCTGCACGCCGCCAAGGAGGCCGGGGACCGGCCGTTCGGCGCGCACGTGCTGACCGACATGTGCCGGCAGATGATCCACCTGAACCGCGGCGAGGACGCGCTGGAGCTGATCCACCTGGCCCAGTACGGCAGCCGGGACACCGCGAGCACCCGCCAGCAGTCGCTGCTCTACGCGATGGAGGCCCGCGCGTACGCCACCATCGGCGAGGTCAACCGCTGCGCCCGGGCGATCCGGCTCTCGGAGGACACCTTCACCGACATCAACGCCGGTGACGAGACGCCGAATTGGCTGCGTTTCTTCTCGGCCGCCGAGCTCAACGCGGAGAACGGGCACTCCTACCGGGACTTGGCGTACACCTCGGACCGGAGCGCCGCGATGGCCAAGGCCGCCGAGCCGATGATCACCAAGGCGGTCGACCTGTTCCGGAAGGACGGCGACCACGTCCGCACCTACGCGTTCAACCTGGTCGGCATGGCCTCCGTCCGACTGCTTCAGCGCGAGCCGGAGAACGCGGCGGAGTACTGC
Source organism: Kitasatospora sp. NPDC004614 (assembly GCF_042873675.1). Taxonomy (NCBI): domain Bacteria; kingdom Bacillati; phylum Actinomycetota; class Actinomycetes; order Kitasatosporales; family Streptomycetaceae; genus Kitasatospora; species Kitasatospora sp. NPDC004614. The sequence continues at coordinate 48,497 of NZ_JBIALR010000024.1, forward strand.
GAGGCGGCGGTGGACATCGCCCGCAAGGTCCGTTCGGAGCGGCTGAACACCCGGGTCCGGAAGACTTCCGAGGCCGCCACCCGGGACTTCCGCGGCGTGCCCGGCGTGGACCGGCTCGCCGAGCGGGTGGTCCAGGACATCCCGGAGTTCGTCTCGGTCGTCTGACCGGCCGCCGCGCCCGGTTCACGCGCCCGTAACGGGCGCGTCGACCACGTCACCGCGGTGAAACACCGGGCCGCATCGGCGGAAACCCGCCTTCGGCACGCTCCTCCCATCGCCGTCGTTCCGGGACAGGCACACGTCCCGGCACGGAGCGGCTTCCAGCTGGGAGGAGACGCCGATGCCGGAGGGCTTCAGCGCGGGCGACACCGCCTTCGTGTTCATCAGTGCGGCCCTGGTCATGGTGATGACCCCGGGTCTGGCCTTCTTCTACGGGGGCATGGTCAGGGTCCGGAGCACCCTCAACATGCTCGCCATGAGCTTCATCTCGCTCTCGATCGTCAGCGTGCTCTGGGTGCTCTACGGGTACTCGCTGGCCTTCGGGCCGGACGCCGGCGCCGGGCTGATCGGCAACCTCGACTTCGTCGGGCTGCGCGGCATCGACCTGAACGCGCTCACCGGCAGCATCCCGGTCACCGCGTTCGCCGCGTTCCAGCTGATGTTCGCGGTCATCACGCCGGCGCTGATCAGCGGCGCGATCGCGGACCGGGCCAGGTTCGCGTCCTGGAGCCTGTTCGTGGCGCTCTGGGTGACGATCGTCTACTTCCCGGTCGCGCACTGGGTGTTCTTCTTCGACGGCGGCCACGGCGGCTGGCTCGGCGACCGGGCCGGCGTGATCGACTTCGCCGGCGGCACCGCCGTGCACATCAACGCCGGTGCGGCGGGCCTGGCCCTGGTGCTGGTGCTGGGCCCGCGGATCGGCTTCCGGAAGGACCCGATGCGCCCGCACAGCCTGCCGCTGGTGATGCTCGGCTCCGGCCTGCTGTGGTTCGGCTGGTTCGGCTTCAACGCGGGTTCGGCGCTGGCCGCCAACGGCGTCGCCGGAATGGCGTTCGTGAACACCCAGGTCGCCACCGCCGCCGCGATGCTCGGCTGGCTGGCGTACGAGCGGCTGCGGCACGGCGCGTTCACCACCCTCGGCGCGGCGTCCGGCGCGGTGGCCGGACTGGTCGCCATCACCCCGGCCTGCGGTTCGGTGTCGCCGCTCGGCGCGATCGCCGTCGGTTTGGTCGCGGGTGCGGTGTGCGCCGCCGCGATCGGCCTCAAGTACCGCTTCGGGCTGGACGATTCGCTCGACGTGGTCGGCGTCCACCTGGTCGGCGGGGTGATCGGCTCGCTGCTGGTCGGCCTGTTCGCCACCGGCCACGTCGGACAGTCCGCGGCCGGCCTGTTCTACGGCGGCGGGTTCGGCCAACTCGGCAAGCAGGCACTCGGCGTGGCCGCCGTGCTGGCGTACTCGTTCGTGCTCTCCTGGCTGCTGGGCACGGCGATCCAGCGGACGATCGGCTTCCGGGTCGCCGCGGACGTCGAGGTCTCCGGCATCGACCAGGCCGAACACGCCGAGTCCGCCTACGACTTCACCACCCTCGGGGCCGGCTCGGCCCGCACCGCCACCACCTTCACCACCGCCGGAAAGACCGAGGTCGACGCCCGATGAAGCTCATCACCGCCGTCATCAAGCCGCACCGCCTGGACGAGGTCAAGGAGGCCCTGCAGGCGTTCGGGGTGCACGGGCTGACCGTCACCGAGGCCAGCGGGTACGGCCGGCAGCGCGGCCACACCGAGGTCTACCGGGGCGCCGAGTACACCGTCGACCTGGTGCCCAAGCTCCGGGTCGAGATACTCGTCGAGGACGAGGACGCCGAGCAGTTGATCGACGTGGTGGTCCGGGCCGCCCGCACCGGGAAGATCGGCGACGGCAAGGTCTGGTCGGTCCCGGTGGAGACCGTGGTGCGGGTCCGGACCGGCGAACGCGGCCCCGACGCGCTCTGACCGTGACGACCGACCCCGGCGACCACCTCGCCGAACGCGCCCGGCTGCTGGCGGATCCCGAACTTCCCGCCCGCAGCCGGCGCACCGCGCTGGCCCGGCTCGCCGACGACTGGCTGACCGGCCTCCACCGGACGGCCGGCGCACCCGCCGGCACCGCCCTGGTCGCGGTCGGCGGCTACGGCCGCGGCGAACTCTCCCCGCGCAGCGACCTGGACGTGCTGCTGCTGCACGACGGCCCGCTCGACCCCGGGGTCGCCGAACGGATCTGGTACCCCGTCTGGGACAGCGGCATCGCCCTCGACCACGCCGTCCGCACCCCCGCCGAGGCCCGCAAGGTCGCCGCCGAGGACCTCAAGGCAGCCCTCGGCCTGCTGGACGCCCGCCACCTGGCCGGTGACGCGCGGCTGACCGCCGAACTGCGCGCCCGGGTGCTCGCCGACTGGCGCGCCACCGCCCCCGCCCGGCTGCCCGAACTGCGCGCCCTCGGCCGGGCCCGGGCCGAACGCCACGGCGAACTGTCCTTCCTGCTGGAACCCGACCTCAAGGAGGCCCGCGGCGGCCTGCGCGACCTTGCCGCACTCGACGCGATCGCCGCCAGCTGGCTCGCCGACGCCCCCCGCGACGGCCTGGACGCCGCCGCCCGCACCCTCGCCGACGTCCGCGACGCCCTGCACCTGAGCACCAGCCGCGCCACCGACCGGCTCGCCCTGCAGGACCACGACCAGGTCGCCGAACAGCTCGGCGTGCCCGACGCCGACACCCTGCTGCGGCAGGTCTACGCGGCCGCCCGCACCGTCGCGTACGCCTCCGACGTCACCTGGCGGGCAGTCGACCGGGTGCTCGCCCGCCGGGGTCGTCGGCCCTTCCGAGCGGCCCGCCGGGCCGCGCCCGCCGAACGCCGCCCGCTGGCCGAAGGCGTGGTCGAGCAGGACGGCGAAGCGGTGCTCGCGCAGACCGCCCGGCCCGCCACCGACCCGGTGCTGCCGCTGCGCGCCGCCGCCGCGGCCGCCCAGGCCGGGCTGCCCGTCGCCCACGCCACGGTGCGCCGGCTGGCCGCCGAGACCGGACCGCTGCCGGTGCCCTGGCCCGCCGAGGCCCGCGACCGCCTGGTCGGTCTGCTCGGCGCCGGCGAGGCCTGCCTGCCGGTGTGGGAGGCGCTGGACGCCGAAGGGCTGATCGTCCGGCTGCTGCCCGACTGGGAACGCGTCCGCTGCCGCCCGCAGCGCAACGCCGTACACCGCTGGACCGTCGACCGGCACCTGATCGAGACCGCGGTACGGGCCGCCGCGCTGACCCGCCGCACCACCCGCCCCGACCTGCTGCTGGTCGCCGCCCTGCTGCACGACCTCGGCAAGGGCCTGCCCGGCGACCACTCCGCGGCCGGCGAGGCGATCGTCCGCCGCCTGGCCGCCCGGATGGGCTTCGACCGGCCGGACACCGACACCCTGGCGTTGCTGGTGCGCCACCACCTGACGCTGGTGGACACCGCCACCCGCCGCGACCCCGACGACCCCGCCACCGCCGACCTGATCGCCAGGGCCGTCGGCGACCGGACCCACCTGGAGCTGCTGCACGCGCTCACCGAGGCCGACGCCACCGCCACCGGCCCCGCCGCCTGGTCCGCCTGGCGCGCCTCGCTGGTCGAGCAGCTGGTCGCCCGCACCGCCGCCCGGCTGGCCGGCACGCGTCCGCCCACCACCGACGCCCCGACCGCCGAACAGGAGCGCCTCGCCGTCGAGGCCGCCCGCACCGGCGGCCCCGCGCTGGCCCTGCGCGCCGAACTCGCCGCCGACGGCACCGAATCCGTCGGCATCGAACTCACCCTCGCCGTCCCCGACCGCCCCGGCCTGCTCGGCACCGTGGCCGGCCTGCTCGCCCTGCACCGCCTGACCGTCCGCAAGGCCGGCCTGCGCGAACTCGACCCGGCCGGCGCCGGCCCGGTCCTGCTGCTCGGCTGGACGGTGGCCGCCGAGTACGGCGACGTCCCCGAGACGGCCCGGCTGCGGGCCGACCTGCGCCGCGCGCTGGACGGCTCGCTGGACGTGGCCCGCAGACTCGCCGAGCGCGACGCCGCCGCCCCGCGCCGGCCCGGCATCCGCACCCCGCCGCCGGTGGTCACCGTCGCCCCCGGCACCGCGTCCCGTTCGGCGACCGTCCTGGAGGTGCGCGCCCACGACGCGCCCGGCCTGCTGCACCGCATCGGCCGGGCCCTGGACACCGCGGGCGCACGGGTCCGCACCGCGCACGTGTCCACCCTGGGCGCGGAGGCCGTGGACGCGTTCTACCTGACCACCGAGGCCGGCCGTCCGCTGGCACCGGAGCGCGCACAGCAGGTGGCGCAGGCCGTGCGGGACGCCCTGAAGACCCACTGAGAGCCCGTTCACGCAGGGGCGCAGACCGTCCACCGGGCGTACGGCTACCCTTGGGGGCGACGACAGTACCCGTACTCGATGCCGCAAGGGACCCGCGACCGACGTGTTCGACACTCTCTCCGACCGCCTCGCAGCGACGTTCAAGAACCTCCGGGGCAAGGGCCGTCTCAGCGAGGCGGACATCGACGCCACCGCGCGCGAGATCCGGATCGCCCTGCTGGAGGCGGACGTCGCGCTCCCCGTGGTCCGCGCCTTCATCAAGCAGGTCAAGGAACGCGCCCTCGGCTCCGAGGTCTCCGGCGCGCTGAACCCCGCCCAGCAGATCATCAAGATCGTCAACGAGGAGCTGATCGGCATCCTCGGTGGCGAGACCCGCCGCCTGAAGTACGCCAAGACCGGCCCGACGGTGATCATGCTCGCCGGTCTCCAGGGTGCCGGTAAGACCACCCTGGCCGGAAAGCTCGGCCACTGGCTCAAGGCCCAGAAGCACACCCCGCTGCTGGTCGCCTGCGACCTCCAGCGCCCCAACGCCGTCACCCAGCTCGGTGTCGTGGCGGAGCGGGCCGGCGTCGCCTTCTACGGCCCGCAGCCCGGCAACGGCGTCGGCGACCCGGTGCAGGTCGCCCGCGACTCCATCGAGTACGCGAAGCAGAAGCAGTACGACGTCGTGATCGTCGACACCGCCGGCCGCCTCGGCATCGACGCCGAACTGATGCAGCAGGCCGCGGACATCCGCGCCGCCGTCAACCCGGACGAGGTCCTGTTCGTGGTCGACGCCATGGTCGGCCAGGACGCGGTCACCACCGCGCAGGCCTTCCTCGAAGGTGTCGACTTCACCGGCGTCGTGCTCTCCAAGCTCGACGGCGACGCCCGCGGCGGTGCCGCGCTCTCCGTCGCGCACGTCACCGGCCGCCAGATCATGTTCGCCTCCAACGGCGAGAAGGTCGACGACTTCGACGCCTTCCACCCCGACCGGATGGCCTCGCGCATCCTCGGCATGGGTGACGTCCTCTCGCTGATCGAGAAGGCCGAGCAGACCTTCTCGCAGGCCGAGGCCGAGAAGATGGCCGCCAAGCTGCAGGGCGGCGGCAAGGAATTCACGCTCGACGACTTCCTGTCGCAGCTCGAGCAGGTCCAGAAGATGGGCTCCATCTCCAAGCTGCTCGGCATGCTCCCCGGCATGGGCCAGATCCGGGACCAGATCAACAACATCGACGACAAGGACGTCAACCGCGTCGGCGCGATCATCAAGTCGATGACCCCGGCCGAGCGCACCGACCCCAAGCTCATCAACGGCTCGCGCCGCCTGCGCATCGCCAAGGGCGCCGGCGTCCAGGTCGGCGAGGTCTCCAGCCTGGTCGAGCGGTTCTTCGACGCCCGCAAGATGATGGCCGCGATGGCCTCCGGCAAGGGCATCCCGGGCATGCCCGGTATCCCCGGCATGGGCGGCGGCGGCAAGCGCTCCGGCAAGAAGGCCCCCGTCGCCAAGGGCAAGCGCAAGAGCGGCAACCCGCTCAAGCGGGCCCAGGAGGAGGCGGCGGCCGCCGAGCGCAAGGCCCTCGGACCGGGCCAGGCCGACGGCAACGCGTTCGGCCTCCCGCCGGGCAAGGGGCCGTCGGACTTCGAGCTGCCCAAGGAGTTCAAGGACCTGCTGTAACGCGGGTGCCGGCCCAGGCAGAGCATTTCCGTGGGCGACCTGCGCGAGCGGTTGGGTGCGAAAAACAGGGGCGCGGGGAACTGCGCGACCAGCCATGCACCGGTCCGCAAGGTCGCGATCAATGGCAAGTCATTGCCCGCGTCGCGATCTTGCGGTGGGATGCCTTCCGCTGCGCGCAGTTCCCCGCGCCCCTGCTTTCGCACCCCGCTGCCCACGCACCCCACTGCGCCCCTGTTTTCGCTCCCGCCTGCTTTCGTGCCATGGGCGATGATGGCGGGATGCGCGTAACGATCCGAGCTCCCCGCCCAGATGACGTCGTTCCCTATGCCGATGCGGTGCGGCGTTCCGCCGAACACATCGGGCGGTGGAACCCGGTGGAGCCCGACGGGTTGCCGGATCTGCTGAGTCGTCAGGGTGTCGGGCTCCGGACGTTCCTGATTTTCGATCAGGAGACCGGTGGCCTGGTGGGCAAGTGCAACGTGGCGAACATCGTGATGGCGCGGTTCCGCAACGGCGTGCTGGGCTACGACTCGTACGTGCCGTTCGTCGGGACGGGGCGGATGTCGGAGGGCATGCGGCTGGTGGTGGAGCGGTGCTTCACGCCGGCCGAGCAGGGCGGGCTGGGGTTGCACCGGCTGGAGATCAACGTGCAGCCGGACAACGAGCGTTCGGTGGCGATGGCGCGCCGACTGGGCTTCCGGCACGAGGGGTTCACACCGCGGATGCTGTTCCTGCAGGACGCCTGGCGTGATCATGAGCGGTTCGCGCTGACGGCGGAGGAGTGGCCGACCCCCGTGCGCTGACCGGCGGCGCGGCGTTGCGCGCCGGCCGGTGGTCGGAATGTCCGTATCGTCCGGCTGGTGAGCAACCCTGTGCCGCCGCGTCAGACTCCCGACCAGCCCTGGCGGTCCGAGGGGGCGCCGCCCCCTCCGCCGCCGAAGCGGAAGATGCCGGGCGGCTGGACGGGCCTGATCCTCACCGCGCTGGTGGTGTTCCTGCTGTCCGACCTGCTGCTGAGCTTCTTCGGTGGTGGCGGCTCCACCACCATCTCGTACACCGAGTTCAGCAAGCAGCTCGACAGCGGAAACATCACCAAGATCTACTCCAAGGGCGACTCCATCGAGGGCACCTTGAAGAACAAGCAGCCCAAGCCGGACGGCGGTAAGGGCGACTACACCGAATTCACCACCCAGCGCCCGGCGTTCGCCACCGACAACCTGTGGGGCACCCTCCAGGCACAGAACGTCGAGGTGACCGCCCGGCCGGTGGTGCAGCAGCGCAGCTTCCTGGCCAACCTGCTGATCTCGCTCGCCCCGATGCTGCTGCTGATCGCGGTCTGGGTGTTCCTGGCCCGCCGGATGGCCGGCGGTCTGGGCGGCGGCGCGCTCGGCCGCAAGGCCCCGCCGAAGCCGGTGGACACCAGTCAGGGCCGGCGCAGCACCTTCCAGGACGTGGCCGGCATCGACGAGGTGGAGGCCGAACTCAGCGAGGTCGTCGACTTCCTGAAGAACCCGCAGGCGTACCGCCGGCTCGGCGCGAAGATGCCGCGCGGCGTCCTGCTGTCCGGCCCGCCCGGCACCGGCAAGACGCTGCTCGCCCGCGCGGTCGCGGGGGAGGCGGACGTCCCGTTCTTCTCCGCCTCGGCGTCCGAGTTCATCGAGATGATCGTCGGCGTCGGCGCCAGCCGGGTCCGCGACCTGTTCGCCGAGGCCCGCAAGGTCGCCCCCGCGATCATCTTCATCGACGAGATCGACACCATCGGCCGCCAGCGCGGCGGCGGTGGCGGCATGGGCGGCCACGACGAACGCGAACAGACGCTCAACCAGATCCTCACCGAGATGGACGGCTTCTCCGGCTCCGAGGGCGTCATCGTGATCGCCGCGACCAACCGGGCCGAGATCCTCGACCCCGCGCTGCTGCGTCCCGGCCGCTTCGACCGGCGGATCACCGTCAGCCCGCCCGACCGGGCCGGCCGCGAACAGATCCTGCGGATCCACGCCCGCGAAGTCCCGCTGGCCAAGGGCACCGACCTGGACGTCGTCGCCCGCACCACCCCCGGCATGACCGGCGCCGACCTGGCCAACCTGGTCAACGAGGCCGCGCTGCTGGCGGTCAAGAACCAGCAGGACGCGGTGAACCAGGAGAACCTGTCAGAGGCCCTGGAGAAAGTCCAACTCGGCGCGGTGCGCCCGCTGGTGATGCCCCAGCAGGAACGCGAACGCACCGCCTACCACGAGTCCGGGCACGCCCTGCTCGGCATGCTCCAGACCGGCGCCGACCCGGTCCGCAAGGTCACCATCGTGCCGCGCGGCCGCGCCCTCGGCGTCACCCTCTCCACCCCCGACACCGACCGCTACTCCTACACCGAGCCCTACCTGCGCGGCCGGATCATCGGCGCGCTCGGCGGGATGGCCGCCGAGCAGGTGGTGTACGGCGTGGTCACCACCGGCGCCGAGAGCGACCTCGAACAGCTCACCACCATCGCCCGCTCGATGGCCGGCCGCTGGGGCATGAGCAGCCTGGTCGGCCGGGTCACCGCCATCCCCAACGACGGCCAGTCCCCGTACGGCCTGTCCGCCGCGCCCACCACGCTGGACGCGGTCGACGAGGAGGCCCGCCGGATCGTCGCCGAATGCTGGGAGGAGGCGATCGTGCTGCTGAACCGCCACCGCCACCGCCTCGACGCCCTCGCCGCCGCCCTGCTGGAGGCCGAAACGCTGGACGAGGACGCCGCCTACGCCGCCGCCGGGATCACCCGCGAGTAGCGTCCTCCGGCCGGAGGCCCGCCACCCAGCGGTACTCGTTCACCATCCGCACCGAGCCGTCCGGGAGCCGGTACGGGTGCAGCGCCTCCTCCAGCTCCTTGGCCACCAGCGCCGCCCCGGCCTGCTGCTCCGCCCGGTCGAACAGGCCGGTGGCCAGCAGCCCGCGGACCGCCGAGTCCAGGTCCGCGTACGCGAACGGGCAGACCACCCGGTCGGCGGTGGACGGGCGCAGACCGGCGGAGACCAGTAGCGACTCCAGCGCCGCCGGAGCGGGCTCCGGCCGGTCCTCCGGCGGGGCGTGCCGGTGCGCCACCTCCAGCACCGCCGTGCTCTCGCAGCGCGCCGCCGGGCCCCGGTCCGCGAGCACCAGCAGCCCGCCGGGGAGCGTGCGCTGTGCCGACCAGGCGACCAGCGCGGGCGTCGGCGACTGCTCGAAAACCGTCACCAGGGAGTGCGCCGGCCGGGGGACGGGGTGCGCCGAACGGGCGAGGCTCCTACCGGGCGCCACCTGCAGCCCGCGGGCCGCCGCCAGCTCGCGCAGCTCGTCGTCCCACTCCACCCCCGAGACCTGCGCGCCGCGCCCCTCGGCGAGCAGCAGCGCCAGCCCGGACCGGCACCCCACCCCGAGCAGGCTGGTCGCCGGGCCGACCTCGAGCCGCCGGTAAACGTCCTGGTAGAGGGGGACGAGCATGCGTTCCTGGATCTCCGCCCAGTCCCGCGCCCGGCCGCACCGCTCCGCCGGACCGTCCGCCCGGACCCGGTCCACGGTGCTGCCGGTCACTCGCGCTGAAGCCATCGCGGCCTCCCAATCGGTCCACGTCGGTCCTCGGAATCGGCTGCGTGTGCCGCAGCCCGGCACCCCCCGGCCCCTCTCAGCGAACAGCGGGTCGCCGCCGTCGTCCAGAGGGGTGCGAGCAGGACTCCGCGCGCCGCAGGTGTGCGCCCCGGGGTGTGCGCGGGCGCCCCCCGCCCCGTCCGAGGGCCGGGGCGGGGAAAACGGATTCACGGTCCGGCCGCCGCTCCCCGTACCATTCGGCCCATGGCTAAGGCACCCGTTCTCACCCCCCAGGCGGAAGACTTCCCGCGCTGGTACCAGGACCTCATCAACAAGGCAGAGCTGGCCGACAACGGTCCGGTGCGGGGCACCATGGTCATCCGACCGTACGGCTACGGCCTGTGGGAGCGGATGCAGCAGGAGATGGACGCGCGGATCAAGAAGGCCGGCGCCCAGAACGCGTACTTCCCGATGTTCATCCCGCAGTCCTACCTGACCAAGGAAGCCGAGCACGTGGAGGGCTTCGCCCCCGAGCTCGCGGTGGTCACCCACGGCGGCGGCAAGGAGCTCGAGGAGCCGGTGGTCGTCCGGCCCACCTCCGAGACGATCATCAACGAGTACTTCTCCAAGTGGGTGCAGAGCCACCGCGACCTGCCGCTGCTGATCAACCAGTGGGCCAACGTGGTCCGTTGGGAGCTGCGCCCGCGCGTCTTCCTGCGCACCACCGAGTTCCTCTGGCAGGAGGGCCACACCGCCCACGCCACCTACGAGGACGCCCGTGACTACGCCTCGCGGATCCACACGGACGTCTACGGCGACTTCATGACCAACGTGCTCGGCATCGACGTGGTGCTCGGTCGCAAGACCGCCCGCGAGCGTTTCGCCGGCGCCATCAACACCCTCACGCTCGAAGGCATGATGCGTGACGGCAAGGCCCTGCAGATGGGCACCAGCCACGAGCTGGGCCAGAACTTCGCCAAGGCCTTCAACACCACCTACCAGCTCCAGGGCGCCGAGCGCGAGTTCGTCTGGCAGACCTCCTGGGGCGTCTCGACCCGCATGGTCGGTGGCCTGATCATGTCCCACGGCGACGACAACGGTCTGCGGGTCCCGCCGCGGCTGGCCGCCGTCCAGGTTGTGGTGCTCGCCATCAAGGGCGAGGACGCGGTGCTGGCCAAGGTCCGCGAGATCGGCGCCCAGCTGGAGGCCGCCGGCGTCCGGGTGGTAGTCGACGACCGCACCGACACCCCGTTCGGCCGCCGCGCCGTCGACTGGGAGCTCAAGGGCGTGCCGCTGCGCATCGAGGTCGGCCCGCGCGACCTGGAGGCCGGCACCGCGATGCTGGCCCGCCGGATCGCCGGCGGCAAGGCCCCGGTCCAGGTCGACTCCCTGGCCGCGATCGTCCCCGGCATCCTGGAGGAGGACCAGGCGCAGCTGCTGCGCGAGTCCCGGGAGCGCCGTGAGGCCCGCACCGTGGACGTCAAGACCATCGACGAGGCCGTCGAGGCCGCCGCCACCGGCTGGGGCCGGATCTCCTGGGCCGACCTCGGCCCCGAGGGCGAGGCCAAGTTGGCCGAGCAGGGTGTGTCGGTGCGCTGCATCATCGCTGCGGACGGCACCGTGCCGGCCACCGACGACCAGGAGGGCAACCTCGCCTTGGTGGCCCGCGCGTACTGATCCGACCGCCGACGGCGTCCCCGGGCTCCGGCCCGGGGGCCCTGTGCGGAGCGTGATCACCGGGATGAGCTGCGGCTGTCCGGGCCGGCCGTCGCCGAACCCGAACCCCGGTTCGTGTGTTGGTAGTTGAGACTACTCACCAGTCAACTCCCGGGAGTACCTGACAAGCGGTACGGTATACGGCCCGTGGCCCTGTCAATTTTCGGACAGGTCGCGGGCCGTCCGTCGTGGGGATGTTGGGCTCCGCGGCGGGTGCCGAGAGCCCGGCGAAGGCGCCGGGTCCAAACGTGCAGGGGGTTGGTCTTGCGTCAGTTCGGAACCGCGCAATTCGCGTGCGGAAGTGCATTCCTGAGAGTTCGCTGGGAATTCCCGAACCACGGGGTCCAGCGGAACATCGGCTCTCTCCCCATCGTTGGTACAGCGTGAGCACGACACAGCCCCTCGTCCTTGCGGCCGAACTGGCCGCCGCCTGGAGCGACATCCAGGCCCACCACCGGGACCTGCCCGACCTGGCGTCTCCCGAGGCGCTGATCGGCGAGTCCTCGTCGGCCTGCGGCACCCGCCTCAACTTCGAGCGACTGCTGCACGAGGCCGCGCACGGCCTGGCCGCCGCGCGGGAGATCCGCGACACCTCGCGGGCCGGGCGCTACCACAACCGCCGCTTCCTGCTGCTCGCCTCCGAGCTGGGCCTGGCCCACCCGGTCGAGCCGCACGCCAGCAGCGGCTTCTCCCAGGTCACGATGGGCCACGAGACCCGCGAACGCTACGCCGAGACCATCGAGCGTCTCGACCGCGCGCTCGGGGCGCACCAGCTCGCCGTCGCCGGCGAGGGCAACCACCGCGCCTTCCGCGGACCGGCCGCCCGGCACGGTTCCTCGGGCGGCGGCGTGCGGGTCAAGGCGGTGTGCGGCTGCGGTCGCAACGTCCGCGTCGTCCCGTCCGTGCTGGCGCAGGCTTCGATCGTCTGCGGCGCCTGCCAGCAGCCGTTCAAGATCGCTTGACAGCTGCTGAAGAACGCTTGATCCGGGCCGCGGGCGGGGTGTCCGCGGACCGGCCATGAGTCGGCCGACCCCTCCGGGGGGCGGTCGACGCAACTTTTTCCGGCCCTGTTTGTTGTGGCGCTGTCGTGGTGCCGCCTGCCTTGTCGCTCGCCGCTCGCCGCTCGCCGCTTGCCGCGTGCCGGGGTCGGTCGGTCCGATGGTGCCTGGAGGGCCTGCCGGGCCGTGCGGGGGCGCGGTCCGGGGGGTCTCGGCAATGTGGCAGAATGGACAGCTGAGTACTCGGCAGCCAGGCAGGACCCTCTCTCCTAACGGCTGGCGTGTCCCTTGAACGGCAGCTCGCGCCGCAGCCCCACGCGGCGGAGCGCTGCTCACCCACGTCAAGACCAGGAGAATCCACCGTGGCTGTCAAGATCAAGCTGAAGCGTCTCGGCAAGATCCGCTCCCCGCACTACCGCATCGTCGTCGCCGACTCGCGCACCAAGCGTGACGGCCGCGCCATCGAGGAGATCGGCATCTACCAGCCGACCTACAACCCCTCGAAGATCGAGGTCGACGGCGACCGCGCGCAGTACTGGCTGTCCGTCGGCGCCCAGCCGACCGAGCCGGTTCTCGCCATCCTCAAGCTGACCGGCGACTGGCAGAAGTTCAAGGGCCTGCCGGCTCCGGAGCCGCTGAAGGTTGCCGAGCCCAAGGTCGAGGACTTCTCGCACCTGTTCGCCAAGGCCGTCGCCGGCTTCGAGGACGCCACCACCGGTGTCGCCATCACCCCGAAGGCCAAGAAGTCGGACAAGGCTGACGAGGCCGAGGCCGCTTCCACCGAGGCCTGAGCATGATCGAGGAAGCCCTCGACCACCTGGTGAAGGGCATCGTCGAGCACCCGGACGAGGTGCAGGTCCGCTCGCGGAACCTGCGCCGCGGCCACACCATCGAGGTGCGGGTACACCCTGACGACCTCGGCAAGGTGATCGGCCGGGGCGGCCGCACGGCACGCGCACTGCGCACCGTGGTCGGCGCCCTCGGCGGTCGCAACGTCCGGGTCGACCTGGTCGACGTGGACAGCATTCGCTGACCTCCTCGATCGACCGGCAACGTCAATCGACAGGTCGACCACCGGGTTTCCGGACCGGCCGGGACGCATCCGTCCCGGCCGGTCCTTCCCGTTTTCCGGCCCCTCCGGGCGGCTCCATTCGGGTAACCCCGTTCGGGTAACCCCGGTCGGACAACTCCGTTCGGGTGGCCCGTTCTTCTCGGGGCCGTTCGCTTCATGTACCGCACCACCTCGCTCGCCTCACCCAGGCTCATCTCAGGAGAACGATCACCGTGCAGCTCGTCGTCGGCAAGATCGGCCGCGCCCACGGCATCCGAGGGGACGTCAGCGTCGAGGTCCGCACCGACGAGCCGGAACTGCGGCTCGGACCCGGCGCGGTCCTCATGACCGACCCGGCAGGCATCGGACCGCTGACCGTCGAGTCCGGCAAGGTGCACAGCGGACGCCTGCTGCTGCGCTTCGCCGGCGTCAAGGACCGCACCGCCGCCGAGGCGCTGCGCGGTACCTTCCTGATCGCCGAGGTCGACCCGGACGAGACCCCCGAGGACCCCGACGAGTACTACGACCACCAGCTGATCGGCCTGGACGTCGTCCTCACCGACGGCACCCTGATCGGCGAACTCACCGAGGTGGTCCACCTCCCGTACCAGGACCTGCTCACCGTCCAGCGCCCCGACGGCACCGAGGTGCTCATCCCGTTCGTCGAACAGATCGTCCCCGTCATCGACCTGGACGAGCAGCGCGCCGTGATCACCCCGCCGCCCGGCCTGATCGACCCCGCTGACGCGGTGGTCGTCTCGTCCCGGGACGACGCGGACGCGGAGGCCGGCGCTGAAGAGTCGGCCGACTCTGCCGACTCCGAGGGCTCCGAGAGCTCCGACGACTCGACCGGGGATGCGGCGTGACCGACATGCGGATCGACGTCGTCACGATCTTCCCCGAGTACCTGGAGCCGCTGAACGTCTCGCTGGTCGGCAAGGCCCGGGCCCGCGGTCAGCTCGACGTGCACCTGCACGACCTGCGGCAGTGGACCACCGACATCCACCGCACCGTGGACGACACCCCCTACGGCGGTGGCCCCGGCATGGTGATGAAGCCCGAGCCCTGGGGCGCGGCGCTGGACGCCGTCCTCGCGGCCGGGCCCGAGGGCGAGGTGCCGACCCTGGTGGTGCCCACCCCCAGCGGCCGGCCGTTCACCCAGGAACTCGCGCAGGACCTGGCTGCCCGCAACTGGCTGGCCTTCGCGCCCGCCCGCTACGAGGGCATCGACCGCCGGGTCATCGAGGAAGCCGCGACCCGGATGCCCGTGGTCGAAGCCTCCATCGGCGACTACGTGCTGGCCGGCGGCGAGGTCGCCGTCCTGGTGATGGTCGAGGCGATCGCCCGGCTGCTGCCCGGCGTGCTCGGCAACGCCGAGTCGCACCGGGACGACTCCTTCGCCCCCGGCGCCATGGCCGACCTGCTGGAGGGCCCGGTGTACACCAAGCCCGCCGAGTGGCGCGGCCGTGAGGTGCCGGAGATCCTGCTCAGCGGCCACCACGGGAAGATCGCCCAGTGGCGGCGCGAGCAGGCGTTCGCCCGCACCCTTGCCAACCGGCCCGACCTGGTCGCCCGTTGGCAGCGCGACGCGTTCACCAAGAAGGAACGCGAAGCACTCAGCGTCCTCGGCCTGGCCTGGGACGACGCCGCAGGCCGATTTCGGTCTGCGGTAGAGCCTGTGGAAGAATAGGCGACTGCTGTCTGTCGCCGGACTCCCCTCGTGGGGGTCAGTGGACCGGTGCCCCCGCCACGGGGGGTTCATCGCCAACCGAAGCGGCCCGCAGCACCACCCAGTTGAGACGATTTTCCGTGGGCGGCCCGTGGCGCCTGCGATGGAGAGCAACGATGAGCAACAAGCTCGCTGCTGTCGACGCGGCCTCGCTGCGCACCGACATCCCCGCCTTCCGCCCCGGCGACACCCTGAAGGTGCACGTCCGAGTCATCGAAGGCAACCGCTCGCGCGTCCAGGTCTTCCAGGGCGTTGTCATCCGTCGTCACGGCGCCGGCATCGGTGAGACCTTCACCGTTCGCAAGGTCAGCTTCAACGTCGGTGTCGAGCGCACCTTCCCGGTGCACACCCCGGTCGTCGAGAAGATCGAGGTCGTGACCCGCGGTGCGGTTCGCCGCGCCAAGCTGTACTACCTGCGTGACCTCCGCGGCAAGGCCGCGAAGATCAAGGAGAAGCGCGACGCGTGATCGCGCAGGCTCGACGGGGGAAGGCCCTCCGACCGGTTTAGACCGGGAGGATAAGCTCACCCCCGATGAGCACGCACGAGCCACCGACGGACCGCGACGGCAGTCCCGTACCCACGGGTGCGGACACGCCGACGCGGTCCGTTGCCGTTTCCGGGCCCGTGATCGGCAGCGGGGCCGTGATCGACGGTGGAACCGAGGGCGACGCTGCGAGTGGGCGCCGGGCCAGTGAACCGGACGCCGGAGACGATGCCGAGGACGACGCCGGAGACGACGCCGGACACGATGCCGGAGACGACGCCGAGGACGGTGTCGGGCGGCGGTGGTCGCGGGACCTGCTGTGGATCGGTGCGGTGTGTGTGGCCGCGCTGCTGCTGGTGAACGCCTTCGTGGCCCGGCCCTTCGCGGTGCCGTCCGGCTCCATGGAGGGGACCTTGCAACCGGGGGACCGGGTGCTGGTCAACCAACTCGCCTACGCCTTCGGCGAGCACCCGCAGCGGGGCGATGTAGTGGTCTTCGACGGCATCGGCTCCTTTCTGCCGTACCAGGACGAACCGTCCGGGGTGAAGCGACTGCTGACCAGAGCCGGGCTGGCCCCGGCCGGCAACACGGTCTACGTGAAGCGAGTGATCGGTGTCGGCGGCGACCGGATCACCTGCTGCGGCTCTGACGGCCGTCTCCGGGTCAACGGGGTGCCGCTGGACGAGAGCGGCTATCTGCTCCCCGGCGACGCACCGTCGGCAGTGCCGTTCGACATCGTGGTTCCTTCCGGCAAGTTGTGGGTGATGGGCGACCACCGCAGCGCGTCCCGCGACTCCCGGGACCACCTCGGCGAGCCCGGCGGCGGCACCGTTCCCGTGGACCGGGTGATCGGACGCGCCGACTGGCTGCTGTTCCCCCTCGGCCGGACGACCTCGCTCGACCGGCCGGCGGCATTCGCCGCGATAGAGGGGACCGGTGGTCATGGGGAGCAGAGGTAGACCCAGGGCCGCCACCGACGGAGCGGACGGTGCTGACCAGGCCGATGGCGCCGAGGCTGCTGACACGGCCGGGGGAGCGGGGGCTGGGGGAACCGAGGAGGCTGGGGGAGCCGAGGAGGCCGAGGGGGCGGCCGACGGCGGTGGGGGCGGTGCCGGGGGCAGCCGGGCCGTGAGGGGCCGCGCCGAGCGGCGGCGGGCCGCAAAGCGGGCTGGGCGTCGCGGACGGCGCTCCTTTCTGCGTGAACTGCCGGTGATCGTGCTGGTGGCGCTGATCATTGCCGTGGTGCTGAAGACCTTCCTGGTCCAGGTGTTCGTCATTCCCTCCGGTTCGATGGAGCCGACCCTGCAGGTCGGCGATCGGGTCGTGGTGGACAAGCTCACCCCGTGGTTCGGTTCGGAGCCGGAGCGCGGCGAGGTGGTGGTCTTCAAGGACCCCGGCGGCTGGCTGGAGAACGACCACAAGCCGGCTGCGGACGGATCCGTGCTGCACAAGGTCACGTCGGTGTTCTCCGCGGTGGGGCTCCTTCCTTCCGACGACGAGCGAGACTTGATCAAGCGGGTGATCGGTGTCGCGGGCGACACCGTGGAGTGCTGCGACGCCCAGGGCCGGCTGAGCGTGAACGGCACCCCGCTGGACGAGCCGTACATTGCGCCCGGCAACGTGCCCTCGCGGATCACCTTCAAAGTGACAGTCCCTCAGGGGCGGTTGTGGGTGATGGGGGACCATCGCGACCTGTCCGCGGACTCCCGCTACCACATGGGCAATCCGGGCGCCGGGACCGTCCCGGTGGCGAATGTGGTGGGTCGTGCGTTCGTGGTCGCGTGGCCGCTCTCCCACTTCGGTCAACTGGGTGTTCCCCATTCACTCTCCGCTGTGCCGGTGCAAGTGGCAGGATCATCGGCCGTTGGACCGATTCCTGCGGAACCCCCGCTCGTTATGGGTGTGTTGGGCGTCCTCCCGGTCGTTGTCGGGCGGTGGAGAGTGCACCGGCGGGTCGGGCCAACGGCCGACTGACGGTTCGGTCGGCGCGTGGGAACACGGGCTGGCTGACCGGGAGTGATAGAGAAGTGCTGAAGTGCTCGGTTCCGGCCTGGTGTCGGGCGTGCCCGGGTAGGGCAAGCCAGAGGCGGGTTGTCGGTCGATCGCAGAGTGTGGTGCCCGCTGTGCGGCACTGGTGAGCGCGGACGCGCAGGCGTCCGCACAGCAGGGAGGAGATGTCGTGGGGGATCTGGTGATCGGTGCCCGCTCAGGTGCTCCGGAGCCCGACGGGGAGCCTTCGGGCAACTCCGATGGGCGACACGCGGAGGACGGTGACGCCCTGCGGGCGGCCGAGTCCGATGCGGCCGAGGAGAGCGATTCGGCGGCGCCGCCGGGGGCCAAGAAGGCTCCCAAGCAGCGTTCCTTCTGGAAGGAACTGCCGATCCTGGTCGGCATCGCCCTGATCCTGGCCCTGGTGATCAAGACCTTCTTCGTCCAGGCGTTCTCGATTCCGTCGGGTTCGATGGAGAACACGCTCCAGGTCGGTGACCGCGTGCTGGTCGACAAGCTCACCCCGTGGTTCGGTTCGGAGCCGGAGCGCGGCGAGGTGGTGGTCTTCAAGGACCCGGGTGGCTGGCTGAACGACGAGCCCGCCCAGCGCAGCAGCAACTCCTTCGTGCGTGGAGTCCAGGACGTCTTCAGCTTCATCGGGCTGATGCCGTCCAGCGACGAGAAGGACCTGATCAAGCGTGTCATCGCGGTCGGCGGCGACACCGTCGAGTGCCAGGGCACCGGCCCGGTCAAGGTGAACGGCATCGCACTCGACGAGCCGTACATCTTCCCCGGCAACACCCCGTGCGGGGAGAAGCCGTTCGGTCCGGTGAAGGTGCCGGACGGCCGGATCTGGGTGATGGGCGACCACCGCGCCAACTCCCTGGACTCCCGGTTCCACATGGACCAGCCGGGCGGCGGCACCGTGCCGGTCGGGAACGTCGTCGGCCGCGCGTTCGTGGTGGCCTGGCCGATCGGCGACTGGGCGACGCTGCCCGTCCCCGAGACCTTCGACCAGAAGGGTCTGGCCGCCGGCGGGCCGCTCGCGCCGCCGCTGGCCGGCGCGGCCCTGGTTGCCCCCGCCGTGTGGTGGGTGCGCAAGCGCCGTCGCTGACCGGTCGCAGACCGTCCGCGACTGACTCTTGCGCGGGCCGTGGTACTCGTGAGTAATCTGCTCGCACGTGTCACGGCCCGCAGTGCTGTCCAGCCCAGGACGGCGAGGCCCAGGCAGGTAGCGAGCGCTCGCCCGGAGCGCGTGAGCGCCAGGAGAGGGCGAAGCCGATGAGCAGCGTCGTGGAGCAGACACCGCCCGCCGAGGCCCAACCGGCCCGCCGCCGGAACCCGGCGTCGATCGTGCAGGGTGTGGTGATCGCGATCGGATTCGTGATGCTGGTCGGAGGCTTCGCGATGCTCGCCATCCAGTACCGGCCCTTCAAGATCCCCACCGGATCGATGAGCCCCACTCTGGAGGTCGGCGATACCGTCCTTGCGCACACCGCTGACGGGAAGTCGATCGGACGCGGCGACATCGTGGTCTTCCAGGACGCGGATTGGGGCAACGCCACCCTGGTCAAGCGGGTGGCCGCCGTCGGTGGCGACACCGTCTCCGGCGATCGCGAGGGGCGGATCACCGTCAACGGCCACCAGGTGGACGAGCCCTACTTGGCGAAGGCCACAGCGCCCGCCACCGCGTTCTCGGTGACGGTGCCCGAGGGGCGGCTGTTCCTGCTCGGTGACTTCCGCGGGAACTCGATGGACTCGCGCAGCCACCTGGATGTGGCCTTCGGCTCCGTTCCTGCCTCCGGAGTGAAGGCGAGGGTCGAGGCGGTGATCCTGCCGCTGTCCCGGGCAGGGTTGGAGGGGCGCACCGCAGCCTTCGATGAACTGGGTGCGCCGCGTGCTCACCAGGCGGGCGTGCTGGTGCCGGCCAGCTGGACGGCGGTCGGCGGGGCGGTCCTGATCGTGCTCGCCTCCGCGGCGGGCTGGGCGGTCTCTCTGAGCCGCAAGCTGCAGGGGCGGCGGAAGGCCTGAATCGGGGGCCGACGGCATCTCGGGGCCGGCCCGGAAACGGGCGCAGAACCTCAGGACGGAGCTGAACCAGGTGGCGGTCGAACGTCGCAGAGCCGTCCGCGTGCTGCTGCTGGACCCGGACGGGCGCGTCCTGTTGCTGCAAGGGACCGATCCGGCCGCGCCGGGCATCGACTGGTGGATCACCCCCGGTG
The DNA here is from genome assembly GCF_042873675.1 of Kitasatospora sp. NPDC004614. NCBI lineage: Bacteria > Bacillati > Actinomycetota > Actinomycetes > Kitasatosporales > Streptomycetaceae > Kitasatospora > Kitasatospora sp. NPDC004614. The sequence continues at coordinate 68,248 of NZ_JBIALR010000024.1, forward strand.
GCGGCATCGAGCCGGGCGAAAGCCCGGCCGAAGCGGCCCGGCGTGAACTGGCCGAGGAGATCGGGCTGACCGAGGTGGAGTGGGGACCGCTGGTCGCGTACGGCACGGTGAAGTTCTCCTTCCAGGGCAGGGACTACGAACAGGAGCAGTGGTTCCACCTGGCCCGCATCGGTCGGAGCGAGGTGGTACTGCGGCAGAGCGGGGCGGAGGAGCACGCGCTGCTGCTCTCCGTCCGCTGGTGGACGGTGGGGGAGTTGAGGACCACTGAGGAGACCGTCTACCCGCGCGGACTGGCCGCGCTGATGGAGCAGGTTCTGACGGAAGGGCCGCCAGAACCGCCAGTACGGCTCTGAGCACGGGCCCGGTGGTCCACAATGGGGTGGACGTGACGAGTGAGGGGACGCTTGGAATGAGTGCCGAAGACCTCGAGAAGTACGAGACCGAGATGGAGCTCAAGCTCTACCGGGAGTACCGGGATGTCGTCGGCCTGTTCAAGTACGTGATCGAGACCGAGCGGCGTTTCTATCTGACGAACGACTACGACCTCCAGGTGCATTCGGTGCAGGGCGAGGTGTTCTTCGAGGTGTCGATGGCGGATGCGTGGGTCTGGGACATGTACCGACCGGCCCGGTTCGTTCGGAAGGTCCGCGTGCTGACTTTCAAGGACGTGAATATCGAGGAGCTGGCCAAGAGCGATCTCGAGCTGCCCTCGGACGACTCCGCGTTCGGGAACTGACCGCTCTGCGGCTGAACGGCCGGCCCGGGAGTGCCCCGGGCCCGACAGCCCAGGGTGGGCGGGGAACGGCGCGGCCGACCGCGCCCTTCCACCGGAGCGGCCGCACCACGATGGCCTGCGGCGACGCCCGGGCCACCGAGACTGGTCGTTGAAATCGTCGGATGTCCAGCGCATTTTGGATTTGCCACTCGAACGAGTGAGCTAAGTTATCCACAGGCCCGAGTTATCCACAGGCTCGACGATTTCGCTGGCCCATCTCCCGGCTGTGACGGCAACCTTCCGGCCGGAGGTGATTGCCGTGCAGAATCCCAACAAGATTTCCACCAACGGCCTCGGACGCTACGGCGAGGAGGTCGCCGCCCGCCGGCTCACGGAGGGCGGGCTGTGCATCCTGGAGCGCAACTGGCGTTGCGCCGAGGGCGAGCTCGACATCGTCGCGCTGGACGGGGACACCCTCGCGGTGTGCGAGGTGAAGACCAGGTCCGAGCGGGGCTTCCAACAGCCGTCCGAAGCGATCGACCAGAGCAAGGCCGATCGGCTGCGCCACCTTGCCGAACGGTGGCTCGTCGAACGCTGGCCCGTGCACTTCTCCCGACTGGTGCTGGCTGCCGAGCGGGTCGACGGCGGCGAACCGACGGACGAAGCCTCGGTCGGCGGACCGGCGCCCCCACCGCCGGGCGGAGTCCGCATCGACCTGGTCGCCGTGGTCAACCCCCGCAAGGGCGCCGCCGCGGTCGAGCACCTGCGGGGGGCGGTGTGAGATGGCCTTCGCCCGCACCTGCTCGGTCGCCCTGGTCGGGGTGGACGGCGTCGTGGTCGAGGTCCAGGCCGACCTCGAACCCGGACTCGCAGCCTTCAGCCTGGTGGGCCTCGCCGACAAGGCCCTCCTCGAAGCCCGCGACCGGGTCCGCGCAGCCGTCTCCAACAGCGGCGAGAAATGGCCGCTGCGAAAACTCACCGTGGGCCTCACCCCGGCCTCCGTACCCAAGAGCGGCAGCGGGTACGACCTGGCAGTGGCCTGTGCCGTACTGGCGGCCGCCGAACGGCTCGACCCCGCGTCGATCGACGGCCTGCTGATCATCGGCGAACTCGGACTGGACGGCCGGGTGCGCCCGGTGCGCGGCGTCCTGCCCGCAGTACTCGCTGCGGCGGACGCCGGCTACCGCCAGATCGTGGTCGCCGAACAGACCGCCGCCGAAGCCGAGTTGGTTCCAGGTGTCTCCGTCCTCGGCGTACGAAGCCTGCGTCAACTCATCGCCATCCTCACCAACGCCCCCATCCCCGACGAACCACCCGATCCGTCCATCGGCCGTCCGGACTCCTCGTTCGCCGGACTGATGCTCCCCGGGCTCGGCGTCCGCGATTTCAGCTCGGACCAGGCCTGCCGACCCGACCTCGCCGACGTGGCCGGGCAGTCCGAAGCCAGGCAGGCCCTGGAGATCGCCGCAGCGGGCGGCCACCACTTGTACCTCAAAGGGCCGCCCGGAGCCGGCAAAACCATGCTGGCGGAACGGCTCCCCGCCCTGCTCCCACCACTCACCCAGGCCGAAGCCCTCGAAGTGACCGCGATCCATTCCGTGGCCGGCCTGCTCCCACCCGACCGCCCGCTTATCAACACCCCGCCGTACTGCGCACCGCACCACTCGACCACCATGCCCGCCATCGTGGGCGGCGGAACGGGACTGCCCAGACCCGGTGCCGTCTCCCTGGCCCACCGCGGCGTGCTCTTCCTCGACGAGGCACCCGAATTCCCGGTCCGGGTCCTCGACGCCCTTCGACAACCCCTGGAATCGGGGGAGGTGATGATCGCCAGAGCCGCGGGTTCGATGCGGCTACCCGCCAGATTCCTGCTCTGTCTGGCCGCCAACCCCTGTCCCTGCGGCCGCTATTCGTTGAGAGGAGAAGGCTGCGAATGCACACCCGTCATGGTCAACCGCTATCAGGCCAGACTGTCCGGGCCGCTGCTCGATCGAGTAGACCTCCAAGTACAGGTGGCCGGGGTCAGCAGAGCCGAGTTGCTGCAGCAGGGCGGAAAAGTCGAGAGCACAGCTACGGTCGCCGAACGCGTAAGGGAGGCCCGCGAGCGGGCCGCCGCTCGCCTCGCCGACACCCCGTGGCGGACGAACGCCGAAGTGCCTGGGCACGAACTGCGCACGCGCTGGCAACTCGCGCCCGGCTCGCTCATCGACGCCGAGCGTGACCTCGACAGGGGGTTGCTCACCGCACGAGGCCTCGACCGAATTCTCCGCGTCGCCTGGACGGTCGCCGACCTCGCCCACCGTCCCCGCCCCACCCGTACCGACGTCCAGACCGCGCTCACCCTCCGCACCGGAGTCCAGCGCGTCACCCGCCCGAACGACCGCAAATCCGACCCGTACTACGACGTGGATGCCGACCTGGGCGCCGAGTCCTGACCAGGCATCACCTGTGCTGCGGCTGGCAAGTCCGCAGGCCGGCAGGCCCGCAGACCCGCAGCACAAGGCGCCACGCAGCGCACCAGACCGTGAAGCGGCCCGTGCGCCAACTCCCCCGCCGGACAAGCCATCGCAGGAGGACCTTCCCGTGACCGCAGCACTTCCCGCACCCCAGCAGCATGCCGACTCCGCCGCCCCACCGACGCTCACCTCGGTGCCCAACAGCCCGGCCCGCGACCGCGAGACCGCAGGCCCGCATGGCAGCCCGGCCCACGCCGGGCGAGCCCAGCGCGGCAGACGTCACTTCGTTGGCGAGCCCACCTTGCCGGGTCCACCTGACAGCCCCTGTCCGCCCCACCCGCCCGACGACCGTGCGGCGGGTGACGGCCACGACCGGTTGCGCCACCTGATCCGCGGAGCCGGCCCACCCGCCGTTCATCGAGCGGGCTCGGACACCGTCGATTCCCGGCTTGCGGTTCCGGACTGTGCGGTGACCACAGGCCCTGCCGCACACAGTGCCGCGACGAGTCGGCACTGTACGACCGAACCGGGCGCCGCGGGCCACTCCGCACACCGGGTCATCCGTCCCGTCGGGTGGGCCGCAGCGGTGACCACGCCGGACCCGCCCGAGACCGAGCGGGTCGCCAGAGCGGCGCTTACCCGGCTGATCGAACCGGGCGACGCGGCCATCGGCCGGGCGATTCAGCGCCTCGGTGTGGTTGGCCTGGTGCAGGGCTTCTACCACGGAGCATCGCCGAGCCGACTTGGGCTCGGAGCGGACCGGATCTCCGCCTACCAGGAGAGGCTGCGAAAGTTCAACCCGGCCACCGACCTTGAACGAATCGCCAAGCTCGGTGGGAAGTTCATCATTCCGGGCGACACGGAGTGGCCCTCTCAGCTGGACGACCTCGGCGACAGCCGCCCAGTCGGACTGTGGATCCGCGGCCGGCCGCGGACGCGGCTCCCCTCGTTGCGTCTGCTGGCGCTCAGGTCGGTCGCCATTGTCGGATCCCGGGCCTGCACCGCCTATGGGCGGCACATCGCCGGCCAGCTCGGCTCGGAACTGGCCGAGCGCGGCTGGGTGGTGGTCTCCGGAGCCGCGTACGGCGTCGACACGGCCGCCCATCAGGGTGCGCTGGCCGTCAACGGGATGACGATCGCGGTCCTGGCCAGTGGGGTCGACATCTGCTACCCGCGCGGGAACGAGTCACTGATCGAGCGGATCGGAGATGCCGGGTTGCTGGTGAGTGAATTGGCGCTCGGGATGAACCCGACCAGGTTCAGATTCGTGCTGCGCAACCGCGTGATAGCGGCGCTCACCAGAGGCACGGTCGTGGTCGAGGCGGCACCTCGCAGCGGCGCGCTCAGCACCGCACGTCGTGCGATGGATCTCAACAGGCACACGATGGGTGTTCCCGGCCAGGTGACGTCCGAACTTTCGGCGGGAGTCCACGCGTTGATCAGAAGCGGAGCCGCAACTCTGGTCACCAACGGTGCCGAAGTGGGCGAGCTGATCGGCTCCATTGGCAACGATCTGGCACCGGAGCGGGTCGGTCCGATCCTGCCGAGAGACGCGCTGGTGCCATCGGTGGCAAGGGTTTTGGAAGCGGTGCCGGCGAGTGCGGACGGCGCGCCGGTGCAGCGACTCGCCCAGTACGCCGCGCTCTCCCCGCAGGAGACCGTGCACCACCTGCACGAGCTGAGCTCGCTGGGCTTCGTCGAGAGGCACGGAGCGCACTGGAGGTTGGTACGACGCAAGTGATCGGATCTGAGCAATAGCGGACATGGAAGGTCGACCGAACGGAGCATCCCGTCAACAGGAAGGAACCCCAGGTGAGTTGAGAGCGACGCTGAGACGGGTGAGCCCGGGAGGGCGACAGCGGCGAGCGGGAGTGACGCAAAGATTCCGACGTGTTGAGGGAGGTCTGTGCTGGTCGGCGGCTCGGCGGAGGTGGGGTGCCCGGCAGCCGGCCGGGCCCCGACCCGCGACGCGCCGGTGGAGCCCGTTGCTGCCACCGGATCGGGCGACGCCCGAGTGGCGGTAGCACTGTGCAGCGACTTGGTCACGCTACGCTCCCTTATGGCGTCCCTATCAGCACATGACTCGGCAGAACGGCGCAGACCAACGCATGCCCACTCACATTCCCGGACACAGGGTGACCGGTGACGGTCGGTCCCCGGACGGGACCGGGGCCGAGACCCGCAACGCCGCGGAGCTGCGGGCCAGGCCCTCGGGAGTCGTGGGAATGGCGAGGCCGGGCAACCCCCCGACCGCGACCCCACAGTCCCAGGCCCGTCCCGCTTCGCCCTCGCCCCTTCCCCGTCCTCCCGTCCCGCTGGGGCCGTCGGACCGGCAGTCCCCGGCGCGCCCGTCCATCGAACGGCCCGGCCAGTTGCTGCCCTGCCCACAAGCAGTGCCGTCCAGTGTGGCCAAACCGAGGCCGCGCGGGGAGGAGACCACCAGCACCCCGCCGGGTGGGCCGGCGCCGGTCGGTGGTGGGAGTGCCGATCAGCCGGGCGCCGATCAGCCGGGCGGCAGTCAGCTCGGCGAAGGCCAGGGCGACGATGGGCCGACGCCCGGGCGGGCTGCGGCCGAAGCGCAGGCGGCGGGTGCCTCCTTCGTCGACGCGTCGCCCGCGAACGCCAGGCCGGTGCGGGGCCAGTCCAGGCGCGGCGCGCGTTCGAAGGTGAAGCCGGGGGAGCTTCCCGCCCGGAGTTCGCAGGTTCGCCGACAGACGAGCGGGCCGGAGGCGGAACGTTCCTCGGATGCGGCAGCCGCCGCGTCGGCAACGGCGCCGGAGCCAGGGCAGGGCGAGTCGCAGCCTCAGCCCCAGCTTCTGGCCGAGCCGCCGCCGGCCGGTCCGCGGCTGGTCGCGCTGCCCGGGCCGGCCTCGGCGTCGACGTCCAGGCCTGCGCCCGTGTCCGAGACTCCCGTGTCCGCGACGCCGGCGACTGCGACGCCGGCGTCCGCGTCCGCGGACGGCGAGGGCTTGGCGAATACGGGGACCGGGCCGGGCGCACGTGTTGGCGCGGTGGTGCCTGCGCCGGTGGCGGCGCCCACGGTGGGTGGTGCCGGGCCCGAGGGGGCGGAGGTTGAGGGGAAGACAGCGGCGGCGAGTCGGGGCAGCACAAAGGGCGGGGCGGACCAGTCGGCGCTCCAGATGCTGTGGCGTTCGTACAAGGAGACGGGCGCCCAGGGGCTGCGCGACCAGCTGATCCTGCACTACTCGCCGCTGGTGAAGTACGTCGCGGGCCGGGTCGGGGTCGGACTGCCGGCCAATGTGGAGCAGGCGGACTTCGTGTCCTCGGGGGTCTTCGGGCTGATCGACGCCATCGAGAAGTTCGACATCGATCGGGCGATCAAGTTCGAGACCTACGCGATCAGCCGGATCCGCGGCGCGATCATCGACGAGCTGCGGGCGCTGGACTGGATCCCGCGGTCGGTGCGGCAGAAGGCGAAGGCGGTCGAGCGGGCCTACGCCACCTTGGAGGCCCGGCTGCGGCGGACGCCGCACGACCCCGAGGTGGCGGCGGAGATGGGCATCGCGCTGGACGAGCTGCACACCATCTTCAGCCAGCTGTCGCTGGCCAACGTGGTGGCGCTCGACGAACTGCTGCACTCGGCGGGCGAGAGCGGTGACCGGCTGACTCTGATGGAGACGCTGCCGGACCACGGTGCCGACAACCCGGTCGAGATCGCCGAGGACCGCGAGCTGCGCCGCCTGCTGGCCTCGGCGGTCAACACCCTGCCCGAACGGGAGAAGACGGTGGTGACGCTCTACTACTACGAGGGCCTGACGCTCGCCGAGATCGGCCAGGTGCTCGGGGTGACCGAGAGCCGGGTCAGCCAGATCCACACCAAGTCGGTGCTGCAACTGCGGGCGAAGATGTCCGACGCCCGCTGAGACGAGGATGCGAAGGCGGGGACCGCTCGCGAGGTCGGCGGATCGGCGGGTACGCGGTGTGCGCCCCCGTCGGCCGTTGGCGTCCGTAGAGTTGGTGCGTGCCGAAAATCCGGGCGGCCACGGTGGCCGAGCATCGACAGTTGCAGCAGGCAGCACTGTTGGAAGCCGCGCGCGTCCTGTTGGCGGAGGGCGGCAGGGAGGCGCTGAGCTTCGGTGCCCTCGCCGCGCGGGCCGGCCTGGCCAGGTCCTCGGTGTACGAGTACTTCCGGTCCAAGTCGGAGCTGGTGGAAGCCCTGTGCGCGGTGGACCTCCCGCTGTGGGCCGCCGAGATCGAAGCCGGCATGGCGGCCTGCGACGGTCCGGCCGAGCGGATCGAGGCGTACGTCCGGGGGCAGGTCGCGCTGGCCACCGATCCGGTGCACCGCGCCCTGGTGGCCGTCGCCGAGTACGAACTCGACGACGCGGCGCGGGCGCGGATCAGGGCCGCGCACACCGGCCTGACCGCGCTGGTGGTGCGCACCTTGGAGGAACTCGGCCACACCGGGCCGGCCGTCGCGGCTTCGCTGCTGCAGGGCGTGGTGGAGGCGGCGGTCCGCCAGATCGAGCGGGCCCGGGAGGCTGCCGACGTGCCGGAGATCGCCGACGCCGCGGTGCGGTTCGCTCTGGACGGCCTCCGGTCCGGTGCCGCGGGAACCGCCGGGGTCGACGCGGACTCCGGTTCGGGCGCGGGCTGATCCGGCGTCGGGGGAGTCGAGCGGCAGCAAGCGGGCCCGGCCGGTGCCGAGCAGGGCGAGTGGATCGAGGTAGCGGGTGCCGCGGAGCAGGCCCCAGTGCAGGCAGTCGACGGGGCAGTGCCCGGAGTCGGCGGTCAGTTCGCCGATCGGTTCGCCCGCCGCGACCGCAGCGCCGACCGGGACGGACCCGGCCACCGGGAGGTAGGTGGTCCGCAGCGGGGGAGTGCCCGAGCCGGTGTGGGTGACCACCATGATCGGGCGGCCGGCCACCTGCCCGGAGAAGGTCACCACGCCGGGCGCGGCAGCCCGCACCGCCGTACCGGCCGCGGCTGCCAGGTCGACGCCGCGATGCCCGGCCGCCCAGCGCACCGGAGGCGGATCGAACCGCCGCAGCAACCCGGACCGATCACCCACCGGCCACACCCTCCCCGGCCCCGGCCCGGCCGCCCCGAGCCGTACCGCCCCCGGCCCCGCCGCCGTGGAGAACCCCACCGGGACCACCGCCACCGGGGTCCCCGCCCCGTTCCCACCGGTGATCGCGGACGCAAGACCCGCCATCACCAGCACCACACCGACGCGAACCGCCACCCGCCTGAACGAATCCCGCCCGCACCTCACGCCAACCTCCCTCAACGAGACGAAACCGGCACAGCGCCAGCACCCGGCGCAAACCACGACAAGCCCGCTCAGCAGGCGCGACCCCCACCATGGAGGTCGGAGCGTCGGCGTCGCCCGCCGATTCCGGGGGCTGTGGACAAACCGGGGGCTGTGGACAACTGCCGTCCCCCACAGGGGTGAACGGTGGGCGGCGGGCCGCCCGTAGCGGTGCTGAACAGGGCGGCGGGACCGCACGGAGTCGCCCGCCGCGCGGGGCTTCCCGTACACTTCACACGCGACCCGGTCTGCCGGGTCGACTTCGCACGCCCCGCCACCGACGGCCCGCCCCTCCGGGGAACGGTCGAAAGGTGCGAGTGCCGCTCGGTCCGCCGAGCCTGCCGAGGCCGCAAGCCCCGAGTAGGCCAAGCGGCTTGGCACGTCGGGGCGTCAGGCGTGACGGTCGCCCGACCGGCACGGACAAACCGAGAGCCCCGGCACCCCGCAGAGTGCACCTGCCTCGCGGCGCGCCGGGAAACACAGAGGAGTACGGCACATGGCCGTCGTCACGATGCGGGAGCTGCTGGAGAGCGGCGTCCACTTCGGTCACCAGACCCGTCGTTGGAACCCGAAGATGAAGCGCTTCATCTTCACGGAGCGCAACGGCATCTACATCATCGACCTCCTGCAGTCGCTGAACTACATCGACCGCGCCTTCGAGTTCGTCAAGGAGACCGTTGCCCACGGCGGCAGCGTCCTCTTCGTCGGCACCAAGAAGCAGGCCCAGGAGGCCATCGCCGAGCAGGCGACCCGCGTGGGCATGCCGTACGTCAACCAGCGCTGGCTGGGTGGCATGCTGACCAACTTCTCGACCGTCTACAAGCGTCTGCAGCGCCTCAAGGAGCTCGGCGAGATCGACTTCACGGATGTGGCCGGCTCTGGCCTCACCAAGAAGGAGCTCCTGGTCCTCCAGCGCGAGTACGACAAGCTGGAGAAGACCCTCGGCGGTATCCGCGACATGCAGCGCGTTCCCAGCGCTGTCTGGATCGTGGACACCAAGAAGGAGCACATCGCGGTCGGCGAGGCCCGGAAGCTCAACATCCCGGTCGTCGCCATCCTCGACACCAACTGTGACCCGGACGAGGTCGACTACAAGATCCCGGGCAACGACGACGCGATCCGCTCCGTCACCCTGCTGACCCGCGTGATCGCCGACGCCGTCGCCGAGGGCCTGAAGTCCCGCGCCGGTGTCGCCAAGGGCGACGCGAAGGCCGAGCCGGGCGCCGACCAGCCGCTGGCCGCCTGGGAGAAGGAGATCCTCGAGGGCGAGAAGGCCGCCGAGGCCCCCGCCGCCGAGGCTGCTGCCGAGGCCCCGGCCGAGGCTGAGGCTCCGGCCGCCGAGGCCGAGCAGGCCTGACGTACCACCAGGGTGAGGGGCACCGGCCGGGCTGAGCCGGTGGGTGCCCCTCTCTCCCGTGCCGGGGTACCGCACCCCGGGCCCCGGCACTTTCCCACGCAGACACGCGAGACGTGAGAAGAGATCACACGATGGCGAACTTCACCGCCGCGGACGTCAAGAAGCTCCGTGAGCTCACCGGCGCCGGCATGATGGACTGCAAGAAGGCTCTGGACGAGGCCGAGGGCGACGTTCAGAAGGCCGTCGAGCTCCTGCGCATCAAGGGCCAGAAGGGCGTTGCGAAGCGCGAGGGCCGTGACGCCTCCAACGGCGCCGTCGCCGCGCTGATCGCCGAGGACAAGAAGTCCGGCGTTCTGGTCGAGCTGAACTGCGAGACCGACTTCGTCGCCAAGGGTGGCAAGTTCGTCGAGGTCGCCGACGCGATCGCCGCGCACGTTGCCGCCACCTCCCCGGCCGACCTGGAGGCCGCGCTGGCTTCCGAGATCAACCCGGGCCAGACCGTCCAGCAGTTCGTGGACGAGGCCAACGCGACCCTGGGCGAGAAGATCGTCTTCCGTCGCTTCGCGCAGTTCGACAACGACGGCTTCGTCGGTGTCTACATGCACAAGTCGGACCCGGACCTGCCGCCGACCATCGGTGTCCTCGTCGAGCTCGACCAGGAGAACGCCGAGACCGCCAAGGACGTCGCGCAGCACATCGCCGCGTTCGCGCCGAAGTACCTCTCCCGCGAGGAGATCCCGGCCGAGGAGCTCGAGAACGAGCGCCGCGTCGCCGAGGCCACCGCGCGCGAGGAGGGCAAGCCCGAGGCTGCCCTGCCGAAGATCGTCGAAGGCCGCGTGACCGGCTTCGTCAAGGAGAACGCCGTCCTGGAGCAGGCGTTCGCCAAGGACAACAAGAAGTCCGTCGCCAAGGTCCTCGAAGAGGCCGGCGTCACCCTCAAGCGCTTCGTTCGCTTCCGCGTCGGCGCCTGAGACCGTTCCGCGCAGTTCCTCCCCGCCAGGACCGGCCCCGGGCCGGACATAAGGTAGGAGGACACGCCCGTCCGTAAGGACGGAGGAACGCGCCGACCGCGCCCTCCAGCACCCCGTGGGGGCGGCGTCGGCACCATGAACGACGAGGAGGCCATTGCCGTGCAGGAGACCGTACCGGTTCCCGCGGCAGTGGCCTCCTCGCGTATACACGGCACCGGGCCCGCACGCCCGGCGTCGTGAGTAGCACTTGCAGATCTGCTGACCAGCAGGCGGAGAAGGGAAAGTCCATGCAGGAGACGCAGGAGACCGCACCGGACGGCACCCGCCGCCGGGTACTGCTCAAGCTGTCCGGCGAGGCGTTCGCCGGCGGAGGCGGCCTCGGCGTCGACCCGGACGTGGTGCACGCCATCGCCCGTGAGATCGCCACGGTGGTGCGCGCGGGAACGGAGGTCGCCATCGTGATCGGCGGCGGCAACTTCTTCCGCGGCGCCGAACTCCAGCAGCGCGGCATGGACCGGGCCCGTTCCGACTACATGGGCATGCTGGGCACCGTGATGAACTGCCTCGCGCTCCAGGACTTCCTGATCAAGGAGGGCATGGAGACCCGCGTGCAGACCGCCATCACGATGGGCCAGGTCGCCGAGCCGTACCTGCCGCTGCGCGCCATCCGGCACCTGGAGAAGGGCCGCGTGGTGATCTTCGGCGCGGGCATGGGCATGCCCTACTTCTCCACCGACACCACCGCCGTGCAGCGCGCCCTGGAGATCCACGCCGACGTCCTGCTGATGGGCAAGAACGGCGTCGACGGGGTCTACGACTCCGACCCGCGTACCAACCCCGCCGCGGTCCGGTTCGACGCGCTGGACTACACCGAGGTGATCTCCCGCGACCTCAAGGTCGCCGACCTGACCGCGATCACCCTGTGCAAGGACAACCGCCTGCCGATCCTGGTCTTCGAGCTGCTCGCCGAAGGCAATATCGCCCGTGCGGTCAAGGGTGAGAAGATCGGCACACTCATCAGCGAGGACTCCGCCCAGGCCTAGTCGCCGGGGGCACTGAGTAGCAACAGCCGTCCGGGGCACCGGTACGGAACAACAGCAGATGAACCGGACAGGGAGCACACAGTGATTGACGAGACCCTCCTCGAGGCCGAGGAAAAGATGGAGAAGGCCGTCGGGGTCGCCAAGGACGACCTTGCCGCCATCCGTACCGGCCGTGCACACCCGGCGATGTTCGCCAAGATCGTCGCGGAGTACTACGGCGCCCTGACGCCGATCAACCAGCTGGCCTCGTTCTCCGTCCCGGAGCCGCGGATGGCCATGGTCACCCCGTTCGACAAGACCGCGCTGAAGGCCATCGAGACCGCGATCCGCGACTCGGACCTGGGCGTCAACCCGTCGAACGACGGCTCCGTCATCCGGGTGGTGCTCCCGCAGCTCACCGAGGAGCGCCGCCGCGAGTACATCAAGCAGGCCCGCGGCAAGGGCGAGGACGCCAAGGTCTCGGTCCGTTCCATCCGCCGCAAGGCGAAGGACGCGATCGACAAGCTGGTCAAGGACAAGGAGATCGGCGAGGACGACGGCCGCCGCGGCGAGAAGGAGCTCGACGACCTGACCGCCAAGTTCGTGGCGCAGATCGACGAGCTGCTCAAGCACAAGGAAGCCGAGCTGCTGGAGGTCTGACCCCAGACCCCCGCGCGTACGCCCCGGTCCGGCGGCTCTGTCCGCCCGGCCCGGGGCGCGGCTCGACCCGGGCCGGCACCAAACGGGTCACTCGCGGCGGCCTCCGGTATGGCACAGGGGGCGGCGCGGCACAGACTCAGTTCATGCCCCCCGCCCAGGAGACCTCCGTGGCCCAAACCGACCAGCAGCCCCGCAAGCCGCGCGGCGGCCGCAACCTGCCCGCCGCGATAGGTGTGGGAGTCGGCCTCGGGGCGGTGATCGCGGCCTCGCTGTTCGTGGTCAAGGCGGTCTTCATGGTGGTGGTGGCCGCCGCCGTCGCCGTCGGCATCTGGGAGCTCACCAGCCGGCTCGCCGAACGCAAGGACATCCACGTCCCGCAGATCCCGCTGCTGGTCGGCGGCGTCGGCATGGTGGTGACCGGCTACTTCGAGGGCGGCCAGTGGGCCGCCGCGATCCTGGCGCTCACCGGCCTGGCGATGATGGTCGCCCGGATGTCCACGCCGCCGGAGAACTACCTGCGCGACATAACGGCAGGCGTGTTCACCGCGTTCTACGTGCCCTTCCTGGCGACCTTCGTCGCGCTGATGCTGTCCGCCGACGACGGCGCCTGGCGGATCCTGCTGTTCCTGGTCGTCACGATCTGTTCGGACACCGGCGCGTACGCCGTCGGCTACAAGTTCGGGCGGACCAAGCTCGCCCCGACCATCAGCCCCGGCAAGACCCGCGAGGGCCTGGCGGGCGGCATCGGCCTGTCGATGATCGCCGGCGCGCTGCTGATGCACTTCCTGATCGACGGCGGCGCCTGGTGGCAGGGCCTGATCCTGGGCGGCTGCGCGGCCGTCACCGCGACCCTCGGCGACCTCGCCGAGTCCATGATCAAGCGCGACCTCGGCATCAAGGACATGGGCACCCTGCTCCCCGGCCACGGCGGCATCATGGACCGCCTGGACTCGCTGCTCCCGACCGCCCCGGTGGTCTGGCTGCTGCTCACGGTCTTCGTCGGCAACTGACGCGCGCGCGACCGCTACGGCCTCCGGTTTCCGGGGGCCGTTTTTCAGTTGAGCGCAGGCCGTCGGCCCGCTACCGTCCGCTGTGGCGGAGGGGGTGCGATGAGCAGACGGCGGTACGTGGCACGCGGCGTCCCGGGCGGGTACCGGATCTGGGACAACCGGTCGCGGCGGTGGTGGGGAGACCTGTACGAGCTGTGCCCGGACGAGCTGGTGGCGGGCCTGAACGCGGGAGTCGACCATCCGACGCTGACGGCGCTGCTCAAGCGGTACCGGGCGGCGAAGAGGTAGCGACGGGGCAGGGGCCGCGGTCTGCGACACTGGATGAACCATGCCTAAGCCCGGAGAACATCACAGGGCGAACGCAAAAAGGGCCCTCTACCAGCGGATTCACCGCTGAGAGAGGGCCCTTTCGTCTGCGCTGGGCCGTGCTGGGGCCGTCAGGTGGTCGGCTCACCCCGCCCGAAGAGCCGATCGACGGCCTTCCGTGCCCGGTCCTGGCTGTTCGGCATGAGGTGGGCGTACACCCGCAGCGTCAGGGCGGGGTCGGCGTGCCCCAGGTAGTCGCTGACGGCCCGGATGCTCTCCCCGGAGTCCAGCAGGACCGAGGCGTAGAAGTGCCGCAGCGCGTGCATGCCGTGCTCGCGGGCCGACGCGTACGACTCGCCCGGGCCCGGCGTCGGGATGAGCCCTGCGGCGGCAAGAGCGGGCTTCCAGTCCTGGATGTTGAAGTTGCTCTTCCAGACCAGACCGCCGGCGGTGTTGCTGAACAACAGGCGGAAGGTCACCGGCGGTCCGTCCGGGGTCTTCCACGGCAGCGTGACCGGGACGGGCTTGCACGAGTCCATGTGGGCCTGGACGGCGTCGGCCACCGAGTCGGGGAACGGGACGTCGCGCTCCTTGTTGCACTTCGGTGGGGCGAACACCGCCTTGCCCCTGATGAGCTTTACCTGTCGAAGGACCCGCACCGTCCCCGTCTCGAAGTCGAGCGCGTCATCCTCCGCCAGGCCGATGATCTCGCCCTGTCGAAGCCCGCACCCGGCCCCCAGGTCGGCCATCGCCCGGTACCGCTTCGGCAGGGCACCGCGCACCGCGAACACCTGCTCCGGAAGCCAGGGCACGATCCGGCGCGCCTCGACGGACGGGGGGCGGACCGACGCGGCGCCGCACGGGTTCCTGTTCAGGAGGCCGTCGTCCACGGCGGCCGACAGGACCGCCCGAACGTCCGAGTAGATGTTCCGGGCGTACCCGCCGGAGATCGGGCTCTGCTCCAGCTCCTTCACCAGCTCCTGGATGTGGGACGGCCGGAACGAGTCGAGCGGCCGGCGGCCGATCCTGGGGAACGCGTGCAGCCGGAGCCGGGTCTCCACCAGAACCTGGCTGGCGGGGTCCGTGGTCTGGGCCTTGAGCCACCGCTCCGCGAACTGCTGGAACGTCGTCCGGGCGGCCTTCGGATCGATGTACTGGCCGCGCGACATGTCGGCCTCGATCTCGGCCAGCCAGTTCTCCGCCCTGCGCCTTTGGCGGTCGGGGAAGCTTTTGGACTTCTCGTCTCCGTCGGGGCCGACGTAGCGGGCCCGGTAGCGCAGGCCTGTGCCGTATCGCTCGGTCTTGACGCGGCGGGGCTTGCCGTCGGGCCCGGTCTCGGTCTTGTACCAGCGGTCCTGTACGTGTCCTGCCATGGTCAGGCCGCCTCTCCGGTCTGGTTGGCCACCCACTGGGCGACCGCGTTGGGGTCGAACCGGAGGTGCCGGCCGATGCGGAATCCGAGTGGTCCGGGGCCGGTGCCCTTGCGCCGCCACTGGTAGACGGTCTCCAACGGGACGCCGAACAGGGCTGCCAGGTCTTCCGGGGTCAGGTAGCGCTGCGGCAGGGCGGGCAGCGCCGGGGGCTGAGGCGGGCTGAGCGGTCGGACGGCGCTGAGCCGCTGACGGCTGGTCATGGAACTGGTCTCCTGGCTTCAAGGGGCGGGGTGGCGAACTCACTTGGCGGTTAGGTCGCCACGCCCTACGGGGCAGCTGCTCTGCCGCGTGGGCGGCTGGGTGTCGAAAGGGCGTGTGGAGCGGTATTCGGGGGTTCGACGGTGGGTCCGCTAGACGCTAGGTCGCTGATCAGGGGCTATATGGGTCGCTAGCGGGCTTGCTAGGTCTAGCGAGGGTGGACGCTAGACCTAGCGACGCTTCCGGGGCCCGGCCGGGGCGCGGTGAGGATCGGGCCGGGCGTCGGGGCGTTCAGTTTCTGGATGTTGCCGGGGTGCCAGCGGTGTCAGGCCGGGGTGGGAGTGGGGCGGTGCTGTCCTAGGTGGGGATTTCTGCGTCACTGCGACACCTGCGTCACTCTTGGCCCTTGACCTGCGGTTTTCGGGTGACGCAGCGGCCTGCGGGTTTCGGTGCCTGCGTCACCGGGTGACGCGGGCTGTGTCGCGGGGTGACGCAGGTGTACGAACGGTGACGCAGGAAAATCCGTCTGCGTCACCCCTTCCGTCGCAGGTCAGGGGTCGTTTTTCGGCTCCGGTGTCGCAGGTGACGCAGCGTCTTCCTACTTAGGAAAAAGGAGGGGCAGTTCTTGTAGTGCGGCCGCGAGGTCGCGGAGCGCGGGCGGGCCGCGCGGTCGCATGACGCAGCCGGGTGCCCGGGCCCTGGTGGTGTCCGAGGTGGGGATTTCTGCGTCATCACGTCATGTTCGTCATGCGTGGCCCGTGACCTGCGGCTTTGCATGACGCAGCGGTCGGGGCGTGCGTCATGCGTCCGTCATGGCCTGCGTCATGGCATGACGCAGGTGTACGCACGATGACGCAGGGAAATCCGTCTGCGTCATGCCCTTCCGCGCAGGTCAGAGGCCGTTTTTCCGTCCGCATGACGAACATGACGCAGCGTCTTCCTACTTAGGAAAAAAGGAGGGGCTTTCTGTAGTGGGTCCGGTGCCCCTCAGGGCGAAAGGAGGAGCCGCTTCGCGGCACGACCTTCGGGCGGCTTCGCCGAACAGCAAGAGGAGCACCCGGGCGCCGGTGCTCTTCTTGCTGTTCGAGCGCGGGCAGTCCTGCGGGCGGGCCGGTCACTTGCGGGGCTTGGTCCAGGGCGCGCGTTCCCGGCTGCTGGACGGGGCGACGGCGGCGACGGCAGACAGGCCGGCGGGCAGCCGGTTGGCGGCCAGGTAGGCGCGGAACGCGTCGCGGGAGATGCGGACCTGGCCCCGGCCGTTGCCGACCCGGTAGGCGGCCAGATTGCCGCTGCGTGCCATGCGCCAGACGGTCTCCTGCGACAGCCGCAGGGCGAAGGCGACCTGGGGCACCGTGAGGCAGTCCATCAGGTCCGCCGGAGGGGTCGAGGTCTGGTCGGTGGCCGGGGTGGCGGGGGTGTGCATGCGGGCTCCTGGGTCGGGCAGTGGTGGGGTGGTGGTCGGCGGGTGCTCACGGTGTGGCGTGGCGGGCGCGTTCGAAGCTTTGGCCGGTGTGCCCGAAGGGCGGCTGTGCGGGGTCGAAACGACCGGCCCGCCCCGGGTGCTCACGGGCGCTCATCCGGCCGGTGCTGCCCGCTCAAGAGCGCTTCTCCGGCCCTTGGCGGGACTGTCAGGCGTGGCGTCAGAGTCGGGTGTCAGACGGTGTCAGCGGCCGTCTGACACCCCGTTTGCCTAGGGGTTTGGGTGTCAGGGGGTGTCAGGCGTCAGGAGGTGTCAGGGGTGTCAGAGCAGGGGCGGGCGGGGCGGCCGGAGAAGCGCTCTTAAGGGGCGGGGAACCGGCCCGGAAGCGTTCCCGAAGCGCCCGCTCGACGGCCCTGCCGGCGCTCGCTCCTGGATCAGGTACGGACACGCACGAGGCGTTTCCGTAGAGCGCTACCGGCCTTTCAGCCGCGATCGGGGAAGCGTTCCCGGGCTTCGGGAACGGTCCCGTGAGCGGGCCGTGAGCACCGCCGGGAGGGGTGACCGTTTCGGGTCCGCACCGGCCCGCTTCAGGCGCAGCGGCCCCGGCTGCGGGAAGCGCTTCCCGGGCTTCGGGAACGTACCCTTGAGCAGACCGTGAGCACCCCGCCCGAGGGCCTGCGCTTCGGCGACGCCCGGCCCCGTTTCAGGTCCGGCGGCGAGTGCTTCGGCGACAGCCCCGGGCGCTTCAGCTCTGCTTCGGTGAGCGGCCGGTGAGCGCTCGTGAGCGGGTCAGCTCACGCCGCCATCGTCTTCACACCGCGCACCGGGGACAGCGCCGGGGCGGACGCCGCGATCGGCGGCTGCGGGGCGGTGACGCCGAACATGTGGGTGATGATCGGGCCGAGCCGCAGCGCGAGGGGCCGCAGGTTCGAGGCTCGGTGGCCGGTGTAGATCTCCATGGCCATCTTGGCGAACTGGTCGGCCTCGGCCACGCCGGTGTCGGTCAGTGCGAACCACAGGTGGACCCTGACGCGCTCCTCGGTGTCCGGGCAGTCCAGGTCCTCACCCAGCAGGGCGGCGCTGGGCGCGAACAGCAGCCGCCCGAGGATCTCGGCGAACGTCAGGTTGATGGTGACCTGGACGGCCACGCGCGGGGTGGCCTCGGTCTCGTCCGAGTCGCCGAAGACGTCAACGAAGGGGCGGACCGGACCGGCGGTCAGTGGCTGAGTGGCAAGCGTTCCGTGCATGATGGAACTCCCTTCAAGGGACGTGGAGCGGTGTACTCACTTGGCGGTTAGGGCACCGCTCCACACGTTTTGGCAGGCCAGGGCGCAGCTTCTCCTGTTGAGCTACTGGCTCAACTGGTAGGTACAAGCTGCTGAGGAAGATGCTGCCGCTACGGACCGCCACCGTCAAGCCCATTGGTCCAACATGTAGGAACCAGTTGACTGGATGCGTCATGATGGACGCATGAGCTCTCAGCCGCTGTACCACCGCATCGCCGACGTTCTCCGGGGCGAGATCAGCTCTGGCGTGCTCGCCCCCGCTGACCGCCTGCCCTCTGAGCGGGATCTCTGCGACCGCTTCAAGGCCTCACGGAACACGGTCCGCTCGGGCCTGAAGGTTCTCGTGTCCGAGGGCCTGATCGCGCCCAGCCAGGGGCTGGGTTACGAGGTCAGGTCCCATGAGGTCTTCAACCTGAACGCCTCTCGCTTCGAGAACCTGACGTTCCCGCAGAACGGGGACGCCTACAACACGGACGTGACGCTGTCCGGCCGCCGGCCGCACCAGGAGTTCCGGGTGGAGATGCAGCCAGCGACCGCCGAGGTGGCCGAGCAGCTCGGCATCACGGAGGGCGCGACGACGGTCCTGCGCTTCTGCCACCGGTACGTTGACGACGTGCCGTGGTCGACGCAGGCCACGACCTACCCGGCGTGGCTGGTCGAAATGGCTCCGCGCCTGGCGGAGCCGGGAGACATCGCGGAGGGGACGACCCGCTACCTGGCGGGCGTCGGAGTTGAGCAGGTCGGCTACTTCGACGACATCTCGACCCGGATGCCAACCCCCGAGGAGGCCCGTCTGCTCCAGACCGGTGCCGGCGTGCCGGTGCTCGTCTGGCGGCGAACCGGCTACTCGGAGACGAAGCCGATCCGCTGCACGGTCACGACGTTCCGCGGCGACCTGAACCACATGAACTACGAGATCGGGAACCTGGTCGCGCGGGGCGGTGCCGAGTGATCATCGAGACTGCTACCCCCGCCGACCTTGACCACCTGCTGGCCTTCCGCCGAGAGGCAGCCAACTGGCTTTCGGCCCGGGGGAGTGACCAGTGGAGTCGGGACTACCCGGCAGACAAGCTGCTGGCCACGATCGAGGCTGGCACGGTCTTCATGCTGCGAGACGGGGCCGACACGGCCGGGACGATCACGGTGACGCCGGAGGAGGAGCCCGGGCTCTGGACTGAGGCTGAACTCAGCGAGCCGACCCGCTTCATCAACAAGCTGACCGTGGCCCGGTCGTACGCGGGTCGTGATCTCGGCGGACGCCTGCTCAACTGGGCGGGCACGCGCGCGGCCAGCGAGGGTGCCTTGTGGCTCAGGCTGGACGCGTGGACGACGAACGACCGTCTCCAGCGCTACTACCTGGACCACGGGTTCACCTACGTCCGGACGGTGCGGGAAGGCGGGGCCGTGAACGGCGGCCCTCGCGTCTCGGGTTGGCTGGCCCAGCGGGCCGCAGCTCCGGCCGAGCACGGGTTCGTGGACCGAACCGCCCAGGTCGTGGCCTGAGGACACGGCCCGCTCCGGGCCGCCTGTGGGCCGTCCGGAGGTGACCAACGATGACAGATGACGGCGGGTGTTGAGTTCGCTCCCCCTGGTGGGGCAAGGGCCAGCACTCGCGGTCTGCGACACTGGACGGACCATGCCTAAGCCCGGAGAACTGACCTTTGTCGCGCCGCGTGGCGCCAAGCCCCCGCGACACCTTGCCGACCTCAGCCCTGCCGAGCGCAAGGAGGCCGTCGCCGAGCTGGGCGAACAGCCGTTCCGCGCGAAGCAGCTGTCGAACCACTACTTCGGCCGGATGTCGAACGACCCGGAGAGCTGGACGGACATTCCGGCGGCCAGCCGGGGCAAGCTGACCGAAGCGCTGCTGCCCGAGCTGATGTCGGTGGTGCGGCACGTGTCGTGCGACGACGACGCGACCCGCAAGACGCTGTGGAAGCTGTTCGACGGCACGCTGGTCGAGTCGGTGCTGATGCGGTACCCGGACCGGGTGACGATGTGCATCAGCTCGCAGGCCGGCTGCGGCATGAACTGCCCGTTCTGCGCGACCGGCCAGGCCGGGCTGACCCGGAACCTGTCGACGGCCGAGATCGTCGAGCAGATCGCCGCCGGCATGCGCGACCTGAAGACCGGGACGGTTCCCGGCGGCGAGGCCCGGCTGTCCAACGTGGTGTTCATGGGCATGGGCGAGCCGCTGGCGAACTACAACCGGGTGCTGTCGGCGATCCGTCGCCTCACCGACCCGGCGCCGGACGGCTTCGGGCTCTCCCAGCGCGGCATCACGGTCTCCACGGTCGGCCTGGTCCCGGCCATGCACCGGTTCGCGGACGAGGGCCTGAGCTGCCGTCTCGCGCTGTCGCTGCACGCCCCCGACGACGAGCTGCGGGACGAGCTGGTCCCGGTGAACACCCGGTGGAAGGTCGCCGAGGTGCTGGAGGCCGCGTGGAACTACGCGGAGAAGTCCGGTCGCCGGGTGTCGATCGAGTACGCGCTGATCAAGGACATCAACGACCAGGCGTGGCGGGCGGACCTGCTCGGCCGGCTGATCAAGAACCAGCGGGTGCACGTGAACCTGATCCCGCTCAACCCGACGCCGGGTTCGAAGTGGACGGCCTCCCGCCCGGAGGACGAGCGCGAGTTCGTCCGTCGGCTGCAGGCGCACGGCGTGCCGACCACCGTCCGCGACACCCGCGGCCAGGAGATCGACGGCGCCTGCGGTCAGCTGGCCGCGGCGGGCTGAGGCCGCAGCAGCACGAACGCCCCGGTGGAAACCACCGGGGCGTTCCGCGTTCGTGGGTGCTACCTCAGCGGGCAGAGCGCCAGCGTCAGTCCGCCGGTCACCAGCAGGACGGTGCCGGCGGCGAGGGCGCGAAGGGCGAGGGTGCCGGTGAGCAGGCCGGGCGGGGTGCCGAGCCGGTCCAGGGTGGCGAGGGTGGTGCGGCGGTCGGCGCGCAGTTCCAGCAGCCGGGCGGCGAGCGCGGCGACGGCGCAGGCCAGGATCAGCAGCCCCTCGACCAGGGTGAGGGTGGGGACGTCGGCGTCGGCGCGGGCCCACTCGCGGCCGGCCACCAGCAGCAGCGCCGCGATCGCGGTGAGCACGGCCAGCGGCGTGCCGAGGCGGGGTGCCTGGGCGGTGAGCGCGCGGCCGGCCAGCAGGCGCAGCGGCGCGGGCCGGCGGATCACCATCAGCCGTCCGGCGAGGGCGAGCAGCGGGCCGGTCCACAGGGCGAGCGCGAGGGCGGCGAGCGTCCAGCCGGCCAGCAGGGCGGGGCTGGTGGCGGGCAGGCCGCCGGGCAGGTCGAGGGTCTTTTCGGCGTCGGTGGCGCCGGGCCGCAGTCCGTACAGTTCGAGGCCGATGCCGGCGAGCAGCAGCGGGCCCGGCAGGGCGAGCCGCCGGGCGCTCCAGCGAGCCGGGGCGGGTTCGGCGGGGCGGCCGGGCAGGGTGTCGGGGAACCGGACGGCGCAGGCCGCGGAGACTCCGGCGACCAGCGCGGGGACGGCGAGCAGGGTGACGGGTGCGGCGGTGGGCAGCGGGATGCCCATGCCGATGTCGGAGGCGAGCGAGGGCCCGGCGATGTCGTTGCGCAGCACCAGGAAGAGCACCAGGGTGAGCCCGGAGCCGAGGGCGTAGGCGAGGGCGATCTCGCCGGCGATCAGCAGCCGGATCCGGCGGGGGCCGGCGCCGGCGGCGGTGAGGCCGGTGATCCGCTCGGGGTGCTGGGCGGGGACGGCGCGGGCGGCGACGGCGGCGAACCAGGCGACGGCGGCCAGCGGGGGCAGGCACCACAGCAGCCGGTCGGCGCCGCCGGCGGGTTCGGCCAGGGCCCGGCCGAGGGCGCGCAGCAGGAAGGCGGCGACCACGGCGGCGGCGGTGGCGGTGAGCAGCCAGCGGACCAGGTCGGGGGCGCGGTAGCCGCGGGCGAGTCCGAGATAGTACACGTCGGCCTCTCAGCGCCCGGCGGGGACGGCGGCGGGTTCGGTCGCGATCCGGCCGTCGATCAGGTGGACGGTGCGGTCGGCGTAGCGGGCGAGTTCCGGGTCGTGGGTGGCGAGTACCAGCGTCAGGTGGTGGGAGCGGGCGGCGCTGGTCAGTATCCGGAGGACCTGCTCGCGGGCGTCGCGGTGCAGCGGCGCGGTGGGGTCGTCGGCGAAGACCACGGGCGGCTCGGGGGCGAGGGCGCGGGCGACGGCGATCCGTTGGCGGCGGTCCTGCGGGAGGTCGGCGGGCCGGAGCTTGGCGCAGTCGGCGACGTCGAGGCGGTCGAGCCATTCGGTGGCGGCCCGGTGGGCGGCCCGGTGGCCGGCGCCGGCCAGCAGCAGGGGCAGGGCGACGTTCTCACGGGCGGTCAGTTCCGGTACCAGGTGCGGTTCGGGGCCGACGTAGCCGAAGCGTTCGCGGCGCAGCCGTTCGCGTCCGGCCCGGCCGAGGGTGTGCACGGGGGAGCTGTGGAACCAGACCTCGCCCTCGTCGACCGGGAGTTGCGCGGACAGGCAGCCGAGCAGGGTGGACTTGCCGGAGCCGCGCGGGCCGGTGACGGCGAGCATCTCGCCCTCGCGGACGCGGAGGGAGACGCCGCGCAGTGCGGGGGTGCCGTAGTGGGACTTGACGATCCCTCGGGCCCAGAGCACGTCGTTGTCGGGCGGGGCCGCTGACATGTGATCCATCCAGGTGCCGACGGGGATATGACAGTCGTCAGATTAGAACGATCGGACGGTGGTGCGGGTGCGCCGCACTGGCCCGAACGGGGGCGAATCGCCGCGAAAGCGGCGTGTTGCCCGCAGATTTGCTTCCGGATACGCCGAAGGGCGGTCCCGACGTGAGGAGTCGGGGCCGCCCTTCGGTGGAGGGTGGGGAAGAAAGCTCAGGTGATCAGATCTTCGCCCACGCGTCGGTCAGGCTGGTCCGCAGGATCTGCTCGATCTCGTCGAAGGTCGACTGGTCGGAGATCAGCGGCGGGGCCAGCTGGATGACCGGGTCGCCACGGTCATCGGCACGGCAGTACAGGCCGTTGTCGAACAGCGCCTTCGACAGGAAGCCGTACAGAACGCGCTCGACCTCTTCGTCGTTGAACGACTCCTTGGTGACCTTGTCCTTGACGAGCTCGATGCCGTAGAAGTAGCCGTTACCGCGAACGTCGCCGACGATCGGCAGGTCGCGCAGCTTGTTCAGGGTGCCGAGGAACTTCGACTCGTTGTCGAGGACGTGCTGGTTCAGGCCCTCACGCTCGAAGATGTCGAGGTTGGCCAGCGCCACCGCGGAGGACACCGGGTGACCACCGAAGGTGTAGCCGTGCAGGAAGGTGTTGTCACCCTTGTAGAACGGCTCGGCCAGGCGGTCCGAGATGATCGTGGCGCCGATCGGGGAGTAACCCGAGGTCATGCCCTTGGCGCAGGTGATCATGTCGGGCATGTAGTTGAACTTCTCGGCGCCGAACATGGTGCCCAGGCGGCCGAAGGCGCAGATGACCTCGTCCGAGACCAGCAGCACGTCGTGGCGGTCGCAGATCTCGCGCAGGCGCTGGAAGTACCCGGGCGGCGGCGGGAAGCAGCCACCGGCGTTCTGCACCGGCTCGACGAAGACGGCGGCGACGGTCTCGGCGCCCTCGTTGAGGATGGCCACCTCGATCTCGTCGGCGCACCAGCGGCCGTAGGCCTCGGGGTCGACCGTGCCGTCGGGGCCCTCGAGGAAGGCCGGGGCGCGGTAGATGTTGGTGTTCGGGGCCTTGTGGGTGCCCGGAACCAGCGGCTCGAACGGGGCCTTCAGGCCCGGCAGGCCGGTGATCGACAGGGCGCCCTGCGGGGTGCCGTGGTAGGCGACCGCGCGGGAGATGACCTTGTACTTGGTCGGCTTGCCGGTCAGCTTGAAGTACTGCTTGGCGAGCTTCCACGCGGTCTCGACGGCCTCGCCGCCACCGGTGGAGAAGAAGACCTTGTTCAGGTCGCCCGGGGCGTAGTTGGCCAGGCGCTCGGCCAGCTCGACGGCCTTCGGGTGGGCGTAGCTCCACACCGGGAAGAAGGCGAGCTCCTTGGCCTGCTTGGCAGCGGCCTCGGCCAGCTCCTCGCGGCCGTGGCCGGCCTGGACGACGAACAGGCCGGCGAGCCCGTCGAGGTACTTGCGCCCCTTGTCGTCCCAGACGTAGGTGCCCTCGCCCCGGACAATCGTCGGCACGGGGGAGTTCTCGTACGACGACATGCGGGTGAAGTGCATCCACAGGTGGTCGTAGGCGGTCTTGGAAAGGTCCTTCTGCGCCGGCTCGGCTGTCATCGGGTGCCCCAGGTGTAGGTCTGTTTCCGGAGCTTCAGGTAAACGAAGCTCTCGGTGCTCCGCACGCCGGGAAGCGAGCGGATGCGCTTGTTGATCAGTTCGAGGAGGTGTTCGTCGTCCTCGCACACCAGCTCTGCGAGGAGGTCGAACGAGCCCGCGGTGCAGACCACGTAGTCGACCTCGTCGAACGCGGCCAGCGCGTCCGCGACCGGCTCGATGTCGCCCTCGACCCGGATGCCCACCATCGCCTGGCGGGTGAAGCCGACGGTGAGGGGATCGGTCACGGCGACGATCTGCATCACGCCCTGGTCGAGCAGCTTCTGGACGCGCTGTCGAACGGCCGCCTCGGACAGGCCTACAGCCTTGCCGATGGCGGCGTACGGACGGCGCCCGTCCTCCTGGAGTTGCTCGATGATCGCCTTGGAGGCGGCGTCGAGGGGAACGCTGGCGTTCCGGTCACGGTTGGCCACGCCGACACTGTGCCCGACATGGCAAGGATTCGCAAGCGGTGGTTCTGCTGATTTCGTCGTCGATCCGATGATCAAGAACGAAATGCGTGGCGCTCCGGGCGGGTCCCTGTCGATTCCGGCAGTGTCGGAGGTAGTCTGACGACGTACACGCGCGAGCGTGCACACCGCCGATCGTGGCTTGTCGCTTACATGCTGTGTCTGCGCCGGTCCGGAGTAATCTGGCGCCCGGGGATGCAACGAGGCAGGCCCAGACCGAGGAGAGACCCGTGAGCGAGCTTCGTACGCTGCGCAACTACATCAACGGTGAGTTCGTCGACGCGGCGGACGGCCGCACCCTCGACATCGTCGACCCGACCACGGGTGAGGTGTACGCGACCTCCCCGCTGTCCGGTGCCGCCGACGTGGACGCCGCGATGGAGGCCGCGGCCGCCGCGTTCCCGATCTGGCGGGACTCCACCCCGTCCACCCGGCAGAAGCTGCTGCTCAAGATCGCCGACGCGGTCGAGGCCCGGGCCGACGAGATCGTCGACGCCGAGGTCCGCAACACCGGCAAGCCGCGCGCGCTGACCCTCTCCGAGGAGATCGGCCCGATGGTCGACCAGCTGCGCTTCTTCGCCGGTGCCGCCCGCCTGCTGGAGGGCAAGGCCGCGGGCGAGTACATGGACGGGATGACCTCGATCATCCGCCGCGAGCCGGTCGGCGTCTGCGCGCAGGTCGCGCCGTGGAACTACCCGATGATGATGGCCGTGTGGAAGTTCGCCCCGGCGATTGCCGCGGGCAACGCCGTGGTTCTCAAGCCGTCCGACACCACCCCCGCCTCCACCGTGCTGCTGGCCGAGATCATCGGCGGCGTGCTGAAGGAGATGGAGCTGCCGGCCGGCATCTTCAACGTGATCTGCGGCGACCGTGAGACCGGCCGCCTGATGGTCGAGCACCACACCCCGGCGATGGCCTCCATCACCGGCTCGGTCCGGGCCGGCATGCAGGTCGCCGAGTCCGCCGCGAAGGACGTCAAGCGCGTCCACCTGGAGCTCGGCGGCAAGGCCCCCGTGGTGGTCTTCGACGACGCCGACATCGCCGAGGCCGTCGAGGGCATCTCGGTCGCCGGCTACTTCAACGCCGGCCAGGACTGCACCGCCGCCACCCGCGTGCTGGTGCACGAGTCGATCCACGACGCGTTCGTCGAGGCGCTCGCCAAGGCCGCCAAGGACATCAAGACCGGTGGCGTGGACGACGAGGACGTGCTCTACGGCCCGCTCAACAACGCCAACCAGCTGAAGCAGGTCACCGGCTTCATCGAGCGCCTGCCCGAGCACGCCAAGGTCGAGGCCGGCGGTCACCGGGTCGGCGAGGTCGGCTACTTCTACGCTCCGACCGTGGTCTCCGGCCTGAAGCAGGACGACGAGATCATCCAGAACGAGGTCTTCGGCCCGGTCATCACCGTGCAGAAGTTCACCGACGAGGAGCAGGCCGTCAACTACGCCAACGGCGTCGAGTTCGCGCTCGCCTCCTCGGTGTGGACCAAGGACCACGCCCGCGCGATGCGGATGTCCCGCCGCCTGGACTTCGGCGCGGTGTGGATCAACACCCACATCCCGCTGGTCGCCGAGATGCCGCACGGTGGCTTCAAGAAGTCCGGCTACGGCAAGGACCTGTCGTCCTACGGCTTCGAGGACTACACCCGGATCAAGCACGTCATGACCGCGATCTGACGCGGTAGCGGACGGAAGAGGGGCGCGAGGAACTGGGCCACCGACCATCGCTCTACGTGAGTGCATGGTCGGGCGCGCAGTTCCTCGCGCCCCTTCACGTTGTCAGGGTGCGACACGAGCTCCGTGACACGATGCAGCTGCCCCGGGAGGAGCCGGCTCCCTACGCTGGGCGCATGAGCACTCCCACCGCTGACTCGGTCGCCGGGCAGGCCGTCAAGGCCGCCGATCGTGCGCACGTCTTCCACTCGTGGTCCGCCCAAGCACTGATCGACCCCCTCGCGGTGGCCGGTGCCGAGGGCTCCTACTTCTGGGACTACGACGGCAACCGCTACCTGGACTTCTCCTCGCAGCTGGTGAACACCAACATTGGTCACCAGCACCCGAAGGTGGTCGCCGCGATCCAGGCGAAGGCCGCCCAGCTGTGCACCATCGCCCCGGGCTTCGCCGAGGAGTCGCGCAGCGAGGCCGCGCGGCTGATCGCCGAGCGCACCCCCGGCGACCTGGACAAGATCTTCTTCACCAACGGCGGCGCCGAGGCGAACGAGAACGCGATCCGGATGGCCCGGCTGCACACCGGCCGGCACAAGGTGCTCTCCACCTACCGCTCGTACCACGGCGCCACCGCCAACGCGATCGCCCTGACCGGCGACCCGCGCCGCTGGGCGAACGAGGCCGGCGTCTCCGGCATCGTGCACTTCTGGGGCCCGTACGCCTACCGCTCGAACTTCCACGCCGAGAACGAGGCGCAGGAGTGCGAGCGTGCGCTCGCGCACCTGGAGCAGACCCTCGCGTTCGAGGGCCCGGGCACCGTCGCGGCGATCATCCTGGAGACCGTGGTCGGCACCGCGGGCATCCTGGTGCCGCCGGCCGGCTACCTGGCGGGCGTGCGGGAGATCTGCGACAAGTACGGGATCGTGTTCATCCTGGACGAGGTGATGGCCGGGTTCGGCCGCACCGGCGAGTGGTTCGCCGCCGACCACTGGGGCATCACCCCCGACCTGCTGACCTTCGCCAAGGGCGTCAACTCCGGCTACCTGCCGCTCGGTGGCGTGGCGATCTCCGGGGCGATCGCCGAGACCTTCGCGCAGAAGGCGTTCCCCGGCGGCCTCACCTACTCCGGCCACCCGCTGGCCTGCGCCTCCGCGGTCGCCACCATCAACACGATGGCCGAGGAGGGCATCGTGGAGAACGCCAAGCACATCGGCGAGAACGTGCTCGGCCCCGGCCTGCGCGAGCTGGCGGAGCGGCACCCCTCGATCGGCGAGGTCCGCGGCCTCGGCGTGTTCTGGGCGCTCGACCTGGTGAAGAACCGTGAGACCCGCGAGCCGCTGGTGCCCTACAACGCGGCCGGCGCCGACAACGCGCCGATGGCGCAGCTCGCCGCGGCCTGCAAGCAGCGCGGCCTGTGGCCGTTCACCAACATGAACCGCTTCCACGTGGTCCCGCCGTGCAACATCAGCGAGGAGGACGCCAAGACCGGCCTGGCCGTCCTCGACGAGGTGCTCACCCTCACCGACGCGCACGTGATCTGACGACATGTTGGCAACGAAGGGGCCCCGGGCGACCGCCCGGGGCCCCTTCGTGCTGAAGTCAGCACACCACGCGCAGATATGTACGATGATCGGCTTAAACTTGGCACGATCTTGGGGGAATCATGGGGGGACAGGGCTTTCAGGTTCATCCGGAACAGTTGGAGAGGTACGGGCAACTGATCCACGATCAGATTGCTCGGGTCGAAGCGGTGCGCTCCAGGCTCGCGGGCTTCCCGCTGGCCCCGGAGGACTTCGGCAAGCTGCCCGGCTCCGGATCGCTGCACCAGGCGTACCTGGAGCACGCGCAGGCCGAGGGGCAGAACTTCACCGACCTGACGGAACTGCTCGACGGCGCTGGGGAGGCGCTGCACGGGGTGGCCGGGCACTATCGGGACACCGACGAGGAACTCGCAGTCGGACTGGGGGGCCAGCCGTGAGCAGGCTCGCGATCAACGACTTCGGCCAGGTCGGCGAGGCCTACAAGTGGACCCGGGACCGGGTCGACGTGATCACCGCGCCATTGCCAGACCTGAGCAACCCGGTCAGCGAGGGGCTGGACGCCGGTCTCGACCACATCGTCAAGGCCGCGCTCGACGCCACCGGCCTCATGGGCATGCTGGAGAAGGTCACCGGCAACCTGGCCGAACTGACCGCCGCCGCCCAGGAGTGGCAGGCCCAGGCCAAGGAGATGCGCGCCATTGCCGCAGATCTGCGGGCCGGCGCCGCACCGCTGGCCGAGGACTGGCGCGGCGACGCCTCCGTATCCTTTGCCGGATACATGGGCGAGGTGGTCGAGAGCATCGACGCGACCGCGGCCGACATGGAGCAGGTCGCACAGATCATCGGGCAGGGCGCGGCCCAGTGCCAGCTCGCCGAGAACCTGGTGATCGGCATCATCCGGGAGGCGATCGAGACCCTGATCGTCAGCCTGGCCGTCATGGTGGTCATCGACATCGTCACGGTCGGCCTGGCCACCATCGTGGAGGCCTTGGTCGCCGAGGCCGAGATCGCGATCTTCATCGCTCGGGTTGAGAAGGTCTCGGTCGACCTCGCCAAGGCGTTGAGGACGCTTCAGAAGGCTGTCAAGGACCTGCGCACCATCGACCGCAACCGTAAGGGCCTGCAGAAGGCGACGGAGGCGGCCAAGGCGGTCCGCAAGATGGGCAAGAAGCCCTTGAAGGCCGGCTGGGGTGTGATCAAGAACGCCGATGACCTGCCGCTGGAGGAGCGCCTGTTGAAGGCGGGCGTGCAGATCGGAGTCAAGCAGGTGTTCTCCCCGATCAAGGGCGGCACCAAGGCGGTGATTGGCGCCGGTATCGGTGCGGGCGACTACGGCGGCCTGCTCGGGGACACCTTCCGCGACGACCGCAACGTCGACACGGTCACCGGCGCCCTCGACGGTCCCGGCAAGCCACAGCCCTACCGGGTTCCGAAGAACCGCATCGAGGAGGCTTTCGGATGAACCATCTCCCGTACGACACCCCGCCGACGTACGGCACCGTCCAGTACGGCGGACAGCACCTGTCGGAGATCGTCCATCTGCTCGCCCCCGGCGAGCAAGTGCGCGGCATCGTGGACGCCGACCTCTGCGACCTGATCCGCCGCCCCCCGCGCCGCTACCGTAAGGAGCGCTTCGGGCGGGGCGCCGAGGCTGGGGTCGGCTGCCTGTCCGTGGTGCTCGACTTCGGAGGGTTCCTCTCCGACCTGGTCGAGGACTGCACCTGGGGCCTGATCCGCACCTTCCGCCGGCTCTTCCGCGGCCGCGGTCTTACCCGCGGCTGGCAGAGTCAAGCCGGACAGTTCGTCATCGCGGTGCGTTCCGCCCATGGCGACTTCGACAACGACGACGTGCTGATGGTCTTCACCGACCGGCGGATTCTACTGGCCGCCACCGCGGTCAACAGCCGCACCATGTACGCCCTCGGCGACCTGCCCTACGCCCACCTGGTCCGGGTCGAGCCCCGGCACACCTGGCTCTCCAACCGCGCCGACCTGCACCTCGCGGACGGCTCGCTGGCCGCGCTGGAGATCTACGAGGAGGAACTCGCCGGGCTGGTCGCCCTCGGACCGCGCTGATTCCAGGGTGCGTCGCTGACATCGTGTCAGCGGCGCACCGCGTCCAGCGCCAGCAGTGCGACGTGCAGGGAGAGGCAGGACTCCACCTGGTCCAGGTCGACGCCGAGGATGCGTTCGACCTTGTGGAGGCGGTCGTAGAAGGACGGGCGGGACAGGTGGGCGGCGTCCGCGGCGGCGGACTTGTTGCGGCCCTGTTCCAGGTAGATGCGCAGCATCTGCACCAACTGGCCGCCGTGCTCGGCGTCGTAGGCGAGGAGGGGGCCGAGCTCGCGTTCCACGTAGGTCTGCAGGCGCTCGTCGTCGCGCAGCAGGTGCAGGAGGCCGCGCAGGCGGACGTCGGGGAGACGGTAGTAGGCGGCCCGGCTGCCGGGGGCGTCGTGCAGGGCGGCGTCGGCGACCTGGGTGGCTTCCAGCAGGGCGCGGCGGGCGTCGCGGACCGAGCCCACCGAGGAGCCGACCGCTATGACCGGTTCGGCGGCCGCGCCGTCCCGGCCGGCCTCGGCGGACAGCCGGCGCAGCGCCGCGGCGAAGGCCTCCAGCGAGGTGTGTTCGTCCTGCTGCGAGCCGAGCGCGATCAGGACGCCCACGCCCTCGTCGTCCAGCGCGCCGACCAGGGCGGAGAGCCGGGCGGAGCGGATCGCGGTGGCGGCCAGTTCGGTGAAGTCGCGCAGGCGGGCCTGCGCCTCCAGGGCGGCGGGGAGCGGACCCTGACGCTGCCTCAGCACCACGCCGACCAGGCGGCGGCCCTCCAGCGGGACGCCGAGCGCCTGGGCGCGCAGCGACACCTCGGAGACGGTGAGGGCGTGGGTGAGGATGCCCGACAGCAGGGTGCGGTGGGTCTGCCGCTCCAGCGACTCGCGGTCGCGGACCACCAGCCGGTTCAGCGCGAGGGTGGCCGCGCCGCGCTCCAGCAGCATCGCGTGCTTGTGCGGCATGTCCTGGGGGAGCGGCGCGGGCTCGTCGACCAGTACCAGTCGGCCCCAGTCCTGGCCGCGCGCGCCGACCGTGGTGACCAGCCAGCCCGAGCGCGGGTCGTAGCCGGTGCGGCCGGGCGGGTGGACGCCGCGCGAGCGGTGCTCCCAGTTCTCCAGCAGCTCCTGCTCGCCGCGGCCCGCCGTGTCGTGCGCCAGCACCTGGTGGGCCAGGTTCTCCAGCACCACCGGCGCGCCCGCCATCCGGCCGACCTGCCGGACCACCTCGGAGGGCTCCGCGCCCTCGGTGGCCAGCTCGTTGAACACCTGGTGCACCGCCTCGGACACGCGCAGCTGCTCCAGCTGCGCGTTCACCACCAGCGCGTGCACCGCCTCGGTCACCGCGACGAACTTCAGCTCGCGGCGCAGCACCACCAGCGGCAGGTTGTGACGCTCGGCGGCCGCCACCAGCGCGCGTGGCAGCGAGTCGAAGTAGCGCCGGCCGAACTCGATCACCAGCCCGGCCACCCCGACCTCGGCCAGCTCCCGCACGTACCGGGCCAGCCCCTCCCGGTCCTCCGGGAGCGCGATGCCGGTGGACAGCACCAGCTCACCGCCGTGCAGCAGCCCCGCCAGGTCCGGCAGCTCGCTGACGTGCACCCAGCGCACCGGCCGCTCCAGCGCGGAGGCGCCGGCCACCACCTGGGGCAGGCCGCGCCGCATCACGTCGAGATCGAGCACGCGGGCGACGGTGGGGAGCATCGCGGATACCTCCAGGGGTTTCAGGGTGTCAAGTGAATCATGCTCGTGAGCAACGCCCTGTCGCCCAGGTGCGGGCCTTGCAGCGTGTAAGGAGGGTCGGGAGGGCCGTTGCTGAGTGACGCTTGCCCCGGCCACCCGAATCGAGGCATCGTCGGCCGGGTCGAGTAGGCAATGGAGGCAACTCATGGACCTGACCAGCTTCAACGACGGCGCGCAGTACATCGCGGGCCGCTTGACCCGAGCCTCCGGCGGTGAGCCGTTCAGCGTGGTCAACCCCGCCGACGGCAGCACCGTCCAGCAGGTCGAGCTCGCCACCACCGCCGATGTCGACGCCGCGGTCGCCGCCGCCCGCGCCGCGTTGCCCGAGTGGTCCGGCGCCACCCCCGGCGCCCGCTCGGAGGCGCTGAACCGGCTGGCCGGCATCCTCGGCGAGCGGGCCGGCCAGTTCGCCCGGGTGGAGACCGCGCAGACCGGCAAGCCGATCAAGCTGTCCACCGAGTTCGACGTCCCCGGCACCATCGACAACACCGCGTTCTTCGCCGGCGCCGCCCGCAACCTCGAAGGCAAGGCCGCCGGCGAGTACAGCGGCGACCACACCTCGTACGTGCGCCGCGAGGCGATCGGCGTGATCGGCAGCATCGCGCCGTGGAACTACCCGCTGCAGATGGCCGCCTGGAAGATCCTCCCGGCCATCGCGGCCGGCAACACCATCGTCCTCAAGCCCGCCGAGCTCACCCCGCTCACCTCGCTGATGTTCGCCCGGGCCTGCACCGACGCCGGCATCCCCGACGGCGTCGTCAACGTCATCACCGGCGCCGGACGCACCGCCGGCGAGCATCTGATCGGCCACCCCGACGTCGCCATGGTGTCCTTCACCGGCTCCACCGCCGTCGGCAAGCGGGTCGCCGAGATCGCCACCGCCACCGTCAAGCGCACCCACCTCGAACTCGGCGGCAAGGCCCCGTTCGTGGTCTTCGACGACGCCGACCTGGACGCCGCCGTGCACGGCGCCGTCGCCGGCTCGCTGATCAACAGCGGCCAGGACTGCACCGCCGCCACCCGCGCCTACGTCCAGCGCCCGCTGTACGACGCCTTCGTGGCCGGCGTCGCCGAGCTGTACGCCGCGATCCGCCTCGGCGACCCGATGAACCCGCAGACCGACCTGGGCCCGCTGGTCTCCTTCGCCCACCGCGACCGCGTCGCCGGCTTCGTCGAACGCGCCCGTGCCTACGCCACCGTGGTCACCGGAGGCCCCGCCGACGGCAAGGGCCACGACGGCACCGACCTCACCCTCGGCGCCTACTACCGCCCCACCCTGATCGCCGGCGCCGCCCAGGACAGCGAGGTCGTCCAGGGCGAGATCTTCGGTCCCGTGCTCGTCGTGCTGCCCTTCGACAGCGACGAGGAGGGCCTGCGGCTCGCCAACGACACCCCCTACGGCCTGGCCGCCTCCGCCTGGACCCGCGACATCCACCGCTCGCTGCGCGCCACCCGGGAGATCGCCGCCGGCTGCGTCTGGGTGAACGACCACATCCCGATCATCAGCGAGATGCCGCACGGCGGATACAAGGCCTCCGGCTACGGCAAGGACATGTCGCAGTACTCGCTGGACGAGTACACCCAGGTCAAGCACGTCATGTTCGACACCACCGCGGTCGCCCGCAAGGACTGGCACCGCACCATCTTCGGCGACCGCTGACCACGCGGGCGGCGCAGCGTGTCGGGCAGCCGCGCCGCCGCACCGGGCGGCCCGGGCGGCCCACACTGTCCCCATGGACACCAGCACCGCCGACCCCGGGCCACCCGCCCTGGACCCGCACGCCGACCGCACCCGGCTGCTCACCGACGCCCAGCCGTACTGCCTGCAGCACGCCCTCGCACTCGCCGGAGCCGACGCGCTCCGGCTGCACGGCCTGCCCGTCCGGCTGCACGGCACCGACCTGCTGCTGGTCTGCGCCGGCGGCCCGCCGCTCGCCGACCTCGCCACCGGACTCGCCGAAACGCTGCGCGCCGCCGGACACCGCACCGAGGACACCCCCGGCACCGCCCGCCGCCACCAACTCGCCGTCACCGCCTCCGGAGGACTCGGGCTCCCGGACCCGGCCCGGCCCGCGCTCGGCATCGAACTGCGGCGCGAACCGCTGCGCCACCCGCCGGTGCTGTCCGACGGCGCCCCGCTTCCGGTCGCCGCGCTGGAGGACACCGCCGCGCTCGCCGTCCTCACCCTCTGCGAACGCGCGCTGCCCACCGACCTGTTCGCCCTGCACGCCCTGACCGCCCGGCTGCGCGAAGGCCAACTCCTCGCCCTGGCAGGCGCGTTCGACGAGGAGTTCACCCCCGGGATGCTCGCCGACCGGCTGGAGAGCGCCGCCGCGCTGCTCCCGGCCGGCGCCGCCGACATCCGGCGGTGGGCCGAGACCTGGGCCCAGGACCTGCGGCTCGACCTGCTGGAGACCACCGAACTCGCCGACGGGCTGCACGACCCCTACCTGGACGCCGTCGACGATAATTCCGAGGCTCCCGACGACCTGTAAGGGTGAATCGCGGTTCTCCGTCAGGGTGCTCGTTGAGTGGACCAAGTACGCGGAGCAGACTGGACAACGAGCGCGGGACGTCCGTGGACAGTCGGAGGCAGAGACCTTGAGCAAGCACATCACGCACTGGATCGGCGGCCAGCCCGTCGCCACCGCCGGAACCGCGCCCCGCCGGGGCGACATCTTCGACCCGGCCACCGGCCAGACCACCGGCCAGGTCGACTTCGCCGAGATCGCCGAGGTCGACCAGGCGGTCGCCGCGGCCGCCCAGGCATTCACCAGCTGGCGCAAGGCGTCCATCGCCAAGCGCACCCAGGTGCTGTTCAACTTCCGCGAGCTGTTCAATGCCCGCAAGGACGAACTCGCCGCGATCATCGTCGCCGAGCACGGCAAGGTGCACTCCGACGCCCTCGGCGAGCTCGCCCGCGGCCAGGAAGTCGTCGAGTACGCCTGCGGCATCCCGCAGCTGATCAAGGGCGGCTTCACCGAGCAGGCCTCCACCGGCGTCGACGTCTACTCGATCCGCCAGCCGCTCGGCCCGGTCGCGATCATCTCGCCGTTCAACTTCCCGGCCATGGTGCCGATGTGGTTCTTCCCGATCGCGATCGCGGCCGGCAACACGGTCGTCCTGAAGCCCTCGGAGAAGGACCCGTCCGCCGCCAACTTCATCGCCGAACTGTGGAAGGAAGCGGGCCTGCCCGACGGCGTCTTCAACGTCGTGCACGGCGACAAGGTCGCGGTCGACCGCCTGCTGGAGCACCCCGACATCAAGTCGGTCTCCTTCGTCGGCTCCACCCCCATCGCCCGCTACGTGTACGAGACCGGCACCCGCTACGGCAAGCGCGTGCAGGCCCTCGGCGGCGCCAAGAACCACATGCTGGTGCTCCCCGACGCCGACCTCGACCTGGCCGCCGACGCCGCCATCAACGCCGGCTTCGGCGCGGCCGGCGAGCGTTGCATGGCCGTCTCCGTGCTCGTCGCCGTCGACCCGATCGGTGACGAACTCGTCGCCAAGATCAAGGAGCGGATGGCCACCCTCAAGGTCGGCCCCGGCTGCAACGGCGACTCCGAGATGGGCCCGCTGGTCACCGGCCAGCACCGCGACAAGGTCACCTCCTACGTCGAGTCCGGCGTCGCCGACGGTGCCGAACTCGCCGTCGACGGCCGCAAGCACGCCATCACCGGCGAGGACGCCTCGGGCGCCCCCACCGCCGACGGCTTCTGGCTCGGCCCCACCCTGTTCGACCACGTCAAGCCGGGCATGTCCGTCTACAACGACGAGATCTTCGGCCCGATCCTGTCGATCGTCCGGGTCCCCTCCTACGACGAGGGCCTGGAACTGATCAACAACAACCCGTACGGCAACGGCACCGCCATCTTCACCAACGACGGCGGCGCGGCCCGGCGCTTCCAGAACGAGGTCGAGGTCGGCATGGTCGGCATCAACGTGCCGATCCCCGTCCCCGTCGCCTACTACTCGTTCGGCGGCTGGAAGGCCTCGCTGTTCGGCGACAGCCACGCGTACGGCGCCGACGGCGTCCAGTTCTTCACCCGCGGCAAGGCCGTCACCCAGCGCTGGCTCGACCCCTCGCACGGCGGCATCAACCTCGGCTTCCCCACCAACAGCTGAGAACGCCGTACGAGCCGAACGGCCGGCCCCCTGCCCGGGGCCGGCCGTTCGGCGTTCCGCTATTCCGTGCTGTTGTTCTTCACCTGCCGGCGCACCGTCGCCCGCACCGCCCGCGACACCACCGGGCCGAGGCCGTCCACCACCTCGACCAGCACCCCCAGCTGGTCCAGCGCCCCGAACGCGCCCGCCGCGCCCGCCGGGTCCACACCGTCGTACAGCTCCAGGCCGATGAACCCGGCCGTCACCGCCTGCGCCAGCCCCTTCAGGTCGAGGAACTCCGCCAGCGGATGACCGACGAACAGCCGGACCAGGACGGCCTCGATCTCCACCGTCCACAGTCGCAGCGCCTCGGCCGTCACCTCCGCCAGCTGCGGATAGCCCTTCGCCCCCGCCAGGAACTGCTCCAGCAGCGCGACGTTCCCCTCCTCCTGCTCCCGCGCGTGCAGCTCCCGGCCGACCGTCAGCAACTCGCGCAGCGACCGCACCTCCGCGAACCGCTCGCGGTACCGCTCCAGCCGCAGACCCGTCTCGCGCAGCGCCGCCGCAGCGAGCAGCCCCTCCACCGTCTTGAAGTGGTAGAACACCAGCGCCTGATTGGCCCCGATCTCCCCGGCGATGGTCCGCGCCGACACCCCCGCGATCCCCTGCCGCTTGAGCGCACTGATCGCCGCATCCATCAATCGCTCACGTGTGTCGCTCATGGGCCGCAGCGTAGCCGCCGGTCGTTGTCGCACTACATCCGGAAGCTCTCGCGCACCGGACGGACATGGCGCGGAATCCCCTCCGCCCCCACCCGCGGGTACTCCGCCGTGAACCACCCCTGGTACCCCAGCACCAGCCCCACCAGCGGATTGCTCACCCGCACCTTGATCCGGAACCGCCCCGCCTCGTCGTCGAACCACTCGTGCAACTCCGCCCGCCCCGTCAGCAACTCCGGCACCACCGGCGCCCCCACCAGCGGCGCCAAGCGCTGCGCCGCCGAGGAGATCGTCAACCCGCCACGCGCTGTCACCCCCAGCCGCAGATCCACCGCCAGCTCCTGATGCGTGCCCAGATAGTCGAGCACCGTCCCCGGCCGGCCCGCCGCCGCGACCATCGTCGCGTCGAACCGCCGCGGCCGGGTGAACTGGAACGTCCGCACGAACGTCACCGTCTCCCGCCCGAACCCGTCCCGGTACGCGTAATTGGCGATCGTGAACGGAATGTCCCGCCCCTGCTCCGGAAACAGGATGTTGCGGCGCGCCCCCACACGGAGAAACGGCACCAGCAGCCGCGACCCGCGCTCGATCCGATCCATTCGTCCCGTGCCGATGCAGGCGATCCCGTCCGCACTGGAGAAGCCGAACCGGCGCTGCAACTCCGGGTGCAGACGCTCGAAGTCCGCGCCGAGCGCCGCATGGAAGATCGAACGAGTCGGAGCCGCGGCGGTGGGGGAGCCGGCCGGGTCGGTGACGGCAAGGGTGACTGTCATGGCTGCTCCAGGGTGATCGTGCCCAGGTTCCTGCTGGGTCGGCGTGGGGAGAGGTGCTTCCGGCTCGTAGAACTCGTAGAACTCGTAGAACTCGTAGAAGGAGCGGAGCGGTCGGACGGTGGGGCGAGCGCCGTCAGGAGACGGGGTGCGCGGGCGGCGGCCCGGCCGCGAGCACTCGGACGCGGGCGACGACGACAGCGGCGGGCAGCCGGAGTGAGCGGCGAGGGCGGGACGAGCGCCGCGAACACCAGCATCACCCCCGCCGTGAGCACGCCCGCGACGGCCTGCCCCGTGACCGCCGCATCCACCACCCCCGCCAGCACCACAGCTCCCGCCCGGACCGCCACCTCGGCCAGCCCGTGCCACAACGCCCGCTCCGGCGAGATCCCGCGCTCCGCCCACAGCCGCAGCCGGTCGAACGACCAGGCCGTCAGCCACCCCACGAACGGCCGCACCAGCCAGCGGTCCAGCTGCGCACCGCCGGGCCAACGCCAACTGCGGTAGTCGTAGCCGGTGACGAACGCGACGTGGGGCTCTCCGTCCGCCGACGTCCCATCAGCCGCCGGGCCCTCGGAACCGCTGGGCAGGTAGCGCCAGTACCCCGCACCCTCCCGCAGCGGGGACCAGCCCGAGTCGGACGCGAAGCGCAACGCACTCACCCGCTGCCCGTCCGGTCGCCGCCGCTCGGCCGTGGTGACCCCGCTTCCCGTCAGCGCCGGCCCGCTTGCCAGCCCCAGCAGGTACCGGAACCGGACCGGCTCCGCTCCCTCCGCCGTCCCCTTCTCCGTCCCCTTCTCCGCACCGGACTCGGGCGGGTGCTCGCTCCGCGCGCCCTGCTCGCTCCGCGCGCCCTGCTCGCCCTGCTCGCCCTGCTCGCTCGGGGAGTTCAGGTAGTCGATGCGGCTGAATCGGGCGTCCCATCGCTGGTGGTGCCACGGCCGCTGGGTGAGCTCCCAGAGCGTGTCCAGATCCGTGCGGATCGACAGCTCCACATAGATCGGTTTGGTCGGGCGTCGCCCCTGACCAGGCATGAATGTCCCCCTGTTCCGAGTTTGAGCGATCGCTCAACGCTTGGCGCGGCCATCATGGCAGAGGTTTGAGCGACTGCTCAAGAGTTGGCGCTGCGGGGTGGATGGCGGGGTGCCCGCGGGAGGTGTTTGCACCTGGGGCGGATCTGGCGTAGTGTTCACTGGTCGCTCGGCAGGGAGCACCGGACACGCAATCTGTGTGGACGGTCCCGGGGCGGCCAATCCCTGAGAACCACCCAGTTGATCCGTGACGGGTCGCGTCCTTTTCGCGTCTCCGTTCGTATTTGCTGT
>NZ_JBIALR010000025.1:0-23756 GCF_042873675.1 Kitasatospora sp. NPDC004614
GCCAACAGCAGGCCCGGACCAGCCACTACAAGAGACGAGGCCACAGCCCAAGAGCCGAAGCCTCGCCAGGATAAGCACCGTTGCAGTACTAGTGCGCCCCGCCGGCCGACCACAGGGGCGGCCTTCCCCTCAGCCCGCGTACGGGTTCCCGCCCCCGGGCGGGGGCTGCTGGCCGTAGGGCGGTTGCTGACCGTACGGGGGTTGCTGGCCGTACGGCTGCTGACCGTACGTCTGCTGCGGGGCCTGGCCGTACGGCGGCTGCGGCTGGCCCGGGAGCGGCATGGGCGGCACCGGGGGCACCGGGCCTGCGGCGGAGGTCCGGCGGTTGCGCATGAGGATCGCCGCCGCCACGAGCAGCAGCACCACGCCGGCCACACCGCCGCCGATCAGCAGCGGCATGTTGTCCGACTTCGAGGACGTGTCCGCGGTGGCGGACGGCTGTGACGACGCCGAGTCCTGATCCTGCGAGGAGTCGGCGGGCACACTCGCGGTGCCGCTCGGCTTCGCCGCGCCGCCCGACTTGCCCGGCGCGGGCGAGGACCCGGCTGCGG
This sequence comes from Kitasatospora sp. NPDC004614, assembly GCF_042873675.1. NCBI lineage: Bacteria > Bacillati > Actinomycetota > Actinomycetes > Kitasatosporales > Streptomycetaceae > Kitasatospora > Kitasatospora sp. NPDC004614. The sequence continues at coordinate 552 of NZ_JBIALR010000025.1, forward strand.
CGGCCAGCGGGCTGACGTTCGGCGGGCCCGGGTCGCCGGGGGTGGTCAGCGCGACCCGCGGGCGGACGATGCCGTAGCCGAGGTAGTCGCTGCGCTGCTGGGGGTTGCTGGCGGTGTTGATCAGGACGCGCAGCACTTGGTTGCCCGTCCAGTCGGGGTGCGCCGACCAGATCAGCGCGGCGGAGGCGGAGGCGAGGGCGGTGGCGTCGGACGTGCCGTTTCCCTTGCAGTAGCCGGTGGGTCCGGTGCACGCGCCGTAGATGTCCACGCCCGGCGCAGCGAGCGCCACCTGCGGGCCGTGCTGCGACAGCGCTGCGACCTTCCCGTCCTGGTCGGTGGCGCCCACACCGACCACGCCGCTCATCGAAGAGGGGTACTCCAAACGGTTGTCGGTGTTGCCGGTGTTGCCGACTGCGGCGAACAACAGGACGCCCTGGGACACCGCATGGTCGACCGCAGCCCGGAGCTTGTCGACGTCGGCGGGTAGCAGCGAGACCGTCGCGAAGCCCAACGACATGTTGACGATCTTTGCGTTGTGGTCGACGGCGTAGGTGATGGCCCGGGAGACCTCGTCCATGGTTTGGCTCGGGCTGGTTCCGTTGTTCAGGTCGACCTTGATGGGGAGGATCTTCGCCCCGGGGGCGAGACCGTACGCCCCCTTGCCGCCCAGGCTCTTGCCAGAGCCGGCGATGGTGCTGGACATCTCGGTTCCGTGGCCGTCACTGGGGGAGAGCTCGTTGCCGGACTGGGCGCTGAGGTTCGTGCCGGCCACCAACTGCCCGGCCAGGTCGGGTGTGTCGCCCTTCACCCCGGAGTCGATCACGGCCACGGTGATCCCGGATCCGGTGCTGGTCCGCCACATTTCGTCGGCGTGCATCGCGTCCAGATGCCACTGCTGTGCGCGGATCGAGTCCACCGCGAGCGCGGGTCCCATCGACCACCCCCACAGGACACCGGTGACCGCCACCGCTGCGGCGAGCCGCCGCCCCCGTCCTGCCCTGCCCGTTCGCCGCATCACAAACTCCTTCGCGCGCCGACCTGTTCGGCGAGTGGCTTGCCCCCGACCGCACGATGCTGCCCGGCCGCAGGAGCGGTATTCCCCTGCGGCCGGGCAGCCAGTGCGGACCTACTCGATCACATTCGGGTTGACCGGACCCATGCCGGACGTCCAGGTGTCCTCGTCCTCGGTCAGGTAGTCGGGACGCTTGCCCTGCGGCTTGCCCTTGCGGTTCGCACCGCCGTGGCCGCCGCCGAACCCGCCCTGACCGGCCCGCCCGTCGGCGCCCCGCTCGGCTCGGCCGCGCAGCCCGGTGCCGCCCGGCGTCACGTCGCGGCCCGAGGTCGACCCGCGCTGTCCACCGACGGTGCCGCCGCCCCGGCTGACCAGCCCGCCGCCGCGTGCGCCGCCGGCACCGCCCTTGGCGCCGCCGGCCCCCATGCCGCCACCGCTGTGCGGCATGCCGCCCATGCCCGAGGTGCCCGCGCGCCCCGCCTGGCCGGCCTGGCCCGCGCCGCCGGACGTCGTGGTGGTGCCACCGGCCCGGCCGCCCGTACCTGGGGCGCCGCCGCCGCCGGTCCGGCCGGTGCCGGTCGCTCCGCCACCGCCCAGGCCGCCACCGATCGGGCCACCGCCGATTGGGCCGCCCGGGTAACCGCCGCCGCGTCCGCCGCCGGAGGAACCACCGCCCACGTCGCCGAGGCCGCCCCCGCCGATGCCGCCGCCACCGCCGCCATGGCCCGGACCCGTCGGGCCCGGGGGCGTCGGAGCGGGGGGCGGCGTGTGGTCAAGACCGGTTCCGGGATCCTTGATCGGAGGCCAGGGAGTCGGAGTCGGCGGGTTCGGGGGTACCGGGACCGGCGGGTGCGGTGGGTTCGGAGTCGGTGGCTGCGGGGGATGCGGGGGACCCGGGATCGGCGGCTGCGGAGGATTCGGGGGGCCCGGAGTCGGTGGCTGCGGCGGACGCGGGGCAGGCGGCGGTGCCACCCTGGGCGGGTGCGGAAGAGTGCTGCCGCCACCGGGGTTCCGGCCGGTGCTGCCGCCGCCTCCGTCGATCGGGACGTCCACCGAACCGTCACCATGTTCACCGCCGCCCCCGGGCAGCGGCGGAAACACCGGCGGCTGCACCGAGTTGAGCTGCATGGTCGACTGCTGGTACGCCTGCGCCAGCTTGTTCATCTGCTGGACGGCCTCGTTGTGCGCCTGGTTCACCCGCTGCTGCGCGGCCTTGGCCTCGTCGGGCGTGACCCAGTCGGAGTCGACCGCGTCGGCGATCTTGCCGGCCGCCCAGCTGCCGATCCCCGCGCCGACGCCCGGAATCATGCCGCCCAGGATGGCGCCGCCGGTGCTGACGGCGTCGTTGGGCTGGTCGTCGTAGCGGCTGACGGTCTGCATGTCGGCGTGCGGTACGGCCGGCATACCCGACTTGACGGTGGCGAGCGTCTCGCCGGCGGAGGCCATGTACTCGCCGGCGTTCCGCGAGTAACTCGCCAGGTCCATGGTGGACTTGGAGACCTGGCTGCCCCAGTTCTTGAAGCTGTCGGCCGCGGCGCCCTCCCAGTCGAGGCCGCTCATGTGCGCGTGCAGCTCTTCGCTGACCTCGTCCATCTTGTTCGCGGCGGCCAGCAGCCGCTGGGCCACCTGCATGACGGCGATCGGGTCCGTGTGCTGGACCATGGCCACCAGTTGCTCGTGGCTGGCGCCGTCGATCTCGCCGCCGTCGTCGTGGATCTCGCGGATGAAGCGTCCCTGCATCATTTTTCGAATCCCCCGTTCTCCGTCGCCGGAGACGTCGTCAGTACGCGCCCTGCTGGGTGCCGGTGGGCGGGGCCGGCGGGCGGTAGGCGGTCCTCGGGTCGACAGCGCTGGTGGCCGGGGCCGGCATCGCGCTGAACCGGGCCTCCTGCTGGGCGTCCGCGTCGCTGTAGGTGCCGGCTGCCCTGCCGATGCTCGCGCTCATCGCCGCGATCTGGGCGGCGAGGTTCTGGGAGAGCCGTTCCAGGTTGCCGTGCACGGTGTTGTAGGCGGTCATCAGGTCGCCGGCCTGTCCGAAGTTCTGGCCGAGCTGGCCGGCCGTCAGCGTCTGCTGGGAGACCTTGCCGTGGCTCGCGTCGGAGCCGTCGAGTTCGCGCAGGATCTGGTCGACCTTGTTCTTGAAGGTCTGCAGGTTCTCGACCTCGACCTTGACCGCCCCGCTGCCGACCTGGCCCGCCAGCGCCTGCGAGGCGGCGACCATGGCCCCCGTCACCACTGACGTGACGTTCGCGACCGTGTCGTACACAAACCCTGATATTCCGCTGCCGACGTCGCTCATCGCCGATCCCCCTCCCCCTGAGCGGACCCACCCCCGTGGTGGTCCGCCCGTGGCACTGACCGCCTTTCAAGATAGCGGTACGAACGGACGGTCCGTCAGGGGCCGGAGGTAAAAGGCGCCCGGTAGCCTGTGCCGGTCGTTCGCCGGTGGGTGGCGTCAAGGGGCTTGGGGTGTGGGGGAGTTCGGATGGGGGAGAAGCGCGTCACCTGGGCGGAGCTGTACTTCGACCTGGTGTTCGTGTTCGCGGTGACGCAGGTGTCGGGGCTGCTGCACCACCACCACGACTGGGCGGGCTGCGGGCGGGCCCTGGTGGCGTTCGTGCCGGTGTACTGGTGCTGGGTGGGCACCACGGTGCAGGCCAACATCCGGGACGTGGACAACCCGCGGGACCGGATCGGGATCTTCGCGGTGGGCCTGGCCGGGCTGTTCCTGGCGCTCGCCCTGCCGGGGGCGTTCGGCGAACGCGGTGTGCTGTTCGGCGGCGCGTACTGGGCGGCCCGGCTGGTGCTGGTCGGGCTGCTGTTCCGCCGGGTGCGGCGGATCTGGATCGGCCCGTACGGGGTGGGCGCGTTCTTCAGCGGGCCGCTGCTGGTGGTCGGCGGCCTGTTGCCGTCCCCCGCACGGGAGTTGCTGTGGGCGGTGGCCGCGACGGCGGACCTCTCGGCGCCGCTGCTGTTCCGCCGGCGGCTGGCGAAGGTCGAGTACCACCCGGGCCACCTGCCGGAGCGCTTCGGCCTGTTCCTGCTGGTGGCGCTCGGCGAATCGATCGTCGGGATCGGCGCCCCGGTGGCCGGCGCCCCGCTGCACGCGGGCCAACTGGCCTCGGTGGCAGTGGCGTTCGTGATCTCCTGCGCGCTGTGGTGGCAGTACTTCGGGTACGCCGCCGACGCGATGCGGCACGCCATGGAGATCGCGAGTTCGCGCCGCGACGTGCTGCGGCGGGTGTTCTCGTACGGGCACCTGGCGCTGATCGCCGGGGTGATCACCGTCGCGGTCGGCTTCGCCGAGACGGTGGCCCGGCCCGGGGCGGCGCTCGGCGGCGGCGCGCTCGGGCTGCTGTACGGCGGCAGCGCGCTGTACCTGCTGGCCTTCAACTACACCCGGTGGATGATGTTCCGGAAGTTCTCGCCGACCCGGCTGGCGGCCGGCCTGCTGGTCGCCGCGCTGCTGGCACTGCTGCTGCTCACCCCGCTGCACCGGCTGCCGGCGCTGGCCGTGCTGGGCCTGCTGGCGGCGGTGCTGGTCGGCCTGAGCGGCTGGGAGTCGCTCCGGGTACGGAGGGCGGAGCGGGCTGTCGGCGCGACTGTGTAGCGTTCTTCGCAGCGGGTCCGGCACGGGCCCGGGAACGTTTTCGAGCGAGTGCGGCCGCCGTGCGGCGCGGCCGGTGGGAGGTACAACGTGACGGAGCTGGCCGAGGCGTCCGTGGGCGGCACGCTGGAGGTGCCGGAGTCCTGGCGCGCGGTGCTCGCCGAGGAGACCGGCAAGCCGTACTTCGCGCAGTTGTCGGAGTTCCTGGCGGCCGAGCGGGCCGAGCACGAGGTGTTCCCGCCCGCCGGGCAGGAGTTCTCCGCGCTTGCCGCCACGGCGTACCAGGATGTCAAGGTGCTGCTGCTCGGCCAGGACCCGTACCACGACAACGGGCAGGCGCACGGCATGAGCTTCTCGGTGCTGCCGGGCGTGAAGACGCCGCCCTCGCTGCGCAACATCTACAAGGAGCTGAACACCGACCTCGGCCTGCCGGTGCCCGACAACGGCTACCTGAAGCCGTGGGCCGAGCAGGGCGTGCTGCTGCTGAACGCGGTGCTCACCGTGCGTGCGCACGAGGCCAACTCGCACAAGAACAAGGGCTGGGAGAAGTTCACCGACGCCGTGATCAGCGCGGTGAGCGCCCGCGAGGAGCCGTGCGTGTTCGTGCTCTGGGGCGGCTACGCGAAGAAGAAGCTGTCGCTGATCGACACCGACCGGCACGTGGTCGTGCAGAGCGGGCACCCGTCGCCGCTGTCGCAGAAGACGTTCCTCGGCACGAAGCCGTTCTCGCAGATCAACGCCGCGCTGGAGAGCTTCGGGCAGAAGGCGATCGACTGGCAGATCCCGAACGTCGGGAAGTAACACCAGGGGCCCGGGGAACGGCGGGGCCGAGCTGCTGATGGTCGGGGGCCCGGGGAAGGTCGTGCTGCGTCGGGTCAAAGACGGAGACCAGAAACGACGGAACGCCCCGAGCCCTGCGACCCCACCGCCACGAACCCCCGCCGTTCCCCGGGCCCCTGTCGGTTCACCACCTGCCTACAGAATCGGGGGTTCCGTCGCGGCACGCAGTTGTTCGAGGCTCACGCCGTCCGCGAGTTCGACCAGGCGGAGGCCGTCCCGGGTGACGTCGAGGACGGCGAGGTCGGTGACGATGCGGTGGACGACGGCGCGGCCGGTCGCGGGGAGGGTGAGCTCGTTGACGATCTTCGGGGTGCCGTCCTTCGCGGTGTGCTCCATCACCACGATCAGGCGGCGGGCCCCGTGGACCAGGTCCATCGCGCCGCCCATGCCCTTGACCATCTTGCCGGGGATCATCCAGTTGGCGAGGTCGCCGCTCGCGGAGACCTGCATCGCGCCGAGCACCGAGACGTCGATCCGGCCGGAGCGCACCATGCCGAAGGAGAACGCCGAGTCGAAGTAGGCCGCACCGGGGTTGACGGTGACGGTCTCCTTGCCGGCGTTGATCAGGTCGGGGTGGACGTCGGCGTCGGCGGGGTAGGGGCCGACGCCGAGGATGCCGTTCTCGGAGTGCAGGACGACGTGCACGCCGGCGGGCAGGTGGTTGGGGATCAGGGTGGGCAGGCCGATGCCGAGGTTGACGTACTGGCCGTCGCGCAGTTCGCGGGCGGCCCGGGCGGCGAGCGCGTCGCGCGGGTCGAGCTGGGTGGTCATCAGGACTCCTGAGGGGCGACGGCGCTGACGGTGCGGCGCTCGATCCGGCGGTCGGTCGGGTCGGCGGCGACCACCCGGTCGACGTACACGCCGGGGAGGTGGACGGCGTCCGGCGGGATCTCGCCGGGTTCGACGATCCGGTCGGCCTCGACGACGGTGATCCGGCCCGCGGTGGCGCACAGCGGGTTGAAGTTGCGGGCGGCCGCGTGGAAGACGCAGTTGCCGTGCCGGTCGGCGATCTCGGCGCGGACCAGGGCGAAGTCCGCGACGATGGCCTCTTCCAGCAGGTAGCGGCGTCCGCCGAACTCGCGGACCTCCTTCGGCGGGGAGGCCACCGCGACGGCGCCGCCGCCCGGCGCGTACCGCCAGGGCAGGCCGCCCTCCTCGACCTGGGTGCCGGCGCCGGCGGGGGTGTAGAACGCGGGGATGCCGGCGCCGCCGGCCCGCAGTCGTTCCGCCAGGGTGCCCTGCGGGGTCAGTTCGACCTCGAGTTCGCCGTTCAGGTACTGGCGGGCGAATTCCTTGTTCTCGCCGACGTAGCTGGAGGTCATCCGGGCGATCCGGCCCGCGCCCAGCAGCAGGCCGAGGCCCCAGTCGTCCACGCCGCAGTTGTTGGACACCACCCGCAACCCGGTGGTGCCGGCGTCGACGAGCGCGCCGATCAGGGTGGACGGGATGCCGCACAGGCCGAAGCCGCCGACCGCGAGCACCGCGCCGTCGGGAATGTCCCCTACCGCGCGGGCGGGGGAGTCCAGGACCTTGTCCAAAGGGGCCACCTTCTCGAAGGGTGAGGGCTGACTGCGGCCACCACACTCGCCGCAGGCCCCGGCGCTTTCCATGGCGGACGGCGCCATGGAGCGGGGCGGATCCATGTGTCCGCCGCACACCCCGCGGCAGGCGGCACCGCAACATGTGGCGAACCCATACAGAAGGGGCTGTCGATGCGTGTTCCCGTCACATGTCGTCTTCCGGGCGACCCCCCTACGGTTCCCGCATCCCACCAGCACAGGTACGTCAGGAGCTCCCCACCATGTCAGTCACGGACGCCACCCCCAGACGACCCGTCCGCAAGCTCGCCGCGCTGGCCGCCTGCGTGCTGCTCGCGTCCGCTTGCGCCAAGGCCGGTACGGCGGGCACCTCGGCGGAGGCGGGCGGGGGCGACAAGAGCCCGGTCAAGGTCGGCCTGGTGTACTCCAAGACCGGCCCGCTGGCGGCCTACGGCAAGCAGTACCTGGAGGGCTTCAAGGCCGGTCTGTCGTACGCCACCAAGGGCACCAACGCGGTGGACGGCCGCCCGGTGGAGATCGCCGAGCAGGACGACGCCGGTGACCCGGCGAAGGCGGTCTCCGCCGCCAAGGACCTGATCGGCAAGAACTACAAGATCCTCGCGGGCTCCACCGCCTCCGGCGTGGCCCTGCAGGTCGGCCCGATCGCGGCGCAGAACAAGGTGCTGTTCATCAGCGGCCCGGCCGCCGCCGACAAGGTCACCGGCCTGAACAAGTACACCTTCCGCTCCGGCCGCCAGTCCTACCAGGACATCAGGGCCGCCGCGTCGTTCATCGGCGACGCCAAGGGCAAGAAGGTCACCGTGCTGGCGCAGGACAACGCCTTCGGCCAGGCCAACGTGGCCGCCGTCAAGGAGGTCCTCGGCGGCGAGGGCGCCACCGTGGAAGCCGTGCTGGCCCCGCCGTCCGCGACCGACCTGACGCCGTTCGCCACCCAGGCCAAGGGCGCCAAGCCCGACCTGCTGTTCGTCGCCTGGGCCGGCGAGACCGCCTCCGCGCTGTGGACCTCGCTCAACCAGCAGGACGTGTTCTCCTCGACCAAGGTCGTCACCGGCCTCGACGTGGCCGCCTCCTACCCGCTGTTCGGCCCGGCCGCCGAGAAGATCGACTTCCTGAACCACTACTTCTCCGGCGCGGCCGGCGGCACCGACGCCGAGCTGGCGATGAACGACTTCGTCACCAAGAACGGCTCCAAGTCCGACCTGTTCACCCCGGACGGCTTCACCGCCGCGCAGATGGTGGTGCACGCGCTGGAGACCAACAAGGGCTCCGACGCGGACACCGACGCGCTGGTGAAGGCCCTGGAGGGCTGGAGCTTCGACGGCGTCAAGGGCAAGCTCACCGTCCGCGCCGAGGACCACGCGCTGCTCCAGCCGATGTTCCAGGTCAAGCTGACCGGCACCGGCGCCGCCGCCAAGCCCAACGCGGAGAAGATCCTGCCCGCCGACCTGGTCGCCCCGCCGGTCGCCAAGATGGCGGGCTGAGAAGCACATGAGCACTCCCGCCCCGGTTCTGCGGCTGGACGGCCTCGGCTGGTCCGTCCGCGGCGTCCCGATCGTCCAGGACGTCACCCTCGACGTCGCCGAAGGCGAGTTCGTCGCCTTCATCGGCCCGAACGGGGCGGGCAAGACCTCCCTGTTCAACCTGATCTCCGGGATCTACCCGGCCAGCCACGGCACCCTCCACCTGGACGGCGCCGACATCACCGCCCTGCCGGTCCCCGCCCGGGCCCGGCGGGGCCTCGGCCGGACCTTCCAGACCTCCTCGCTGTGGCCCGGCCTGACCGTCGCCGACCACGTCCGCCTGGCCGCCCAGGCGGCGGCCGGCCCGTCCGCGTCGTACCGGATCTGGCGCCGCGCCGAGCGCTACCGCCAGCAGGTCGAGGAGACCCTGGAGCGCACCGGCCTCGCCGACCAGGCCGACGACCTGGCCGGCTCCCTCTCGCACGGCGGCAAGCGGAAGCTGGAGCTCGCCGTGCTGCTGGTGGGCGACCCCCGGCTGATCCTGCTCGACGAGCCGATGGCCGGGGTGAGCGCCGAGGAGGTGCCCGCCCTGGTCGAGCTGATCCGCTCGGTCCACCAGGACCACGGCCGCACCGTCCTGATGGTCGAACACCACATGGACGTGCTGCTGGGCCTGGCCGACCGGCTCGCCGTGATGCACCACGGCACCCTGCTCGCACTCGACACCCCCGAAGCCGTGATGGCCGACGAAACCGTCCAGGGGGCCTACCTCGGGGAGGCGCTGTGACGACCCTGCTCGCCGTCCGCGGCCTCAAGGTGGTGATCGACGGACTGCACATCCTGCACGGGGTGGACCTGGACGTCGCCGCCACCGGAGTCACCGCCCTGCTCGGCCGCAACGGCGCCGGCAAGACCACCACCGTCAAAGCGGTCATGGGACTCGTCCCGCGCACCGGTTCGCTGGTCTTCGACGGCACCGACATCGGTCGGCTGCCCACCCACCTGGTGGTCCGCCAGGGCATCGGCTACGCCCCCGAGGACCGCGGCATCTTCGCGGGCCTCAGCGTCGCCGAGAACCTGCGCCTGGCGGAACGGGACTCGACTCCCGCCTACGACCTGGTCTTCGAGCTGTTCCCCGAGCTGAAGCAGCGCCACAAGCAGGCCGCCGGAACCCTGTCGGGCGGCCAGCAGCAGATGGTCGCGATCGCCCGCACGCTGCTCAACGGCAACCGGCTGATCATCGCCGACGAGCCCACCAAGGGCCTCGCCCCGAAGATCGTCACCGAGGTCGCCGACGTGCTCGCCCGGGCCGCCGAGACCGTCCCCGTGCTGCTGGTCGAACAGAACCTGGCCCTGGTCCGCCGGGTGGCCGGCCACTGCGCCGTCCTCGCCGACGGCCGCACCGCCCACCAGGGCGACGCCGGCGAACTGCTCGCCGACGAGGACGCCGCCCGCCGCCTGCTCGGCGTCGGCAGCCACCGTCCCGCCGCTCCTGATCCCGAGGTGTCTGCCTGATGAACACCGTCGTCCTGCTCGCCTGCACCGGACTCGGGCTCGGCGCGCTGTACTTCCTGGTCGCCTCCGGCCTCTCGCTGATCTTCGGCCTGATGGACGTCCTGAACTTCGCCCACGGCGCGCTGCTGTCCGTCGGCGCGTACGCCGCCTGGTGGGCCGCCACCGACGGCGGACTCGGGTTCTGGCTGGCCGTCCCGTTCGGCACCGCGGTCGGCACCGCCGCCTCGGTGCTGCTCGAACTCGCCCTGATCCGGCCGCTGTACTCCCGGCCGCGCGACCAGATCCTCGCCACCGTCGGCGTCGGACTCGCCCTGCCCGCCCTGATCATGGGCATCTGGGGCGCCGACGCCCGGCCGTTCCCGCAGCCCGAGGCGCTGTCCGGCACGGTGAACCTGCTGGGCGCGACCGTGCCCGTCAACCGCTTCGTGCTGATGGCCGCCGCGCTGATCGTGCTGGTGCTGCTGCGGCTGTTCCTCGCCAAGACCCGCTACGGCCTGATCGTCCGGGCCGGCGTCGAGGACCGGGCCATGGTCACCGCCCTCGGCATCGACGTCCGCAAGGCGTTCACCCTGGTCTTCGCCATCGGCGGCGCCGCCGCCTCGCTCGGCGGGGCACTGGCCGGCCTGTACTTCGGCTCGATCAACCCCGGCCAGGGCACCGGCCTGCTGATCTTCGCCTTCGTGGTCGTGGTGATGGGCGGCATGGGCTCCGTCACCGGCGCGGCCGTCGCCTCGGTCGGCGTCGGACTCGTCCAGCAGTTCGCCAACTACTACACCGCCGCGGGCCTCGGCGACCTCTCCGTCGTCGTCCTGCTCGCCGTGCTGCTGCTCGTCAAGCCGCGCGGACTCACCGGGAGACTCGCATGACCACCCACCTCAAGCGCTGGTGGCCGCTCGCCCTGCTGATCGTCCTGGTGATCGCGCCGTACAGCACCCTGCCGCTGCCCGGCCTGCTGGACGGACCGCTCGGCAGCCCCGGCAGCCTCCAACTGATCGCGCTCTGCCTGGTCTACGGCGGCCTTGCCACCGGCTACGACCTGCTGCTCGGCCGCACCGGCCTGCTCTCCTTCGGCCACGCCCTGTACTTCGCCACCGGCCTGTACGCCACCGACCTGGCGATGCTGGAGTTCGGCCTCGGTTTCGTGCCGGCCGCGGTGTTCGGCATCGCCTGCTCGATCGCCCTGGCGCTGCTGCTCGGCTCGGTGTCGCTGAAGGTCACCGGCATCGGCTTCTCCATGGTCACGCTGGCCTTCGCCCAGGCTGGGGCGATCCTGGTGCAGCGCAACCCCGGCGGCCTCACCGGCGGCGAGGAGGGCCGCTCCGCGCCCGCCGAGCACCTGCCCGACGCGCTGATCGGCATCCAGAACACCGCCAACCTGTACTGGATCGCGGTGCTCTACCTGGTCGTCACGCTCGCCGTGGTGCACTGGACGGTCTCCTCGCCGACCGGCCGGGTCTGGGCCGGCATCCGCGAGAACGAACGCCGGGTCGAGGTGCTGGGCCTGCGCCCGTACGGCTTCAAGCTGGTCGCGTTCACCGTGGCCGGCGGCCTGGCCGGCGCCGGCGGCGTGGTCTACCTGCTGCTCACCGGCGGCGCCACCCCGCAGGCCGCGAGCTCGGACGCGACGCTGGCGCTGCTGGTGATGGTGGTGCTCGGCGGCTCCGGCACCCGGTGGGGGCCGCTGCTCGGCGGCGTGCTCTACACCTGGGCGGCGCACCGGCTCGGCGACCTCGCCAACTCCGCGTCCATCGCCGAACTCCCGTCCGTGCTGCGGGTTCCGCTCTCCCAGCCGCTGTTCCTGCTCGGTACGCTCTTCGTCGCCGTGGTCTACCTGCTGCCCGGCGGTCTGGCCAAGCTGCCCGCCCGGCTGCGGGCGGGCCGCGCCGCCAAGGCCGCCAAGGTGTCCGTCACCGCCGTACCGGAAGGCGCCGCATGACCCTCCCTCAGCACCTCACCGTCCCCGTCGAAGGCGGCGACCTCGCCGTCCTGCACTGGCCGGCCGCCGACCCCGGCGCGCCCGTGGTGGTCGCCGTGCACGGCATCACGGCCAACGCGCTGGCCTGGGCCGGCCTGGCCCGCCTGCTCGCGGGCCGGGTCTCGCTGTACGCCCCCGACCTGCGCGGCCGGGCCGCCAGCCGCGAGCTGCCGGGCCCGTGGGGCCTCGGCCGGCACGCGGAGGACGTCGCCGCGCTGATCCGCCACCTGGACGCCGGCCCCGTCCGGCTGGTCGGCCACTCGATGGGTGCCTGGGTGTCGGCCGTCGCCGCCGCCCGCCACCCCGAGCTGCTCGCCGACCTGGTCCTGGTCGACGGCGCGGTGTCCTTCCCGCTGCCCGACGGCGTCCGCGAGGAGGACGCGCTGGCCGCGGTGCTCGGCCCGGCGCTGGCCCGGCTGTCGATGACCTTCGAGAGCCGCGAGGCCTACCGCGCGTTCTGGCAGGCGCACCCCGCGTTCGCCGACTGGAACGAGGAGCTGGACGCCTACACCCAGCGCGACCTGGTCGGCGAGGCCCCCGCCCTGGTCTCCTCCTGCGTCCACGAGGCGATCACCACCGACGGCACCCAGGTCCTGCTCGACGCGGAGGCCGCCGGCGCGATCCACCGCCTGACCGTCCCGACCCGCTTCCTGTACGCCGAGCGAGGCCTGCTGAACGAGCCCCAGGCGCTCTACGACGAGGGCCGGCTGACGGCGGCGAAGGTCACCGTCCCGACCGAGCTGGTCGCCGACACCAGCCACTACTCGATCATCTGGGCCGACCGGCTGGCCGAACTGCTGGTCTGAGCGCGGACGTGCCGGTGCCCTCTCTCTCCGCGCTCGGAGGGAGAGGGCACCGGCATGTCGGGCCCGGTCAGGCGCGGCGCCGCAGGTACATGGTGCCGAAGACGGCCGCGGCGGCCAGCGAGCCACCGATCAGCCCGACCTGGGTGTTGATCATCGGGACGGTCGCGGCCGCCGGCGCGCCGCCGCACTCGACGTGGCCGACGATCACGTTGGCGCCACCGAGGGCGGGCAGCAGGGTGAGGTGCACGGCGTTGACGGTGATCACCCCGTTGGCGTCGGTGGACTGCTCGTTGAGAATCACGTCGCCGAGGCCGGGGACGGTGAGGCTGGTGTTCTTCGGGGCGTTCGCCTGCAAGGTGGTCGGGACGCCCAGGACGGTGACCGTGCCGCTCGCGATGACACCGTTGCCGGTGGCGCTACCGGGGTCCGCGTCGCAGGTGGAGCTGACGCCGGTCAGCTCACCGGTCAGGGCCGGGCCGAGGGTGAGGCTCAGCTGGTCGACGGTGGCGGAGGCGGACGAGGTGCCGGTCGTCGCGTCACCCGCGGTGGTGGCGGTGAGCGTGGCGTTGGTCGCGAACGGACCGACGCTGAGGCCCACCAGGGTCTTGGTGCCGCCCGGCGGGAAGGTGGACAGCGGTTGCGGCGGGACGGCCACGTTGTTGTTCAGCGCGTCGGCCGAGACCACGTACGCCAGTGCCTCGGGGGAGGTGAGCGCGGCGAACGCGGGTGCGGCGGAGCAGAACAGGCCGGCTGCGAGTGCTGCGCCGGCCAGGACGCGGGTGCGGGTGGTGGTCACGAGCGGACCGCCTTTCTGGTGGTGGATGTGCCAGTGGCTGCCGATCAATTCCCTGATAAGGCACGGGAGTTATGCGAAAGTCGGAAAATCCGATCGAATGGAGCAGTCGATCCAAGTGGTCTGATGGAGCGTCAATGCACGCCCGTCCGGGCGGTCTTGTGCCAGCTCCGCTCCCCGCGCACCAGCCGCCAGAACGCGCGCACCGCGACCAGGTACGTCCCGACCGCGTAGACCGCCAGCGCCAGCCCGTAGGCCAGCGCCGAGCCCCGGCCGATGTCCCGCTCGCAGTGCCGCCGGTACAGCGGGCCCCAGACGGCGAACTCGGTGACACCGATCAGCAGGTACAGGCCGATCAGCAGCGCGCCGCCGTGGGTGAGGAAGTCCACGGTGAACTCCGGGTAGGCCCAGGCGTGGTAGCCGAAGACCCCGATCGGCAGCAGGTAGGCGAACAGCCCGATCACCTGCAGCCAGGGCTGCGCCATGAAGTAACCGACCTCCAGGAAGCCGAGCGCGCTGAACTGCCGGGAGCTCCAGATCCGCGGCAGGTAGCGGGCGCACTGCATTGAGCCCTGCGCCCAGCGCACCCGCTGGGTGAGCAGCTGACGGACGCTCCACAGCGCCTCCTGCTCGACCCAGGCGGTGGTGGTGTAGCCGTTGCGGCGGCCGGACAGCATCATCCGCAGGCCCAGTTCGAAGTCCTCCAACAGGGCCTTCCCCCAGGGGTTTCCGGTCTCGGCGGCGACCGCTCGCAGCGCGCTGAGGCGGTTGGCCTGCCCGTTGCCGCCGACGTTGACGGTGCCGGTGCGGCGCCGGGTGATCTGCATGGCGGAGATCGGCCCGCGGAACTCCAGGTCCTGGAGCCGGGCCAGCAGCCGGGCGCGGGCGTTGGCGGCCCGGCTCCGGCCGGGCAGCGGCGCGGCCACCGCCCGGTTGGACATCCGGACCTCCACCTGGACGGCGCCGATCGCCGGGTCGCCGAACGAGGCCGGCCCGGCCAGCACGTGCAGCAGGTTCGGCGAGGGGCGGCCGTCCGCGTCCACCACGGTCAGCACCACCCGGTCCGGGTCGGTGCCGGGCGGCAGCCAGCTCTCCAGCGCGTGGTACGCGGCGTTCAGCGCGTCGCCCTTGCCGGTGCGGGCGTCCGGCAGCCGGCGCCGCACCAGGTGGACGGGCAGCCCCGCGGTGGCGAGGGCGAGGACCACCTCCGCGGTGCGGTCCGTCGAGTGGTCGTCCACCACCCAGAGCCGGGCGGTGGGGAAGCGCCGGTGCAGGTGGTCGAGGGTGAGGCCGATCACCGCGTCCTCGTCGCGGCACGGGATCACGAAGTGCCACTGGTAGCCGGACGGGTCGCCGGGGGCGTCCGGCCGGGCGCGCAGGAAACCGGTGACGATCACCCCGACGTAGCCGAGGAAGCCGACGCCGAGGATGAAGGACAGGCAGACGGAGAGGTCGAGCAGGCTCACGGGGCGACGTCCTCGGCGGAGTGGGAGCCGCGGGCGACCACGGCGAGACAGAGCAGCAGGGCCGCCAGTGCGGCGAGCATCATCAGCAGCGAGCCGAACAGGACGTGCGTCCACTCGAAGCCGGCGCTGCCGTAGCGGTGCTGCATGGCGACGATCAGGGTGAGCCGGCCCAGGTTGGTGCCGGCGATCAGCGTGACGGCCAGTGCCAGGGCCAGCAGCAGCCGGCCGGGGCGGCGGTGGCCGAACGCCAGCAGCAGGCCGAGGACCAGCGCGAACGGGGCGATCAGCAGGGCGCTGCTGCACCCGGTGGTCAGCGCGATGCCGCGCTCGAAATGGTCCGGCCCGCCCGCGTACAGCACCGGTGCGCTCGGACTCGGCAGCAGCAGGGTGCGCAGGCCCAGCAGGTGGGTCGTCAGCTGGGAGACGGCGGTCAACTCCAGGTTGCGGTACATGTGTTCGCCGCCGACCAGCAGTCCGGCCAGGGCGAGGGAGAGCGGGCCGCACACCGTGCCGAGGCGGCCGGGGCGGGGGCGGGCGGCCGGCCGGGCCGGCGGCCGGGAGAGTGCGGTGGCAGGCATGGGCGGCTCCACGCGAGGGGCGGACGGGCCGGACCCGGCGGCCGTGCCGCCCGGGTCCGGCGGCGGTCAGGGGCGGCGGCGCCGGGCTTCGGGGCGCTGGGCGTCCGAGTGCTCGGATCCGGGGCCGGCGGCCAGCCGGCCGCGCCGCACCAGCAGCACCCCGACCAGCAGCAGGCCGGTGGCCGCGGCGGCGGCCAGGCCGAGCCCGGGCGAGCCGGTGGAGGCCAGCACCCCGCCGCCGGCCGCGACCGGCGGGATTCCGCCCACGTGAGGTCCGTACACGGTCGTCTCCTCTCGTCTCGGCCCGGTGGCTTCCGGGCCGGAGCCAAAGGTGACTGCCGGGCTGATCATCAGATCGCCGTGACGCGCAGGTCGGCGGGAAGTCCACTCGGACGCCCCACGCCCCGGCCGGGCGCGATCGACCGTCGGTGCCACCGCGGCCGAGAGCCCGGCCGTTGCGCCGGGCGGGTGGTCCTGCGGCGCGGCCGATCGGCAAGGGCGCGGCGCGTGGCGCTCATCGACGCGGCCTCAAGACCATGTGAGACGCCATTCGGAAGCCCCAGCCCGGAGTCCCGCCCCACCCATGGAGCACCATGACCTCCCGCGACCTCGCCCTGGTCCTCGGAACCCGGCCGGAAATCGTCAAACTCGCCGCCCTCGCCCGGCTGTTGGGCCCCCGCACCCGCCTGGTGTGGACCGGGCAGCACTGGGACCCGGCCCTCACCACCGCCTTCTTCACCGGCTACGGCCTGCCCGCCCCGCACCACCGGCTGGACGGCGTCGGCGGCGAACCGCGCGGGCAGCAGATCGGCCGGATGATCGGCGAACTCAGCCGGCACTTCGCCGAACACCCGCCCGCCGCCGCGATCGTCCAGGGCGACACCAACACCGCCGCCGCCGGGGCGCTCGCCGCGCACTGCGCGGGCGTCCCCGTGGTGCACGTCGAAGCGGGCCTGCGGTCCTTCGACGCCGCCATGCCCGAGGAGGCCAACCGGCGGGTCATCGCCCCGCTCGCCGACCTGCACTGCGCGCCCACCCGGACCGCCGCCGACCACCTGCTGCGCGAAGGCATCGACCCGCGGCGGATCCTGGTCACCGGCAACACCGTGGTCGAGGCCACCCTCGCCACCCTGCCCGACGACCTCGCCGCCCGCGCCGTCCTGGCCCGGCACGGCGTCACGCCCGAGAACTACCTGCTGGCCACCGTCCACCGGCCCGAGAACACCGACGACCCGGAGCGGCTCGCCCGGCTGCTGGGCCAACTCGGCGGCCTCGAACTGCCGGTGCTGCTGCCGCTGCACCCCCGTACCCGGGCGGCCGCCGCGTCCGCCGGGCTGCTCGCCGCCGGCGGGGATCTGCGCCCGATCGAGCCGCTCGGCCACGCCGCGTTCCTGGCGCTGGCCCGGCACTGCCGGCTGCTGGTCTCCGACTCCGGCGGCGTCCAGGAGGAGTGCACGGTGCTCAAGCGCCCTCTGGTGGTGGTCCGCAACTCCACCGAACGTCCGGAGGCGGTGCGGGCCGGGTTCGCCCGGCTGGCCCGCCCCGGGCCCGAACTCGACGCCGCGCTGCGCGAGTTGCTCGCCGACCCGGGCCTCGCGGCGCGGCTCGCCGAGGTGCCCTCCCCGTACGGCGACGGCCGGGCGTCCGAGACGATCGCCACCGCCGTCCGGGACCGCTACCCGCAGCACGCGCCCCGGCCGCGCGGTGCGGCGGCCGGGGCGGGCGGGGCGGTGGACCGTCAGGCGGTGCCGAGGAAGGTCTGCCAGCCGCCGGCCGGGGCCTGGCCGACGCCCAGGGTGCGCAGCTTGCGCAGCGTGGACTGATCCTGGACCTCCATCCACTCGACCAGCTGCTTGAACGAGACCAGGCGGACGTCCGGCTTGCCGGCGATCTGCTTCATGGTCTCCTCGACGGCGTCCATGTAGATGCCGCCGTTCCACTGCTCGAAGTGGTTGCCGACGAAGAACGGCGCGCGGTTGGTGCTGTAGGCGCGGTTGAAGCCCGCCAGGTAGGAGTCCCGGGCCTGGTCGCGCCACTCGCCGTACTTGGCCGGGTCGCCCTTGGTCGAGCCGGCGGACTGGTTGGCGAGGATGTTGTAGTCCATCGACAGCACCTGGAAGTTGTGCCCGGGGAACGGGATGCCCTGCAGCGGGAAGTCCCAGATCTTGCCGTCCTGCACCTTCTGCGGCCAGATCTGCTGCCCGCCGGGCGAGCTGGCGTCGTACTTCCAGCCGAGCTTGGCGGCGGTCGGCAACAGCGCCTTCTGGCCCTCCAGGCACGGGGTGCGGGCGCCGATCAGTTCCTTCTTGTAGTCGAAGGGCAGCGGGTCGACGTCGGTGAAGCCGGTGTTGGTCTTCCACTGGGTGACGAAGGAGACCGCCTGCTCGATCTCGCTCTCCCAGTCCTCCGGCGTCCACTTGTTGACGCCGTTGCCGTCCGAGCGGGTCGAGCAGAAGTGCCCGTTGAAGTGGGTGCCGATCTCGTGGCCGGCCAGCCAGGCCTGGCTGATCAGCTTCAGCGTGTTGCGGACGGCGTTCTCGGACAGGAACGGGATGTCGGAGGCGCCCTGCGAGTGCTTCGGCGGGTGGTACAGCGAGGCCTTCTCCTTCGGCAGCGTGTAGATGCCGGAGAGGAAGAACGTCATGGTCGCCTTGTGTTCCTCGGCGAGCTTGAGGAACCGGGTGAACTGGCCGTCGTCGGTGGCGCCCGCGCCGTCCCAGGAGAACACCACGAACTGCGGCGGGGCCTCGCCGGGCTTCAGCTTCTCCCACTTGGGCTGGTTGGGCTGCGGGCCGGTGTCGGCGTTGGAGCCGTCGCCTATCGGGGTGCCCTTGGTGCCGGACTGGCCGGGCGCGGGCTTGCCGGTGCCGCCCGAGCCGGTGCCCGCGTCCGACCCCGGGCGGCCGGTCGCACCGCCTCCGCTGGAACAGGCCGCGACGGCTCCCAGGGCCGCGGTGGCTGCCGTGGCGGACAGCACTGTCCTGCGCGAGATGGTGCTCATGGTCTCCCCTGCCGCAGTGGGCCCGGCCAGAAGGGATCCGGAGGCCTGCCGCGGCTTCGGATGGTCAACTTCTGGCAAACTCGGACAATTTGACGGTTTCGCCACCCAAGGATGGCATGCCCGGGACGGACGGTCCAAGCCGCCCATCCTCAACCAGTCATCACGCGGACCGGGTCCGCCCGGCTCCCGCCAGGGCCCGCCTGTTGCCGTCCTGGGACAAAACCCCTGCTAGACGAGTTCGCCCTCGACCAGCACGGCCAGCCGGCGGCGTCGGCGGACCAGTTGGACCACCAGGCTGCTGACCGCCGTCGCCGCCAGGCTGGAGATCACCAGGCTCAGCCACTCGGTGTCGAACCAGTGCAGGTTCAGCCAGCCGAGGCTGACGATGTACGCCGCCCACACCACCGCGGAAACCGCCGACCAGCGCAGGAACGTCCAGGGCCGGTTCGGGGAGTGACCGACCGCCAGGTCCAGCACCGTCCGTCCGGCCGGGACGAAGCGCGCCACGATGACGATCGCCGCCGCCGTCCGGCTGGTGGTGCGGCCGGTCAGGGCCCGCTGCACCCGGGCCACGTTGGCGGCCAGCCGGGGCCGGCGCTCCAGGCGACGGTTCACCGCGGGTGCGCCGCGCCGGGCCAGGTTGAGCAGCAGCAGGTCGCCGAGGAAGGACGCCACGGCCACGCCGGCGGCCAGCGGCAGCGGCGAGCCGCCCATCTGGCCGGTCTTCAGCACGGCCAGGATCACCAGCGTCCCGCTGGGCAGGAACGGCAGGAAGGCGTCGCCGAGTACCGCGAGCAGCGCGATGGCGCAGTACCACGCCGGTGCGATGGCGGCATTGGCGTCCAAGGTTCTCTCCCTCCAGCCCGCCCGGGGGAGAGGCAGCTGCAACGAGGGTCAACGCTAGCGCGGACACCTTTCATCACCTGAAGCACCCCTGTGTGGGATGTCGCACACGTGTCCGGGAACGCTGAGAGCCCCCGGCGGGGTGCCGCTGCGGGGGCTCGGGAAGGACCGGCGGTGCTGGTCGAGCCCGCCGATCCGTACGGTGCGCGGAGCCGGTAGGTCGTCCGCGACGGCACCAGCCTGCCGCATCCCCGGGCCCCGGCTCGACCGTTCCCCCTGGCGACTTCCCGCGCTGGCGCGAACTCGCCAGCCGACACATTCGCGGCGGGCGGCGGGAACAGCCGGGCCGGCCGGCGGGTTGTGCTCCGACGAACGCCCGGGCGCCCGGCCGGGGCACCAGGAGGACGCACCGCATGAGCAGCGCACCGGAGCCGACCGAACAGCACCCCGGCGAGGACGACCGGATCCGCGGCCGGGCGGCCGGCACCGCCCCCGCCCCGCTCTCCATCCTGGACCTCGCCACCGTCGGCACCGGCCACACCGCCGCCGAGGCGCTCGCCGCCACCACCGAACTCGCCCGCAGCGCCGAACGCTGGGGCTACCACCGGTTCTGGGTCGCCGAACACCACGGCATGCCCGGCGTCGCCTCCTCGGTGCCCGCCGTGCTGCTCGCCCACCTCGGCGCGCACACCAGCACCCTGCGGCTCGGCTCCGGCGGCGTGATGCTCCCCAACCACGCCCCGCTCTCCATCGCCGAACAGTTCGGCCTGCTGGAGGCCCTGCACCCCGGCCGGATCGACCTCGGCCTCGGCCGCGCCCCCGGCACCGACCAGGCCACCGCCCGCGCCCTGCGCCGCGGCCTGGCCGACGGCGCCGAGGACTTCCCCCGCCAACTCGCCGAACTCACCCACTTCCTGGACGGCGACTTCCCCGACGGCCACCCCTACGCCCGGCTGGAGGCGGTGCCGCGCTCGGCCTCCCGCCCGCCCATCTGGCTGCTCGGCTCGTCCGGCTTCTCCGCGCAGCTCTCCGCCCGGCTCGGCCTGCCGTTCGCGTTCGCGCACCACTTCAGCGCCGCCAACACGGTGCCCGCGCTCGACCTGTACCGGGACACCTTCCGCCCGTCCGCGGTGCTGGCCGAGCCGTACGCGCTGATCGGGGTCAGCGCCGTCGCCGCCGAGAGCACCGAGCGGGCGCTGTGGCTGGCCCGCTCGGCCGGCCTCGGCATGCTGCGGCTGCGCCAGGGCCGGCCCGGGCCGATCCCCACCCCCGAGGAGGCCGCCGCGCACCCGTACACCCTGGCCGAGGAGGACTTCCTCGACTCCTGGCTGGCCAACGTGGTGCTCGGCACCCCGGCGGAGGTCGCCGAGGGCCTGGAGGCGCTGCGCCGCCGCACCGGGGCGGACGAGCTGATGGTGACCTCGCACATCCACGGCCACCAGAACCGGCTGACGTCCTACGGGATGATCGCCGAGGCGTACGGACTCACGAAGCCCTGACGGCTACCGGCGCGGGCACTGCCGCAGTATCTCGGCGATCCGGTCGGGCGCGCCCGGGCGGGCGAAGTACCAGCCCTGAGCGGTGTCGCAGCCGGTCTGCCGCAGGCGTTCGGCCTGCGCGGCGTGCTCGATGCCCTCGGCGGTGACGGTCAGGCCCAGCGCGTGCGCCAACTGCACGACGGCGCCGACGATCTGCTCGTCGGCGGCGCGCCGTCGCCCGCCGTCGCCGGACGGGCTCTCCCGGAACGCCTCGATGAACGTGCCGTCGAGCTTCAGCGCGTGCACCGGCAGCCGGGACAGGTAGGCGAGGTTGGAGTAGCCGGTGCCGAAGTCGTCGATGGCGATCCGCACGCCCATCTCGGCGAGCGCCTGCAAGGCCTGCAGGGGGCGCCCGCTCGGGCCGAGGATCGCGCTCTCGGTGATCTCCAGTTGCAGCAGCCGGGCGGGCAGCCCGGTGCGCTCCAGTACCTCGGCGACGTCGGCGACCACGTCGGAGTCCCAGATCTGGCGGGCGGCCAGGTTGACCGAGACGAAGGTCTCCGCGTCCGGGAACTCGGCCAGCCAGCGGCGGGCCTGCCGGCAGGACTCCTCCAGCACCCACTTGCCGAGCGGCACGATCGCCCCGGACTCCTCGGCGAGCGGGATGAAACGGTCCGGCGACAGCAGCCCGTAGCGCGGGTGGCGCCAGCGCACCAGCGACTCCGCGCCGTGCACCGCGCCGTCCGTCAGACCCACCAGCGGCTGGTACTCGACGATGAACTCGCCGCGCTCCACGGCCGGGCGAAGCGCCGTCGCCAGCAGGTGCCTGGTCAGCTGGTCGGCGCCGCGGTCGCGGTCGTACAGCGTCCAGCGGGCGCGGCCGTCGGCCTTCGACCAGTACAGGGTGGAGTCGGCGTCGCGGATCAGGTCGGTCGGGGTGGAACCGCGCACCGGGCGCTCCACCACGCCGATCGAGGCCGTCACCGTCAGCCGGTGGCCGGCCACCTCGAAGGGCCGCTCCAGGGCGTTCATCAGCCCCGCCGCCAGGTGGGTGAGCTGCTGGTCGCCGCCGCTGTCGGTGACCAGCACGGCGAACTCGTCGCCGCCGAGGCGGGCCACCAACTGGCCCTCGCCGTCGGCGAATCCGTGCTCCAGCCGGGCGGCGACGGCGACCAGCAGCTGGTCGCCGATGTGGTGGCCGAGGGTCTCGTTGATGGCGGCGAACCCGTCCAGGTCGATGTAGCACAGCCCGATCCGGTGCTCGTCCTTCCGGACGGCCGGCCCGGCCTGACCGTCCGGCTTGAACGCCGCTTCCAGCCGCTCGTAGAACAGCGCCCGGTTGGGCAGCCTGGTCAGCGGGTCGTGCAGTGCCTGATAGGCCAGCCGGTCGCCGAGCTGCCGCTGCTCGGTGATGTCCTCGACCATGACCAGCGTGTAGTACGGGCGGCCGGCGCCGTCGCGGATCAGCGAGACGGTGACGCGGCCCCAGACCTCTTGCCCGCCGAGGTGCTTGAGGCGCTTCTCGGTGCGCATCCGGTCGCGCTCGCCGCGCACCAGCTCGCGGTAGCGCTGCCGGGACGGGTCCTCGGGTTCGATGATCCGGTGGATGTGCATGCCGGGCAGCTCGGAGGTCTCCCGGCCGAGCATCGCCGCGAACGCCGGGTTGCCCTCGATCACCAGGTCGTCGGTGTCGATCAGCGCCATGCCGATGCCGGCGTCCGAGAACGCGGCGCGGAAGCGGGACTCGCTGGCGCGCAGCGCGTCCGCCAGGTGCACCGCGTCGGCGCTCAGCGAACTGCCGCAGGCGGTGCAGATCTGGGGCGGGCCGTCGGCCACCCCCGGGGAGTGCGCACCGCCCTGCGGGCGCGGCGCTTCGGGCCACCCACCCCGATGGTGTGCGTCGGCCCCGACGTTCCGGCCCGGCACGGCACGCTCCCGTCCGCTGCTGCCACTGACTCACCGCCCACACCCACGCGGGCGGAGACCGGCCCGCGGCCCCGCTCCGCTCGGCGGACCCCGGCCGGTGACCGGGGAGCTGTCGGCGGCCTCGGCCACGTCCGCCGATCATAGGCCGCCGGTGTAACTGTGCGCGACCGGCGGCGGGTCGATTCGGGCGAATTGCCCGCAGATGTGCCTCGACATTACGTGCGAGACCCCCGGCGGGGCCCCGGTACCGGGGCCGCCGGGGGGGGTGGGCCCCCCGCCCCCCCCCGCTCGGGCGGGCGGGGGAGGGGAGGGGGGGGGGGTCGTGGGGCGGGCCGGGCGGGCGGCG
>NZ_JBIALR010000025.1:23766-101038 GCF_042873675.1 Kitasatospora sp. NPDC004614
GGCACCCGGCCCGGGGGGGGGGGGGGCGCGCGCCGGGGGGGGGGGGGGGGGGGGCCCGGCCCGCCCCCCGCCCCCCCCCCGGGGCCCCCCCCCCCCGGGGCGGCCCCCGCGCGGGCCCCCCCCCGGGGGTGTACGCCCGCGCTCACCCGCCGTAGCGAAGCGGCGCTCGAGGGCAGGTCGGGCGGTACGTCGGGCGGCAGGTCAGGCGAGCGAGGCGCTGAGCGTGATGGTGGTGCCGGTGAGCGCCTGGCTGACCGGGCAGTTCGCCTTCGCGTCCTCGGCGGCCTTCACGAAACCCGCCTCGTCCAGGCCCGGGACGGTGCCGACCACGGTCAGGTGGATGCCCGTGATGCCGGTGCCCGGCTGGAAGGTCACGTCCGCCTTGGTGTCCAGCTTGGTGGGCGGGGTGCCCGCGCCCGTCAGGCCGTGCGAGAGCGCCATCGAGAAGCACGCCGAGTGCGCGCCCGCGATCAGCTCCTCCGGGCTGGTCTTCCCGTTCGCGGCCTCGGCCCGGGACGGCCAGGACACCGGGAACTCGCCGATGCCCGAGGAGTCGAAGGTCACCAGGCCCTTGCCGTCGAGCAGGTTGCCCTCCCACTCGGTGTGCGCGGTGCGGGTCGTTGCCACGATCAGGTACCTCCTGTAGGGGGAACTGCCGGTCGAACTGCTCCACCCGCGACCGCACTTGCGGCCGCGGCCCGCCCAGCCTAGGGCCTGCTCGGCCGTTCCCGCCGGATCAGCGCGCAGTCCGTCCGGCGGCCGTCCCACATCGCGGAACGTGCCGGTGATCGGGGCGAAAGCGACGTGTTTGCCCTGTTAGATTGGCCGTTCGCCCGCGCCCGGGCCGGCCCGTCCGCCGCGCCCCGCCGTGCCCGGAGCCCACCCGCACCCGCATCGGAGCCGCCCCCATGACGGACCAGCCCACCCCCTCCCCGGCGGAGACCGACCCGGCCGTGCGGGCCGAGCTGACCCGCCTGCGCGAGTCGATCGACAACATCGACGCCGCCGTCGTCCACATGCTCGCCGAGCGCTTCAAGGCCACCCAGCAGGTCGGCCGCCTCAAGGCCGAGCACCGGCTGCCGCCCGCCGACCCGGAGCGCGAGCGCCGGCAGATCGCCCGGCTGCGCGAACTGGCCGTCAGCGCCCACCTCGACCCGGTGTTCGCCGAGAAGTTCCTGAACTTCATCATCGCCGAGGTGATCAGGCATCACGAGGCGATCGCCGGCGACAGGCCGTAGTGTCTGTGTGTCTGTCCGGTCCGCGTAAGGGCCGGATTTTCGCCGCGTCCGGCGCGCGGGTTAGCGTGCTGTCCTTCCCGAGGAGGCGGTGTCGGTGTCGGTTGCGGTGACCGAGGAGACCACACAGGAGCAGGGCTGGCGCAGGCGCCGGCCCTGGTACGTGGAACTGCCCGTGATGATCGCCGTCGGCCTGGTGGTCGCGGTGGTGATCAAGTCCTGCCTGTTCCAGATGTTCTCCATCCCGTCCGGTTCCATGGAGAACACCCTGCAGATCGGCGACCGGGTCGCGGTCAACAAGCTTGCCCCGCTCACCGGTTGGAAGCCCGAACCGGGCGAGCCCGTGGTGTTCAAGGACCCGGGCGGCTGGCTGCCGCCCACCCCGAAGGACAGCAACGCCTTCACCGGCGCCATCCACTCCGGCCTCAGCGCGATCGGCCTGCTGCCCCCCGGCGACGACTACCTGGTCAAGCGGGTCATCGCCACCGGCGGCCAGACCGTCGCCTGCCGCGGCACCACCCTCAGCGTCGACGGCCAGCCCGTCGCCGAGCCCTACCTGCACCCCGGCGACGACTCCTGCTCCGGCCTGGACTTCGGGCCCATCACCGTCCCCGCCGGCCACATCTGGGTCGAGGGCGACCACCGCAGCGACTCCGCCGACTCCCGCTACCACCGCGACGGCCCGTCCGGCGGCGCCGTCCCCGTCGACAACGTGGTCGGCCCGACCTCCGCCGTGGTCTGGCCCCTCAACCACCTCAACTGGTTCGGCTGGACCGGCCGCTGAGCGCCGGTCAGGCCGACACACCGCGCCGCAGCCGGACGGCGCAGCCCGCCGCGACCACCGCCGACAGCAGCACCAGCGCCCCGGCCTCCGCCCACTGGAACGTCCAGTAGCGGTCGGCCGGCTGGTACTCGGTGCGCTGCGACAGGTGCATCGCGTTGATCGTCTCCATGCACCGCTCGGTCGAGCCGGCCGGGCCGCACACCTCGGGGGCGGTGGGCGTGAACGGCCGGCCGGTCCGGCGCCAGCGCCACCGCGGTCCGCTGCTGCACGGGCGCCGCCAGGTGGGCGCGCAGCGCCAGCGGCACCAGCACCTGCATCGCTGCCACCGCCGCCAACACCACGGCCATCGCCGCGACTTGGCGCCGCAGCAGCAGCCCGGCCGCCACCCCCGCCGCGACGGTCCCGGCGGCGCTCGCCGGGACCACCGAACGCGAACGGGAGGTGCTCGTACTGGTCGGGCTCGGCCTCTCCAGCGAGGAGATCGCCGCGCACCTGCACGTCAGCCTGTCCACCGCGAAGACCCACATCGGCCGGCTGCTGCAGAAGCTCGCCGCCCGGGACCGGGCGCAACTGGTCATCGCGGCCTACGAGTCGGGCCTGATCCGGCCCGGGGCCCGCGCGGCCTAGGATGATCGGGTGTTCATTCTGGAGCTGACCTACACCGCCCCGCTGGAGCGCATCGACGCGCTGCTGCCCGCCCATGTGGCCTGGCTGGAGCAGCACTACGCGAGCGGCACCTTCCTCGCCTCCGGCCGCAAGGTTCCCCGGGACGGCGGGGTCATCATTGCCGTCGCGGAGAGCCGGGACGCCGTCGAGGCGCTGGCGGCCACGGATCCGTTCGCGCAGGGCGACGTCGCCGAGTACCGCATCACCGAGTTCGTCCCCACCACCACCGGCCCCGAGCTCGCCCCGTACCGGCAGACGCTCCCGGCCTGACGCGGGGGACGCCTCCGGCGGGGAGCCGGGGGCGCTTCGCGCGCACGGAGCCGGGCTCGATGTGACCTGATGGTCTGGCGTCCCGGGACGCCTCGACGGGCCCTGCGAGCTGGGGACCGGCATGCGTGGCGCCGGGCCGGACCCGGCCTGGCGGCTCGTCGGCGCGGTGTCTTCGGTGGGTCCACAGGAGCCGGCGGCCCCCCCAGGCCCGCGCAGCGGTCAGTGTTTGGCCGAGGAGGCCGACTGGGCGGCGAAGGCGCCGGCCAGGACGAGGGCGCCGCCGGCGAGTTGGGGGGTGCCGAGGTGTTCGCCGAGGAGGATCCAGGCGAGGACGGTGGCGACCACGGCTTCGAGGTTGGCGACGACGCCGGCCACGGGCGGGGAGAGGTACTGGACCGAGGCGACGCCGGTGAGGTAGGCGACGACGGTGGCGACCAGGATCATCCAGAGGGCGGGGAGCAGCGCCGGGAGCTGGTGGCCGTTCATGGTGACGGAGTGGGTCAGCAGGGACCAGTCGGCGTCCCAGGGGCGGGTGAAGGCGGTGAGCAGGATCGCGCCGATCAGCAGGCCGTACGCGGAGACCGCCAGCGGGTCGACGGGGCGGTCGCCCTCGCGGCCGGCGTCGGCGAGGACGAAGTAGCCGACCTGGCAGCAGGCCGCGCCGAGGGCGAACAGGACGCCGAGCGGGTCGAAGGAGAGGCCGTGCCAGACCTCGACGACGCAGGCGAGGCCGGCCACCGCGGCGCCCGCGCCGGCCATCGCGCGGCGGGAGACGGGGCGGCGCTGCACGAGTCGGACGTAGGCGAGCAGCAGCGGCGGGCCGAGGTATTCGATCAGCATGGCCACGGCGACGGGGATGCGGGAGATCGCCGCGAAGTAGCAGGCCTGGACGCCGGCGACGGCGAGCAGGCCGAAGCCGATCAGCAGTCCGGGGCGGCGCAGTACCGCGTCGCGGTGCTTCCAGGCGATGGGCAGCAGCACCAGTGCCGCACCGGCGACCCGCAGCCAGACGGTGTGGGTGGGGGAGAGGCCGGCTTCGATCAGCGGCTTGGCGGCCGTTCCGGATCCGCCGAAGGCGACCGCGGAGACCAGGGCCAGCACCAGGCCCAGCTTGGCGGTGCGGTGGGTGGGGGAGGGGCTTTCCACCAGGGGACGATCGGGCGCCGGGCGCGGGTCGAGCGACATGGCGGAGGGGTCCGAGCTGCTGTGCATCGCCGCATTGTGCCAGCCCGGACCCCTCTGCCGTAAGGTGCTATCCCGCAGGTTGGTCCTGTGTTCCGAGCAGTCCGCCGGAGCCGCCGGACCCCGTCGAGGCGCTCGGCGTCGGCGGCTCGCTGGGGCCGGCGCTGGGCTTGGCGGACGGGCTGCGGCTGGGCCGCGGCTGACCGCCGCCGTCACCGGCGCCGCCGCTGGGACGCGAGCTGGGGCTGCCGTTGCCGTTGCCGGTGCTGTCGCCGGCCGACGGGGACGGCGCGGAGGTCACGCCGTCCGAGGTGGACGGGTTCTGGCTCGGCGAGGCGGACCCGGTCGGCCCGGACGGGACGGTGGTGGACGGCGTCCGGACCGGACCGGAGAAGGAGCTGACCGGCTGCCCGGCCAGCGCGGACTTCATGTAGGCCGTCCAGATCTGCGCCGGGAACCTGCCGCCGGCCGCGCTGCCCATGCCGCCGACGCCGTCCAGGGTGACCTGCTTGCCGGTGGTCGGGTCCTGGCCGAACAGGCCCACCACGGTGACCAGTTCGGGCGTGTAGCCGGCGAACCAGACCGACTTGGAGTCGTCGGTGGTGCCGGTCTTGCCGGCCGCGGGGCGGTTCAGCGCGGCGGCCCGGTAGCCGGTGCCGCCCTGGTCGTCGATGACGCCCTGGAGGATCGCGGTGGTGCCGCGGGCGGCGTTCTTGGAGATCGCCTGGGTGCTCTTGTGCTCGGGCAGCGCGACCTTCTCGCCGCCGGACTCCAGCCCCTTCACCAGCCACGGGGTGATCTGCTGGCCGTCGTTGTCGAGCGTGGCGTACACGCCGGCCAGTTCCAGCGCGCTGGGGGAGGACGTGCCCAGCGGGATCGACGGGATGGCTTCCAGCTGCGGGGTGTCGGCGGGCAGGCCGAGCGCCACCGCGGTGGAGCGGACCTTCTCCAGGCCGGTGTCCTGGGCGAGCTGCGCGAACACCGAGTTCACCGACCAGTCGGTGGCCTGCTGGAGGCTGATCTGCCCGAACGAGCGCTCGCCCTCGTTCGGCGGCGCGTAGGGCACGCCCTTGGCGCCGCGGACGGGCCGCCGGTTGGTGCCGTCGTAGATGGTGTCGGCGGTGATCCGGTCGCCGTACTGGGTGCGCGCCCCGGAGTCCAGGGCGGCGGCCAGCGCGATCGCCTTGAAGGTGGAGCCGGCCTGGTAGTCGGTGCGGGTGGCGTTGTCGATCCAGTGCTTGGTGGCGTCGGCGCCGCCGTACAGCGCCACCACCTGACCGGTCTTCGGGTCGACCGACACCGCGCCGGCCTGCGCGGCCGCGTCCACCTTGCGGGTGTCCGGCTTCAGGTTGTCGATGAGCTGGGCCTGCACCGCGTCCTGCAGCTGCTGCTGCTTCTTGGAGTCCACGGTGAGCGTGATGGTGTAGCCGCCCTTGGCGAGCTGGGCGTCACTGACGATGTGGTTGTCGGTGAGGTACGAGGTGGCGGCGGCCACCAGGTAGCCGGCCTGGCCGGACATGCCGGGTGCGGACTTCGGCGACTGCACCTCCGGGAAGGTCAGCTGCTTGCGCTCGTCGGCGCCCAGCCAGTTCTTCGACACCATGCCGTCGAGCACGTAGTTCCAGCGGGCCGTCGCCTTCTGCTTGCCGTTCTCGGTGGCCGAGGAGACGTCGTACGCGCTGGGCGCGTTCAGCAGGGTCGCCAGGTACGCGCCCTGGGCGGCGTCCAGCTGGCTGGCGTCCACCCCGAAGTAGGCCTGCGAGGCGGCCTGGATGCCGTACGCGCCGCGTCCGTAGTAGGAGGTGTTCAGGTAGGAGGAGAGGATCTCGTCCTTGCTCTGGGTGGCGTCCACCTTGAACGAGATGAAGACTTCCTTCACCTTGCGGCTGACGGTCTGTTTCTGGTTCAGGAACGCGTTCTTCACGTACTGCTGGGTGATCGTCGAACCGCCCTGGGTGGCGCCGCCGGAAGCGGTGTTGAAGGCGGCGCGGGCCATGCCCTTGAAGTTGACCGCGCCCTCCGAGTAGAAGTTGCGGTCCTCGGCGGCCAGTGCGGCGTGCTGCGCGTCCTTGGAGACCTTGTCCAGTCCGACGTTCTGCCGGTTGGTCTGCCCGGTGCGGGCCAGCAGCGAGCCGTCCGAGTACAGCCAGGTGTTCGACTGGGCGGTGGCCGCGGCGTGCGCGTCCGGCACCTTGACCAGGGCGACCCCCAGGGCGAACAGGCCGACTCCCAGCAGCAGCGAGGCGGCCAGGCCGACCAGCGTCATCCGCCAGGTGGGTATGAGTCGGCGCCAACCGGTTCTTTTCGTGCGTTCACGGGGCTCTCGAGGCAACGGAGACCTTCCCGCAGGCCCCGGACGGGCTGCTCGCTCGGGCGACGGATGAACCTCGCCAGCTTGATCGATCGACTTGTCAGATGTTAGGGACCTATGTCCTATTTCTCCTAAGACGATCTTTAAATCCCCCTTAGTTGCGTGTTCTCCGTCACCCCGGCCGTCACCTCGGCCATCACTCCGGTCTCCTCAACGAGCGGACCCCGCACGGGGACATGGCCGGCCCGATCACACGATCGAGAACCTGCTCGGAGAAATGCAGAAGGCCCCCCGCTTTCGCGAGGGGCCTTCTGCTGTCTGTGCGCCGCCAGGGACTCGAACCCCGGACCCGCTGATTAAGAGTCAGCTGCTCTAACCAACTGAGCTAGCGGCGCTTGCTGACGGAGAGAACATTACACGCCTCCCGACCTGCGGTGAAATCGGGTTCCCCGGGCCGGTGTGCGGGGAAACGCAGAAAGCCCCTCGCGTGAGCGAGGGGCTTTCATGCTGTCTGTGCGCCGCCAGGGACTCGAACCCCGGACCCGCTGATTAAGAGTCAGCTGCTCTAACCAACTGAGCTAGCGGCGCCTGCTGACCTGGAGAACATTACATGCCCGGCGCCGATCCGCCGAATCGTGACGGCCCGGCCACGCACCGTGCCCGCCGGTGGTCAGCGCTGCGGCGGGAGCCTGGCCAGGAACACCTCGAAGGCGGTCGACCGCACCCGGTTCGCCCCGTCGAACGGATAGTTCATCTCCTTGATCGCGATCAGCGACAGGCCGATCAGCCCGGCCAGCGACACCACCATCGCCAGGTGCGCCCAGGTGTTGGACAGGCCGAACAGGAAGGTGAAGGCGATGGTGACGATCGCGCCGGCGATCAGCGCCGCCCACAGCAGCAGCGGCACGCAGTCCGCGATCTGGTTCAGCCGGGCGCGGCGCTTGCTGGCCAGGCCGTCCACGTGCGTCACCAGGTTCTGGTAGATCGTCGCCTGCCGGGCATCGGCCGGTTCGAAGGCCAGCGCGGTGTCGCGGATGCTGTACATCAGCGCGGTCGCCGCCGGGTCGCTCCGGTGTCCGGCCATCTGCTTCCACTCGGCGTCCACCACCGTGTGCGCGTAGCTGAGCGTCAGGCCCTCCAGCTTGGCGCCCTCCGGAAGCGGCATCGCCCGGGACATCCAGTAGACCCCCGCGAGCTCGTCCGCCTCCTCGAAGGTGGTCGCCCTGGCGGCCGAGGTGTTCTCCCACACCACGATCACCACGAAGGCCACCAATACCGCGTAGAAGGCGCCGACCGCGGCGAAGATGAACCCCGCCACGTCGTTGCAGTTCTCCCGGGCCGGGACGGACGCGTACCGCTGCACCAGCACCATGCAGCCCGCCGTCGCCAGCAGCATGCCGACCAGGATCGCCACGTCGGACCAGTTCACGACGACCCCCGCTGAGCAGCTCGGTGCACGCCTGTACGCATACCGCCATCAGGCCACGGGCGGGCCGGGGCGGGCGAGCGGGGATGGTCCGACCGGCCGGGGGCCGACGCGCCGCCGGACAGCGCGGTGATCGCGAGGAGGGCCGGTGGGCGGACGCGGGGCGAAGCGGCAAGACCGCCCCCCATCGTCCGTGCCGTCCTCCTTGACCTTCCGCGTTGCCCGCGAGGCGTCCGTCCGTCCCTCCATTCGGAGAGGAATCTATCGGGCCAAACGGGGCGGACGGGACAAGCTTCGCACCAACGCCCCGGACGGGCCCCAGCTGTCACCCGGATCGCGCACTGCGGCGTCAACTCTGCCTGACGGACGGGCAAAACGGTTCGAATCGGACCAATCGGCGTGCCGGGTACGGTCCGTGCGGGTTCGCGCCCCGGATGCAAGGATCGTCCGAGCGCAACTCCCCGGCCGCGCGCGCTCCCTGCCGCGCGGCCCCGTCGTGAAAGCAGGACGATGACCACCGCCCCCGACCGCTACCGTCCGGTCCGCCGGATGCTGGCTCGCGACCAGGGCGAGTCCCACCGGGTCTCCACCCCCCTGGAACTGTTCTTCGACCTGTGCTTCACGGTGGCCATCGCCCAGGCCGGCCGCCAACTCGCCCACGCGCTGGCCGCCGGGCACCTCTCGGTCGCCCTGCCCGGGTACGCGATGTCCTTCTTCGCCATCTGGTGGGCCTGGATGAACTTCACCTGGTTCGCCTCCGCGTACGACGTGGACGACGTCCCCTACCGGCTCACCACGCTGCTCCAGATCACCGGCGTGCTGGTGCTCGCCGCCGGCGTGCCGCGGCTCTTCGGGGACCAGGACCTCTCCCTGGTGGTGGCCGGCTACCTGCTGATGCGCCTCGCGATGGTCACCCAGTGGCTGCGCGCCGCCCGCGGCGAGAACGGGTCCGCCCGGACCGCCGCGCTGCGCTATGCCCGCGGCATCGCGCTCGTCCAGGCGTTCTGGGTGGTGCTGCTGTTCGTCCCGCACGAGGCCCGCGTCCCGCTGTTCGTGGTCGGCGTGGTCGCCGAACTGTCCGTCCCCGTCTGGGCCGAGACGCACAACCGGACCCCGTGGCACCGGCGCCACATCGCCGACCGGTACGGCGCGTTCACCATCATCGTGCTCGGCGAGACGGTCGCGGCCGCCACAGTCGCCGTACAGACCGCACTGGACGAACACAAGGCCGTCGCCGAACTGCTGCCGATCGCCGGCAGCGGACTGCTGATCTGCTTCGGCGCCTGGTGGATCTACTTCGCCGACGACGCCCACCCCTACCTGCACTCCGCCCGGCAGGCACTGCCCTGGGGCTACGGCCACTTCGTGGTCTTCGCCTCGGCGGCCGCCGTCGGCGCCGGGCTGGAGGTCGCCGTCCAGCACGCCGTCGGCACCACCCACCTGACCGAGCGCGCCGCGGCCGCCGCCGTCACCGTCCCCACCGCGGTGTTCCTGTTCACCGTCTGGGCCCTGCACTCCCGCCACCACCGGCGCGGCGCCGCCCAGTTGATCCTGCCGCTGGCCGCGCTGTCGGTGCTGGCTGCGACGCTGGCCGGGGATGCCGGTGTGCCGCTGGCCGGCCTGCTGGTGGCGGCCGCCGTCGCCATCGGCATCGCCCTGTCCGCGAAGACCGTTCAGAGACGGAGTTGACCACCCCGTGAGCCTGGAAGACCTCCCCTACGCCCACCTGCTGCAACGCCACACCGGACCGCTGCGCGCCGACACCCGCTACGACACCGTCCACTTCGACGACCTCGACCTGGGCGGCCAACTCGGCGGGGTGAGCTTCCTGGAGTGCGCGTTCACCGGCATCCGGGCGGACGGCGCGAAGCTGCGCCGGGCCGGCTTCAACGAGGTGTGGCTGCACGGCGGGCGGCTGGTCGGCGTCGACCTCGCCGAGAGCGAATGGCAGGACGCCGAGATCGACTCCAGCGTGCTGGCCGGCGTCTCCGCGTACAGCTCGGCGATCCGCCGCACCGTCTTCCGCCAGTGCAAGCTCGAAGCGGTCAACCTGCGCGGCGCGACGCTGCGCGACGTCGTCTTCGAGGACTGCCTGCTGCGCGACGTCGACCTCGCCGAAGCGAAACTCACCAACGTGACGTTCCCGGGCTCCACGCTCGACGACGTCCACCTGCGCGGCGCGACCCTCAAGGCGGTGGACCTGCGCCGGGCCGCGAGCCTCGGCCTGCCGGACGGGCACCAGGGGCTGCGCGGGGCGATCATCTCGACGGGGCAACTGCTGGATCTGGCGCCGCAGTTCGCGCAGGCGCTGGGGATTTCGGTGAAGGACTGAGAAAGGTTCCGCTTCGCGGCGAATGGGAGGGTTCCGGGGCTGGTGCGCCGTCAACGGCCCTGCGCGTACCCGCCGTTCATCTGGTGAACGGTTCGACAAACGTTCGGTTCAAGTCATGGCCATGCCGCCCCGGCTGCGTGAGGATGCTCGGCGTTCGACACGAGGTGTCTGAACAACATCATCAGCAGCCGAAGGGACGGGCGGGTCAAGATGGCAGAGCTGAGTCGTAGGAAGTTCATGGCGCTGTCGGCGAGTGCGGCAGCCGGTGCGGCGGTCGCCGGGTCGGGCGTGGTGGGCGGGGCGGCTCCCGCGGTCGCGGCGCCGGCGGGGACCACGGGGACGATCACGGACGCGAAGCACGTGGTGATCCTGATGCAGGAGAACCGCAGCTTCGACCACTACTTCGGGATGCTCAAGGGCGTGCGCGGCTTCGCGGACCGCTCGGCGATCCAGATATCCGGCGGCTACAGCGTGTTCAACCAGCCGAACCTGCTGGGCCGCCAGTACCCGTGGCAGTTCAGCGCCACCAAGCCGGCGGGTGGCGCGGACCCGGCGCGGCTGGCGCAGTGCAATGGCGACCTGAGTCACGCGTGGAGCGATCAGCACAACGCCTGGAACGGCGGCAAGCTGGACTCCTGGGTGTCCGCCAAGGGCACCGTCCGCGCGCTGGGGTACCTGACCAGGGCGGACATCCCGTTCCACTACGCGCTGGCCGACAACTGGACGGTCTGCGACGCCTACCACTGCTCGGTGCTGAGCGCGACGGGCCCGAACCGCACCTACCACTGGTCCGGCCAGATCGACCCGTCCGGCACGGCGGGCGGTCCGGCGTACGACGGCGGCGACGAGTCGGGGCTGCGCTGGCAGACGTACGCGGAGGCGCTGGAGAACGCGGGGGTGAGCTGGAAGGTCTACCAGAACGCGTCGGACAACTACGGCGACAACGCTCTGGCCTACTTCACCCAGTTCTCCTCCGCCCCGGCGGGCAGCGCCCTCGCCGTGAAGGGCATGGGCTCCGTCCCGAAGGCGACCGGCCGGACGCCGGACGACATCGTGGCGGCGATCAAGGCGGACGTGCTGGCGGGCACCCTGCCGCAGGTGTCGTGGATCGTGCCGGACCAGGCGTCCTCGGAGCACCCGTACGCCACGCCCACCGACGGCGCGCACTTCGTGCACAACGTCATGGACGCGCTGAACGCCGACCCGAACGTCTTCAACTCGTCGATCCTGTTCATCAATTACGACGAGAACGACGGCTTCTTCGACCACGTCCCGCCGCCGGCCGCGCCCTCCGGAACGGCCGGGGAGTTCTACAACGGGGTCAACATCGGCCTGGGCTTCCGCGTCCCGATGCTCGCCATATCCCCGTGGAGCCGGGGCGGCTGGGTGTCCTCGGAGACCTTCGACCACACCTCGGTACTGCGCTTCCTGGAGAAGTGGACGGCCGCCCAGGGCCGGCCCGCGAACTGCGTGAACATCTCGGCCTGGCGGCGGAAGATGTGCGGCGACCTGACCGGCCTGTTCGACTTCGCCAACCCGGTGTACGGGATGCCCGCGCTGCCCGACACCTCGGCGACCATCGGCCTGGCCGCCTGCGGTCCGCTGCCGAACCCGGCGCCCGTCAACAACCAACTGCCCGCGCAGGAGGCCGGTACCCGTCCGGCCCGTGCGCTGCCGTACCAGCCGGTGGCGAACCTGGACCACCTGGAGTTCGGCTCCGCCGGCGTGACGAAGGTCTGGATCGCGATGTCCAACGCCGGCACCGCCACCAACCACTTCGCCGCCTACGCCAACGCCTACCGCTCGGGCGGGCCCTGGCAGTACACCGTCGATCCCGGCGCGGCGACCAGCGACTTCTTCAACTGCGGCACCGGCTACGGCTCGGGCAAGTACGACCTGACGGTGATCGGCCCCAACCGCTTCCTGCGCCGCTTCACCGGCGACACCACCGCCGCCGGCAAGAACGCGGCCGTCACCGCGACGTACGCCCCCGCGCCCGACACCGGCAAGCTCGCCGTCTGGTTCAAGCTCGCCAACACCGGGACCGCCCCGGTGACCTTCACCATCACGTCCACCAACTACCGCACCGACGGCCCCTGGACGTACCAGGTCGCCGCCGGGGCCACCACCAGCGACTGGTTCAACGCGGCGGCCTACACCAACGGTTGGTACGACTTCACGGTGACGGTCAGCGGCGACGCCAGTTGGTCGCAGCGCTTCACCGGCCACCTGGAGACCGGCACCCCGTCGATCTCCGGCTGACGCGGGCTCACACCGCACGCAGGCCGTGCGCGGCGAAGATGTCGCGCGCGGCCTGCACCTGTTCGGGCGTGGGCGTGGGGGTGTCGGCGAGGGTGAACTCGCGGCCCAGGGCCGTCCACTTGGGGTGGCCGAGCTTGTGGAAGGGGAGGACGTCGACGCGCGAGACGTTGCCGAGGGAGGCGGCGAAGGCGGCGACCCCGGCGATGTTCTCGGGCGGGTCGGTGAGGCCGGGGACGAGGACGAAGCGGAGCCACACGTCCTTGCCGAGGTCGGCGAGGCGGCGGGCGAAGCCGAGGGTGGGTTCGAGGGGCTGGCCGGTCAGCCGGCGGTAGAGGGCGCGGTCCCAGGACTTGATGTCGAGCAGGACCAGGTCGGTGTCGGCGAGCAGGGCGTCGCTCGCCCGGGCGCCGAGGAAGCCCGAGGTGTCGAGCGCGGTGTGCAGGCCGAGCTCGTGCTTGAAGCGGCGCAGCAGTTCGCCGGTGAAGGCCGGCTGGAGCAGGGGTTCGCCGCCGGAGAGGGTGGCGCCGCCGCTGCCGGAGGCGTGGATGAAGGCGGTGTACTTGGCGGCCTCGGCGACCACCTCGTCCGTCGTGGTCCGTCGGCCGCTGCGCATCCGCATGGTGTCGGGGTTTTGGCAGTACAGGCAGTTCAGCGGGCATCCGGCGAGGAAGGCCACGAACCGGGTGCCGGGGCCGTCCACGCCGGTCGACAGGTCCCAGGAGTGCACCGAGCCGGTGGTCTTCGGAGCGGTGGTCATGGCGGTGCCTCCCGGGAGCTGTCGGGGTGGGCTCAGAGCGAGCCGTGGAAGGTGCGGTTGACGACGTCCAGCTGCTGTTCCCTGGTCAGCCGGACGAAGTTGACCGCGTAGCCGCTGACCCGGATGGTCAGCTGCGGGTACTTCTCGGGGTGCTCCATGGCGTCGAGCAGCGTCGTCCGGTTCAGCACGTTGACGTTCATGTGGAACCCGCCGACGGCCGTGTACCCGTCGAGCACACCCGCGAGGTTCCGCACCCGTTCCTCGCGGGTGCGGCCGAGGGCGTCGGGCGTGACGGTGTTGGTGAGCGAGATGCCGTCCTCGGCCGCGTCGTAGGGGAGTTTCGCCACCGACAGGGCGCTCGCCACGTAGCCGTGGGTGTCGCGGCCGTTCATCGGGTTGGCGCCGGGGGAGAACGGTTCGCCGGCCCGGCGGCCGTCGGGGGTGGCGCCGGTCTTCTTGCCGTATACCACGTTCGAGGTGATGGTCAGCACCGACTGGGTGT
Source organism: Kitasatospora sp. NPDC004614 (assembly GCF_042873675.1). NCBI lineage: Bacteria > Bacillati > Actinomycetota > Actinomycetes > Kitasatosporales > Streptomycetaceae > Kitasatospora > Kitasatospora sp. NPDC004614. Next base: position 37,494 of record NZ_JBIALR010000025.1, read on the forward strand.
GCTCGGCGCCCCGGTAGGTGGGGTGCTTGCGCACCTTGCGCATGAACTCCTCGACCAGCCGCACCGCCAGTTGGTCCGCCCGGTCGTCGTTGTTGCCGTACGCCGGGTACTCGCCCTCCACGCGGTAGTCGACCACTAGGCCGGACGCGTCGCGCACGGGCCGCACCTTCGCGTACTTGATCGCCGACAGCGAGTCCGCCGCCACCGCGAGACCGGCGATGCCGCAGGCCATGGTGCGGCGCACGGCACGGTCGTGCAGGGCCATCTCCAGGCGCTCGTAGGCGTACTTGTCGTGCATGTAGTGGATGACGTTCAGCGCGTGCACGTACGTCTCGGCCAGCCACTCCAGCTGCCGGTCGAAACGGGCCGACACCTCGTCGTAGTCGAGGACCTCGGACTCGATCGGGCCGGTGTCGGGGCCGATCTGCTCGCCGGTGATCTCGTCCCGGCCGCCGTTGATCGCGTAGAGCAGCGTCTTGGCGAGGTTGACCCGGGCGCCGAAGAACTGCATCTGCTTGCCGACCTCCATCGCGGAGACGCAGCAGGCGATCGCGGTGTCGTCGCCGAAGCGGGGGCGCATCAGCTCGTCCGACTCGTACTGCACGCTGGAGGTGTCGATGGACACCTGGGCGCAGAACTCCTTGAAGCCCTGCGGGAGTTGCGGCGACCAGAACACCGTCATGTTGGGCTCGGGCGCCGGGCCCAGGTTGTACAGCGTCTGGAGGTAGCGGAACGAGGTGCGGGTGACCAGGGGGCGGCCGTCGCAGCCGATGCCGCCGATCGACTCGGTGACCCAGGTCGGGTCGCCGGAGAACAGCTCGTCGTACTCGGGGGTGCGCAGGAAGCGGACGATCCGCAGCTTGATGATGAAGTCGTCGATCAGCTCCTGCGCCCGGCGCTCCGTCAGCCGGCCCTCGGCCAGGTCGCGTTCCAGGTAGATGTCCAGGAAGGTCGAGGTGCGGCCGAGCGACATGGCCGCGCCGTTCTGCTCCTTCACGGCCGCCAGGTAGGCGAAGTACAGCCACTGGATTGCCTGTTGGGCGGTGCCGGCGGGCCCGGAGATGTCCTGGCCGTAGCTCGCGGCCATCGCCTTGAGCTCCTCGAGGGCGCGGATCTGCTCGGCCAGTTCCTCGCGCTCCCGGATGGTGTTCTCCAGCGTGCGCGGGTCGTGCGGCGCGGCGTCCAGGCCGGCCTTCTCCTCGCGCTTGGCGGCGATCAGCCGGTCCACGCCGTACAGCGCCACCCGCCGGTAGTCGCCGATGATCCGGCCACGGCCGTACGCGTCCGGCAGGCCGGTGACCACACCGGCCTTGCGGGCGGCCCGGATCTCGGGCGTGTAGGCGTCGAACACGCCCGCGTTGTGGGTCTTGCGGTGGACGGTGAAGACCTTCTCCAGCTCCGGGTCCACCGGGTAGCCGTACGTCTCCAGCGCGCCCGCGACCAGCCGCCAGCCGCCGTTCGGCATGATCGCCCGCTTCAGCGGGGCGTCGGTCTGCAGGCCGACGATCAGCTCGTTGTCCCGGTCGATGTACCCGGGGGCGTGCGCGGTGATGGTGGACGGCGTGTCCCACGAGACGTCCAGGACGCCCTTGGCGCGCTCCGCCGGGAACAGGTCGGTGATCCGCTTCCAGACGGACGCCGTCCGCGCGGTCGGGCCGGCCAGGAAAGCGGCGTCGCCCTCGTACGGGGTGTAGTTCCGCTGGATGAAGTCGCGGACGTCGACGGCGTCCCGCCACAGGCCGCCCTTGAAGCCGTCCCAGGCACCGCTGTGGATGCGCTCCGCGTGCTGCGTGCTCATTGCCTCGCTCCCGCCTCTCGCCTACGAGCACCATTGTGAAGCGGTCCACAAACTCACATGGGCTCGAAAAGTCCTGATCAGAGGGACATTGGTCCCCAATGGTCCGCCGGCTCTCAGATCGCCCGGTCGTCGCCGTAGTACGCCTGGGTCATCAGCCGCCGCAGGTCCCGCAGCATCGGCATCCGCGGATTCGCCGGCGCGCACTGGTCCTCGTACGCGTTCATCGCCTGCTGCTCCAGCCCCGCCAGGAACGCCGCCTCGTCCACCCCCGCCTCCTTGAACGAGCGCGGGATGCCGACCCGTTCGCGCAGCTCCTCGACCGCGAGCGCCAACGACTCCACGCCCTGCTCGGGAGTGTCCGCGGGCAGGCCCAGCGTCCGGGCGATCTGCTGGTAGCGCTCCGGCGCCCGGTAACTGCGGTACTTCGGCCAGCTCGTGACCTTCGCCGGGGCGCCGCCGTTCCAGCGGATCACGTGCGGCAGTAGCAGCGCGTTGGTCCGCCCGTGCGCCACGTGGAAGGTCCCGCCCAGGGTGTGCGCCATCGCGTGCACCACGCCCAGGAACGCCGAGCCGAACGCCATGCCCGCGATCGTCCCCGCGTTGTGCATCCGCTCCCGCGCCACCGGATCGTTCGGGCCGTTGTCGACCGCCGCCGCCAGGTTCTCGAAGACCAGCCGGATGCCCTGCAGCGCCAGGCCGTCGGTGAAGTCGTTGGCGTACACCGACACGTACGTCTCGATGCAGTGCGTCAGCGCGTCGAAGCCGGAGTCCGCCGTCACCGTCGCCGGCAGATCCGTGGTCAGTGCCGGGTCCACGATCGCCACCGTCGGGGTCAGCGCGTAGTCCGCCAGCGGGAACTTCTGCCCGCTCTCCGGGTCGGTGATCACCGCGAACGGCGTGACCTCGCTGCCGGTGCCCGAGGTGGTCGGCACGCACACCAGCTTTGCCAGCTCGCCCAGGTCGGGGAAGGCGAAGGCACGCTTGCGGATGTCGAAGAACTTCTCCCTCAGGTCCGCGAACTCCACCTCCGGGTGCTCGTACATCAGCCACATCACCTTCGCCGCGTCCATCGGCGAACCGCCGCCCAGCGCCACGATGGTGTCCGGCCGGAAGCCGCGCATCAGGGCCGCGCCCTGCTCCACCGTCGCGATGCTCGGATTCGGCTCGACGAAGTCCACCACCCGCACCTCCACCGGCTCCGGCCGCCGGCGCAGCACCTCCCGGACCCGCTCCAGGTGGCCGATCTCCACCATCGTCCGGTCGGTGACCACCACCACCCGATGGGCGCCGCGCATGTCCGTCAGGTACGACAGGGAGCCACGTTCGAAGAAGATCTTCGGCGGGACCTTGAACCACTGCATGTTCGTGTTGCGCCGCCCGATCCGCTTGACGTTGATCAAGTGCAGTGCCGAGACGTTCCCCGACACCGAGGTACGGCCCCACGAGCCGCAACCCAGCGTCAGCGACGGCAGGAAGGCGTTGTACACATCGCCGATGCCGCCCTGCGAACTCGGCGCGTTCCAGATGATCCGGCAGGCCCGCACCCCGGCGCCGAACTCCTCGGCGAACGCGGCGTCACCGGTGTGCACCGCCGCCGAATGCCCCAGACCGTTGAACTCCACCATCTCCGCAGCGAGTTGGACGCCGTGCGCGCGCGACCGGGCGCGCAGCACCGCCAGCACCGGGCAGAGCTTCTCCCGGGTCAGCGGCTCGCCCTCGCCCACCCCCGCGACCTCCGCCAGGATCACCGAGGTGTCCTCCGGCACCTCGAACCCCGCCGCCCGCGCCACCTCCGCCGCCGACTGCCCCACCACCGCCGAATTCAGCTTCGCGCCGGCACAGTCGGCCCCCGCGCCGACCCCGAACAGGTGCTGCTCCAGCAGCACCTTCTCCTCCGGCCCCGCCAGGTACGCCTTCAACGTCCGGAACTCCGCCAGCGCCGGCTCGTAGATCTCGTCGTCCAGGATCACCGCCTGCTCGGAGGCGCAGATCATGCCGTTGTCGAAGGACTTCGACAGCACGATGTCGTTCACCGCGCACGCCAGGTCCGCGCTCTTCTCCACGTACGCCGGTACGTTGCCCGCACCCACGCCCAGCGCCGGCTTCCCGCACGAATACGCCGCCCGCACCATCGAGTTGCCGCCGGTGGCGAGGATCGTCGCCACCCCCTCGTGCCGCATCAGCGCGTCCGTCGCCGCCATCGACGGACGGTCGATCCACTGCACGCAGTGCGCCGGGGCGCCCGCCGCGATCGCCGCGTCCCGGACGATCCGGGCCGCCTCCGCCGAGCAGCGCTGCGCCGACGGATGGAAGGCGAACACGATCGGGTTGCGGGTCTTCAACGCGATCAGCGCCTTGAAGATCGCGGTCGAGGTCGGGTTGGTCACCGGGGTGAGGGCGGCGACCACGCCCACCGGCTCGGCGATCTCCACGATCCCGTCGATGTCGTCGCGGGCGATCACCCCGACCGTCCGCATGCCGGCCATCGAGTGCGTGACGTGCTCGCAGGCGAAGACGTTCTTCACCGCCTTGTCCTCGAACACCCCGCGCCCGGTCTCCTCGACAGCCAGCGCCGCCAGCCGGGTGTGCGCGGCGAGCGCGGCCAGCGAGGCCTTCTTGACGATCCGGTCCACCCGCTCCTGGGTGAGACCCGCGTACTCCTGGAGTGCCTTGTGCCCATTGCGGACCAGTGTGTCGACTGCGGCCCCGGGATCGTCGGCGTCGACGGCGGGGACCTGAACGTGCTCGGCGGGGACCTGAACGTTCTCGGTGGGGGACTGCTGACCGGACATGGCGCGCTCACCTCTCGGGGTGCGGCTGCGGGGCGCCCCGGCGGCACTGCCGGGACCGGTTGACCCCCTCAGGCTCGGGCGGCGGACCCCGCGGCGGCTACGGCCGTTGGGCACGAGCTGCCCGGGACTATCGACCTTCTCCCTTGCGGCGCACGGCAGTTCGGGCCCGGCCCCGGCGCGTCAGGGGCCTGCGCCGGGCGGGTGAGTCGCGGGCCGTCGGGGTGCGGCGTCCGGGGGCCGGTGCGAGGGTGGGCGGAGCCCGCACGGGTACGTGCGACCGCTCCCCGGCGGCGTACCGTGACAAGTGAGGCACCGAAGCAGGGGGGCGCCCACCCGAGGAGGAGACATGGGCATCTTCGACAGGTTCCGCCACCACCCCGCCCAGCCCACCGCCCCGCCCGAGGAGTCCGCCGAACGGGCCGCCCTCGCCCACGACGAGGCCGCCGACGCCTTCGGCGACAACGTGGAACGCGCCCGCGACGACGCCGAACGCCGCGTCCAGCAGGAACGCGAGGACCGCGAGGCCGCCGAGAACATGACCGCCGAGGGCGATCCCTGGGGCTGACACCCACCCGTGAACGCCGGTGCCGAGCGGCCGACCCCCAGTCGGGGCCGGCCACTCGGCGTTCCTACGGCCGCGGCGGCAGCGGCGGCCGGCGGAGGTCGGGGCGGGGGACGCCGGGGGGCGGAGGTGCGGCGGCGGGGGTGGTGGTGAGGAGGTCGAGGGCGAGGGTGACGGCGGCGGCGAGGTCGGTGCGTTCGCCGCGGGCCCAGTCGCGGGGGGTGCGGATGACCTCGATGTCGGGGGCGACGCCCTGGTTCTCGACGGAGAAGCCGATGCCGCCGGAGAACCAGGAGGCGTTCTTCGGGACGGAGATCTGGGTGCCGTCGCCGAGGGCGTGCCGGCCGGTCATGCCGACCACGCCGCCCCAGGTGCGGCTGCCGACGACCGGGCCGAGCGCGAGTTCCTTGATGGCGGCGATGATGACGTCGCCGTCGGAGCTGGTGGCGTGGTCGGCGAGCGCCACCACGGGGCCGCGCGGCGCGTCCCGGGGCCAGCGGACGGGCTGGCGGCCGCGGGTGAAGTCCCAGGCGAGGACGCGGCGGCGGAGTTTCTCCAGGACCAGTTCGGAGACGTTGCCGCCGGCGTTCCCGCGGACGTCCAGCACCAGGGCGGGGTGGGCGAGTTCGGAGCGCAGGTCGCGGTTGAACTGGGCCCAGCCGGAGCCGCCGAGGTCCGGGATGTGCAGGTAGCCGCACACGCCGTTGCTGAACTCCCGTACCAGGTGACGGCGTTTGGCCACCCAGTCCTGGTAGCGGATCGGCCGTTCGTCGGTGAGCGGGGTGACGGCGATCCGGCGCGGCTGCCCGCCGTGGCGGACGGTCAGCTCCACCGTGGTGCCGCCGGTGCCGGCCAGCAGCGGCGCGGGCCCGCGCACCGGGTCGGGCGGGCGGCCGTCCACGGCGAGCAGCTCGTCGCCGTCGTGCAGGCCGTAACCGGCGAGCGGCGCGCGGGCCTTGGGGTCGGAGGACTCGCCGGGCAGGATCCGGTCGACCAGCCAGCGGCCGTCCGGGTCGCGGTGCGCGTTGGCGCCGAGCAGGCCGAGCGGCAGCTGGGCGAGCGCCGGGCCCTCGCCGCGCCGGGACGGGGTGACGTAGGCGTGCGAGGTGCCGAGTTCGCCGAGCAGTTCGCGCAGCAGGTCGGCGAAGTCGTCGGGGGAGGCGATCCGTTCCACCAACGGGGCGTACTGCTCGGTGAGTTCGGCCCAGTCGAGGCCGCACATGCCGGGGTCCCAGAACTGGTCGGCGACGATCCGGGCGGCCTCGGCGTAGGACTGCCGCCACTCCGCGGCCGGGTGCACGGTGTGGGTGATCCGGCGCAGGTCCACCGGGACGGGGGCGGTCGGCGCGGCCAGCGGGTACAGCTTGAGCGAACCGGCCGAGAACACCGAGATCGCCGAGCCGTCGGCGGACACCGCGAAGCCGTCCAGCTGCTCGACCAGCGTGCTGCGGCGGCCCCGGGCCAGGTCGAAGTACTCCAGGGCGGGGCGGCCGGAGGTGTCCTCCGGGTTGGCGAAGGTCTGGCCGAGCGCGCCGGAGATCGGCCAGCGCAGCCACACCACGCCGCCGCGCACCGACGCCGTCGCCGAGTACTTGGAGGCGATCACCGGGAACGGCACCAGGCGCTTGCTCAGCCCGTCCTCGTCCACCCGCACGGTGCCGTCGCCGGTGGCCTCCTCCGGATCCAGGCCGACCGGCGGGCGCCCCTCGGCGGGGGAGGCGAACGGCGACGGGGTGTCGGCGGCCAGCGCCACCAGGTACGGGCGGCAGCCCAGCGGGAAGGACAGGTCGCCGGTGTGCACGTCGTGCACCGGGTCGAAGCCGCGCCAGGACAGGAACACCAGGAACCGGCCGTCCCGGGTGAACACCGGATGCTCGTCCTCGAACCGGCCGCCGGTGACGTCGACGACGTGCCCGGGACGGTCCACCCGGGCCAGCCGGACGGCGCGCAGCGAGCGGCCCGCGACCGGCTGGGACCAGGTCAGCCACTGCGAGTCCGGGGAGAACGACGGGCTGGAGACCGGGCCGAACCGGGACGCGGCGACCTCGGTGACCTCGCCCTCGGCGGTGTCCACCAGCAGCAGCCGGCCGTCCGAGCAGGCCACCGCGAGCAGATTGCCGTCCGGGGCGGCGGACAGCTCCTGGACCCGGCCGATCCGGCCCGCCGCGATCCGCCGGCGCGGGGCCGGATCGTCCGCCGGGCCGTCCTTGCCGGGCAGCGGCGCCAGCTCGATCGCGTCCTCGCCGTCCGCGTCGGTGACCCAGGCGGCCCGGCCCGACCAGCCGAGCACCTGCGGCAGCCGGCAGCGCACCCCCGGGGTGTCGGCCAGCGCCCGGGCCGGGCCGTCCCGGTGGGTCAGCCAGTACAGCGAACCGCGCACGTTGATCACCCCGGCCCGGCCGGTGGCGTCGCAGGCCAGGTCCTTGACGTTGTTCGCGGCGCTCACCTGGTACGGGCGACGGCCGCACCGGGCGCCGCCGAGCGGCACCTCCAGGCGGTGCGGCGCGGGCGCGTCCAGGCTGTCCAGCAGCCACAGGTCGCCGGCGTGCTGGTAGACGATCCTGGTGCCGTCGGTGGCGGCCTCGCGCGCGTAGTACGTGGCGTGGTCGGTGTGCCGTCGCAGATCGGTGCCGTCCGGGCGCACCGAGTACACGTTGCCGACGCCCTCGTGGTCCGACAGGAACGCCACCCTGGTCCCGGTAGGGGTCTCCACCGGCATCGGCGCGGCCAGGTGCCCCGGCAGGTCCGGCAGCAGCAGGTCGTGGTCCACCCACAGCCGCCCCTTCGCGCCGCCCCGGTAGCGCTTCCAGAACGCCGGCTCGTGCGGGGCGGCATCGGTCAGCAGCACCGTGTGCCCCGCCCCCATCTGCGCGTCCGCGACCGGCCCCCACGGCATCCGGCGGCCCGGCGACCCGTTCGGCGGCAGCTCCCACGCCCACGTGTAGTGCGCGAACGGCTCGTGGTACGAGCTGACCGCCAGCACCTCCCCGTTCGGCAGCCACCCGCGAACCCTGGTGTCCTGGCTGCCCCAGTAGGTCAGCCGGGTCGCGGGCCCACCCGCCACCGGCGCGGTGAACACCTCCGGAGTCAGCGCGAACCAGCTAGTCCAGGCCACCGTCGCACCGTCCGGCGACAGCCTGGGATGACTCACCCTGGTCCGGTCGGCCGTGACCCGCCAGGCCCGACCGATCCGGCCGTCCGCGGCGAGCGGCGCGACCCAGACGTCGTCCTCGGCGGTGAAGGCGAGCAGACCGCCGCGTACATGGGGGAAACGCAGATATCCGGGCACCTCTCCATGGTTCGACCCCGCGCCTGGGGCCGCAACGCGGGCGGATCCGGGGCCGCGCGACGCACCTGATCGACGCTCAACGAACCTGCGCCGCAAGCGCATTGACAGCGCCGGGCCGAGCCGGTTCAGTGGTCTAGTCCAACTCCCCAGGGTGCGTGCCGGTGCGGCGGCACGCCCCCGGCCGGGAACCCCACAGCCCCGCGGGCGGGAGAGGACGTCCCCCACACAGAGGCAGGAGCATCCCCACATGCGCACTCCCCGAAGGAAGCGGCTGATCGCCGCCGGAACCGCCTGGGCGGTGGCCGCCGCGGCCGCCGTCGCAGTCAGCTTCGGACTGGCCGGATCGGCCTCCGCCGGCGAATTCCTGGTCAACGGCGGCCTCGAATCCGGCACCCTCAACCCCTGGACCTGCAGCGGCACCACCGGCAGCGTCGTCACCGGCCACGCCCACACCGGCACCTACGCGCTGGCCGGCACCGCCTCCTCCACCGACACCGCCCAGTGCACCCAGACCGTCGCCGTCGCCCCCAGCACCACGTACACGCTCAGCGCCTACGTCAACGGCGCGTACGTCTACCTCGGCGTCAACGGCGGCAGCTCCACCTGGACGCCCAGCACCGGCGGCGGCTACCAGAAGCTGTCCGTCAGCTTCACCACCACCGCCACCCAGACCTCCGCCACCGTCTTCACCCACGGCTGGTACGGACAGGGCGCCTACTACGCGGACGACATCTCCCTGGACGGGCCGGGCGCGCCGACGGGGTCACCGCCCGCCACCGCCTCTTCCTCCGCGTCCGCCTCCGCTTCTCCCTCTTCCTCCGCGTCCGCCTCCGCGTCCGCCTCGGCTTCGGTCAGCCCGTCGAGCTCGGCGAGCACCCCGCCGCCGCCCCCCGGCAGCCACGCGCTGGTCGGATACCTGCACGCGAGCTTCGCCAACGGCGCCGGCTACCTGAAGATGTCGGACGTCCCCGACAGCTGGGACATCATCGACCTGGCCTTCGGCGAACCGGACTCCATCACCTCCGGCAACATCCACTTCAACCGCTGCCCCGTCGCCCAGTGCCCGGGTGCGGAGTCCGATGCCGACTTCAAGGCCGCGATCGCCGCCAAGCAGGCCAAGGGCAAGAAGGTGCTGCTGTCGATCGGCGGCCAGAACGGCGAAGTGCAGCTCACCACCGCCGCCGCCCGCGACGCCTTCGTCTCCTCGGTCTCCTCGATCATCGACAAGTGGGGCCTGGACGGCCTCGACATCGACTTCGAAGGCCACTCGCTGTCGCTGAACACCGGCGACAACGACTTCAAGAACCCGACCACGCCGGTGATCACCAACCTGATCTCGGCCGTGAAGACCCTGAAGGCCAAGTACGGGGCGAACTTCCAGCTGACCATGGCGCCGGAGACCTTCTTCGTCCAGCTCGGCTACCAGTACTACGGCTCGGGCCCCTGGGGCGGCCAGGACCCGCGGGCCGGCGCCTTCCTGCCGGTCATCCACGCACTGCGGGATGACCTGACGCTGCTTCACGTCCAGGACTACAACTCGGGCTCGATCATGGGCCTCGACGGCCAGTACCACAACATGGGCGGCGCGGACTTCCACATCGCCATGACCGACATGCTGCTCGCCGGCTTCCCGGTGGCCGGCAACACCGCCAACATGTTCCCGGCCCTCAAGCCCTCCCAGGTCGCGATCGGCATGCCCGCCAACACCTACGCCGGCAACGGCTACGTCGCCCCGGCCGTGGTCAACCAGGCCCTCGACTGCCTCACCAAGGGCACCAGCTGCGGCTCCTACACCCTGCGGGCCGGCAAGCAGCCGAACCTGCGCGGGCTGATGACCTGGTCGATCAACTGGGACAACTACAACAGCAACGAGTTCTCGCGGAACTTCCACAGCTACTTCGGCTAAGCGCTCCGCAGAACGGAAAGGGGCCGGCCGCCGGGTGGTGGCCGGCCTCGGCTGCGTGTGGGGCTGTCGCCTGCGGCGGGCTTGAAGGGGGAGGGGCGTTGCCTGCGGCGGGCCCCGAAGGGGAGAGGAAGCGGTAGCCGCCGCAGGTGGGGCCGGTTGCGGGGTGGTGGCTGGCTTCGGCCGCGTGTGGGCTGGCGCCTGCGGCGGGCCCCGAAGGGGAGAGGAAGCGGTAGCCGCCGCAGGCGGGGCCGGTTGCGGGGTGGAACCTGCGGCGTCGTCCCTTCTTCCCGGCCCGCCGCAGGCGCTTCGGTCCGGGGGTCGTCGGGGTCCGGTCCGGTGGGCCGGCGAGGGACCGCGAGCTGCGCGGGACGGGCGGGGCAAGCTGCCGGGTGGCGGTCCGGCCTGGTCGTGTGCGGGTTGGTGCCTGCGGCTGGCGCGGTTTCCCGCGTCGCCTGCCGCCTTCCCCTTTCCCTGTCTCCCTTCCCCGGGCCCACCGCAGGTGGTGGGGGGTCGCCGGGGTGGGGTGGGGTGCCTAGCCTGAGGGGAGGAGGTGGTGGTGATGCTGGGCGATGCGCCGTTGTGTGCGGTGATTCCGGTGACGGACATGGGGCGGGCCAAGCGGTACTACAAGGAGACGCTCGGGCTGGAGCTGGTGGCGGAGGGAGCGGACGTCACGTTCCGTTCCGGGGGTTGTGAGTTCTCGCTGTACGAGACGCCTTACGGGGGGCAGGCCGGTCATACGCTGGCCAGCTGGAAGGTCTCCGACCTGGACACCGAGATGGCCGACCTGCGCCGTCGCGGCGTGGTGTTCGAGGAGTACGACCTGCCGGGGCTGAAGACCCTGGACGGTGTCGCCGAGGCCGACGGCATGCGGGCCGCGTGGTTCAAGGACCTGGACGGCAACGTGCTGTGCGTCAATGAGCGGCGTGCGGCCTGAGACAGAAGCCCCTGAGAACGCAGAAGGCCCCTCGCGTGAGCGAGGGGCCTTCGTGCTGTCTGTGCGCCGCCAGGGACTCGAACCCCGGACCCGCTGATTAAGAGTCAGCTGCTCTAACCAACTGAGCTAGCGGCGCTTGCTGACGGGGAGAACATTACCTGGTCAGGGCCGGAAACACACAATCGGTCCGGTTGAGGGGGGAACGTATGCTGAACGCGGCCGTCCGCTTCTGCCGAGAGGAACTGTCGTGGGCCAGCTGACCCTGCTCTTTCTGGTGCTGCTTGCCTCGGTGGTGACGATGCCGTTGGCGCGGAAGAGCAGGATCCCGCAACCGGTGCTGATGACGCTGGTCGGTCTGGTGTTCGCGCTGGTGCCGCAGATCCCGAACGTGGCGATCGACCCGGAGTTCATCCTGCCGCTGGTGCTGCCGCCGCTGATCTTCGCGGTGGCGCGGCGCTCCTCGGTGCGCTACTTCAAGGCCAACATCCGTTCGATCCTGCTGCTGGCCGTCGCGCTGGTGATCGTCACGACGACCGTGGTGGCGGGCGTGTTCTCCTGGCTGGTGCCGGCCGCGCCGCTCGCGGCGGCGGTCGCGCTGGGTGCGCTGGTCTCGCCGCCCGACCCGGTGGCGGCCGTCGCGGTGGCGGGTGAGGTGGGGCTGCCGCGCCGGCTGATCTCGGTGCTGGAGAGCGAGGGCCTGTTCAACGACGTCACCGCGATCGTCATCTATTCGCTGGCGGTCGAGGCGGTCGTCAACGGCGACCTGTCGGTGGGGCACGCGGTGCTGCGGTTCCTGCTGTCCGCGGTGGTCGCGGTGGCGGTCGGTGTCGGTCTGGGCTGGGCCAACGCCAAGCTGGCCGGGCTGCTGGAGGACCCCACTCAGCAGGTGGCGCTGAACCTGCTGGTGCCGTTCGCCGCGTACGTGCTGGCGGAGGAGGCGCACGGCTCGGGCGTGCTCGCCGTGGTGGTGTGTGCGCTGTACCTCGCGGACCGGGCGACCGACGCCGACGAGGTGTCGTACCGGCTGGTCGGCAACGCGTTCTGGGAGATCGTCGAGACCCTGATCACCGGTGTCGCGTTCGGCCTGATCGGCCTGGAGCTGTCGACCGTCCTGAAGGACGTCAAGGACACCTGGCACACGATGCTCGGCGACACCGCGATCGTGATCGCCGTGGTGGTCGTGGTCCGGTTGCTGTGGCTGTTGCCCGCCGCGTGGCTGTCCAAGCGGCTCAGTCACGGCGACGAGGACACCCCGATCAGCTGGCGGGAGACCGTGGTGCTGTGGTGGTCCGGGATGCGCGGTGTCGCCACCGTCGCGCTGGCCCTCGCCATTCCGCTGACCCTGCACAACGGGCTGGACTTCCCGGCCCGCAGCGAGATCATCTTCATCGCCTTCAGCGTCGTGCTGTTCACCCTGGTCGTGCAGGGCCTGACACTGCCCTACGTGGTGAAGCTGCTCGGCCTGGACAGCGACCACGACGCGCACGAGCAGGCCGTCCGGGACCTGTGGTGGCGCGCCGCCAAGGCCGGTCTGCACCGGCTGACCGAACTGGAGGAGAAGGACCAGCTGCCGCCGGAGATCACCGAGCGCCTGCGCGAGCGCCAGCACGACCGGCTGGCCCGGCTCTGCCCGGACCGGTACGAGGAGGAGGAGGCGATGGAGGCGAAGCGCCGCGGCAAGAAGTGGCGGCAGGCGTTCGCGGTCGAGCAGGAGATGATCGCCGCGTCCCGCCGGGAGGTGCTCGTCGCCCGCGGCGAATCCGGTGCCGACCCCGAGATCGCGGACCACGTGCTGCGGACGCTCGACCTCCAGTCGGCCAGGAAGTGACGGTCCGTCGACCGCTCGGCGTGCGAGCCGGTGGATGTCCCGGCAGGGAGACCCGCAGGGAATAGGGTTGGGGCCGGGCATGGCTGACGACGGATGAGGCAGCCGCCGGCCCCAGCCACCCTTTCCGCCGGAACTGCCGGTATCGGCACCGCATGACCCAAGGAGCAACCGATGTCGGACACCCCCGCCAGCGGCCGGACCCCGTTGGACCGCACCCCGCAGTGGGCCGCCCTGGGGAAGCACCGGGCCGAGCTCGGCGACCAGCACCTGCGCGAGCTGTTCGCCGCCGACCCCGACCGGGGCAGCCGCTACACCCTTCAGGTCGGCGACCTGTTCATCGACTACTCGAAGCACCTGGTCACCGACCGCACCCTGGACCTGCTGCGCCAGCTCGCCGCCGCCACCGGCGTCGCCGAGCTGCGTGACGCGATGTTCCGCGGCGAGAAGATCAACACCACCGAGAACCGCGCCGTCCTGCACACCGCGCTGCGCGCCCCGCGCGAGGCGGTCGTCGAGGTCGACGGGGAGAACATCGTCCCGGCCGTGCACGCCGTCCTGGACAAGATGGCCGACTTCTCCGAGCGGGTGCGCTCCGGCGCCTGGACCGGCCACACCGGCAAGCGGATCCGCAACATCGTCAACATCGGCATCGGCGGCTCCGACCTCGGCCCCGCGATGGCCTACGAGGTGCTGCGCTCCTACACCGACCGCGACCTGACGGTCCGCTTCGTTTCCAACGTGGACGGCGCCGACCTGCACGAGGCGGTCCGCGACCTGGACGCCGCCGAGACGCTGTTCATCGTCGCCTCGAAGACCTTCACCACCATCGAGACCGTCACCAACGCGGTCGCCGCCCGCAGCTGGCTGCTCGGGCAGCTCGACACCGGCGAGGCCGCCGTCGCCAAGCACTTCGTGGCGCTGTCCACCAACGCGCAGGGCGTCGCCGACTTCGGCATCGACACCGCCAACATGTTCGAGTTCTGGGACTGGGTGGGCGGCCGCTACTCGTACGACTCGGCGATCGGCCTGTCGCTGATGATCGCCATCGGCCCGGAGCGCTTCCAGGAGATGCTGGCCGGCTTCCGCCTGGTCGACGAGCACTTCCGCACCGCGCCCGCCGAGCAGAACGTCCCGCTGCTGCTGGGCCTGCTCGGGGTCTGGTACGGCGCGTTCTTCGACGCCCAGGCGCACGCGGTGCTGCCGTACTCGCACTACCTGTCGAAGTTCACCGCGTACCTCCAGCAGCTCGACATGGAGTCCAACGGCAAGTCGGTGGACCGCGACGGCCGCCCCGTCGACTGGCAGACCGGCCCCGTGGTGTGGGGCACCCCCGGCACCAACGGGCAGCACGCGTACTACCAGCTGCTGCACCAGGGCACCAAGATGATCCCCGCCGACTTCCTCGGCTTCGCCCGCCCCGTCGACGACCTGCAGGCCGGCCTGGTCGCCCAGCACGACCTGCTGATGGCCAACTTCTTCGCCCAGACCCAGGCGCTGGCGTTCGGCAAGACCGCCGAGGAGGTCGCGGCCGAGGGCGTCCCCGCCGAGCTCGTCCCGCACAAGACCTTCCGCGGCAACCACCCGACCACCACCATCCTGGCCGACGAGCTCACCCCGCACGTGCTCGGCCAGCTGATCGCCCTCTACGAGCACAAGGTGTTCGTCCAGGGCGCGGTCTGGAACATCGACTCCTTCGACCAGTGGGGCGTCGAGCTCGGCAAGGTGCTGGCCAAGAAGATCGAGCCGGTGCTGCTGACCGGCCAGGGCGGCGAGGCGCTGGACGCCTCCACCGCCAACCTGGTCACCCGCTACCGGGAGCTGCGCGGCCGCAAGTAGGCACTTGATGCACGAGGGCCCCGGGGAGTGTTCCCCGGGGCCCTCGGCGTCAGTTGATGCGTGCCAGCAGGGAGTCCGCGTGCGCCGAGATGAGTGCGCGGGCCAGTTCCGGGTCCGGGACGGCGAGGGCGTCGGCGAGTGCCTGGTGTTCGGCGTGGTCCTCGTCGGCGTGCGCGCGGGTCGCGGTGGCGGCCGCGGAGATGCGTATCTGACGGTCCCACAGGGTCTCGTACAGGGAGGTCAGGACGGGGTTGCCGGCCGCCCTGAGCAGCGTCAGGTGGAAGTGCCGGCCGGCCTCCACGGGGTGCGGGTCGCGGTGTTCGCAGGCGGCGCGCAGTTCGGCGGCGGCGGCCGTCAGAGCGGCCGGGCCGCGTTCGGCGAGGGCGTCGACGGCGGCGCGTTCGAACAGCACCCGGGCGGCCAGCACGTTCCGGGCCTCGCCCGGGGCGATCGGGACGACCTGGGCGCCGCGCTTGGGGTACAGGCGCAGGAAGCCCTCCGACTGGAGCCGCAGGAACGCCTCCCGGACCGGGGTGCGGGACAGGCCCAGCTCGAGCGCGACCACGCCCTCGGAGAGCAGCGTGCCGCCCGGCCAGGTGCCGTCGAGCAGTCGGGTGCGGACGTGGTGGTAGGCCCGCTCGGCGGTGGGCTGTGCGTTTGCGGGATGTGGCTCGGCTTCGGTCACCACGCCATTCTGCCACGCATCCCACTCTTGCATCTAAGCTTGCATCTATGATGCGGGCATGCCCCCGAACGCCCCTCACCCCCGGACCGCCCTGTTCGTGACCTGCCTGGGCGACACCCTGTTCCCCGACACCGGCCGCGCCACCGTCACCCTGCTGCGCCGCCTCGGCGTGGAGGTGGACTTCCCGCCCGGCCAGAGCTGCTGCGGGCAGATGCACTTCAACACCGGGTACCGCAAGGAGACCGCCAAGCTGGCCCGGCACTTCGTGGACACCTTCGGCGACTACGAGGAGATCGTGGTGCCCTCGGCGTCCTGCGCGGGCATGCCCGCCGAGGCCTACCCGCTGGCCGCCGCCGGCGACCCCGGCCTGGCCCGGGCCGTCGCCGAACTCGCGCCCAGGGTCGTCGAGTTGACGCAGTACCTGACCGACCGGCTGGGCGTCACCGAGGTCGGCGCGTACTTCCCGCACCGGGTCACCTACCACCCGACCTGCCACAGCCTGCGGGCCACCAAGCTGGGGGACCGGCCCGAACGGCTGCTGCGCGCCGTCAAGGGCATCGACTTCGTCGAGCTGCCCGCGCAGGAGGAGTGCTGCGGCTTCGGCGGCACCTTCTCGGTGAAGAACCCGGCGGTCTCCGGCGCGATGAACGGCGACAAGGCCCGGCACGTGCGGGAGACCGGGGCGTCCGTACTGGCCGCCGTCGACAACTCCTGCCTGATGAACATCGGCGGCCGGCTCGACCGGGACGGCCACCCGGTGCGCACCCTGCACCTGGTGGAGATCCTGGCCCGGACCGAACAGGACGGGCCGCTGCCCGGCGTCCCCGTGGTGGAGAGTGCGCGATGACGAGGTCGTTCCTGGGCTGGCCCGCGTTCCCCGAGGCCGCCGAACGCGAGGTCGGCAACCGGCAGTTGCGGGAGAACGTGCGCCGCGCCACGCACACCATCCGGGGCAAGCGGGCGGTACTGGCCGCCGAACGCCCCGACTGGGAGGCGCTGCGCGACTCCGCCGCCGCGATCAAGGACCAGGTGCTGGCCAACCTGGAGGAGTACCTGCTCCAGGTGGAGGAGAAGGTCACCGCCGCCGGCGGCACCGTGCACTGGGCGCGGGACGCCGCCGAGGCCAACCGGATCGTCACCGACCTGGTCCGGGCCACCGGCGAACGCGAGATCGTCAAGGTCAAGTCGATGCTCACCGAGGAGATCGGCCTCGACGCCGCCCTCGAAGCCGCCGGGATCAACGCCCGGGAGACCGACCTCGCCGCCACCATCGTCCAACTCGGCGACGACCTGCCCTCGCACGTGGTGGTGCCCGCGCTGCACCGCAACCGCAGCGAGATCCGCGACATCTTCGTCCGCGAAATGGGCCGGCACGGCCGCCCCGCACCCGACGGGCTCACCGACGAGCCCGCCGAACTCGCCGAAGCGGCCCGGCTGCACCTGCGGGAGAAGTTCCTCGGCGCGAAGGTCGCCGTCTCCGGCGCCAACTTCCTGGTCGCCGAGACCGGCACCCTGGTGGTCGTCGAATCCGAGGGCAACGGCCGGATGTGCCTCACCCTCGCCGACACCCTGATCTCCGTCGTCGGTATCGAGAAGACCGTCCCCCGCTGGCAGGACCTCGAAGTCTTCCTGCAACTGCTCGCCCGCAACGCCACCGGCGAACGGATGGCCCCCTACACCAGCACCTGGACCGGCACCACCGACGGCGACGGCCCGGGAACCTTCCACCTCGTCCTGGTCGACAACGGCCGCACCCGCGCCCTCGCCGACCCGACCGGCCGCCAGGCACTGCGCTGCATCCGCTGCGGCGCCTGCATGAACATCTGCCCCGTCTACGAGCGCACCGGCGGCCACGCCTACGGCTCCGTCTACCCCGGGCCGATCGGCGCCATCCTCAACCCGCTGCTCAAGGGCCTCGACGACCCGCAGACCGCCTCCCTGCCGTACGCCTCCACCCTGTGCGGCGCCTGCAACGAGGTCTGCCCCGTGCGGATCCGCTTCACCGACGTGCTGCTCGACCTGCGCGCCCAGGTCGCCGACGGCGGACAGCACCCCCTGGAACGCGCCGCGCTCGGCGCCATCGGCGGCGTGATGGAACATCAGGCCGCCTGGAAGGCCGCCGTGAAGAGCATCGGACTGGTCGGCCCACTGCTGCTGCCCCGGCGGATCAGCCTGCCAGGACCGCTCGGCGGCTGGACCGACAGCCGCACCCTCCCCGCCATCCCCCGGGAGTCCTTCCGCAGCTGGTGGAAGCGGACCGAAGGAGACCCCAAGTGACCGACGCCCGCACCGAGATCCTCCGCCGGATCCGCGTCGCCGCCGTCCCGCCCGTCCCCGAAAAGCCCCGCCACTACCTGCGGCACGCCCCCGGCCTCGACGAGGCCGACCGCCCCGCCGTGCTCGCCCTGTTCACCGAACGGCTCACCGAGTACGGGGCAACCGTGCTGCGCGCGGACCGGATCGGCACCGCGGTGGCGCAGGCGCTCGAAGGCGCCCGGAGCGCGGTGGTGCCCGCCGGGCTGCCGGACGAGTGGACGGCCGACTGGGACGGCGAGGTGCGTGCCGACCGGCCGCCGCTGAGCAACGCCCAACTCGACGCCACCCACGCCGTCCTGACGACCTGCGCCGCCGCCGTCGCCGAATCCGGCACCCTGGTCCTCGACGGCGGACCCGGCCAGGGCCGGCGCGCCGCCACCCTGCTGCCCGACCTGCACGTCTGCGTGGTCCGCGCCGCCCAGGTGCACTCCGCACTGCCCGGCGCGCTCGCCGCAGTCGACCCGACCCGCCCGCTCACCTTCGTCAGCGGGCCGTCCGCCACCGCCGACATCGAAATGATCCGGGTCAAGGGCGTCCACGGACCACGCCGCCTGGCGGTGATCCTGCTGCCCTGACCCTGCGGGGTCAGCG
Source organism: Kitasatospora sp. NPDC004614 (assembly GCF_042873675.1). Classification (NCBI taxonomy): domain Bacteria; kingdom Bacillati; phylum Actinomycetota; class Actinomycetes; order Kitasatosporales; family Streptomycetaceae; genus Kitasatospora; species Kitasatospora sp. NPDC004614. The sequence goes on from NZ_JBIALR010000025.1 coordinate 56,034, forward strand.
CCGCGTGGTCAGCCCTGGGGGGTCGGCGCCACCGAGGCCGTCGGCCCCGCCGGACGCGGCTCCGGGCCGTGCTGCGCCGTGTACACCAGCCCGAACCCCAGGCCGGCCACCAACGTCACCGCCCCCGTCCACGTGAAAACCCGCCGCAGCCGCCGCTGGAGCTCTTCGTGCCGATGGGCACGCAACGCGGCCGCCTCGGCCTCGGCGAGCTCGGCGTCGAGCCAGGCGGCCCAGTCGGAATGCAGGTCGTCGGACGCCATGACCGGGACATTAGCAGCCCTTTACGCGCGCCCGACCGAGCGGCGGCCCCCGCCCTCCCGGCCCGGGAACGCCGAAGGCCCCCCGCTTTCGCGAGGGGCCTTCGACCGTCTGTGCGCCGCCAGGGACTCGAACCCCGGACCCGCTGATTAAGAGTCAGCTGCTCTAACCAACTGAGCTAGCGGCGCTTGCTGACGTGGAAGACTTTAGCAGCGGCCGGCGCCGGAGCCCAAATCCGTTTCCGCCAGGAGTGCCGTCCGCCGGGCACCCGGGGTTCAGCGGGCGTTCGGCAGCGGGTCGCCCGCGTGGGCACGGGCGGCGCGGACGCAGGCCCACAGCACCACGGACGCGCCGGGCAGCCAGGGCTCGCGGGTGTCCGGGGCGACGATCCAGCGGCCGCCGGCCGTGTCGGTGGAGTCCATCGCCCGCTGGACCGGGGGCACCGTCACCGCGTCGCCGATGCCGTGGCAGAGCAGCGGCGGGACGTCCCGGGCCCACTCCTCCCAGGCCAGCAGGGTGCGCAGCCGGGCCGCCGTGCCCGGCTGCGCGAACAGCAGGACGCGGCCGCGGAAGCCGGCCACCGGGCCGCAGCCCGGGCCGGACGCCCACAGTTCGTCGAGCACCCGGCGGCCGAACACCGCCGGCATGCTGATCACGTCGAAGGCCCGGCCGCACGGCAGGACGGCGGGCGCCCACGGACGGGCCTCCCACAGCGCGCGCATGCTGCTCGGGTACTCGCTGGCGGAGGCCAGCCACGCCTCCCCGGCGACGCTGACGTACTCGACGGATTGATAGGTCCAGATGTCCACCCGCCCAGCGTGGACCCGCCACGCCCGGGGCCGCTGCGAAAACCGCGTTCACCGCACATCGGCGGCGGCGAGGGCGTACCATCGCCCGCCGCATATGCCAGCGGCCTGGAGGCGGCTACTCCTCGAGACCGCGGCGCTGCAGGGTGCGGCCGTACTCGACCATCTTCAGCGCGTAGTCGGGCGTCCACTCGGCGCGCTCGGCGATCTGCTCGGCGGAGAGCGCGTCGAACCGGCGCGGGTCGGCGAGCTGGGCCGCGGCGATCGCCTGGAAGTCGGTGGCGCGCTCCGCCGCGGCGCGGAACGCCAGCGTCAACTCGGTCGAGCGGGACAGCAGTTCGGCCGGATCGGCGATCGACTCCAGGTCGAAGAAACGCTCCGGCTCGGGCTCCTTGCCCTCCGGCTCGAAGATCAACTGGGCCGGGCGGATCCGGCGCCCCCGATCGCCAGGCCCCGGCACGGCCGGTACGGCAGCCGGCACCGGCGTACCGCTCTGGTCGGACGCCTGCGGGTGCGAGTCGGGCATGGCGGGGCACCTCCGGGGTGGTGAAGGGAAGACGGCCGTCGTCCATTGTCGCGCGCGGACGGCAGGTAGCGGAACGGTGCGCCCCCGGTTGCTATTCCCCCGCACCGGCGCGCGCCACCCTCCGCGCGCCGGTACGCGTCAGGTCAGGCGCACGCGGTGCTCGGACAGGCGCGCCAGCACCGCGTGGTTCGCCTCCCAGCCGTCCGGGAACTTCACCGCCACCCCCAGCTGCACCGGCTCCGTCGACGGATGCTCGTCCAACAGCTCCGCGATGCCCGCCCGCGCCACCACGATGCACGCGTGCCGATGCCGGGACGCCAGCACGCACAGCCGCCCCGTCTCCAGGTGGAAGGCCGTCGCGTCCGGCCGCCCCGACAGCGGATGCAGCACCACCGTGACGTCGTACTCCCGGCCCTGCAGCCGGTTCGCGGTGTCCACCGTCACCGCCTCGCCCAGCGCCGGATCCACCGGCACCCCCAGCCGGGCCAGCTCCGCCCGCACCGCCGCCGCCTGGTCCCGGTGCGCCGTGCCCACCGCCACCCGGCCCGCCGTCAACGGCGCCGAACCCTGCTCCGAGACCGCCGTCAACTCCCGCTCCAGCAGCCGCCGCACCGTCTGCGCCACCGCCGCCACCGCCTGCGCGTCGGTCCGCACCGTGTGCCGGGCCGGCAGCTCCAGCAGCGCCCAGCCGCTGTCCGCCGCCTCGTCGATCGCCGCGTCCACCGCCGAACCGTCCGCCCGCACCCCCGGACGCAGCGTCCGCTCACCCGGGCCGGTGCCCGAACGGAACGGCGTGTACGGGTAGAACGCCGACGAGATCAACGGCGCCGCCGAGGCCGGCAGCCGCCACGACACCGGCAGCCGGTGCGGCCGGATCGCCGGATTGTGCGCCAGCAGCGTCACCACCGCCGAGCTCGACGGGTCGTACGACAGGCCCGCCCACTGGTCGGTGCCCACCACCGTGAACGGGTCCAACTGGCCCGGATCACCCACGAACAGCGCCCGCTCGAACAGCCGGGCCACCGCCAGCAACGCGTCCGAGCGCATCTGGTACGCCTCGTCCACGATCGCCTGCCGCCACGGCTGCTCGGTCTTCACCCACTGCCACTTCGCCGCCGTGGAGATCACCACGTCCTGCTCCAGCAGGTCCGCGACCTTGTCCCTGGCCGTGACGTTCTGGTGCCGCAGCGCCTCCGGGGCAGGCTTCGAATCGCTCGCGTGCAAGCGGCCGATCGACATGCCGGGGGCCTTCGACGCCAACCGGTCCACCAGGTCGTCCACCTGGCTGTTGGTCTGCGCGACGATCATCAGCCGCTCGCCCGCACCCACCAGCTCCCGGGCCGCCCGCACCACCAGCGTCGACTTGCCCGCACCCGGCGGCGAATCCACCACCACCCCGCGCGGGGCACCCGGCCGCGGCCGCACCACCGCGTCCAGGATCCCCGCGACGGCACGGTCCGCGGCCTCGCCCGGCGACAACGCGCCCGGGGCGTCCAGGGGGTTGGTCACCAGCTCTCCAGAGAAACTCATCCGTACGTCATTCCCACTCGTCCGAACCGGCCGGTGAATCCTCGCCGACCACCGGCGGACCGCCGTGCGTCCACGGAGTGTCCGCCGGCTCCGGCAACGGCGCCGACTGGCGCGGCGTCAGCTCGAACAGCGTGAACACCACCTGGTCGCCCACCGCCGGCACACTGCCCGGCTCCGGATCCTTCCGCCGGCCCATCCCCGACAGCAGCCGCACCACCACCTCGCCCGGCGCCGACGACACGATCTCCGCCCGCTGCGCCGGCTCCGCGTGCGCCCGGTACACCTCACGGCCCGGATCCGCATGCGGACGGTCGCCCGTGCTCACCACCAGCAGCGGACGCGGCTTCGGCGAGCGGCCCTCGGACCACTCCGGCACCACGTCCACCACCTCGCCGGCGAACGCCTCGCCCGCCAGCCGGCGCTCCGCCATCGCCAGCGGATCGTCCAGCGCCTCCTGGATCTCCAGCTTCGCCTGCTCCCGCTCGCGCTGCGCCAGCTTGCGGGCCGCCGTCACCGCGTCGTCCCGGCGCGGCTGCGGCGGCTCACCCGCCGCCACCCGGTCCCGGTGCATGGTGAACGACCAGCGGTCGCCCTCCCAGCGGTCCGGCAGATGACCGGCCGGCGGCAGCTCCCGCAGCAGATCCAGACCGCGCCACACGTCGTGCCAGGTCGGCAGCGTCGCCGCCAGCAGCACCCGGGACAGCTCCGCCCGGGCCTGCTCGATCAGCCCCGCCGCGCGCCGCTCCTCCTTCGCGTCCCGCGCGGCCCCGGCCCGCTCCCACACCGCCACCGCGGCGTCGTGCCGCAGGATCGCCGGGGCCAGCACCTGCTCGTCGAACCGCGGATCCGTCGCCGGACCGGCCGGCGGATGCACCAGCAGACCGTCCGCGTCGCGCGCCGACTCCACCCACTCCGCGGCCGCCGCACCCGTCGCCGCAGGCTCCAGACCCGCCGGCGGCAGGTGCCAGGCCAGCCGGGCCGCCAGGTGCTGGTCCTCCAGGTTCGACTGACCCGTCGCCCAGTGCCGCGCCAACAGCCCCGTCATCGCCAGCAGCATCGACGAACCCGGCACCTGCGCCCGGTCCGTCAGATGCGTCAACCACCGCCCCAGCAGCGGAACCCGGGTCGGCGCCGGATACTCGCCCGGCTCCGGGTCCTCCGCCGTACGACGGAACCGGGTCGAACGCCCCAGCAGCGCCAGATGCGCCACCCCCGCCGCGTTCGGCACGATCAGCTGCGGCGCGTCCACGCACAACTCCCGCACCACCGGCAGCTTCTCGCCGCTCACCGGGTCCTTCTCCGAACCCTCCAGCAGCTCCACCTGCTCGCCGAACGACTCCAGGTACGGCACCACGTCCGCCGCCATCGCCGCCAGGAACTCCGAACGCTGCGAACGGTTCAGCGGCTGCGGCACCAGATGCAGCCGCGGCGCGTCCCGGTCCGTGCCGAGCAGCACCGCCAGCGGCGCACCCGCCTCACCCGCCGCCGCCAACGGCACCAGCACCATCGGACGCTCCGACAGCCGGCGGTGCAGCACCGTCGCCACCGGCTCCGCCCGCTGACCGCGCACCGCCTCCAGCCGCGCCAGCGTCGACAGCAGACTCACCGCACGCCTCCGAGCCGCACGCCCCCGGCCGCCAAGGCCTCCGCCCGCAGCCGCGCCGCGTACGCCAGCCGCTCGGACGCCTCGTCCAGCCCCAACTCCGCCAGCATCGAAGGCTCCAGGCCCTCCCCGGCGCCCCGCTCCGCCGCCGCCAGCGCCGCCTCCACGGTGCGCAGCGAACCGAGCTCCCCGCGCACCCCGCGGCCCAACTGCTCCACCGCACCCGCGCAGCGGGCCTGCGCCCGGCAGTGGAAACCCAGCTCGCAGGTCGAGATGCACTCCGGACCGTACGCGGCCGGCACCGACGCCACCGCCTCGGTCAACTCCTCGACCGGACGGGTCGGCGCACCCGAATCGTCCCGCGCCAGATCGAAGGTCACCCCCTCGGGCAGCGCCTCCAGCAGCTGCTCCACCCTGGTCATCCGGGACAACTGACGCCGGGTGGTGGACAGTTCGCGCCGCACATCGACCGGCACCGCGACCGGCCGGTTGGAGAAGTCCTTCGGGCAGACCAGCAGCGCCGTCAACTCCGGCGCGCCCGGCAGCTCCTGCGTCGCGTAAGGATCGGCGGAGGCCTCGGCGCCGGCCAGCCGGGCCGCCGCCTCCTGCAGCGCCAGCACGTACACCGCGGCCTGCCGGGCCGCCGCACCGACCTTCGCCGGATCGGCCGAACCGTCCAGCACCGGGAAGGACTTGATCTCCACCACGGTGCACCGGCCGCCGTGCACCACCACCGCGTCCGGCTCCAGGTACGCCGGGCTGCCCGCCACCTCCAGCCGCAGCATCGGATGGTCCAGCAGCGTCCAGGACGCCGGATCGGCGGACGCCTCGGCCAGCGCCGCCAACGTCCGCTCCGCGCGCACCGCGGGTGACTGCGAAGGCAGCAGATCCGGCACCGCCAGCGAGGCCACCTCCTCCTCCGGCACCCCCAGCAGGCGGCGCAGCGGCTGCAACAGCACCGCGTAGCCGTCCCGCTTCAGCCGGGACTCGAACTGGAGGCCGCGGCGGATCGCGAACGGCGACTGGCCGAACGGCGCGGGCCGGCCCAGCCGATCGGCCAGCGCGGTCTTGTCCACCCCCGCGGCATCCAGCAGCGCGCGGCGGCGGCATCCGGGATTGGCGGCGAGTGCGGCGAGGGCCCGGGCATCGAGACTGCGCTGCGGCGCGGGGCCGCGCAGCTCGGAGAGCCGCCGGAGCGACGGGGAAGCCTGCCCCAAGTGCGAGACGTTCATGGTGCGGCCCAGTCTCGCATCCGGTGCCGACAAAGCGGAGCCGGTCGCTCGATCCGACCGGTCCGGTGGGGGATCATGGGACCGGTGGTCCGCAACGGCGCGGCCGCGCACCGCAGTCCTCGAAGCTCCCGCGCTCCCTTCGCGCCCACGTCGAATGAGGTAGCCCCATGCCCGCCCGTATCGTGCTGGTCCGCCACGGCGAGACCGCCTGGTCGGCCACCGGTCAGCACACCGGCCGCACCGACATCCCGCTCACCGACGCAGGCCGCGACATGGCCCGCGCCCTCGGCGAGCGCCTCGGCCGCGCCCCGTGGCACGGCCTGCCCACCGCCGCCGTCTACACCAGCCCGCTCTCCCGCGCCCGCGAGACCGCCGAACTCGCCGGCTTCGGCGACCGCGCCGTGGACCGCCCCGAACTGCTGGAGTGGGACTACGGCCAGTACGAGGGCCGCACCGGCGCCGACATCCGCGCCACCGACCACCCCGGCTGGCTGATCTGGCGCGACGGCGTGCCCGGCGGCGAGAAGCTCTCCGAGGTGGCCGCCCGGGTCGACTCCTTCCTCGCCGAACTCAACGGGCGGCACGGCGTCCCCGACGCCGACACCACGACGATGCACTGCGCCGACTGCGAGGTCGTGCTGTTCGCCCACGGCCACCTGCTGCGCATCCTCACCGCCCGCTGGCTCGGCCTTCCCCCCGAGTACGCGCAGCGCTTCAAGCTCGGCACCGCCTCGCTCTCCGTGCTGTCCTGGGAGTACGGGCTGCCCGCCGTCGAGGTCTGGAACGACCACAGCCACCTCGAGAAGGCCTGACGGTCTCCGCGAGGCGGCCGGGCGGTGAGCGGCCCGACGGTGAGTCAGGCCGCCACGGTGCCGTCGTAGGTCTCCAGGAACTCCCGCACCTCCGCGACGGAGGAGTGCCCGCGCAGGCGGTCCGCGGTGTGCGCCAGCATGCCGCGGATCCGCGCCGAGCGGACCTGGCCGAGCATCCCCACCGCCTCCGTCCCCTGCACGGCGGCGCCCGCCAGATCGCCCCGGCCCAGCCGGTCGTGCGCCAACTCGGCGATGTACAGCGCCCGGTTGCGGACGAAGTGCGGGTGCTGCAGCCCGACCGCCTGCTCGGCCCGGGTGCTCGCCCGCCCGAACTCGCCGAGCGCCGACCAGCACTGCGCCTCCTGGCCGGCCAGTTCCGCCTCCCCGAAGAAGGACATCCACTCCGGGTCGGCGTCCCGCGGCCCGCGGTCGAACAGGGCGTACGCCCGGGACAGCGCCTGGTGGCAGGCCCCCCGGTCGCCGAGCAGCGCCCAGGCGCTCGCCTCGCGCAGCGTCAGCAAGGACAGCAGCCGCTCCGAGCCCAGCCCGGCGGCCGCGGCCTGCCCGGCCTGCGCCGTCCGCAGCGCCTCCCGGGGGAGGCCGGAGTCCCGGGCCAGGAAGGAGCTGTTGCTGAAGACGTGCGCCTCCAGGGCGGTGTCCTGGGACATCCGGGCGGTCGCCAGCGCCTCCGAGTAGAACGGCCTGGCGTCCATCAGCCGGTTCGAGTCGTGCGCCAACCACCCCACCGAGATGGCGAGTTCGCCCGCGCCGCGCTGGAGCCGGCGTTCGGTCTCGGCGTTGTACTCGCCGTCGTTGAGCAGCACGTAGGCGCTGCGCAGCGACTGGCCGGCCAGTTCGAACAGGGCGTCCGCGCCCTGCACGTCGTCCAGCAGCCGGATGTCGCGGACGGCCTGCTCGACGCCGTTCACCTCGGCCGCGCCGACCCGGCGGCGCTCGGACAGCGGTGGGGCGGGCAGGGTCGGGGCCGGGGCCTGGGGCGCCGCGGCCGCCGAGGCCGGTGACTGGTCCGTGCCGAGCGCGGCCGCCACCGCGACGGGGCAGCCGTTCAGGAATGTACGGCGAAGCATGTCGTCGTCCTCCTCGTCGGGCCGGTGCGACAGGTCCGGCGGGCCCGCCGGGGTGGCAGGTCCGGCGGCCGGATCGCTGGATGGTTGCGTGCTGGGTCCGGCGGCCGGGTGGCCGGCCGGTCCGGCCGTCGATTCGACGGCCGGACCGGTGTTCGGACCGGTGTTCGGCGGGCGGCGGCGGACCGTCTTGCGCGGGGCGAACCCGAGGTCCGCCAGCGACTTGCCCGGCCACATGTGCCGGAACACCCGCTGGTAGGCGTAGTTGGGGCAGCGGATCTCGCCGGCCTCGACCCGCCCTACGTAGCGCGCGTCGCAGGACACGTGCTCGCCGATCTCCCGGGCGGCCCGGCGGACCAGCGTGGCGAACTCCCTCGGTGAGAGATCGCCCCGTAGCTCCCGCATCGCCTGGTTGGGGACGGTCGCAGGCCGGGGCCCGCCGGTCCGCGTGGCTGCCATGCTGCACTCCGAGGTCGTACCGGCGCGGTCGCGCCGGTCTCGGGGTGAGGGCCGTCGCGTCGCCACGACAGTACCCGTAGTTACTCGGCGTACACGGCGAGTTGCCGGGCCGGGTCGGGTCAATTGTGGACAATACGGACGCAGTTGCCGCGTTCCGCCATGAAATGCCATGGCTTGCCGTAAAGGAAGCCGTGGCCTGGACGGGTGGTCGCGCGTTGTCCTGATACATGGACGCCGGCGGTACGGGCCCCCTCCCGTGCCGGCCCCCGCCGCCCGACCAGGTGGCGGAGCACCACCCGGCGTTCACGCGACCCCAGGTGACAGGAGGTCCCCCATGGCCACCGGAGTTCCCCAGTACCGCCGCCCGGCTGCCCCCGCCGTGCTGCCCGCCTCCTCCGTGCTGCCCGTCCCGTCGGCCGTCTCGGCCTGTACCGGCGCCGGGCCCGGCGGGGGAGTCACCGGGAGGGTCGCGCAGTACGACACGGTGACGGTGCAGGTCCGGCACGGGCTCGAAGCGGTCGACATCCTCCGGCTGCGGCGGGCGTGCGGGGCCGTTCAACAGAGCTCCGGCGGTTCGGCGATCGCCTTTCTGGTCCCGGCCGGTACCGCGTTGCGCTGGCACCTGCCCGGTTCGACCTGTACCCCCGGGGCCGACCTGCTGCCGCCCACCGACCCGCGCTGGATCATCCCGCCCGCCGGCGCCCAGCCCTGCGCCCGCCCCACCGACGCGTGGGTGCTCCGCTCGGCGCTCTGCGAAGCGGCCACCACGCTCACGGCGGGTGGCCTGGGCCCGCTCTGAGCCGGTTCCGGTGCGGCCCCCCCGTTCTCCGCGGTCATGGTTTGGGTGATCATCGGATAATGGGCCTATGGGCCGCTCACGTACCAACCCCGCCCCCGCCGTCCCCGGCCGCGCACACACCGACGGCCCGCTGACCGCCACCGTCGCCTCCGGCACCGCCGAACTGCGCCCCGACCGCGACCGGCCGCACGCCTGGCAGCTCGTCCTCGACGGCGCCCCGCAGTCACTCGTCGACCTCGCCGACCCCACCCACCTCGGCTTCGAGTACCAGCGGCGGATCGGCCACCTGATAGACCTCGCCGCCCCCGCCCGGCAGCCGATATCCGTGCTCCACCTCGGCGGCGGCGCGCTCACCCTGGCCCGGTACACGGCCGCCACCCGGCCACGCTCCCGGCAGCAGGTCGCCGAGATCGACACTGCGCTCACCGAACTCGTCCGCACCGAACTGCCGCTCGACCGCACCTGGCAGATCCGGGTCCGCGGCGGCGACGCCCGCGCCGTCCTGGACCGCACCCCCGAGGGCTCCACCGACCTGGTGATCGCCGACGTCTTCGCCGGAGCCCGGGTCCCCGCCCACTGCGCCACCGTCGAATTCGCCCAGCTCGCCGCCCGCGCCCTCACCGGCACCGGCCGCTACACCGCCAACATCACCGACGGCGGCCAACTCGCCTTCGCCCGCGCCCAGGCCGCGACCCTGCTGGCCGTCTTCCCCGAGGTCTGCCTGATCGCCGACCCCGCCGTCCTGCGCGGCAAACGCTTCGGCAACCTCGTCCTGGCCGCCGCCCACACCCCCCTGCCGCTCACCGACCTCACCCGCCGCCTCGCCGCCGACCCCGCCCAGGCCCGCCTCCTCCACGCCCGCGACCTCACCGACTTCCTGGCCGGCGCCACCCCCGTCCCCGACACCGAAGCCGTCCGCTCCCCGGCCCCACCCCCGAAGGCCTTCGGCTGACCGGTTGCCGGACGGTCAGCGCACCAGCACGGCCAGGTCCAGATCTAGCCGGAACGGCTCGGTGAGCGCGATGCTCTCGCCGGGCTGGACGGTGCGGTCGAGGTAGTCGCCGTGGTCCAACCGCCCGAGGTGCAGGCGCGGCGCGGGGGCGAGGTCGAGACGCCAGTGGTGGGGAATGCCTGCTGCCGCGCAGAGGCTGGGCTTCGTCCTGCGGTCGATGACCAGGGTGGACGGGGACGCGATCTCGATGGCCACCACGACATCGTCCGCATGCAGGGTGGCACCGGCTTCGGCGGCCGCAGCGGCATCGACGACGACCAGGTCGGGGATCAGCAGGCCGTCCGGGACGACGACGTTGACGGCAGTCAGTGCCTCGAACGGCGCGCCGGCAGCCGCGATGGCTGCGTCCAGGAGCGCCCACAGACGTGAACTGGCCCGCTGGTGCGGGACACCGGGGTTCGGGCTCATCAGCAGCGCACCCCCGACGAGTTCGACGCGATGGCGGGTGTCCTCGGGCAGTGCCAGGACGTCCTCGACCGTCCACGGCCCGTAGTGATCGGAAGTGGCAACGCTCATGCTCCTTCCTACCTCCCTTCGTCGCCGACGAATGCAGTGCCTCCGTTGTCTCTGTCGGCGCTGGTCGGCGACACCGGTTGAGTGGGGAAACGGTCAGTGTCCTCGTGGGAGGCCGCGGTGTTTGTAGGTGGCGGCGGCGGTGAGGAGGAGGCCGGCGGCGATGGGGAGGAGGACGGCGGCGGTGGAGTCGTTGTCGTCGGGGTCGGCGGGGGAGGCGGTGAGGCTGAGGGCGGCGTCGTGCTCGGGGGTGGGGTCGGGGGGTGGGGGGAGTCGGTCGCGGGTGGTGGTGAGGTTGTCGACGTGCCGGCGGGTGGGGAGCGGGGTGGCCTCGGCGGCGGGGTCGTCGGGGGTGCGCGGGGCCGGGGCCTTGGCGGCGGGTTCGACGGGTCGTTCGCGGGAGGCGCGGTCGTCCTCGGGGCGGGCCTGCGAGGGGACGGTGGAGAGCAGGCGGGCGGCGATGGCGAAGGCGTCGGGACCCTTCGAGTGCTGGCCGGGGAGCGGGAGTTCGCCCTGAAGGACGGCGTCGAGGTCGCCGACCGCTCCGTCCAGCGTGGGGGTGGGGCCGCCGAGCAGGCCGCGTTCGGCGGCGGGGACGGCCGGCCCGGGGGTGAGGGCGCGGGTGGCGGGGCCGGTCCGGCCGCTCCCGGTGGCGTGGGCGTCGATGGCGCCGAGGATCAGGCCCAGTATCTGGGCGGCGAGCACCCCGCCCGCCGCCACCGCCGCCCGGGGCCGGCCCCACCGGCGCCGGGGGGTGTCCGAACGTCTCGGCCGCTTCGCGTGATTGGTTCGCACACCAGGGGAGAACGAGCGGGACCCCCGCCGGTCACGCCCGTCGCTCACACGCCGTCACATCGGGTGGCGGTCGATGAGGGTTCAGCCGAGCCCCCCGCGCCGGATCACCTCCGCGTACCAGCGGGCGCTGGACTTGGGGGTGCGCCGCTGGGTCTCGTAGTCGACGTGCACGATGCCGAAGCGCTTGCTGTAGCCGTACGCCCACTCGAAGTTGTCGAGCAGCGACCAGAGGTAGTAGCCGCGGACGTCCGCGCCGGCGGCGATCGCGTCGGCCACCGCGGCGAGGTGCAGGTGGAGGTAGCGGACCCGTTCCGGGTCGTCGATCGTGCCGTCCGGGCCGACCACGTCCTCGTACGCGGCGCCGTTCTCGGTGACCATCAGCGGCAGGCCGAAGTCGCGGTGCATGCCGATCAGAGACTCGGACAGGCCGGTGGCGTCGATCGGCCAGCCCATCGCGGTGACGTCGTCGTTGGCGAGGTGGAAGCGCACGTCCTCGGCGCCGGGCCAGGGGCTGTGCGCGCTGTCGCCGTGGCCGCCGTTGTGCGTGGGTTCCGCGGACTCGGTGTCCTTGTGGAGGGCCGAAACGACGGTCGGGGTGTAGTAGTTGAGGCCGAGCAGGTCGATCGGCCGGCCGATCTCCGCGAGGTCGCCGGGCCGGACCAGTTCGTCCCAGTCGACGATGGCGGCGGTGTCGGCGAGCAGGTCGGCGGGGTAGCCGCCGTTGAACAGCGGGCCGGTCCAGATCCGGTTGCCGACCGCGTCGATCCGGCGGGCCGCCTCCCGGTCCTCGGCGCTGTCGGTGAGCGGGCGGACCAGGTGCAGGTTGTGCGAGACGGCGATCTGCGCGGTGGCGGGCAGCAGTTCGCGCAGCGTGCCGACGGCCAGGCCGTGGGCGAGGTTGAGGTGGTGGGCGGCCTTGAGCGCGTCGGCGGGGTTGGTGCGACCGGGAGCGTGGACGCCGGAGCCATAGCCGAGGAAGGCGCTGCACCAGGGCTCGTTGAAGGTGCTCCAGAGCGGCACCCGGTCGCCGAGCGCGCGGGCGGCGAGTGCCGCGTATTCGGCGAAGCGGTGGGCGGTCTCGCGGACCGGCCAGCCGCCGGCGTCCTCCAGGTCCTGTGGGAGGTCCCAGTGGTAGAGGGTGGCGACGGGGGCGATGCCGTGTTCGAGCAGGGTGTCGACCAGGGCCCGGTAGAAGTCGAGCCCGCGTTCGACGGCGGGGCCGCGGCCGGTGGGCTGGATCCGCGGCCAGGACAGCGAGAACCGGTACGAGGTGAGGCCGAGGTCGGCCATCAGCCGGACGTCCTCGCGGAAGCGGTGGTAATGGTCCACCGCGACGTCCCCGGTGTCGCCGTTCAGGACCTTCCCGGGGGTGTGGCTGAAGACGTCCCAGATGGAGGGGGTGCGGCCGTCCTCGGCCGCGGCGCCCTCGATCTGGTAGGCCGCGGTGGCCGCGCCCCAGGCGAAGCCGGGCGGGAAGGAGACCCCGGGGGCCCCGGCGGTGTGGGCGGCGGTGGACGGATCGGTCGTGGTCATTCGGGAGCGCTCCCATGGCTGAGGAGGGGACGGGGCGGGTGTGCCGGGGTCTTCCGGAGAGTCAGCTCTTGACGGCGCCGGACGTTATCCCGCCGACAATGTGCTTCCCCAGAACGGCGAAGATCAGTAGCAGCGGCAGGGTGCCGACCAGTGCGCCGGTCATGATCACGGCCTGGTTGATGTCGTGGCCGGAGCCGCCGCCGATCGCCGACAGCGCAACCTGCACGGTCGGGTTCTGCTGGGTGAGGACCACGAAGGGCCAGAAGAAGTCGTTCCAGGACTGGACGAACACCAGCATGCCGAGCACCGCCATCGCGGGCCGGGCCACCGGGAACACCACGTGCCAGATGATCCGCAGGCTGTGCGCGCCGTCCACCCGGGCCGCCTCGATCAGCTCGAACGGCAGTGCCCCGGATAGGAACTGACGCATGAAGAACACCCCGAACGCGGCCACCAGCGAGGGCAGGATCACCGACTGCAGGTGGTTGCCCCAGTCCAGCTTCGTGATGATCCGGTACAGCGGGATCACGCTGAGCTGCGGTGGGATCGTCATGGTGGCGACCACCAGGGTGAGCAGCGCGTTCCGGCCGCGGAAGCGCAGCTTGGCGAAGGCGAAACCGGCCAGTGTGGAGAACAGCACCGTGGACAGCGCGACGCAGCCCGCCACCACGGTGGAGTTCAGCAGCGCGGTGCCCATGTCGGCCTGCTCCCAGGCGGTGGTGATGTTCGCCCACAGCCGGCCGCCGGGCACCATCGGCGGCGGCGACTGGGCCACCCGCTCGCCGGTGTGCGAGGCCGCGACGAACGTCCAGTACAGCGGGAACAGCGAGACCACCGCGGCAACGGCCAGCAGCAGGTAGGCCACCGGGCCGGCCTTGTCGTGGTCGCCGGCCGCGCGGCGGAACAGGCTTCTGCGCGCGGAGGGTGAGGACAGAGTGGCGGCCATCTCAGCCTCCCGATTCGTGGCGCTTGCGGTAACGGGCGATCAGGAACTGCACCAGGCCGATCAGCAGCAGGATCAGCAGCATCGTCCAGGCCACCGCCGAGGCCCGCCCCAACTGGCGGGACGGCCAGCCCAGTTCGTACATGTACAGGCTCAGCGTCTGGAACTGGTGCGCGGAGCCGCCGGAGACGCCCACCCCGCCGCCGAACAGCAGCGGCTCGCCGAACAGCTGGGTGGCGCCGATGGTGGAGACGATGACGGTGAACAGGATGGTCGGCCGGATCGACGGGACGGTGATCCGGGTGAACTGCTGCCAGCGGTTCGCCCCGTCCAGACTCGCCGCCTCGTACAGGTCCTTCGGCACCGCCTGCATGGCGGCCAGGTAGATCAGCGCGTTGTAGCCGGTCCAGCGCCAGGTGACGATGGTGGAGATGGCGATCTGCGAGGGCCAGGTGTCGGCGTACCAGTTGGTGTGGTGGACGCCGACCGCGTCCAGCGCCCAGTTGATGAACCCGTAGTCCGGGTTGAACAGTTGGACGAACACCAGGGTCGCGGCGGCGATCGAGGTGGCGTACGGGGCGAGGATCGCGACCCGGAAGAAACCGCGGGCCCGCATCCGGTAGTTCAGCAGGTGGGCGAGCCCCAGCGCCATCAGCAGCTGCGGGACGGTGGAGATCACCCCGATCGTGAAGGTGTTGCGCAGCGCCGTCCAGAACTGGTCGTTGGACCACAGCCGGGTGTAGTTGTCGAGGCCCTTCCACTCCAGCACGTCCGGCTTCAGCAGGTCGACGTAGTGCAGCGACAGCCAACCCGTCCAGATCAGCGGGAACAGGCCGAACGCGGCGAAGCAGAGGAAGAACGGGGCGATGAAGGCGTACGGCGAGGCCTTCAGGTCGAGCCGGTACAGGCGGGAGCGCCAGGAGGGGCGCGCCGGGGTGGCGTTGGTGGCCACGGGGGTTTTCCTTCCCGGGGTGGCGGGCGGCGGCGGAACAGCGCCCGGCCGGGTGGGCGGACCCGGCCGGGCAGTCGGTGACCGGGACAGCGACCGGGTCAGTGGCCGACCTTGTCGTCAACCAGCTTGGTGACGTTGCTCCACGCCTTGGCCGGGTCGGTGCCGTGCTCCTCGATGTCGAGGACGCCGTTGTCGGTGATGATCGTCTTCGCGTTGCCGTCCTGCTCACCGATCGGCGCCGGCGTGACGGTCTGCGCGGTGGTGGCGAAGATCTGGCCGGTCGGGGCGTTGTTGAAGTACTCGGCCTTGGCGCCCTGGACGGCGGGCTGCCGCAGGCCGCCCACGGTGGACGGCAGGTTGCCGACCTTGGTGAACACCTTCGCCTGCTGCTCCGGCGCGGTCAGCCAGCTGGCCAGCGCGGCGGCCTCCTTGGTGTGCTTGCCGGCCTTCGGGACGGTCAGGAACGCGCCGCCCCAGTTCGAGGCGAGCGGCGGGGCCGCGACGTCCCACTTGCCCTTGCCCGAGTCGCCCGAGTACTTGCTGATGATGCCGGTCATCCAGGACGGGCAGACCACGGTGGCGAACTTGGCGTTCGCGAACGCGGCGTTCCACGGGTCCTGGAACTGCCGCAGACCGGCGCTGATCTTCGCCTGCGAGGCGGAGACCGCCAGGTCCCAGGCCTTCTTGACGCCCGGGCTGGTCTTGTAGACCAACTTGCCGTCGGCGTCCGAGTACTGCTGGGGCTCGGCCGACAGTGCGGCGTTGAACAGGCCGGACGCGGAGTCGGTGAAGAACGTGCCCGCCGGGGCGTTCGACTGGTAGCTCCTGCCCGCCTCGACGAACTTCGACCAGTCACCGGCCCACAGCTTGCCCACCTCGGCGCGGTCGGTGGGCAGGCCGGCCTGCTGGAACAGGTCGGTGCGGTAGCAGATCGCCATCGGGCCGATGTCGGTGCCCAGACCGATCAGTGCGCCCTTCGCGGTGGTGGCCTGCTTCGCCTTCCAGCCCAGCCAGTTGGCCGGGTCGACGCCGTCGGCCTTGCCGAGGTCCACGAACTTGTCGCCCAGCGTGTTGGCGGCCTGCGCGATGTACCCGACCTCGACCGCCTGGATGTCGGCCAGGCCGCTGCCGGACGCCAGGTGCGTGGTCAGCGCGTCCCAGTACTTCTGGCCGTCCTGGACGGTGTCGTACTTGATCGTGACGTTCGGGTGCGCGGCCATGTACTCGTCGTACAGGCCGGCCTCCTTGTAGCCGAAGGTGCCGAAGTCGCCGACGGTCAGGGTGACCTTCGCGTTGGCGTCGCTACTGCCGGCCTGGTCCGTGCCTGACGAGCAGGCTGTGAGGAGCAGGGCGGAGGCGGCCAGCACGGCGGTGGCGAGGACGGCGGCTCTGTGCGGGCGGGAGGTGGTGCGCATGGGGGTGAACTCCTCTGTCCGGGTGGTGGGTCCGGGATGTTCTTCGTGCGCTGATTCTGGCTACAGTGTGGGAGCGCTCCCACACTTGGCATGCCGGAAGGTTGCTGGGTCGCGGGGGCGGGTGTCAAGGCATGGCGGCGCAAACGTTGCCGGAGCTTTCGGGGGTCACGGCCGGTTGAGGGTGGGGCGCGGGGCGGGGCTTCGGGCTGCCCCGGGCCTGGGGCCTGTCCGGCCGATCCTGCCGGGCGCGATCGGCCGGACAGGCCCTGATCGCGGTGCGCCCCGGATGGTCGTGAACGGCGGGGGACCGGCCACAATGAACAGTCCGTGGGGCGCCGGGCGGGCCCCGTCGGAACTGTGCTGCCCGCCCCGCCCGTCCCATCCGTCACAGAGACCGAGAGGTGCAGCGATGAGCCCGACCGCACAGCGCCCCGAAGCGCTCCACCCGGGCGCCGGCGGCAGAGCCACCGCGCGCCCCACCCTGGAAGAGGTGGCCGCGCTGGCCGGCGTCGGCCGCGGCACCGTCTCCCGGGTCGTCAACGGCTCGCCCCGGGTCAGCGCCAAGGCCCGCGAGGCTGTCCAGAACGCCATCGCGGAACTCGGCTACGTCCCCAACCGGGCCGCGCGCACCCTGGTCACCTCGCGCACCGACTCCATCGCGCTGGTCGTCCCCGAGGCCGAGACCCGGCTGTTCTCCGAGCCGTACTTCTCCGACATCATCAGCGGCGTCTCGGCCGAACTCGCCGAGACCGACATGCAGTTGCTGCTGATCCTGGTCCGCAACGAGCGCGAGCGCGAACGCCTCTCGGCCTACCTGACCGCCCAGCGGGTGGACGGCGTCCTGGTCGTCTCGGTGCACCGCGACGACCCGCTGCCCGCCCTGCTGGAGAGCCTGGAGATCCCGTCCGTGCTGGCCGGCCGGCGCGGCGACCTCGAACCGCTCAGCTACGTCCACGCCGACAACGCCGGCGGCGCCCGGATGGCCGTCCGGCACCTGCTGCGGCGCGGCTGCCGCCAGGTCGCCACCCTCACCGGCCCGCTGGACATGGAGGTCGCCCAGGCCCGACTCGGCGGCTACCGCCGGGCCCTGGAGGAGTCCGGACACCCCTACGACGAGGAACTGGTCGGCCTGGCCGACTTCACCGAGGAGGGCGGCCGGGTCGCGATGCGCGAACTCCTGGCACGGCGGCCCGAGCTGGACGGCGTGTTCTGCGCGTCCGACGTGATGGCGGCCGGCGCGATGCAGGTGCTGCGCGCCGCCGGCCGGCGGATCCCCGACGACGTCGCGGTGATCGGCTTCGACGACTCGATCGTGGCCCGGCACACCGACCCGCCGATGACCAGCGTGCGCCAGCCGATCGAGGAGATGGGCCGCACCATGGCCCGGCTGCTGCTGGACGAGATCGCCGAACGCGGCCGGGCCCGGCGGCAGGTGGTGCTGGCGACCGAGTTGGTCGTCCGCGACTCCGCCTGACCGCCGGGGCGGGTGGGCCCTGCCGGTGGGTGGACGCTGGGCCCCGAGTCGGTCAGGAGTTGGGGCGCAGCGTCCAGACGATCTCCAGCACGCCGGTGACGGCGCCGTCCTCGCGGGTGATCTCCACGGTGATCGGGAACTCGGGGCGCTTGCCCTCGTCCAGCTCGGCGAGCACGTCCGCGACCGGGCGGCCCAGCGTGGCCGTGGCCGTCACCACGCCGCGGGCGAGCTTCTTGAAGGAGATCTCGCCGACGGTGGGCAGCGGCACCGCGCGGCCCAGCTGGTCGCCGAACGCGGCCAGCACGACCGCGCCGCTCGCCGACTCGGCCAGCGTGAACATCGCGCCCGCGTGCGGCCCGCCCACGTGGTTGCGGTACTCCGGCAGGTCGGGCAGCCGCAGCACGGCCCGCTCCGGGGTGGTCTCCAGGTACTCCAGCTGCAGGGTCTTCACCATCGGGACGGTGTCGGTGAGCAGCTGGCCGATCGCAGTAGTGGTCATGGCGCCGATGTTACTGACAGGTAGCTTCGGCGTCCACGGTGGAGAGGACCGGTGCACGGGCCGAGGACCCGCTGATGTGCTGTCAGGTGTGCGGTCGTTCGAGGTGGGGGCCGGTATTGAATTCACGCCCGACATGCAGGGCGGCCGTTCCGGCAGTGCAACCGGGAATGCAAGAAGGGCCCTGGCCAATTCCCTTGGCCAGGGCCCTTCTTCGATGGGGTGAGCGACGGGACTCGAACCCGCGGCCACCTGGACCACAACCAGGTGCTCTACCAACTGAGCTACGCCCACCATCTGTCCGGCGCTTTCCCGCTTTCGCGTTCCCGCTCCGACAGGAAGAACTCTACAGGATGCTGAGGGGTGCTTGCGCCAGGGTTTCCCGGAGCGCCCGGACCCGAGCCCTGGTCAGGTGGTGGGCACCTGGTGGCGGGCAGCGATCTCCCGGGCGGTGTCGCCGTCCGGACCGGGCTGCGGAACGAACACCGCCTCGCGGTAGTACCGGAGTTCGGCGATCGACTCGCGGATGTCTGCCAGCGCGCGGTGGCTGCCGCCCTTCTGCGGGCTGTTGTAGTAGGCGCGGGGGTACCAGCGGCGGGCCAGTTCCTTGATCGAGGAGACGTCCACTATCCGGTAGTGCAGGTGGCCTTCCAGCTCCGGCATGTCCCGGGACAGGAAGCCGCGGTCGGTGGCCACCGAGTTGCCGCACAGCGGTGTCTTGCCGGCCTCCGGCACGTGCTCGCGGATGTACGCCAGCACCCGTTCCTCGGCCTCGGCCATGGTCAGGCCGTCCGCGAGCTCGTCGAGCAGACCCGAGGCGGTGTGCATCTCACGCACCACCTCGGGCATGTTCGCCAGCGCCTCGGCGGGCGGGCGGATGATCACATCCACGCCCTCGCCGAGCACGTTCAGCTCGGAGTCGGTCACCAGGGCGGCGACCTCGATCAGGGCGTCCCGATCGAGGTCGAGGCCGGTCATCTCACAGTCGATCCATACCAAGCGGTCATTCACGCCCCTCAGCCTACGGCGCGGTCGCGCGCCCCCGACACTGCACGCGCGCCGTCCGGACCGAAGTCCGCCGTCCCGCGCGCCCCTCGCTCCGACTCGGTCTCCGGGCGGTGTGCCACCCGCTGACCCCGGGCGCTCGGCTGCTGGCCGTCCGGGTCCTCCGCGATCGCGTGCTCCACCGGCCGGTCCTTCCGCTCGGCGCGCTCCGCACCGTCGAGCAGGTTGGAACGGTCGGGCCGGTCGGCCGGCGACGAGCCGCGACCGCCCGGGTACGCCGCACTCGGCCGCACCGGCTGGCCCGGCGACGGCTGCGCGTGCGCATGCGCGGGCGGGGGACCTTGATGGGCGCTCGGGTACGGGACGCCCGACTGCCCGCCCGGGCCGCCACCCGGCTGTGCCGCATTCGCGCCCGCGCCCGTGCCACCGGCCGGGCGGGCGACGTACCGCGGGTCGCCCGGACGTTCCGGCAGCCGCGCACCGAACGCCCCCGCCGGCGGACCGGCCTGCGACGGCACCAGCGGACGCTGCCGAGGCCGTCCCGCCGCACCGGCCGGGCCACCCACGCCCGGACCGCCGAGGCCGGAACCGCCCGTGCCCGGACCGTTCACGCCCGCCGCACCCTGACCATGAGTCACCCCGGTGTTCCCGGCCAGGCCCTGGCCCTGCTGGCCGTGCCCGCCCGGACCCGCCCCCGGACCGCCCAGCGCACCCGCCGCCCGCTCGGCCGGGACACCCGCCGAGGGCATCGCCGAGTTGCCGGCCGCCGGACGCCGGGCCCGGAAGGTGGTCCGGTACGCGGCCGGGGAAACCCCGAGCTGGCGGCGGAAGTGACCGCGCAACGCCACCGGGGAACGGAAGCCGCAGCGACGCGCGACGTCATCCACCGACAGGTCGGAGGTCTCCAGCAGCCGCTGCGCCTGCAGCACCCGCTGGGTGATCAACCACTGCAGCGGGGCGCTGCCGGTGAGCGTGCGGAACCGGCGGTCGAACGTGCGCCGCGACATGTAGGCGCGGGCCGCCAGGACCTCGACGTCGAACTGCTGGTTGAGGTTCTCCAACGCCCAGGTGACCACCTCGGCCAGCGGGTCGTTGCCGATCTCTTCAGGTAAAGACTGATCGATGTACTGGGCCTGACCTCCGCCACCGCGCCGGTTGGGCACCACCAGCCTGCGGGCGAGCGCGTTGGCGGCCTCGGCGCCGTGGTCGCTGCGGACCACGTGCAGACAGAGGTCGATGCCGGCCGCGGTACCGGCGGAGGTCAGCACGTCGCCGTCGTCCACGAACAGCTCGCGCGGATCGACGTGCACCCGCGGGTAGCGTTTGGCCAGCGTAGGCGCGTACATCCAGTGCGTGGTCGCCGGACGGCCGTCGAGCAGCCCCGCCGCGGCCAGGACGAAGGCGCCGGTGCAGAGGCCGATGATCCGGGCCCCCTCGTGGTGCGCCTTGCGTAGGGCGGCGATGGCCTCGACCGGCGGCGGCTGCGAGATCGAACGCCAGGCGGGCACCACGATGGTGCCGGCCCGGGACAGCGCCTCCAGCCCGTACGGTGCGGTGAGGGTCAGCCCGCCGGTGGTGGTCAGCGGCCCCTCCTCGCCGGCGCACACCAGCAGGCGGTAGCGGGGGACTCCGGCGTCCTGGCGGTCCACGCCGAACACCGACAGCGGGATCGAGCTCTCGAAGATCGGTGCCCCACTGAACAGCAGCACCGCGACCGTCTCGCGCCGCCGCCGCCCCGCAAGCTTCCGCGGCGCACCCAGCACACCCGGTCCGGTGGCGGCGAGCGCGTCGGATCCGCCCGAATTGCCGCCAGCGATCGAGGAGTTGGACGGTCCGGCGGCGAGACCGCCGTGACCGGTGGTGGTGGACTGGGGCTGCTGAGTCGAGGTCGCTCCGTACTGACTCTGAGTCAAGGTGCCGCTGCTGCTGTAGGGCTGATGCCCATTCGAACCGGCGCCGAGTGAACCGGGAGCTGCACCAACGAACTTGCCGAGTCTCGCTCCACCACCGGGAAGGCCCGACGGCTGGCGGCCGCCTTCAGGACCCGCGTCGCTCCTGCTCACCCTGCTCAAGGCGCTCCAGCCCCCTCGGTGGTGTGGTGGTCCCGGCTGCCGCTCTGCGAGCCAAGATCGAATCTACTTGGTGGACCGTTGCTGTTGTGACAAGTTCACCATCCGACGCTATGTCGACATGGCAATTTGGCGTGAAGCATTCGATCACGAAGCGTGGCACCCGTCGACCCCGCTGTGAAGGGGGCGCGGACAACCGTGGCTGGTTGTCGCACGACCTGTTCATGATTTACCCGCGAGCGGCGCACCCGCCGGCCACTGTGTGCTGCGGCTTTGCCCGAACGGCGGGTCGGGCCCGCAAGTTGGCCGAAAACATACGGTTCAAATCGGGGGCGCGAACCTACCTCCCATGCGCCACAGCGCACACCTGAGCCAAGATCCCCGCGCCCCGTCAGCCCCCCGGCGCAACCCGAATCGGCCACCTTCGACCGCCTCCCACCTCACACTCCGTCACTTCGTACCCCCCATTTCCCTCTCACCACTCCAGCCCCACAGGCCCCACTCGCCCCACGACCGCCATCGGTCGGCCAACCCCTCCGGCGACCCACCCCGTTGGGGCCCGTGCCGCACATTCGTCCGAATCCAACCCCCTTGCGGAGGGGCCGCTCGCACCCTCCGGGGCGCGCCGCCGGGCCGCCGGGCGACCGGGTGCCGAGTGGGCCCAACTCGGGCGGTTTGGAGGCGTGTTGGGCGGCCCTGGGGCGTGGCGTCGGCCGGATGGGCCGTCGGTCTCCTGCGCGGCCGGTTCCGTGGCGACTGCGGCTGGTGGCAACTCGACCTCACCGGGCGGGAGTTCGGGCGCCCTTCCGGCCTCAGCCGGCGGCGGCCGAGGTGTCGCTCCAGTGGCCCTGAACCGAGGGCCGGGCCTGCGCCTGGGCGGCGGACGGTCGGACGGGCGGCCCGGCGGGCTCGAGAGGCATCAGCGGCACTGTCCCGGTGAACGATGCGGGCTGGGTGAGGGGCGCCTTCGGCCCGTCCGGGGCGGGGGAGGGGGCCGGGGCCAACCTGGAGGCCGGGATGGCGAGGCGGGTGCGCGGCGGGCGCTTGCGGCCGGCTGCCCCGGTGGCGAAGTGCCGGGCTGCGAAGTGCCGGGCGGCGGTGGGGTGTTCGGCGATGGGGTGTTCGGCGGTGGTGTGTTCGGCGGTGCCGAGGATCACGCGCACCGCCTCCGGAAGGTCCGGCGCGCTGACGGTCGGGCGGTAGCCGCGTTCGGCCCAGGGGCGGCCGTGGTGCAGCCAGACACTGCGGAGCCCGGTGGCCTCCGCGCCCGCGATGTCGGACGGACCGTAGTCGCCGACCATCCAGGTCCGCGCAGTCCAGTCCCCCACCGGGCGGAACCCGCAGCGCCGCGCCGCGATTTCGAAGATCAGCGGATCCGGTTTGACGCAGCGGGCCTCCTCCGAGATGACCCAGCCGTCCACCAGGGCGGCGAGCCCGGTGAGCCGGATCTTCTCCAACTGCGGCACCGTCCCGCCGTTGCTGACGATCCCCAGCGTCCACCCGGCCTCGCGGGCCGCACGTAGCGCGCTCGAATGCGAATCGGGGCAGCTGATATGGGAGTTGATGCCGTGGCGGTAGTGCCCAAGCATCGACTCGACCGACCGGTCGAGGCCGTAGCGACGCTTTGCCGCGCCCAGTACGGTGCTGCGCGGTACGTAACCGCTGCCGTCGAGCATGACCAACCAGTCGAGGTCACCGGCGGGCAGACCGTTCTCGGCGAGGAAGTCCTCCGCCCAGGCCCGGAACGCGGCATCCCTGGGCAGCAAGGTGTTGTCGAGGTCGAACAGGAGCAGCGGCATGTCTCGCATGGTGCCAGCGGGCGCCCCATATGCAGGTGGCAATTGCCAAAGGCGAATCGAATTCCCACGAATTGGCCGAATCGGGCTGGTACGCCCCCAACTCGGGCCGTGATCACCCGAATTCCCCTTCCGCGCCCCGCCAACTGCCTTGCCCGGCCCGTGTTGACCATTCACCCGCACCGTCCACGGGCAGGGACGATCTCTGGCGATGACAGTCGGATCACGTTGTGTGCCTGCCCAGTTGCGCGTACGGCGCTCGTCGGTCAAGCTCCATGGAACCCGCCGCAGAAGGGGCGCACACGCCGGCGTGTGATTCCCCCACAAGCGGGAACCTGGTCGTACCGAGGGCTTCGCCGCTGGGTGCGGCCCATTCCGCGCCGTACTCTGAAAGGCACAGGTCGCCAACGGTGGTAGTCGTTTCCGAACGGTCCGCCACCGCGGTCGTGCCTTCCCCCGGGCCAGGGCGGTCCGCCGCCGTGTCCCCCTGTGCAGGCCCATCCCGGTTGAAGAGTTTTGAGCCATGGCTGGTCGAGAGCCTTCCGGTTCTGCCCACGGCAGTTCGCGGGACGACAGGTCCACTGCCGAGCTCCTCGGCACCCCGCCGGGAGCCGACCCGGCACGCCGCCCAGACGTCGCCGGACACGGTGGCACCGACGGACGCGGGCGCGGTGACGCGGCCGGTCGCAGTGATGTGGGCGGACGCGGTGATGCGGGCGGATGCGGTGATGTGGGCGGACGCGGTGATGCGGTTGGACGAGCCGCCGAGGACGTGCCCGAGCGTTCCGACGGGACGGGCGCCGCTGGCCCCTCCGGCCGTTCTCGCTCGACGAGTTGGGCAGTCCCGCGTGGGCGCAGGGGCGGGCGCGCGGGCGTGTTCGGACGCCCGGCCCGCCGGCGCCGTACGGACCGACCGGGGCCCGACGGCCCGGGACACCCCACTCCTGCCACCCCCGGCCCGGCGGCTGATCCCGCCGCCGCCCCACGATCCGGCACTGCGGAGGACGCGATGACCGACAGTTCCCGTCCGACCGTCGGCCGCCGCGACGGTGAAGGGGAACCGCAGCTCCAGGAGCACGGCTCCCGCGCCTGCGACCCGCAGTTCCAGCACGGCGTGGTGGTCGGCTTCGACGGCTCGCTCTCCAGCGAACGTGCCTTGGCCTACGCCGTCGGCATGGCCCGCCGCTCCCAGTGCGGACTGGTGATCGTCCACGTCGCCAACCGCCTCCCCGCCACGGTCTGGGCCGGCTGCGAGCCGCCCGTCTTCGTGGACCTCCCCGACCAGCGCACCGAGATCCTCGGCCTCGAACTCGCCTGCGCCGACTTCCTCTCCGGCGTCCCGTGGATCCTGGTCGAACGGGGTGGGGACATCTGCCACGAGATCGAAGAGGTCGGCCGGGAGTACGCCGCGGACGCCATCGTGGTCGGCAGCACCCACGGGCTGCTCGGGAAGATCTTCGGCTCGGTCTCCGGCCGCCTCGCCCGCCGCGCGAACCGTCCGGTCATCGTCATCCCCTGACCGACCCGGCCGCGCCCCGTTTCCGCCCCGTTTCCGCCTCGCCTTGTCTCGCCTTGTCTCGCGCCGCATCCTTCGGGCCGTCCGCCCACACCTGCTGTCGCGACTGTCGGATCATGGCCGGATGAGGGCGGGAGGAACCGGCCACCCGCGGCGCGGGACGGCTCGCGGCGGCTCGCGGCACAGGGATTTCCGGCAGCTGGATACGGCCGAGTGAGTCGTTCCGGCGTCGCGGTGTGCGTCACGTCAGCCGCCGAACCGGGACGTGGTGAAGCATTCGTAGATGACCAATCGTCATATCGGCTTACTAGCTCAGAAATCGCGGGCCGCGGCGACGGTGCCTGCTGGCCGCTCCCGGTCTCCCCTGGTCGGAGCCGTCCTACTGGTGCCGACCGTCCTTGGGGCCTGGACTTCGGAACCTGGCACCACCCGAGGCGGGGAGGTGCGCGACGCCCTGACGCTCAGCGTCAGCACCAACACCAGTGCCGACCTCGGCGTGCGACTCCGCGCAGATGAGGTGGCCACCCGGACCTACCACCTCACCAACCATGCCGATTACCAGCTCGCCGACCTGCTGCTGAACGATCCTCAACTGCCGGGCGGCCAAACCCAATGCGATGCCGGCCGAAGCATCCCGCCGGGCGGCAGCCTCGACTGCACCGCCTCGTTCACGGCCACGGGTGGGTTCCAGGTCGTCCAGGTCACCGCCACTGCCGAGGCCGTCACCGAGCCCCCCGGCCGGCTGCCGCAGGCCCACGCCGATGCACCCGCCGGCTACCTGGGCATCACCGCGGGTCTTGCCCTCACCCGCGTGGGAGCGCCCACCGGCACCGGCGTCGCCCATCGGTCCGTGCGGGAGGTGGCGCCGTCCGTGAGTACCCGCCGCGCTGTGTCGAGAGCCCTGGCCGAGGTTGGCGGGACCGTTGAACTCCAGTACCGCCTGGAGGCGTTCGGCGATGTCCCGATCACCGACATCTCCGTGGTCGAGGGGCTGCCCGATGTTGGTCCAGTGAGCTGCTCGGGCCCCGACGGCGGCCACACCCTCACCCCCGGGCAGAGCGTCGACTGCCAGGCAGCCGGTACTGCCCTTCCGGGCCACCAGACCGGCACGGCGCAAGCCCAGGGCCTGGCGGACGACGCGACCGTCGACCCGAACGGCAACCGCCAAGCACCGCGCCAGGTCTTCGCCGACGCCCCCGGATCGTACGACGGGCTCAGCCCCACCCCGACGACCACAGCGCCGACCGCGTCCACCCCGGCCGGCGGAGGCGCAGCCCCGGGTGGTGGCACGATCCCGGGTGCGGGTGCGGGTGCGGGTGCGGGTGCGGGTGCGGGTGCGGGTGCGGGTGCGGGTGCGGGTGCGGGTGCGGGTGCGGGTGCCGGCGTTGGCGCTGGCGGAGGCGTGGGTGCGGGCGCCGGAGCTGGAGCAGGGGCAGGAGCCGGCGCGGGTTCGGTCGGGGCTCCCGGCGCCGCCATTCCTGGCGCCGGAGGCGTCGGCGCAGCTGCTGGAGCAGTGGCGGCCCCGGCAGGGTTGCTTCCTGTGCCCGTTCCGGTCGGAGGGGCTGCTGCGGCCGTGCCCGGGCAGCAGGCCGCCGCCGCCCCGGGGCAGCCTGCAGCAGCCGCCGCCGCAGGCCAGCTGCTGACGCCGTTCCTGCCGGGAGCAGCACCGGTGCTGCTCCCCGGCGGGACAGCCTTCGCGCTGCCGGCCTCGCCCTTTGCGGCGCCGGGTACGGTCGGCGCTTCAACTGGGCCTGGCGGAATCCCGGTTGGGGTCGGCGCGACGAACCCCGGCGAGAGCCTGGTGAGCGGTGGGGTGGCAGCGCTCGGCCCGACTTCGGCTGCGACTGCAGGCCGGAGCGAAGGAGCACCCGCAGGGCAGAACCAGGGCACGCTCGCGGGTGCGAGCCCCGGATCGAGGGCGTCGGGCAGCGGGCAATCGCCGGGCGGGCAGGCGCAGGCCGCCGGGGACGAGGACCGGACGCCCCAGGAGGGTGAGGACAACCCGTGGGGCATCACCCAGGTAATGATGCTGCTGTTGGTGATTCTCCTTCCTGTGCTGTGCGTGCTGGCGGCAGCGTTCTCCGTTCGGGGCCGGTGGCGGCGGTGATCGCGTACGGAGAGATGATCCGACCGGCCGGGGGCGGGTCGGTAGTCGACCGGTCGATGCGCGGGGTCGTCGATGGCGCAACTGTTGTCGAGTCAAGGAGCGGTGCTCAGCAGGCGGGCGCGTTCGCCGTCCGGCCGTTGGCGACCGTCCACGGCAGGCGGCCCGGTGCGGTGCGGGGTGCCCTGGGCAGTGGGAACGGGCGGTGGCGATGCTGATCGTCGCGATCGCCGCCGTGTCGGGCGCGGCGCTCGCGCTGGTGATCGGTCTGCTGCTGGGGCAGACCAAGCGGGCGCGGGAGGGGTCCACGACACCGCAGGCGCTGTCCTTTGCCGGGGCGGCGATCCTCGGCTTCTTCGCGCTGTTCCTCGGCTTCAGCATCGCCGGCACTTGGCAGCAGCTGAACTCGGCCCGCCAGCACACCTACGAGGAGTCACGGGCTCTCGCGGAGGCCTACTGGAACGCCGGTGGGCTGCCGGCCGCCGACCGGTCGCTGGTGCGGGACCGGCTACGGAACTACACCAGGGTGGTGATCGACGACGAGTGGAAGGCGATGCAGCACGACGTCGGTAGCCAGGCCGCCTGGCAGGCGGCCGACGAGGTACGGGCCGCAGTCGATCACGCGACGGTGCAGACCGCAGCGGCGACGAGCGCGCGGACCGATGTGCTGCGCAGCCTGTCCGACGTCAACGCCATGCGGAACGCGCGACTGGGTGATATTCGTGCGTCCGTGCCGGTGGTGGCGATCGGTGGCCTGCTGGTGGGCGCGGTGTTCGTCCTGGCCACGCCGTCGGTGATCGGCCTGATGGCCAACACACGCAATCTGATGCTGATGTGCTTCGTGGGAGCCTCCGTGGCGTTCGGGGTGAGCATGGTGGCGGTGATGAGCGGGCCGTTCTCCGGCGCGGTGCGGATCCAGCCGACCGCGTTCCAACTGGCGTTGGAGCGCTACGACCAGATCGACACCGACGCCAGGACGTCGGCTCTGCCGCTGTTTCAACCTTGACCGGCGGACCGACCTGCAGGTGGATCCGGGATACGACAGGTCCGGACGCTCCCGCAGGTACTGAGCCGTCAGCAGGGTTGTGTCAGTGCGAGGTTCAGGAGTTCACGCCGAGCTCGCGCGCGATCAGCATGCGCTGGACCTCGGAAGTGCCCTCGCCGATCTCGAGGATCTTGCAGTCGCGCCAGAACCGGGCGACCGGGTACTCGTTCATGAAGCCGTAGCCGCCGTGGATCTGGGTCGCCTCGCGAGCGTTGTCGACCGCAGCCTCGGAGGCGAACAGCTTGGCAATGGCTGCCTCCTTCTTGAAGGGCTCGGAGTGCAGCAGCCGGGAGGCGGCGTCCCGCCAGGCCAGGCGGGAGGTGTGTGCGCGCATCTCCATGTCGGCGAGCTTGAACTGGATGACCTGGTTGGCGCCGATCGGCCGGCCGAAGGCGCGGCGGGTGCCGGCGTAGGACAGTGACTGGTCGACGCATCCCTGGGCCAGGCCGGTGGCCAGGGCCGCGATGGCGATGCGGCCCTCGTCGAGGATGCGAAGGAACTGGGCGTAGCCGCGGCCCTGGCGACCGAGAAGGTTGGCCGCAGGGACTCGGCAGTCGGTGAAGGACAGTTCGCGGGTGTCGGAGGCGTTCCACCCGACCTTCGAGTACTTCTTCGACACCTGGAACCCGGGGGTTCCAGTGGGAACGATAATGGAGGAGATTTCCCTCGTGGGCGAGCTATTTACGCCCTCGTCACTCGAATGTGCGATCGGTTCGGTCAGCGCGGTGACGGTCACCAGCCCGGTAATATCGGTTCCGGAATTGGTGATGAAGCACTTGCTGCCGTTGATCACCCACTCGTCGGTGGCCGCGTCGTAGCGCGCGGTGGTGCGCGTCCCACCCGCGTCAGTGCCACCCTCGGGCTCGGTCAGGCCGAACGCGCCGAGCATCTGGCCGGACGTCAACTTCGGCAGCCACTCGCGCTTCTGCTCCTCGGTGCCGAAGAGGTAGATCGGCATGGCGCCGAGCGAGACCGCCGCCTCCAGGGTGATTGCCACCGAGGAATCGACCCGGGCCAATTCCTCCAGGGCCAGGCAGAGCGCGAAGTAGTCGCCGCCCATGCCGCCGTACTCCTCGGGGAAGGGCAGTCCGAACAGGCCCATCCGTCCCATTTCCCGAATAATTTCGTACGGGAATTCATTCTGCTCGTAGTATTCGCCGATCTTCGGCGCAACCACGTCGTTGGCGAACTCCGCGACAGTGCGGCGGAGTTCCTCGTAGTCACTGCTCAGCCGGTGGTCGAGCACGGGTGATCCTCCCGGGATCGAGGCCTGGTGGGCCGGGTGGGGGTTGTGGAGTCGGACCTCAGGCCGTGGGCCCGAGCAGGGCGCGGACGGTCCGCGAGGGGCTGGGGCGACCGAGGTGGCGCGCCATCCAACCGCTGGTGTCGGCGAGCGCCGCCAGGTCGACGCCGGTCTCGATGCCCAGGCCGTGCAGCATCCAGACCAGGTCCTCGGTCGCCAGATTGCCGGTCGCACTCTTGGCGTACGGGCAGCCGCCGAGGCCGCCGGCGGAGGCGTCCACCACCGTCACCCCGGAGCGGAGCGCGGCCAGCGTGTTGGCCAGCGCCTGCCCGTAGGTGTCGTGGAAGTGCACCGCGACCTGGTCGATCGGTACGCCGGAACGAGTGAATTCGTCGATCAGTGCCTTGACTTGACCGGGGGTCGCGACGCCGATGGTGTCGCCGAGGCTCAGCTCGGTGCAACCCATCTCCAGCAGCGTCAGGCCGTGCCGGACCACCTGGGGGATCGGGACGGGCCCCTCCCACGGGTCGCCGAAGCACATCGACAGGTAGCCGCGCACCGGGACGCCCGCGGCCGTGGCGCGTTCGACCACGGGCCGGAACATGGCCATCGCCTCGTCCGCCGAGCGGTTGAGGTTGCGCCGGGCGAATGTCTCGGTGGCGCTGGCGAACACGGCGACCTCGCCGGCGTGGTGGGCCAGCGCCCGATCCAGCCCGCGCTCGTTGGGCACCAGGACCGGCAGACGCAGGCCCGGATACCGAGCGGGGAGTTCGGCCAGCCGCGGCATCAGCTCTTCGGCATCGGCCAGCTGCGGTACCCACTTGGGGTGGACGAAGCTGGTGGCCTCGACGGTGCGCAGCCCGGCGGCGGCAAGCCGGGCGATGAATTCGGCCTTGACCTCCACCGAGACGAGACCGCCCTCGTTCTGCAGCCCGTCGCGTGCGCCGACCTCGTGGATTCGTACTCGGGCGGGCAGCTCGGGGTCGCGCACAGGATTCGGCAGGCCGAGTTCCAGCACGGTCGGCTCAGGGGTGGCCCGGTCGGGAGTGGTGGTCATCCTGCAGCCTCCGTCAGCTTCGCGGTGGGGTCGGCTTCCGCCCCGGCGGTGGTGTGGGCTCCCGCTCCGGCGCTGAGTTCGGCCTCCGTCTTGATGGTGGTGGTGGCTTCCTCGTCGTCGGGGGCAACCGCCACCAGGGGCTCGTCCATCGCGACGGTCGCGCCGGCGGTGACCCGGAGATCCTCGACGGTGCCGTCGTGCGGCGCGGAGATGACGTGCTCCATCTTCATGGCCTCAAGGACCAGCAGCGCCTGCCCGCGGCTGACGCGTTCGCCGGCCTCGACCTTCACCACGGTGACGGTGCCGGGCATCGGAGCGGTGAGGGTGCCGTGGTGGGCGGTGCCGGCGGCGGCGCGCTCGGCGATTGCGTCGAACGGGTGAACGGGCCAAGCGTCTCCGTCGACGCCGAGCCAGTGCGTGATGCCCCCGGCGGTGCGCTCCTCGGCGACCGTGAAAGTGGCCTGCAGGCCGTCAACCGCAAGGCGGAGCAGGTTTCCGTCCCGAGTCGCGCGGGCCTTCCGGGCCGGGCCCTCGTCGAGCCGGACCTCCCACTCGGGAGCGGTTGCGGCGGAAAAACCGATAGCGCTCTCGAATTCACTGCTGGTAGTCATTCGGAAACGCACGGCAACCGGTTCGCGGCCGGCAAGCCGGAGCCGGTGCGTGGTCCATGCGGCCTCGCCGCCAAGTCGCCATCCCGAAGGGAGGGAGAAGGGATCGGTCCAGCCGTCGGAGGCGCCGGCGTGGCCGAGTTCGAGCTGTCGCGCCAGTGCGGCGGCGAAGTAGAGCAGGTCGATCGTTTCGGGTCGGGTGTACGGAGAGCTCAGCTGGGAGGGGTCCTGCTGGGCGCTGCGTTCCACCAGGCCGGTGTCGAGCCGACCTGCCGTCACCTCGGGCTGAGCCAGCAGCCGGCGCAGGTAGCCGGTGTTGGTGGTGACGCCCAGGATGCGGGTCTCGGCAAGCGCGGCCCGCAGTCGACGGATCGCGGTGGGACGGTCGGGCCCGTACGCGATCACCTTGGCGAGCATCGGGTCGTACAAGCTGCCGATCCGGTCGCCGGGTGCGATTCCGGAGTCCACCCGGATGCCCTCACCCGAGGGTTCGTCCAGTAGCAGTACCTCGCCGCCGGTGGGCAGGAAGTCCCGTTCCGGGTCCTCGGCGCAGATACGGGCCTCGATCGCGTGGCCCAGGAAGGAGATGTCGGACTGTGTGAAGGACAGGTCTTCGCCCGCGGCGACGCGCAGCTGCCACTCGACCAGGTCGAGCCGCTGCGGGCCATCGGGGCCGTTGACGGAGACGGCCAGTTCCGTGACGGGGTGTTCCACCTGGAGGCGGGTGTTCATCTCCATGAAGAAGAAGTCGAGAACGTCGTCCGCGCCGGGTCCCGCGGGGTTCCCGCCGGGAACGATGAACTCGACCGTGCCGGCGCCGGTATAACCACAGGCTTCGGCGGCACGTACCGCGGCCGCGCCCATCGCGGCCCGGGTCGGGGCGTTCAACAGGACGGAAGGAGCCTCTTCGATGAGTTTCTGATGGCGGCGCTGGAGACTGCATTCGCGCTCGCCGAGGTGGACGGTTCGGCCGTGGGTGTCGGCCAGGACCTGCACCTCGATGTGGCGCGGCTGGTCCACCCAGCGCTCCAGCAGCAGGGTGTCGTCGCCGAACGCGGTGCGGGCCACCCGGCGGGCGGCGGCGAGCTCGGCGGGCAGCTCGGCCGGGTCGCGGACCAGGCGCATGCCCTTGCCGCCACCGCCGGCCGAGGGCTTGAGCAGCACCGGGTAGCCGATCCGGGTCGCCGCCTCGATCAGCTGCTCGTCGCTGGGCGCGCCGTCCTCACTACCGGGGACGACGGGCACTCCGGCGGCCCGAACGGCCTCCTTGGCGTTGATCTTGTCGCCCATCAGCTCCACCGCAGCCGGCGGCGGGCCGATGAAGACCAGCCCGGCCAGCGTGCAGGCCTCGGCGAACGCGGGGTTCTCGGCGAGGAACCCGTATCCGGGGTGGACGGCCTGCGCGCCGGTTCGGCGGGCGGCGTCGAGGATCAGGTCGGTGCGCAGGTACGTCTCGGCGGCCGAGCTGTCGCTCCGGTCGGCGGGCCCGAGTCGGACGGCCAGATCGGCGGCCCGGACGTGCGGGGCGTCCGCGTCCGCGTCGCTGTGCATGGCGACCGAGCGCACGCCCAGCCGCCGCAGGGTGCGGATCACCCGCAGCGCGATCTCGCCGCGGTTGGCGACGAGCACGGTGTCGAACATGGAGGTGTGCCTCCGTTGCGAGAAGAACGGGTGAGCGAATTGACGATGCATCAGGAGCGGTGACCGGTTCGTGGCTCGGCCCTCCGGTGGGGCGTCACATTCGGAAGACCCCGTACGGGCGGGGTTCGGCGAGCGGGGCGTTGGCGCAGGCGGTGAGCGCCAGGCCGAGCACGGTACGGGTCTGCATGGGGTCGATCACGCCGTCGTCCCACAGTCGCGCGGTGGCGTAGTAGGCGTTGCCCTGCCGCTCGTACTGCTCGCGGACCGGGCGCTTGAACTCGTCCTCGGCCTCGGCCGGCCAGTCCTCGCCCCGGGCTTCGAACTGGTCGCGTCGGACCGTGGCCAGCACGGAGGCCGCCTGCTCCCCGCCCATCACGGAGATCTTCGCGTTCGGCCACATCCACAGGAAGCGAGGCGAGTAGGCCCGTCCGCACATCGAGTAGTTGCCCGCGCCGTACGAACCGCCGATCACCACGGTCAGCTTCGGCACCCGGGTGCAGGCCACCGCGGTGACCATCTTGGCGCCGTGCTTGGCGATGCCGCCGGCCTCGTACTGGCGACCCACCATGAAGCCGGTGATGTTCTGCAGGAAGAGGAGGGGGATGCCTCGCTGGTCGCACAATTCGATGAAGTGCGCGCCCTTGAGCGCGGACTCGGCGAACAGCACGCCGTTGTTGGCGACGATGCCGACCGGATGTCCATGGATGCGGGCGAACCCGGTCACCAGGGTGGTGCCGTACTCGGCCTTGAACTCGGCGAAGCGGCTGCCGTCGACCAGCCGGGCGATCACCTCGCGCACGTCATAGGGGGTGCGCGGGTCCACCGGCACGGCGCCGTACAGGCCGGCCGGGTCGACCGCGGGCGGCTCGACCGGGGCGAGCGGCCAGGGCTTTGCCGTGCGCGGGCCGAGCCCGGCCACGATGGTGCGGACGATGGAGAGCGCGTGCGCATCGTCCTCCGCCAGGTGGTCCGTCACGCCGGAGGTACGCGAGTGCAGGTCGCCGCCGCCGAGCTCTTCGGCGGTCACCACCTCTCCGGTGGCGGCCTTCACCAGCGGCGGGCCGCCGAGGAAGATGGTGCCCTGGTTGCGGACGATCACGGCCTGGTCGCTCATCGCCGGAACGTAGGCCCCGCCCGCGGTGCACGAGCCGAGCACCGCCGCGATCTGCGGGATCCCGGCGGCGGACAGGCGCGCCTGGTTGTAGAAGATCCGGCCGAAGTGGTCGCGGTCGGGGAATACCTCGTCCTGCATCGGCAGGAAGGCGCCGCCCGAGTCCACCAGGTAGATGCAGGGCAGCCTGTTCTCCAAGGCCACCTCCTGCGCGCGCAGGTGCTTCTTCACCGTCATCGGGTAGTAGGTGCCGCCCTTGACGGTGGCGTCGTTCGCCACCACCAGGACTTCGCGCCCGGCGACCCGTCCGATGCCGGCCACCACGCCGGCGGCGGGGGCGGCCCCGTCGTACAGGCCGTCGGCCGCCAGCGGGGCCAGCTCCAGGAAGGGCGAACCGGGGTCGAGCAGGGTGTCCACCCGGTCCCGGGGCAGGAGCTTGCCGCGGGCCGTGTGCTTGGCGCGCGCCTTCTCGCCGCCGCCGAGCGCTGCCGCCGCGAGCTTGTCGCGCAGCTCGGCGACCAGCTCCCGGTGGGCCTGCGCGTTGGCGAGTCCGGCAGGTGATGCCGGATCGACCGCGCTCTCCAGTCGGGGCGCCGGTGCGGCGGCCGCGCCGAACAGCGGTACCAGCGGCGTGGATGCGGCAGCGCTTTGCGGCGAAGCCGGAGACCACGATGAGGTCGGTGCCGAAGAGGGGACCATCCCAAGAGCTCCCTTGCCCTCGGATTCGGATCCGGGCAGGCCGAAGGGCGAGCCGGCCAGCCCGTGTTAATGAGCGTTAACTCTGCCGCCAGGTTAACCACCGATAACCCGACTGTCTACGATGGGCAGCATGCCCAACCGCCCCGCCGCCCCCGTGCTCCCACGCCGTGACCAGATCCGGAAGGAGGCCGCCAGGCTGTTCGCCGCCCGCGGCTTCCTCGGCGTCGGTGTGGACGAGATCGGCAAGGCGGTCGGCATCAGCGGACCGGGCCTGTACCGGCACTTCGCGGGCAAGGACGCGATGCTCGCCGATCTCCTGGTCGGCATCAGCGAGCGCCTGCTGGACGAGGGCCGCCGCCGGGTCGGCGCGGCCGCCGGGCCGCAGGCCGCGCTGGACTCCCTGATCGACGGTCACATCGACTTCGCGCTGGATGACCGCGATCTGATCATCCTGCACGACCGTGAACTGCTCCACCTCAAGGAAGAGGACCGCCGCCGGGTCCGCCGACTGCAGCGCGGCTACGTCGAGCTGTGGGTCACGGTGGTGCGCGAGGCCTTCGCCGCGTTGGCCGTCGCCGAGGCGGAGCCGACCGCCCGCGCGGCCGTCCACGCGGTCTTCGGTCTGCTGAACTCCACCCCGCACAGCGCTGCGCCGCAGGCCGCCCCGGCGGACCTCACCGCCGAGCGGACCGGCCTGTCCCGGGAGGCGATGGCGGCACTGCTGCGCGCGCTGGCCCAGGGGGCGTTCGTAGCGGCCTCCGCAGCGGTCGTGGAGCCGCGTTCAGTCGTCTGACCTGTGGGTTTACGGGCAGGCGAGGCCCGGGCTGAAGCTGGCTGCACCCCCGCCTAGGACGATCGGACGACCCAGAAGTAGCCGATCGTTGGAGGCGCACCACCGCGTGCTGCGGGCAGTCTGTAGACGGGAAGGAAGCGCGGCCCCGGGTCGTTCAGCCTCCTATGCGCCCTTCGAATCCGATGGACGCCCAATCGGCCGAATGGTTAGCATCACTAAATATGCCCGAGACTCATGGTTTCCCAGAGCAAGGCTGGCTCCGCCGGCTCGGTGGCTACTGCTGGCGCTACCGCCGCAACTTGTTGCTGTCCTTCGGGGCGTCACTCGTCGGCATGGCGATCACCGCGATCGTCCCGCTCATCACCAAGCTGATCATCGACGACGTGATCACCACGCACCGCCGCCCGCTCATGCCCTGGGCGGTGCTGCTGCTGGTCGCGGCCGCCGCGGTGTTCCTGTGTACGCAGGTCCGGCGCTACTACGGCGGGCAGCTCGCGCTTGACGTCCAGCACGACATGCGCGTTGACCTGTTCCGTTCGCTGACCAGGCTCGACGGGCACCGCCAGGACCGGCTGGACACCGGCCAGGTGGTCGGCCGCGCCACCTCCGACCTGCAATTGGTCACCGGGCTGCTCTCGATGATTCCGATGATGACGGGCTACGCCCTGATGTTCGGCATGTCGGTGGTGGTCATGCTCTGGCTGTCGCTGCCGCTCACCCTGATCGCGCTGGTGATGACCCCGGCCCTGTGGTGGCTTTCCACACTCAGCCGCAAGCGTCTTTTCCCTGCCACCTGGGCCGCCCAGCAGCAGGCCGCCGAGGTCGCCGGTGTGGTGGATGCCGCGGTCGGCGGCGTTCGGGTCGTCAAGGGCTTCGGCCAGGAGGCCCAGGAGCGCGGCAAGCTGGAGCGGGTTTCGCGGGAGCTGTTCGCCGCCAGGCTGCGCTCGATCCGGTTGAACGCCCGCTACACCCCGGCCATGCAGGCGGTCCCCGCACTCGGGCAGGTCGCGGTGCTCGCCGTCGGTGGCTGGCTGGCCGTCCGGGGCGATGTCACCCTCGGCACCTTCGTCGCCTTCTCCACTTACCTGGCACAGATGACCGCCCCGGTCCGGATGCTCGCCATGGTGATCACCGTCGCCCAGCAGACCCGCGCCGGTGTCGAACGAGTCGTGCAGCTGATCGACCAGCGCCCGCTGGTCGCCGAGACGCCGGACGCCCGGCCCCTCGCCCCGGACGCGGCCCCGGTCGGCACCCCGGCGCTGGAGCTCGACCGGGTCGGCTTCCACTACCGGGCCGAGGAGCACCCCGAGCCGGGCAGCGCCCCCGACGGCGTCCCGGTGCTGGACGGCCTCAGCCTGAAGATCGCGCCGGGGGAGACCTTGGCCCTGGTCGGCGCATCCGGCTCCGGCAAGTCGACCGTCGCCCAGTTGGTGCCCCGGTTCTACGACCCCACTTCCGGCACTGTCCGACTGTTCGGGCAGGATCTGCGGGAAGCCACCCTCGACTCGGTGCGCGCCGCCATCGGCATCGTGCCCGAGGAGAGCTTCCTGTTCTCCGAGACGGTCCGCACCAACATCGCCTACGGCCACCCCGAGGCCACCGAAGAGCAGATCCTCTCCGCTGCCCGGATCGCCCAGGCCGACGGGTTCATCCAGGGGCTCCCCGACGGCTACGACACCAAGGTCGGCGAGCAGGGCCTCACACTCTCCGGCGGCCAGCGCCAGCGCATCGCCCTGGCCCGTGCCATCCTCACCGACCCGCGCATCCTGCTGCTCGACGACGCCACCTCCGCGGTCGACCCGCAGATCGAGGCGGAGATCCACGACGCGCTGGACAGCGTGATGGCCGGCCGCACCACCCTGCTGATCGCGCACCGCCGTTCCACCCTGCAACTCGCCGACCGCATCGCCGTGCTGGAAGCCGGCCGGCTGATCGACATCGGCACCCACGAGGAACTCACCGCCCGCTGTCCGCGCTACCGGTCGCTGATCACTGACCCGGACGCCCTGGCCGCGCCCGCCGCCGAGTCCGTACAGGACACGGAACCCGCACGGAACGCGGACACCTCCGCGGTCGCCGAGAAGCCCGCCGCCGACGCCGGAATGCTCGCCAAGGTCGCCGCCCTGCCACCCGCGACCGACACCCCCGATGTCCCGGTCGAGCAGGCCGAGACCGCCGACCCCAGGTTCAACCTGGCCCGGCTGCTCGCCCCGTTCCGCCGCCCCCTGCTGCTCGCGCTGCTGCTGGTCGCGCTGGACACCGCCGCCGGCCTGACTCTGCCGGTGCTGATCCGGCACGGCATCGACGACGGCGTGAGCAAGGCCGCCATCGGCGGCGTCGCGGTCGCCGCCCTGTTGGCCCTCGCCGTCGTCCTGCTCGACTGGTTGGTGCAGGCCACCGAGAGCACGGTCTCCGGGCGCACGGGCGAGCGTGTCCTCTACACCCTGCGGCTGAAGATCTTCGCCCACCTCAACCGGCTCGGTCTCGACTATTACGAGCGCGAGCTGACCGGCCGGATCATGACCCGCATGACGACGGACGTGGACTCCATATCCTCGTTCCTGCAGACCGGTGTGGTCACCGCCGTGGTCAGCGTGTTCACCTTCTTCGGCATCTTCGTGGCCCTCGTCGTGATCGACCCCGGCCTCGCCCTGGTGGTCCTCACGGTGTTGCCGCTGCTGATCATCGCCACCCTGGTGTTCCGCAAGAAGTCCGCCCAGCAGTACCAGGTCTCCCGCGATCTGATCAGCACCGTCAACGCCGACCTGCAGGAGAACGTCGCCGGCATGCGGATCGTCCAGGCGTTCCGCCGCCAGGACGCCAACACCGACCGGTTCGTCGAACGCGGCCTCGCCTACCGGCACGCCCGGGCCAAGGCCCAGCTGTACATCTCGCTGTACTTCCCGTTCGTCCAGTTCCTGTCGAGCGTCGCTTCCGCCCTGGTCCTGATCGCGGGCGCCACCCGGGTCGACCACGGCACTCTGACCATCGGCGCCCTGGTCGCGTACCTGCTGTACATCGACCTGTTCTTCGCACCGGTCAACCAGCTCTCGCAGATCTTCGACGGCTACCAGCAGGCCGCCGTCGGCCTCGGCCGGATCCGCGAACTGCTGCGTACGCCCACCAGCACGCCCCAGGCCGAACAGCCTGTTGCGGTCGGGGCGCTGCGCGGCGAGATCGACTTCGAAAACGTCAGCTTCGCCTACAACGGTGGAGGCGAGGGCAACCCCGAGGTGCTCGCCGGAATCGACCTGCACATACCCGCCGGCCAGACCGTCGCGCTGGTCGGCGAGACCGGCGCGGGCAAGTCCACCCTGGTCAAACTGGTCGCCCGGTTCTACGACGCCACCGGCGGCACCGTCCGGGTCGACGGCACCGACCTGACCGCCTACGACCTGGAGGGCTACCGGCACCGGCTCGGTGTCGTCCCGCAGGAGGCCTACCTGTTCGCCGGGACGGTCCGCGACGCCATCGCCTACGGACGCCCCGGAGCGAGCGACGCCGAAGTCGAAGCCGCGGCCAAGGCGGTCGGAGCACACGACATGATCACCCGGCTGACCGGCGGCTACCAGCACACCGTCGCCGCCCGAGGCCGAAACCTTTCAGCAGGCCAGCGCCAGCTCATCGCCCTCGCCCGGGCCGAGCTGGTCAACCCCGACATCCTGCTCCTCGATGAGGCCACCGCCGCTCTCGACCTCGCCACCGAAGCCGCCGTCAACAACGCCGCCGACCGGCTCAGCGGCGGACGCACCACCCTGGTCATCGCCCACCGGCTCACCACCGCCGAACGCGCCGACCGGATCGTCGTCCTCGACCACGGACGAATAGTGGAGGACGGTACCCACACCGAACTGCTCGACCGCGACGGCACCTACGCCAAGCTGTGGAAGGCCTTCATCGCCGAGGGGCACCCCGCCCCGGTACTCGGCTGATCACTTCGGAATCGGCCCCCGGGCTCGGCACACCGCCGGGCCCGGGGCCGCCCGGAATCGGGGCCGGTCCCCTCAGAACCGCGCAGCCTGCACGGCACCCAGCAGCGCCCGGAACAGCGCCGCGGCATCCACCCCGGACGGCAGCTCGCTGACCTGACCGTCCCCGACCTCCACCACCCGCCATCCGCCTTCGGCGCCGCCCGCCCCGCCAGCACCGCTACTGCTCACGGCCCGTCGCGCCAGGTCGGTGGTGACAAAGCGGCACCCCAACTCCCGCACCAGCGGGCGGACGGCGGACAGGTCGGGCTCGACCCGGCTTGCCGGGCAGTCGGGGTGCGGCCCGACCAGCACGGGTTCGCCGTCCAGCCACCAGACCCGCGCCTCCTCCGACCGGCCGTCCGTCGTGCGCGCGAAGGACTCGAAGCGGCGAAGCACCAGCCCGCCCGCGAGGAACTCGCCCTGCAGCTCGGCGAACCGTGCCGCCACGCGTGCCAGTGCGTCGACATCGGCCAACTCGGGCACGTAACAGGCCTCGTGCCATTCGTGCTTGCGGGACTTGACGTAGTCCTTCACGATCGCGGGGCCGCGCCCGCCGAGAGCGGAAGCGGCCGCAGCCAGGGCGGGACGGTCCCAGGAGGTGCCGGGCAGCCAGGCGCTGGCGGGGGTCACGGGCTCGAAAGTCCGGTACCAGCCGGGCAGTTCATGGGCGGTGGCGTACTCGTTCGGTCCGGTCAGCAGCGCGCAGCCACGGTCGGCGAGGGCCCCGGCGAGCTCGGCATACCGGGCGACGGGAATCATCCAGCCCCGGTACCAGAGCGGTCCCGACCCGACGGGGACGCGCCGGACGGCGGCCTCGGCATCCCCGGCCAGCAGGGCGTCGTGGTCGAGCAGCGCTGTGCTGCCGCCGGCGGCCCGGATCAGCCCGGCCTCCCAGGCGAAGTGCGGGTCCGTCCGACGCGGCAGGAGCGGGTCCGAGGGAAGGATGACGATGGGGTCGACCATGGGGCTCAGATTAGGTCCACCGATCGGTGGAGGCGCTCTCCTTGGCCTGGCGTTGACCAGGCATTCTGCTCCACACGCCCGCACCGCGCCCGTCGCTGTGGCCGAAAATTCGATCGACAGTCCTGCGGTTGCGCTGTCAGGCTTTCCGTGTGCGATGGATCACAGGACGTCACAGGCCCAAGGGCGAACGGCTGCCCCGTCGAGCGGCGCGAACGGTGGTGGTTTCACCGGAGGGTGAGGTGTTCCTGTTCCGATCGGACAACTCCGAGATCGGGGTGCACTGGAACGCTCCGGGCGGTGGCCTGGAGGCAGACGAAACGCCCGCCGAGGGAGCGCTCCGCGAGCTGCACGAGGAAACCGGCTGGACCGACCTCCGGCCCGGTGAACTCCTCTGCACCTGGGAGCACGACTTCACCTGGCACGGCACGCCCGTCCGCCAGCACGAGCACATATTCCTGACTCACGGCCCGCGACGTGAGCCCGGAGATGTAGCGGCAGTCCACCGTGTCGACGGCATCCTCGGGTGGCGTTGGTGGACGCCAACCGAGCTGACAGCACCGGACGTCGATCCGCTCTGGCCACCGAACCTGCCGGCCCTGCTCGCCGCACTCCGCGTCGCGGTACCGGGTCCGATCGTTCCGGTTCACCTCGGCTACGTGCCCAACAACACCACAACCCGCAGCAGCTGACGGAGGGG
The DNA here is from genome assembly GCF_042873675.1 of Kitasatospora sp. NPDC004614. Classification (NCBI taxonomy): domain Bacteria; kingdom Bacillati; phylum Actinomycetota; class Actinomycetes; order Kitasatosporales; family Streptomycetaceae; genus Kitasatospora; species Kitasatospora sp. NPDC004614. The sequence goes on from NZ_JBIALR010000025.1 coordinate 96,595, forward strand.
CCTGCGGCCGCACTGAACCCCAGCCGCACCGAACCCCGGCAGCCCGTAGAGAGGAGCCGCCCCCGACCACCCGCACCCGCACCCGCACGCTGGTGCCGATCGAGCCTGATCAGCGGACCTGGCGCCGACCCCTCCGGCGTCCGCGAGCTGCCGGGACCTCGGCCTGCCAGTCGCGCAGCCTCAGTTCACGGTCGTGCACCGCCTCCGGGTTGATCACCACCGACAGCAGGGCGGAACGCAGCTCCTCCGGAGTCATCCCGGTCGAGCGCTGCAACTGCTCGGTGGAAACCGACACCGCGATGGCAGACCGCCACTCGGGCAGCACCACCTGGCAGGTCCCGGCGCCGAACCGCAGCAACTTGGCGGACACCCGGCGCTCCACGATCCGGGCCACGCCGGGGGCGGCACTGTCGAGCAGCCCGGGTGACCCACCGATCAGCACACCCATCGGCACACCCACCGGGGCCACCGGCGCGGTCTCCACCGAGATGGCGACCGGCCCGTCCACCGCCGCGCCGCCGAGCGGTGCCGACGCGGGCGGAACGGCCCGTACCTGGCTCAGCCTCCGCGAAGGCGTCGGCCGCCGAGGTGGCCGCACCCGCCCCGCCACCACGCCCCCGCCCCAGACCCCCGACGACCAACCGAGCGACCCCGGAGAGCCCGTAGCCCCACCCGTCACCAGGCCCTCGGCACCTGCCGCCCCGAGACCACTGCTTTCGCGGGCCGGCCCGGGCACCATCGGCAGCCCTACGCGGATCCCGTCGCGGCTGTCCGGCGCTCTGTGACCGTCCGCGTCGGCGTCCGAGTACCCGCCCGGGTCCGACCCGGACGGTGCCGAGCCATGGCCCGAGCCGTGTTCCGAACCGGGGCCCGCCGAATTCGCGCTTTCCGCGGCGCGGTTGGTGTCCGCGTCCGGCCGGTTCGGCGCGTTCTGGTCGAGCGAGGTCATGGCTGCAACCCTCCGGATTCTCGGCTTGCCCGATCCTGCACCACCAGTGCGTGCCGGGCCAAGGGACGTGTCTGGACAGCCTGGCGGTTCCGTCCCGCCCTGCCGGAAATCTGTCTCGCCGACCGGGCCGCCGCGTTAGGGTGAGCGCATGTCTCTCACGTCATGCCTGCGTTGGTGGCCGTCCTAGGGCGGCCGATCCCCAAGCATGACTCCAGGGCCGTCCGTACGGGCGGCCCCGGCGCGATCATCTCCGACGGACTTGGGCCCACCCCGGCGGGCGGTCACCACCGCGACCGAGGAGAACTCCCGCCATGACCGCCACCGCGGCCACCGCACCCGGCACCGCCAACCCGCTGATCGCCCCCAGCGCCGAAGGCCACCACCGCATCCTGACCGGCGACCGCCCGACCGGACCGCTGCACCTCGGCCACTACTTCGGCACACTCCGGAACCGGGTCCAACTCCAGTCCCAAGGACTCGAGTTGATGATCGTGATCGCCGACTACCAGGTGATCACCGACCGCGACCGGGCCGACCGGATCGCCGAGCACGCGGAGAACCTGGTCCTCGACTACCTGGCCGCCGGAGTCGACCCCGACCGCACCACGATCTTCACCCACAGCGCCGTCCCCGCCCTCAACCAGCTGATGCTGCCCTTCCTCAGCCTGATCAGCGTCGCCGAACTCTCCCGCAACCCCACAGTCAAGGACGAGATCACCCACTCCCGGCAGTCCGCGGTCAGCGGGCTGATGTTCACCTACCCCGTCCACCAGGCCGCCGACCTGCTGTTCTGCAAGGCGGACCTGGTTCCGGTCGGCCAGGACCAGCTGCCGCACCTGGAAACCACCCGCACCATCGCCCGCCGCTTCAACGACCGCTACACCCCGCTGTTCCCCGAACCGCAGGCCCTGCTGTCCGAGGCCCCGCTGCTCCTCGGCACCGACGCCGGCAAGATGAGCAAGAGCCGGGGCAACGCCGTCGCCCTCGGCGCCGACGAGGACGAGACCGCTCGACTGCTGCGCGGCGCCGTCACCGACAACGACCGGCACATCAGCTACGACCCCGAAACCCGCCCGGGCGTCTCCAACCTGGTGCTGCTGATCGCCCTCTGCCAGGACCGCGACCCGCACGCCGTCGCCGAGGAGATCGGTTCCGGTGGAGCCGCCCGGCTCAAGCGCACCGCCACCGAGGCGGTCAACGAATACCTCCGCCCCCTGCGCACCCGTCGCGCCGAGCTGGCGGCCGACCGTGCCCTGCTGCGCGAAGTCCTGCACACCGGCAACGCCCGCGCCAACGCCATCGCCGACCGCACCCTCACCGAAGTCCGCACCGCGATGGGCACCTTCTGACCTGCCTCGCGGCCGGTGTGCGGGCCGTCCACCGGCGACGGCCCGCACACCACGCCCGGCGGGATGGGGTTCCGACGGATCGGTAGTAACCGCACCGGGGTGGAGAGTTCACCGCCGGGGGATACCGTCAGCAGGCAGACCGCCATCGGCCCACGCGTCGCGCCCCGAGCCCACTCGCGTCCCACACCCGAAGGAGGCTTCCGATGCCCCTGCGCCCGCTCCGTCCCGGTGACCGCATCGCCCTCGTCGCCCCCAGCGGCGCGGTCGTCGACCCCGACCGGCTCGCCCTCGGGACGGACATCCTCCGGTCCTGGGGCCTGGAGGTGGTCGTCCTCCCGCACGTCCACGACATCCACCCCACCCTTCCGCACCTGGCCGGCACCGACGCCCACCGCGCCGCCGACCTGCAGGCCGCCTGGCTCGACCCCGACATCGCCGCCGTCCTCTGCGTGCGCGGCGGCTTCGGGGTCCACCGGATGGTCGACCTCATCGACTGGGACGCGATGCGTGCCGTCCCACCCAAACCCCTGATCGGGTTCAGCGACATCACCGTCCTGCACGAGGCCGTCGCCCAGCAGCTCGGCGTCCCCACCTTCTACGGCCCGATGCCCGGCGTCGGCGTCTTCAGCACCGACACCCCGACCGCCGAACACCTCCGCCGCACCCTGTTCGAGCCGGCCACCACGACCGTCCTCACCGGACCCGACGCCGAGACCCTCGTCCCCGGCCGCGCCCACGGCGTCCTGATGGGCGGCTGCGCCTCGCTGCTCGCCGCCGACCGCGGCACCCCCGGCGCCCGCCCGTCCTTCGCGGGCGGACTGCTCATCCTGGAAGACATCAACGAGCAGCCCTACCAACTCGACCGCATCCTCACCCAGCTGCGACGCAGCGGCGCCCTGGAGGGAGTGGCCGGCGTGGTCCTCGGTTCCTGGGAGCTCTGCGGACCGCTCGACGCCGTACGTGCCGTGATGCTCGACCACTTCGGCGACCTCGGAGTCCCGGTCGTCGGGGAGCTCGGCTTCGGCCACGGACCTTCCTCCCTCACCGTCCCGCTCGGAGTGCCCGCCACGCTGGACGCCGACGCCGCCACGCTCACGCTCGACGCGCCCGTTCTCATCGCCCCTCTTGATGCGTAGGGTTGCGGGCCATGCACGTCGAAGGCATCCCCGCCGCAGGCACCTCCACCACCGCACCGGCCGTCGAGCCGATGCCGGACCCGACGGCGGCCGCAGTGGCCCGCGCGCTCGGTCTGCTCCGCGGCCCCGGCAGCGGAACCGGCCGAGTACTGCTCGGCCTGGCCGGACCGCCCGCAGCGGGAAAGTCCACCCTCGCCCGCCGACTGATCGACGAGATCAACCGCCACGAGGGCCCCGACACCGCCGCCTACCTCCCGCTGGACGGCTTCCACCTCTCCAACGCCCAGCTCGACCGCCTCGACCTGCGCGCCCGCAAGGGCGCCCCCGAGACCTTCGACGCCCTCGGCTACCTCACCCTCGTCCAGCGCGTCGCCGCCGACCGCTTCCACGACATCTACGTCCCCGACTTCGACCGCACCCTGGACGAACCCGTCGCCGCCCGCCACCTGATCCGCCCCTGCACCCGCCTGGTCGTGACCGAAGGCAACTACCTCGCGACCCCCGTCACCCCCTGGACGAACGCCCGGGCCCTGCTGCGCGAGCTCTGGTACATCGATGCCGACCACACCACCCGGGACGCCCGCCTCCTCGCCCGCCACACCGCCGGGGGCCAGGGTCACTCCACCGCGCGCCGACGGATCGACACCAACGACCAGCCCAACGCCGAGTACGTCGAGACGGCCCGGTGGGCCTGCGACTGGGTGGTCCGCACAGACGCGTTTGCACCTGCCCATAGATCGGCGTAGTGTTGTCTAGTCGCTCGGCAGGGAGCACCGGACACGCAATCTGTGTGGACGGTCCCGGGGCGGCCAATCCCTGAGAACCACCCAGTTGATCCGTAGCGGGTCGCGTCCTTTTCGCGTCTCCGTTCGTATTTGCTGTGCGCGATTTCGGAGATTGCGGCGGATTCGCTTCTCGGAGCGGGGATCGGCTAGAGTTTGAAACGTCGGAACGGCCGCGAGGCAGGGAAGACAAACAGCAAGTCGGATCGAAACTCCGGAAAACGGAGC
>NZ_JBIALR010000026.1:0-99091 GCF_042873675.1 Kitasatospora sp. NPDC004614
TGACCTCAGCAATCTGGCACAACGACCGGACCGGCCAGCCGGTCATGCGCTCGCTGACCGCCTACGACCACTAACCCTTCGCATCATTCATCTAGCGGAAGATGAAGCATCCGCTGAATCCTCCCAGGTCACTGCCGCGCCTGCTCGGCGCGGAGCCCCAGAGTGTTCTGGCCCCTCGCTGGATCGCAAACCACGGTTCGCAGGTCGCCCCCGTTCGGAGGGGGAGGGGCCAGCCGTCGATCGGCGGGGCGAATCGAGTTGTCAACGTCGAGACGGAGCCGACGGCGGCCGCGCCCTGATCCTCACCACCCACGGGCGCGGTCTCCGTAGCCGACCGGCTCGTCTCCACCGCCGACGGGCGCGTCGGCCTCCAGGGTGGCAGTGGCGGTCGGACGCTCCGTCAACTCTTCGGATTCTCCGGCACTCTCTTCTCACGCCTCGCCCTGATCGCCACCGGGCAACTCGCATCCCCGGAGCGGGGGCCAAGGTGCGCGGCCCATCGGCGACGAACGGGTTTCGGTCATACGCGATTTGACGGCGCGCCAGAAGTCCGGCCCGACGGGGGCTTCTGCGGAGGGCTTCGATTGCGAGTTCCGTCGACATGGTTGACCGCATTGAAGTGGCCATGGCATTTTCGTGCGGCGCAGGCGTGCACCAACCGGTCGCACGTCCGCAATCCCCCACGAGGAGAGCCATGTTCAAGAGATTCGCCGCCGCGCTCGGCGCGGGCGCGGTCGTTGCGGGTGCCCTGACCTTCGGTGCCGCTCCCGCGCAGGCCGTTCAGGCGGGCGACCTGACCTCCACCATCGCGCTGAGCAACTGCTCCGCCTCGCTGGTCCGTTACCCGAGCTCGGTGGACACCGACCGGGCGATGATGCTGACCAACGGCCACTGCCTGCCCACCATGCCGTCGGCCGGTCAGGTCATCCAGAACGCGAGCGCCAGCCGCAGCGGCACGCTGCTCGACTCCTCCGGCACCTCGCTCGGCACCGTCCAGGCGGACAAGGTGCTGTACGCGACGATGACCGGCACCGACGTCGCGCTGTACCAGCTCACCGACACCTTCGCCGCCATCACCTCCAAGTACGGGGCGACTGCGCTGACGATCAGCGATACCCACCCGGTCGACGGGTCGGCGATGTACATACCGTCCTCGTACTGGAAGCAGGTGTGGAACTGCTCGATCAACGGGTTCGTCGGAACCCTGCGCGAGGACCAGTGGACCTGGCACGACTCGCTGCGCTACAGCACGGGCTGCAACACCACGCACGGCACGTCCGGTTCGCCCATCGTCGACGCCGCCAGCAAGAAGGTCGTCGGCATCAACAACACGGGGAACGACGACGGCGCGATGTGCACCATGAACAACCCGTGCGAGGTGGCCGCGGACGGCACCACGACCGTCACCAAGGGCCAGAGCTACGGTGAGGAGACGTACTGGTTCACCACCTGCCTGGGCACCGGCCGGGTCATCGACCTGAACGTCAGCGGCTGCCTGCTGACCAAGCCGGCCGGCGCGGCCGTGTCGGTGACCAACCCGGGTAACCAGTCCACTGCGGTCAACGGTTCGGTCAACCTGCAGATCCAGGCATCCGGCGGCACCGCGCCGCTGAGCTACTCGGCCACCGGCCTGCCCGCCGGCCTGTCGATCAACGCCTCCACCGGCCTGATCAGCGGGACCGCCACCACTGCGGGCGGCTCCTCGGTGACCGTCACCGTCAAGGACGCGGCCAACAAGACCGCCTCCGTCACGTTCTCCTGGACGGTCGCCACGAACCAGGGCACCTGCACCCCGGCGCAGATGCTCGGCAACGCGGGCTTCGAGACCGGCACCGCGGCCCCGTGGACCACCACCTCCGGCGTGGTCGACAGCTCCGCCTCGCAGGCCGCGCACAGCGGTTCGTGGAAGGCGTGGATGGACGGCTACGGCTCCAGCCACACCGACAGCATCTCGCAGACCGTCACCATCCCGACCGGCTGCAAGGCGACCCTGAGCTTCTGGCTCCACATCGACACCGCCGAGACCACCACCTCGAGCGCGTACGACAAGCTCACCGTCACGGCGAACGGCACCTCGGTCGCCACGTACTCCAACCTCGACAAGAACACCGGCTACACCCAGAAGACCGCTGACCTGTCGGCCTACGCCGGTCAGTCGGTGACGGTGAAGTTCAACGCCGTCGAGGACGCCTCGCTGCAGACCTCCTTCGTGATCGACGACACCGCGATCCAGACCAGCTGAGCCCCACGGCCCGGCGGAGCCACCCGAACGCTTCCGGTGGATCCGCCGGGCTGAGTCCTCAGCGCGGCGGGGTCGGGTGTCAAGGCGCCCAGCACAGGGTGCGGCCCGCGCCCCGCCGAGCGACCCGGCGGGCCCCGTCGCCGGGCCTCGGCGGGGGTCCGGTCGGGGACGGGGGCGCCGGGCCGGGGGACGCCGGGCCGGGGGACGCCGTCGGACGGAGGACGGGTCATGCCATCAGGGTCCCAGACGTGTGATCACGACTTCCGTGAGTCGACGACCCGGCGCAGCTTGCCGAGCGAGCGTTCCAGGGTGTCCTGGTCGACGACATCAACGCCGACGGTCATGCCGACGCCGTCCTTGACGCCCTTGGCGAGGGCTGCGGCGGCGGCCCCGCGCTCGTCGGCGGTCGCGTCCGGCCGTGCTTCGACACGCACGGTCATGTGGTCCATGCGTCCGCGCCGGGTCAGTTCCAGCTGGAAGTGCGGGGCGAGGGCGGGGATGCGCAGGACGATCTCCTCGATCTGGGTGGGGAAGACGTTGACGCCGCGCAGGATGATCATGTCGTCGCAGCGGCCGGTGACCTTCTCCATGCGGCGGAAGGCGGGCCGCGCGGTGCCGGGCAGCAGCCGGGTGAGGTCGCGGGTGCGGTAGCGGATGATCGGCAGGGCCTCCTTGGTGAGGGAGGTGAAGACCAGCTCGCCGCTGTCGCCTTCGGGCAGCGCCTCGTCGGAGAGGGGGTCGACGATCTCGGGGTAGAAGTGGTCCTCCCAGATGTGGAGGCCGTCCTTGGTCTCGACGCACTCGCCGGCCACCCCCGGGCCGATCACCTCGGACAGGCCGTAGATGTCGACGGCGTGGATGTCCAGGCGCTCCTCGATCTCACGGCGCATCTCCTCGGTCCACGGCTCGGCGCCGAAGATGCCGATCTCCAGGGAACTGGTGCGCGGGTCGATGCCCTGGCGCTCGAACTCGTCGAGGAGCGTCAGCATGTAGGAGGGGGTGACCATGATGATCCTGGGCCGGAAGTCCTGGATGATCTGGACCTGGCGGGCGGTCATGCCGCCGGAAGCCGGTATGACGGTGCAGCCCGCGCGTTCGGCGCCGTAGTGGGCGCCGAGGCCACCGGTGAACAGTCCGTAGCCGTAGGAGTTGTGCAGGATGTCGCCGGGGCGGCCGCCGGCCCCGCGGATGCACCGGGCCACCATGTCCGCCCACATCGACAGGTCGTTCGCGGTGTAGCCGACCACGGTGGGGCGGCCGGTGGTGCCGCTGGAGGCGTGGATCCGGCGGACGTCCTCCCTCGGGACGGCAAACATGCCGAAGGGGTAGTTGTCGCGCAGGTCGGCCTTGGTGGTGAACGGGAAGCGGGCGAGGTCGGCGAGTGTGCGGCAGTCCTCGGGCCGGACGCCGGCCTCGTCGAACTTGCGGCGGTAGAAATCGACGTTCCGGTAGGCGTGTTCCAGGGTGCTCCGGAGCCGGGTGAGCTGGAGTGCCTTCAACTCCTCGGGGTCCAGGCGCTCACCCTCGTCCCGCAGACCGGTCGGGAGTGCGTCGCCCAGTCGCCGGGGTCCGCTGACGGAACGCGTCGTGCTCATCGTGTCTCCTTCACGTCCTTGAGGCTGCGGCTGCGGCTGCGGAACTCCGCGATCACCTCGTCGCCGCGCAGGACGGTGATGTCGCGGATGCCGATGCGGCCGAATCCGGTGCGCTCGTGCCACTCTTGTCGCCCGACCGAACATTCGGTTACTGTCTCGATTTCGGCCAAGTAATCCAGCATCGGCAGTGCCTGTCAAGAGGTGAGCGCATGTCGCCGAACCTGGTGGTTCTCCTCCGCCCAATGCGCCACGTCCGCGCAGTCCTTCGCCTGTCCGACCTACCGTTCACCGGCAGTACAGGTCCCCAGGAAACACCGCCAAGCGTTCCTGGGGCCCTGCCCGGTCCGCGGTCACTGCCGGCGGACGCTCAGGGCGGCTCAGCCGCCGATCGTCTCCGACCAGCGGCCCCGTGACAGGTGGATCACGCCGTCGGGGTCGATGCGTGCCGTGCAGCCGAACAGCGGCAACCCGCCCTCGACTTCGCGCCAGTTCCTGATCCGCTCCAAGTCGTTCCACAGCCGGCGCGGGCCGCTCTGGTGGACGGTCGGCGGCTCGTAGCGCTCCGCCTCTGCCCGTGCCCACGACCCGTCAGGGTGCACGAGGTGGGCCACACGCCTACCCGGTCGCTCTTCGAAGTCGATCTCGATGCCCGGCACCGTGATCGTGAGCATTGACCACGTTTCCCAGTGCTCACGGATGTCCGCCACCGGGTATCGGTACGTTCGTACCTCTTCACCCTCGGACTCCCGAGCGATCTTGAACAGGTGGTCCGGACCGGCGGGGTAGTTCGGACCGTGACGAGTGACCATGAATCCGGCCCAGTCCCGTTGGACATGGCCGGTGGCTCCGCCGCCCGGGTCCTTCCACGCGGTCAGGATCAGGGCGGTGTCGGCGATGGTGGTGACGAGCCGCCCGCCACGGCGGAGCGCCTTGAGCCACGAGACCGGTACGGGGCGTGCGGCCACCGTGGCGACGATCCGGTCGTAACTCCCGGGAATGGGCCCCGTGGCGTCCAGCGTGAGGAACTCCGGTGCCAACCCCATCGCGGCGAGACGGTCCGTCGCCGCACGGGTCAGGTACTCGTCCACGTCCACGCTCGTCACGTGCTCGGCGCCCAGCCTCCGACAGGAAATCGCGGTCAACCCGCCTGCCCCGGTGCCGATGTCGAGCAGGTCGTGTTCGGCGTTGATCCGGGCGTGCCTCAGCATCTTGACGACCAGCTCCGTGAGCGTGGCAGAACTCGTCGCGCGGCCCGTCGGAACGTCGTCCGGCGCCGCATGGTCCGCGTGGAGTCCACCCACACTGGTAACGACGGAGGTACTGCCGTACGCCCGCCGGAACCACAACTCCGGGTCCTGCGCGCCGACCTGGAGTCGCCAGCCACCGGCTTCGACCGGCTCCCACCATCGCGGCATCAGCAGATGCCGGGGCACCTCCGACACCGGCCGTCGCCAGCGGGAGTCGGGGTCGGTTGTCTGCTCGGCCAGTTCCTGCGCGTATTTCGTCCAGCTCATCAAGTGCCCCTTCTACAGACCGAACTGAGGGTTGCACGCCGGCTCGGTCGGGGCACAGGACTGGCTGTCGTTCGGCGGGCAGTGGCTCAGCGTCGTCGGCCCCGGTGCGACGTCGTACTTCGGGGCGCAGGCGGGCGTGTTGGACGGGTCGCAGTCGTTGCTGTCGTTCGGCGTGCAGGCTCCCGTGACGGTGCTGCGCTTCGGCGGGATGCCGGCAGCGATCTGCGCCCACGCCGGGCCGCTGAGGATGCGTCGGAGCCCGCCCGGGTCCTTGACGTTCTCCTTTCCCAGCCACCGGCCGATGACGCACGGGGCAACGGTCCCGTCGGGGAGGATGGCCACCCGGCCACGCGCGCAGTTGCCGCACAGCGCGTCCATGGTCGGCGCCTGCCCGTTGCCGGCCCGGCCGACCCCCCGTGCGTCGTCCACGGTGATGTGGTGAACGCCCAGCGCAAGCAACTCCTGGCGAGCCTGCTCCACGAACTGCTCGTCGTGGCAGCGGACGATGCCGACCCGGAGTGGGATTCCGCGGTTCAACGCCATGACGATGTTGGCCCTGGTCCGCCTGTGGCTCCCGGGAAGGCGGGTCACCCGGTCGTGCTCCCCGGCGTTGACGGAGTAGTACGAGGTGGCCAGCCGAACGCCAGGACGGGTGACGGTCTCCCACGCTGTTTCGGTGAGGTGGTAGAGGTTGGAGAAAACCTCCACTTCCAGGCCCAGGCTCAGCGCGTGGTCCACAAGGTCTCGCCACCCGGGGAAGGCGGTGGGCTCTCCACCGATCAACTGAACTACCGTTACTCCGAGTTCGGCGCACTCGGCGATCACCTTCATCCAGTCGTCGAGCGTCATCGTGCCGTGCGACTGGTGCGGGCCGGAGTCGTTGAAGCAGTGGCCACAGTTCAGCTGACACTTGTTGGTCAGCTCCAGCTCCACCGACTCGGGCACGATGAGCGCCATGCTCTGGGGACGTTCCATGATCGCGGTCACGGGGGACCTCCTTCGCGGTTGTGTGTGGGAAAGCCCCGCCCCGGCAACTGACTGCCCATCAACCACCGGGGCGGGGTACTGCCGATCCGGGCTGTCCGACGGCCGGATCGGCGCCGCCCGGCTCAACCGGGCGGAGTCTGTGGTGTGTGACTACGCGCTCAGGTCAACGAACGGGGGCGGCGGACCCACAAGGTGCACCGCCTACCCACTTCGCGCCGCTGACGGAATCCGGGAGCGTCGTCGTACTCACAGGCCCGCCCGGCCGCGGATCGCGTCCCGGCACAGTGCCAACCCGTGCTGGCGGGCGCGACGAGTACGGACGCAGCCCCGCCTTCGACGCCACCGAGCAAGCCAGTCGGAGCCATACGCGCCGCCGATCATGGCGAGCGCGATGCCGCTGCACGCCCACACCCACCGACGGTCAGGGTCGCTGTCCACCAGGAAGAGCAGCGCAGCCGGCACAGCGGGGCCGGCGCTCACCGCGACCGTCACAGCCCGATCTGCGAGTGCGCGGCCGGTTGTTGCGGGGTTCACGTCGTACCTTCCGGTTCGGCGGACAGCTGCGCGGCCAGGATCGGGCGGACCGACGCCATCGCTTTCCTGTCACAGCTGTCGCAGCAGCCCAGCGGCCTCCACCCGGCCCGCATCCCGACCGGGGCTGCCTTGGCCGCCTTCTCGGGGCTGTAGTCGGACAGCGGGTCGTAGTTCGGGGGAGGACGTACCTCTCCCACTTGGCAGTCACGACGCTTCCCGCCCCGCCGCGTTGATCCGGCTGCCGAGCGACCGGGCCCGGAGCTGCTGACCCAATCCCGACGCCGCCGGCTGCCCGGCCAGCCTGCACCTCGCGGGATCGGCGGACCACTCCCGGCCGCCACGCGGCGGGCGCAGCCAGACCTCACCGTCAAGTTGGCCGGCGTACTCGCCGATTCGGCCGTCGGGGTCCTGCACGAGGGTGCCCTTGGCCAAGCCGTCAGGGAGTTCCGAGAGCGGCGGACCCAAGGGATCGGGGCTGGGCTGACTGAACGTCATGACTGTTGCTCCGTACTGCGATTGCACTCCGCGATGGTCACCGTCTGTGCATCAAGCGTCGCGGTTCGGCGCTACCCTGAACAGGCGCGGCACGTTCCAACCGGATCTCGGAACGCACTGGGGCTCTGGGCCTCGGCGCGTGGAACGTGTGGAACATGAAGGGGGAGAGGGAGCGGCCATGGCCTTTCAGAAGCAGCGACCTGATCCGACTCGGAGTGCGCGCCACTTCTACGCGTCCGAGGTCTTGAGGCTTCGGGAGGAACGTCGTTGGTCCCTCGCTCGTCTGGCAGCTGAGGCGCACTCCTCCCCCGCCTCCCTGTCCCGGGTGGAGAGCGGGGATCACCGCGTCCCGGAGGGCCTGTCCGAAGAGCTGGACAGGGCATTCGAGACAGGCGGTCACTTTGTACGCCTGCTGCCGCTGGCCCGCCAGGAAGACCACCCTGCGAAGTACCGCGAGATCCTGACTCTTGCCGACAGGGCCACGGTGGACGAGTCCTACAGCCCTGGTATTCACGGCCTGCTCCAAACCGAAGCGTGCGCCCGGCGCATCCTCCGCTCCGGCATCCCCTACGGTCCGGAAGAAGAGGTTGAGCAGCGGGTACGCGCGCGGATCGGGAGGCAGATCCGCATGCGGGAGAGCACAGAGTGCCGGTACTGGTTCATCCTCGACGAAGCCGCGATCCGTCGCCAGGTCGGCACCCCGGCCGAGATGGCGGAGCAGCTGCACACCATCCTCGCGGCAATGCGGCTTCCGAACGTCGTGGTGCAGGTGCTCCCCTTCGCCGCCGGCATCCACTCCGAGACCTCATCCATGTCCATCCTTGAGCTGGAGGACGGCCAGCAGGTTGCGTACGAGGAGAGCACGCGGACCGGAACGCTCTTCGTGGAAAGCCATGAGGTTGCAGAGCGCAGGGCACTCTACGATCTGCTGAGGGCTCAGGCGCTGTCCATGGCCGAGTCCGAGCGACTGATCAGAGCTGCGCTGGAAGGACGAGCCCCCGATGGCCCATGACGACCCCAAGTCACCTGCTGAACGCCGCTGGCGTAAGAGCAGCTACAGCAATTCCGACGGCGGCCAGTGCATCGAGGTGGACGACCTGCACCCGGGCCATGTCCGGGACTCCAAGGACCCGAGCGGACCGCACCTGGAGTTCGCCCCCGCCGCCTGGGCGGCCTTCGTAACTGCCACTGTGGCCGGCGAGTTCGGCGACGTCTGACCGCGGACCGGTCTGGAGACCCCACTACCCACCCGAGTAGTGGGGTCTCATCGTGTCAGGAAGCACTTATCCGCTCGCGCCGAACTCCGCACCCGCACGGGCGGGTTGACGGGAACGGCCGCGATCCGGCCGGCCAGCACGGCTGCGACGCTCTTGAAGATCTTGGCGGGCAGGAGCGCGGCCGGCGACGAGAGCAGGGTCTCACGCGGTGGGCCAAGGCCCCACACGCGACGATCCGTACAGTGACTGTCCGGTAGATTCGGCACGCAGCTGATCGACACAGGGGCGGCCACATGCCGCACGTTCAACGCGGGGGCAGTGGGTGCGGAGCGGACACGCGCAGGACCGTCGCCGGGAGGCCCTGCTGGAGTGCTGGCGAGCGATCGAGCTGTTCAGCCCGCCGGCCATCCCTGCGCTGCCGCGCCGGCGCCGCGCCGCACGCTCCGGACCCGCGGACGAATACGTCGTCGACATGGATCCGCAACCGGGCCGGGAACGGCTGCCGTTGCCGTGGGATCCGCAGCACCCGGACACCGCCAAGCGCCGGGCCCCGTACGGCAGGATGTGGCGCCACGAGGTGTACGGGGGCGTCTTCGACCTGGAGCTGCTGCGCCAGGCAATGATCGCGATGCTGCCCGAAGGAACCGACCCGGATCCCGGGGTACCGCAGGCCGAGCTGGTGTTGCCGGGGCAGAGTGCGATGTTCGCGTTGGTCCTGGACGAAGAGGGCCGGCCGATCGAAGACACGTCGGTGATCTCCGCGTGCGCGTGGGCGACCGGTCGACTCTTCGATCCCGGACCGTCCGTACCGGAGTGGCTGGACGGCTTCGAGGACCTGAATGACGCCTTCGGCAACGCGATCGACACGCTGGCCGCCACCCCCGTTCCCTACACCTCGGGCTCCGGACCGGTGCCTGAGCACCAGCCCGACCCGCAAGCCCCGGCGACTCCCGCACCGGCGTCGACGGCCTCCGGATGGCGGGAGTTGCTGGCCGAGATCCTGGGTGGCGCCGCCGTGGGCGCGGTGGGGGCACTGTTCGGCGAGGTCGCCGGCGCCGCGCTGAAGGGCGCGACCGAGCCGCTGGTACGGCGCGCCGCCGACTGGGCTGCTGCCCGCCGTGTCGCCCCGGAGGACGCGGACGACGGCCGACCGGGCCAGACCGAGCGCGGCTCCTCCGTCGAGCCTGCGGCACCCAACCCTGCGGCGTCCGACCCCGGCCCGCCGGCAGGGGAGGACGCCGCGGGTCCCCGGGCGGTGGGTCTTGCCGACTTGGTGGCACTGACCGCGCAGATCGCGGACCTGTGCGGGGTGGAAGCACACCTGCGTCCCCGGGTGATCCGCGTGCGCAGCCGACTGGTCCACCGTCCGCGTGATCCGCGGGCAAAGGTCGCCGCCGCCGCGCCGTTCCTGAACAGCCTTCTTCCGCCCGACCTGGCCCGGGTGCGCGCGGCGGCCGGCCAGGGGCTCGGGCCTGCGCTGGACGCCTACCTGACCGAACAGGGCTCGGTGGACATGGCGGCGCGCACCGATGTACGGCAGGTGCGCGAGGCCGTCCTGGCGGGGGTGGCTCCGGCCCTGGTTCCGGCCGGGCGGTGGCCCTCACCGGCTCGTTTCCCCCTCGCGTTGAGCCAGCAGTTCGCCGTGGACCGGATGCTCGCCGACCGCGACGGCACCGAGGGTGGGCTGTTCTCGGTGAACGGTCCGCCGGGCACCGGCAAGACCACGATGCTGCGCGACCTGGTGGCCGCCCTGGTGGTCGAGCGGGCAACGGTGATGGCCGGCTTCGACCGACCCGGGCAGGCATTCACCGGCCGTGCCTGGCGGGGCCTGGACCGGCAGGGCAAGCACCGGCGCTACGTCGCCCGGCTGGACCCGCGGCTGACCGGGTTCGAGATCGTGGTCACCTCCTCCAACAACGGCGCGGTGGAGAACATCACCGCGGAACTGCCGGGGCTGGACGCGCTCGACGAGCACTGGCGGGGCGGCCCGGACCACTTCTCCGATCTCGCCTCGGCACTCCTCGGCGGCGCTCCGGCATGGGGCCTGGTGGCAGCCGTGCTCGGCAACAAGACCAACCGCAAGGAGTTCGGCGAGCGGTTCTGGTGGGGCCGCCTGCCGGAGAACGAATCCGACGCCCGCACGGCTGCCGGCCTGCCGCCGCTCAGCGGCATGAAGGCGATCCTCAGCAGCTGGATCCCGCCGAACTCGCCAACTTACCGACAGAACCCGGCCGTTGGGACCGGCGCTGCCCCGACCGCGGCCACGACCACGACCGCGGCCCCGGCCCGGCCCGTGCCGTCGTGGCGTGAGGCCGTCGCCGCGTTCCGCGTCGCCGAGGCCGAGGTGGAGCGCCTGCGCGGTCAACGAACCCGCCTGGCCACCGAGTTGGAGGCCGTCGAATCTCCGCGCGCCCGGCAGCGGATCACGGATCTGGACGCCGCGATCGCGCTGGCCGACGAACGGGTGGCCACCTCCGTGACCCGCCTGGCCGCGGCCAACGCCGCCGTCGCCTCCGCCCGTGCCGCCACCGCGACGGCCGAGGCCGAGCTCCGCGCGGCCGGCGGACTGGTACCCGCAGCCCGCCAGGAGCTGGCAGCCGCCCGCGCACGCCTGTCCGGCGCGCGGGAACGGGCCGCGCACCACCGCGAGTACGTGGACGCGCTGACCACCCGCTACGACGCTTCCCCCACCGTCGAACGCGGTGTGCGCGGCGGTCTGCGCCGACTGCTGCAGAGCACCGCCGACCGGCAGGCCGCCGAGCAGCAGCGCGAACGCACCCAGGCCGAGATCCTGGACCTGCTCGTCCAGCAGCGCCGCGCCCTCGACGACGCCGTGGAGCAGGTCGCCGACGCCGTCCACATCGAAGCCCTGGCCGCCGGCCTGCACGCCGACGCCGACCGCGTGGTCGCCGACGCCGCGACCGCACTCGCCAACGCACAGACCCGCGAGCAGGCCGCCCTCGCCCGGGAGAACGCGGCCAGCGCCGACCTCGCGGCCGCCCGCACCGCCGCGACGGCGGCCCGGCGCGACCTGGACGCCGCCGTCGCCGACCTCAGCGTCCGCCACCGCCAACTGCGGGATGCCGCATCGACGTTGCCCTCCCTGCCGCTCGACTGGCTCCACCTCGACGAGCGCGAGCAGGAACTCGGCTCGCCGTGGTCCGACGAGGCCTGGTCGATCGCCCGCAGTGACCTGTTCCTGCGTGCCCTCGACCTGCACCGCGCCCTCGTCGCCGGGGCAGCCAAGCAGGTCCACGGGAACCTCCAGGTCCTCATGGAGCTGATGACGAACACCAACGGGCCGATCCCCGACGAGGAGGTCGAGCGCGCCTGGCAGACCCTCTTCCTCCTGATCCCGGTCGTCTCCACCACCTTCTCCTCCATCGGCAGCATGTTCGCCCGTCTCGGCCAGGGCACCATCGGCTGGGTCCTCGTCGACGAAGCCGGCCAGGCCACCCCGCAAGCCGCCGTCGGCGCCCTGTGGCGCGCCCGCCGCGCTGTCCTCGTCGGCGACCCCCTCCAGCTCGAACCCGTCGTCACCATGCCCACCGTCCTGCAACGCCGGCTGCTTGGTGCCTACGGCGTCGACGACCAGTGGCTGCCCTCGGCCACCTCCGCCCAGGCCGTCGCCGACCGGACCAACCGTTACGGCACCTACCTGCCCGCTCCTGACGGCGACGACGAACACGTCTGGGTCGGCTCCCCCTTGCGCGTCCACCGCCGTTGCGGAGAGCCGATGTTCACCATCAGCAACGAGGTCGCCTATGGCGGCCTCATGGTCTACGGCACGCCACGCAAGGCCTTCCCCGACGAGGAACGCGACGGCCTGCTGCCGAGCCGCTGGCTCAACACCGACGACCCCACCCGGCCACCGGACGCCCCCTGGGGAGAACGCGACCGCCGTGCCTTCGAGTTCGTCCTCGACCGCCTGGACCAGCACGGCATCGATCTCACCCGGCTGCGCATCATCGCCCCCTTCCGCTCACTCGTCTCCGAGTGCAAGAAGATCTGCGGCGATCGCCCCGGCTGGACCTTCGAGGTCCTCGACGAACGCTGCGCCACCGTCCACCGGGCCCAGGGCAAGGAAGCCGACGTCGTCATCCTCGTCCTCGGCGGCGGCCGGCCCGGCGCCCGGGGCTGGGCCGCCCGCACCCCACACCTGCTCAATGTCGCCGCCAGCCGCGCCAAACACCGCCTGTACGTCATCGGGGAACGGAGCCTGTGGGCCCCACTCCCCCACTTCGACGTCCTGTCCGGCGAGGTCGAGGAGTTCGACCACATCCGCGACCGAACCGCCTGGCCTTCGGGGGCAGTCGGCCAAGGGCTTGTCGGTGGGACTCGCTAGCGTTCGCCTCTTGATCATCAGTTCGAGGAGAGGGGCGTGGCTGTGCGGCGCTCGGAGTTCGTCGAGGGCGGCTCGGACAGGGCCGTCGGCCCCGAGGACGAGGACGTCTTCGTCATGCCGGACGCCTGGCGTCGGGCCCTGATCCCGCGCCGGGGCGGCATTCCCCGGAAGCCGTCCGCGCCGGGGAAGAGCCCGGTGACCTCGTACCGCGACGGGCTGCGGCAGCGGGGGGACCGGCTGGAGCAGGCGCTCACCTCGGAGCACAGTGACCCGGAGCTGGTCGCGGCCGCCCGCGCCCACCGGTCCGGCAGCCGGGACCCGCTCGGTGCGGCAGTGCTCGCCGCCGTGTTCTCGTATCCCCGCTGCAACGAGGTCGGCGTGGCCGTGGACGCCTGGGTGGCGGAGTTCGGCCTGCCGTTCGCGGCCAGGGCCACCGTCGAGCTGTTCGCGACGGCTGTCGAGACCGACTGGATCAACCAGATGTCCGTCCACCCCCGCGTCCGGCACGGGGCCGACCACAGGCGCGGCGGGTACCGTCCCGCCGCGGACCGGGTCCGGTCGCTGCTGGCGGACTGCGACGAGGAGACCCACCGCGCGGCGGTCGAGGCCCTGACGGGCTGCCGGAACGACCTGACCCGCCTGGTGGTGGCGGCGTACCTGGTGCCGTCCGAGACCGCCTGGGTGAAGGAGTGCGTCGCGTCGGGCTCCCGACTGGACGGCGTCGAGTGGTCGATGCTGCTGTGCTCGCTCTCCTCGGCGGAGCCGCTGGAGAAGCTCCCCCCGCTGCCGAGCCTGGGCTATGACGGTTGGTCCACCGAGATCATCGCGACCGTGGTGGAGGGCCTCGGCGGCGACGCAGCACCGGTGATGCTGCACGACCTGACCACCAGCTACCACCACAAGGACGGCAGGAAGCGGATCCTGGACGCGCTCGCCGAGCTCCCCTCCGACGAGGGCTTCCGGGGGCTGCTGACCCAGCAGGACGGCATCAAGTCCACCCGCGCTGCCCTTCTGGCCGGTGTCCGCCGCTTTCCCCGGCGTGCTCTGCGCCTGCTCGCCGAGGCCGTGGCGGCCTCCACCGACCCGGTCGCGCAGCAGCTCGCCCGGCAGCTCCTCGCCGGCCACGTCGCGGTTCACCGCGCGACCGCGCTCGAACTGCTGCCGGAGCTGACGCCGGAGCAGGCGGCCATGGTCGAGCCGCTCACCGACCTCGGCGAGCGGGTGCCGGAGGTCGGCCCCGACGCGCTGCCGGAGCTGTTCACCAGCCCGCCGTGGACGCGGCCGCGCTCTGCCGGCAAGCCCCGTGCACTGACCGGCCTCGCCGCGCCGCAGGAACCGCAGATGCGGTGGCTGCCGGGTGAGCGCGAGGCGTGGGCGGAGAACCCCGAGCCCCGGTACACGTACTGGTCGGCCGACGACTGGCAGCGCGTCGCGGCCACGATCCGGGCCAGGATCGGGCAGCCCGAGGCCATGCGACTGCCCGGCGAACAGTACGCCGAGCTCGGGCTGTTCGTGCACGGCAAGGAGGAGTTGGCCAGGCCCCTGATCGCGCACTGGAGCGTCGGTGAGCGCGTCGGGTACGCCGGGGACGACCTGCGCCGGGTCGCCGCCCGCTTCGGGACGGACGCTCTCGAACCGATCCTGGCCGCGGCGATGAGGAACCCGGCCACGCTCGCGCCCCTGCTGCTTCCGTACCTGGACGCCCGGGTGGCCGAGACCATGGCGGACTGGCTGGTGCGCCTCAAGTCGGCCGGGAACACCGCGAGTTCCTGGTTCGTCCGACACGGCACGGACGCGGCCCGGTTGCTGGTGCCCGCCGCGCTCGGGAAGGCCGGGGCAGCCCGGTTCGGCGCCGAGCAGGCCCTGCGGGTGATCGCCGAGGCGCGCGGCGCGGCCGCGGTGCGCGCGGTGGCCGGCGAGTTCGGGCCGAAGGCGGAGGAGGCCGTGGGCACGCTGCTGTCGGCCGACCCGCTGGTGACCGCGCTCCCGGCGAAGCTGCCCCCGCCCTGCGACTGGGCGGAGCCGGTGACGCTGCCGCAGCTGCTGCTGCGCGGCGGCGAGCGCGCCCTGCCCACCGAGGCGGTGCGGCACGTGCTCACCATGCTCGCGCTGTCCGGCCCCAAGGCGTTCTACCCCGGCCTCGACGAGGTGGCCCTGCTGTGCGAGCCGCAGTCGTTGACGGAGTTCTGCTGGGCGGTGTTCGAGCAGTGGCGGCTGGCCGGCATGCCCGCCCAGGACGGCTGGGCGCTGCACGTGCTCGGCCGGTTCGGTGACGACGGGACGGTCCGCCGGCTGACGCTGGTGCTCCGCGCCTGGCCCGGCGAGGGGGCCCACCACCGAGCGGTGGACGGCCTGGAGGTGCTGGCCGCCATCGGCACCGACGTGGCCCTGCTGCACCTGCACGGCATCGCGCAGCGGGTGAAGTTCAAGGCGCTCAAGACCCGGGCCCAGGAGAAGATCTCCGAGGTGGCGGCCGGTCTCGGCCTGACCGGGGAGCAGCTGTCCGACCGCCTGGTCCCGGACTTCGGGCTGGAGGCCGACGGGACCACCGTCATCGACTACGGCACCCGGACGTTCACGGTCGGCTTCGACGAGCAGCTCAAGCCGTACGTGCTCGACGCGGCCGGCGCCCGCCGCAAGGACCTGCCCGCCCCGGGAGCGCGGGACGACGCCGAGCTGGCGCCCGCCGAGCGCAAGCGCTTCGCCGCGCTCAAGAAGGACGTCCGCACGGTGGCGGGGGACCAGATCCGCCGCCTGGAGGAGGCGATGGTCACTGGGCGCTCTTGGACGGCACAGGAGTTCGACCAGCTCTTCATCGGGCATCCGCTGCTGTGGCACCTGGTGCGCCGCCTGGTGTGGCTGTCCGGGACGGACGGCACGGTGACGGCGTTCCGCCTCGCCGAGGACCGCACCCTGGCGGACGTCCGGAACGAGGCGTTCACGCTGCCGGCCACGGCCTCCGTCCGGCTGGCGCACCCGCTCCTGCTCGGCGACGGCCTCGGCGACGGCCTCACCGACTGGTCGGAGCTGTTCGCCGACTACGAGATCCTGCAGCCGTTCCGTCAACTCGGCCGCCCGGTGTACACGCTGACCGACGAGGAGCGGGCCGGCCACCGCCTGACCCGCTTCGAGAACGGTCCGGTGCTGCCCACCGCCCGGCTGGTCGGCATGGAACGACGCGGCTGGCGCCGCGGCGAGCCCGCGGACAACGGCATCGAACGCTGGCTGTCCCGCCGGGTCGGCCCCGACCTCTACGTGGTGATCGCCCCGGACGAGGGCATCGCCGTCGGCATGCACGACTCCTACCCCGAGCAGCGCCTGGAAACGGTGTGGCTCGACAGGCGCCCGGGCGACTACTGGACCCACAACCGCACCTTCCCGACCTTCGCCGAGCTCGACCCGGTGATCGCCTCCGAGGTGATCGCCGACCTCACCGAACTGACCACGCGGTGACACCAAACCACCCTCTCGACCAACACCCCGGGAAGGTTGCCATGACCACGACCACTGCCGAGGAGGAGCTTCAGCAGCCGCCCGCCGAGGTTCGGTAGGCCGAGAAGCCGGCGGCATCGCCCGCCGAAGACCGCGCCCCGTGCCCGCACCGGGAGCCGAGCCTGCGCACGGTCCGCCGGTTCGTCGTCGGCGACGAGGCCCCTCCATCACCCGCGAGTTCGTCGGGGGCCGACGGTCCGCGTAACGCGCACCCGACGAGCTTGAAACACACGTCGTCTGTCGTACCCGTGTCTCAAGTTCGGCGGGTAGGTACCAGCCTTCGCTGGTGGGTGCCAGGAGGAGGTGTCGGATGCGGAGTGGGCGGTGGTGCGGCCGCTGCTGTCGTTGCCGGGCCGGGTGCGCGGGCCGAGCAGGATCCGGAGCCGAGCGCGGGCGTGATCGACTCTCGGTCGGTCAAGGCGGACGCCGTCGTCGGCCCTGACAGCCGCGGCCTCGACGGCGGCAAACGGGTCAACGACCGCAAGCGGCACGCGATGGTCGAAACCCTCGGCCTGCCGCTGGGGGTGATGGTCACCGCGGCGGACATCGGCGACCGCGCCGCCGCCCGGGTGCTGCTCGGCCGAGTCGCCGCCGCGCACCACCTGCTGGCGCTGGTCCGGGCCGGCGGCGGCTACCTCGGCAGCCCCCGGCGGGCGGTGGGCGACGTGCACAGGAGTCCTTTCGCCGGGTGCGGAGAAACCCTTTGCCCGCATGGTTCGCGTGACGAAGAAAATGGCGGCGATCCGTTTCCCGGAGGAGGCGGCCCGGGAATGCGCCGAGAAATCTCGGAGCCCGCTCGCCATCCGCCATGCAATCACCTTCGGCCCGCATTCCGCCAGGAGGAACATCAGGCGGAAACCATGGGGAAGTTCCAGCAGAAGCCGCACTGAACAGGCAAGATCGGCGAGAAACAGCCGGAGTGGCTTGATCGTACGTCAGTTGACTGTCGCGCCTGACGGGATTTGCGATATACCGTCCCGGGCACTTCCTGCCCGGCAATCCGCCAATCTCCTCCTGGCGTGATCACCTGCCGACCTCGAATCTCGAATGAGGGGAAATCACATGGCAATCGGACGACGGCAACTCCTCACCTCCGTCGCGCTGACCGCCCTCGCCGCACCCGTCCTGGCCAAGGGGAGCACGACCCGCGCCGCCGCGGCCACGGATACGGGTACGGGCACGGGTACGGCCGCGCGGATGGCCGCCGGCTCCGGGCCGCTGTTCATGCAGGTCGTCGCCCACGAGGACGACGACATCCTGTTCATGAACCCGGACCTGTCCAACGCCCTCGCCAACGGCACGCCGTCCGTCACGGTGTTCGTCACCGCAGGGAACATCACCGGCGACCCGTGCGCGGGCGGCTGCTGGGACCCGGCCGGCGACCCGCTGCGCACCTGGAACCGCCAGATGGGCGCCGTCAACGCCTACTCCCGGATGAGCGGGGTCGGCGACAACGACCCGGCGACCGACGAGATCGGGCACTGGGTGGTCGAGGCGTGGACGGTCGCGGGCAAGCAGGTCGAGCGGTACATGCTCAGGGACCGGTCGGTTCACCTGATCTTCCTCAACCTGCACGACGCCGGGCTCGCCAACGTGCTGAACGGCGGCACCGACACCACGGTCGTCCCGAAGGACAGCCCGCTGTCCGGGCCGTCGGCCTACACGGCGGCGGACGTCGTCGAGGTGCTGCGGCAGATCATGGTGACGTACCGGCCGACCGTGCTCCGGGCCCAGGACGAACTCCCGGACACCCGCTACAAGGACGACCACTCGGACCACATCTCCGCCGCGAAGTTCGCAGGCATGGCGGCGAGCCAGTACGGCGGCTCGCTGATCCAGGTGAACTACCGGGACTACAACATCAGCGACTGCCCGGTGAACCTCGACCCGGCGACGGTCGGCGCAAAGGGTGTGTTCGTCTCCGAGTACGCCAGCCACGACCACTCGGGGAACTACGAGACCGCCTGGTTCTCCCGGATGTACTACCGCTGGTCGCGGGGCACCTCCTGGGCCGGGCTGAACCAGGACGGCCGGCCGCAGGTCTTCGTCGTCCGGGCGGGCTCCCTCTACACGTACTGGCGCCAGGGAGACGGCAGTTGGGGCGGCCCGGCGCGGTTCGCCGACCCGGGCGGGCGGCTGGCGCCGGGCATCGCCGTCGGCACCAACGCGGACGGCCGGATGGAGGTCTTCGCCCGCCGCCTGACCGACCACCACATCGTCTCCGTCCCGCAGACCACGCCCAACGGCGTGTGGCGGGACAGCTGGGCCGACCTCGGCAACCCCAACGCCGGGCTCAGCAACGCGGGCCAGGTCGGCGTGCCCGCGGTGGTCGCCTCCCAGGACGGCCGGCTGGAGCTCTTCGTCAAGAACGGCGGCGGCGGCCTCAGCGCGATCCGGCAGACCAGCCCGAACGGCGCCTGGACGACCACTTGGGACGACCTGCGCGGCACCGACATCCAGGACCCGGTCACCGCGATCCGCAACGGCGTCGGGAGGATCGAGGTCTTCGCCAGCACCCGCGACGGGGTCGTCAACTGGTGGCAGACCGCTCCGAACGACGCCATCAACGGCCCGGGCCCGATCCCGAACTCCCGGCCGGCCAGCCCGCCCAAGGCCGCGCTCGACCAGGACGGCCGCATCGAACTCGCCTACCGCGAGGCCGGCACCGGCGCGATGCTCGTCAGCTACCAGACCCAGCCCGGCGGACCGTGGAGCCAGTACCCGACCAGCCTCGGCGGCCACCAGGGCGTGGGCGAGCCGGCGATGGCCAACCTCGGCGGGCGGGTCGTCCTGTTCGAACGCAACGGCGGCGGCGGCGTGAGCACCACCGCCCAGACCGCCCCGAACGCCGGCTACGGCGCCTGGCAGGACCTCGGCGGCACCGTCCTCGACTACCCGACCGCACTCGTCGACGGCGCCGGTGTCCTGTACGTCTTCGCCATCGGGACGGACGGCCGCGTCTACTACCGCACGGGCACGACGCCCACCAGCCTCGGCGGCTGGCAGGCCATGCCCCTGTGACCGCCGGTCCCGCCGACCGGTCGGGCACCTTCCCGACCGGCCGGCGGGCCGGGTCCGCGGAAGCGCCGGTGGGAGCGCTCTCACCGTTGCTGAGAGGCCGTCACGTCCCGTTGTTCCTTGCTGAACCAGTGGCGCGTGTCGCGGCTGACCTGGACATTAGGTGCTGCTACGCTCCCGATCCGTGTGGGATCGCTCCCATACATCACCAAGATTCTGGGGGGTGACGTGTCGAAGGCACAACAAGGGGATTCGGCATTCGGGGGCATGCTGAGGGCGCTCCGTCGTGAAGTGGGATTCACACATGAGGAACTCGCCCGGCGTTCCCGGGTGAGTGTGAGGACGATCAGCGACATCGAGCGGGGCCGGGTGCGCCGACCGCAGCGCCGCTCCGTCCAGCAGCTCGCGGAGGCGCTCGGCCTGGGTTCCTCGCGATTGGAATGGTTCCTCCGCGCCGCACGAGCCGTTCCCGGCAGCGGGCTCGATCAGCCGGACGGGAGCCGTCACGAGACCCCGGCCGCCGGGGAGGTCGGCGAACAGCCGTCCGCAGTGGTCGTGATGGTCCTGCCGTTGAACGCGATCGGCGAGAGCGGTCCGTGCTGTCGGCGCCGCCGACGCTGTCCGCAACCCCGCCCGGCCGGCCCCCGCCACCTGCGCCGGGCGGGCTGACGGCCGGCTACGACCTGGAGTGGGCAACTGAAGTGCCCCGGCCGTAGTTACCCGGGGGCCCCGGCCTGGTCGTCCAACCCGTGGGCGTACGCCAGCAGTTCGCGGGCCCGCACCGCCGCGTCGGCGACCAGCCGCTCCAGCGGGTCGGCCGCGTCCTGCCGGGCGGGCGGGGCGGGCAGCGGCGGCAGGTCGGGCAGCGGTGCCGGCCGGCGGCCGAACACCTCCTCGGCCGGCGTGCCGTCCGGCAGCTCGACCTCCGCCTCTTCCTCCCCCAGGCTGCCGACGATCGCCTGCATCAGCACGGCGGCCCGGACTTCCTCCCGCACCTGCTGCGCGCCGCGCCCGCGCAGCAGGAGCAGCAGCGTCGGGTCGTCGTCCAGCAGCCAGGACAGCTGGTAGCAGAGCGCGGCCGTGTGCTCGCAGGGGTGGTCGAACGCGTCGCAGTCGCAGTCCGCTTCCAGATCGCCGTAGCCGGGCAGCAGCCGGACCCGGGCGTCCTCGGCGGCTTCCAGCAGGTCGGGCGGCAGGTCTCCGGCGAGCAGCTGCTCGATGACGTCCGGCCGGTCGGCGGCCTTCTCCCAGAGCAACTCCCAGTCGTCTTCGTCGAGTTGCTCCAGGGTGAGCACCGTCGTGAACGGGGTGTCGCCGTCGTGGCCGGTGGTGGCGAGGCGCCCGGGGCTGACGGTGATCGGCCCGAGCCGGCCCGTCCGCGCGCAGGCCCGGCCCTTCTTCAACGTGCGTTCTCCGAGGGAGGTGTCCTCCAGCGCGTCCGCCCAGGCCCTGCCCCACCAGGACTGGCCGCGTACCTGGCTGCCCCGGCGCGCGGTGAAGGCCGGGAAGCCCCGTGCGCCCGTGTCGTTCCCGCTCATCCCGCGCTCCTCAGTTCGACCAGGTCGGCCAGCTCTTCGTTGGTCAGCTGCGTCAATGACTGTTCCCCGGCGCCGAGTACCGCGTCCGCCAGGCCCTTCTTCGCTTCGAGCAGGGCGGCGATCCGGTCCTCGACGGTGTCCTCGGCGATCATCCGGTGGACCTGGACGGGGCGGGTCTGCCCGATGCGGTGGGCGCGGTCGGTGGCCTGCGCCTCCACGGCCGGGTTCCACCAGCGGTCGTAGTGCACGACGTGGTCGGCGCGGGTGAGGTTGAGTCCGGTGCCGGCGGCCTTGAGGGAGAGCAGGAAGACCGGCACTTCGCCGTCCTGGAACCGGCGGACCATCTCCTCCCGCCGCGGCACCGGGGTGCCGCCGTGCAGCAGCAGCGTGGGAACGCCGCGCTCGCGCAGGTGTGTCTCCAGCAGCCGCGCCATGGTGACGTACTGGGTGAAGACGAGCGCTGCTCCGCCCTCGGAGATGATGGTGTCGAGCAGTTCGTCGAGCAGTTCCAGCTTTCCGGAACGGCCGGCCAGTGGGGTGCCGGCCGGTTCCTTGAGGAACTGCGCGGGGTGGTTGCAGATCTGTTTCAGGCCGGTGAGCAGTTTGAGCACCAGTCCGCTCCGGGCGATGCCGTCGGTGGCCGCGATCTGTGCCATGACCTCGCGGACCTGGGTCTGGTACAGGGTCCGCTGCTCGGGGGTGAGGGCGACCGGGCGGTCGGTCTCGGTCTTCGGCGGGAGTTCGGGGGCGATACCCGGGTCCGACTTCTTGCGGCGGAGCAGGAACGGCCGGACCAGTTCGGCCAGCCGCTCCGCGGTGGGCCCGCACTCCCCCGACTCCGCCTGATACTCCGCGCGTTCGGCGTCGATGGCGGCGATCCAGCGTCGGCGGAACTGGCCGTGGGCGCCGAGGAGTCCGGGGGTGGTCCAGTCGAGGACGGCCCAGAGTTCGGAGAGGTTGTTCTCGACCGGGGTGCCCGTCAGCGCGATCCGCGCGCCACTGGGGATCAGCCGCAGCGCCTTCGCGGTGTCGGAGTGCGGGTTCTTGACGTGCTGGGCCTCGTCCGCGACGACCGCGCTCCAGCGGTGCGCGGCGAGCCGCCCGGCGTCCAGGCGCATCGTGCCGTAGGTGGTCAGGACGAAGCCCGAGTCGGCGCCGTCCAGCGTCCGCTCAGGGCCGTGGTAGCGGCGGACGGGCGTGCCGGGCGCGAACTTCTCCACCTCGCGCTGCCAGTTGCCCAGCAGGGAAGCCGGGCAGACCACGAGGGTGGGACCGGCGCTGTCCGGGTGCTGCTGGCGCAGCAGGTGCAGCGAGATCAGCTGGACGGTCTTGCCGAGGCCCATGTCGTCGGCGAGGCAGCCGCCGAGGCCGAGCGAGGTGAGGCGGTCCAGCCAGCGCAGGCCGCGCAGTTGGTAGTCGCGCAGGGTGGCGGCGAGCGCGGCGGGCGGCTCGACCGGCTCGGTGCCGCCGTCGGGTTCGGCCAGCCGTCGGCGCAGCGCGAGCAGCCAGGGGCTGGACGCGATCCGCACCTGCGTGCCGCCGATCTCGGTGTACCCGGTGAGGGCGACGGCGAGTGCCTCGACGGCGGTGAGCGGCGGTAGCTCGCGTTCGCGGATCTTGCGGGCGAGGTCGGCGTCGATGAGTACGCACTGGCCGCGCAGCAGGGCCAACGGCCGTTCGTTGGTGGCGAGTTCGGCCGTCTCCTGCTCGGTGAGGGGTTCTCCGTCGAGGTCGAACTGCCAGCGCAGATCGACCGTGCCGTCACCGCCGAAGAAGGCTCGCGGGTCGGTGGGCGCGGCCCGCTCGCCGCCGAGGACGGCACGGGCGGTGAGGGAGCGGACGGCGTGCTCGGGCCACTGCACCTCGACGCCGTGGGCGGCGAGCCGGTCGGCGGTGTCGCCGAGCAGCTCCTGCACCTCGTGGTCCGCGAACTCGAGGGCCGAGGGCACCGGCAGCAGGCGGGCGAGCGGCTGCCAGATGTCGGCGGCCCGCCGCAGGGCGAGCACGGTGTCGGCCTGCGCCCGGGGCCCGAACCCGACCGCCCCGACCCCGGCGAACAGCTCGTACACGTCGGCGCGGACGGTCGGATCGGCCAGGCTGGACACCTGCGGCACCACCCGCAGGCCGGTCTCCCCGCCACCGTGCACCACATCCAGGCGCAGCGTCAGCCGGACGCCCGAGTCGAGGCCGGCGGAGATCTCCTCGGCCCAGCCGCGCAGTTGGGGCACGTACTGCGGCTCGACGGCGGCGAACGCCTGGCGGCCGGCCAGCGCGGGTGCGTCGGCGGTGCGCGGCAGCGTGTCGGCGACCGCGTCGACGAAGGACCGCAGCAGCCCGTCGACGTCGGGCAGCAGCAGCGGCCCACCGGGCGGCACGGGCAGCGGAACGGCGAGCGCCTCCGCCGGTGCCGCCGCGGCCAGTTCGCGCAGGCGCCGGACGTCCTCCGGGTCGAGCGGGCCGACCCGCCAGGTGTCGTAGCCGGCGTCGGACACGCCGGGTAGCAGCCGTTCGCGCGCGACGAGGTGCAGGGCGAGGGCGGTGGCGGCGCCCCAGAACGCGGCGCTGGGCGTGCTGGATTCGCCGTGCGGCCGGCGGGCCAGGGTGAGCGCGGGCAGCGCCTCGGCGATGGTCAGGCGCAGCACCGGGCAGCGGCGCACCGCGAGCGCGCCGCCGTCGGCGGTGACCAGGTCGGCCTCGCCGGGCTCGCCGAACGTCAACTGCGCAGCGTCGGCGTACCGGTACACGAGCCTCCCGGTGCGCGCCGGATCACCTGGCTCGAAGGCCACCGCGCACTGCGCCAGCAGTTCCGCCTGCTCGCGCGACATTCCCGTCATCTGTTCCGCCCCCTGCATCGTCCTGATCTCAACTCCCGCCGCCCGCATAGCCATTGGCCCCCGTCTACTGCGGATCCTCGGGGTGCGGCCCGGTCGCGTACGGGTTCGGCTCGCCCTCGGCGAGCACCCCCACGAACGGTTCGCCCTCCCCCGCGAAGGTGTACGCGCCGCCCTCGATCCGCCCGATCAGGCCGTGCGTCCATTCCGCTTCGCTGTCGGCCGAGTGCACCCACATGTTCATGATTTCGCCGATGTGCCCGAGCTGTTCGGGCCCGTCCTGCGGCACGTAGTACCCGGTGACCTCGGCCCGCCACCGCTCCAGCCCCGCGATCCGCTCCCGGAGCAGCGCGACGGCCTCGTCCCGCGGCAGGTCGACGATGAATCCGATGGCGGCCGAGAGCACGTCGAGCTTCTGGTCGTACGAGGTCAGCGCCTCGCGCAGCAGCTCGAAGTACTCCGCCGTGCCCTGCTCGGTCATCTCGTACTCGACCCGCGGCGGTCCGCCGACGGCGCTCGGCGCGACCTCGTGCGCGACCAGCAGCCCCTGCTTCGCCATCTGCTTGAGCGCGTGGTAGATCGAGCCCGGCTTGGCGCTCGACCACTCGTGCGCCCCCCAGAACTCCAGGTCGTTGCGCACCTGGTAACCGTGCGCCCGTCCGTGCTGACGGACCGCACCGAGCACCAGTAGCCGGATGGCGGACATGAGTGGCTCCTTCCTCGCCGGGACCAGACTAATCAAATTTGACCAGCTGCGCGCAACAGATTACCGTCCCGGGCTAGTCAAGTTTGATTACTGCACTACTGTCTGGATCACTTGCTGGAGGGGAACGCCTTGAACGACCACGACCCGGCGATCGCCGTCGAGGACCTACGGAAGAAGTACGGACCCAAGCAGGCCCTCGACGGCCTCGACCTCACCGTCCACCGGGGCACCGTCCAGGGCATCCTCGGCCCGAACGGCGCCGGCAAGACCACCGCCGTCCGCATCATGTCCACCCTGCTGCGCCCCGACGCGGGCCGGGTCCAGGTGGCGGGAATCGACACCCTGACCCGCGCCGCCGAGGTCCGCTCGCGCATCGGCCTGCTCGGCCAGCACACCGCCGTCGACGAGGAACTCAGCGGTCGGCAGAACCTGGAGATGTTCGGCCGCCTCCACCACCTCGGCACCCGCCGCGCCGCCGCCCGCGCCGCAGAACTCCTCACCCGGTTCGAACTCGCCGACACCGGCCCGAAGGCCGCCAAGCACTACAGCGGCGGAATGCGACGACGCCTCGACCTGGCCGCCTCCCTCGTCCGCGACCCCCAGGTACTCTTCCTCGACGAACCCACCACCGGCCTCGACCCCCGCGGCCGCACCGAGGTGTGGAACGCGGTCCGCTCCCTGGTCGACGACGGCACGACCGTCCTGCTGACCACCCAGTACCTCGAGGAGGCCGACCAACTCGCCGACCACATCGCGGTGATCGACCACGGAAAGGTCATCGCCCAGGGCACGCCGGACGAGCTCAAGACCACCACCGGCGGCGACCGCATCGACGTAGTCCTCCGCGACCCCGGCCAACTCGCCCTCGCCGCCGCCCTGTTGCCGGGCAAGACCACCGTCGACGAGGACCGCCGCCTGATCAGCGCCCCGGTCCGCGACCGGATGGCCGCCCTGACCGAGGCCGTGCGCGCCCTGGAAGCTGCCCGCATCGTCGCCGAGGACATCGCAGTACGGCGGCCGACACTCGACGAAGTCTTCCTCCACCTGACCAGGACGGAGACGGCATGAGCACGGTAACGAACCTCCACTGGGCCACCGCCGACTCCTGGACCATGACCAGGCGCGAACTCGCCCACTGGGCACGCCAACCCGTGCGGGTGGTCGTCGGGTTGGCCTTCCCGGTGATGATGCTGCTGATGTTCCACTACCTGATCGGCGGCGGCCGGGGTGTCGAGGGCGAGTTCAAGAACTACCTGCTGCCCGGCATGCTCACCATGACCATGGCCTTCGGCCTCGAATCCACCATGCTCTCCGTCACCCAGGACCTCGGCAAGGGCATCATCGACCGCTTCCGCTCCATGCCGATGACGCCCGGCGCCGTCCTGATCGGCCGCAGCATCGCGGACATGCTCCAGTCCGCCCTCGGCCTGACCGTCATGCTCGCCGTCGGCTACGCAATCGGCTGGCGCCCGCACAGCACCCCCGCCTCGTCCCTGGGCGCGGTGGGCCTCCTCCTGCTCCTCCGCTTCGCCATGCTCTGGATCGGCATCCACCTGGCCATGCTCGCCGGCCGCCCCGAACTGGTACAGGCCGTCCAGATCCTGGTGTGGCCCGTCAGCTTCCTCTCCAACGCCATCGCCTCCCCCGACTCGATGCCGGGCTGGCTGGGCGCAACCGTCGAATGGAACCCCATGTCCGCCACGGCCACCGCAGTCCGCACCCTGTTCGGCAACCCGCCCGGGGCGGACGGCTCCTGGGCCACGACCCACGCCGAACTGCTGGCGGTGGCCTGGCCGTTGGCCCTGGTGGCGGTGTTCCTCCCGCTCGCGGTGCGGCGCTTCAGGGGCCTGAGCCGGTAACCGCCCGACAGGGGACAGTGGCGGGCCCTCGGGGTACCCCGATTACTGTCCGCACTTCGCCTCTCTTACTGCGGCGCGGGCTGCCGACCGCGCGCCGCTGTCCCCACCACAACTGGCCGTCAGCCCTGTTAGCCCGGCCAGGCAGTGGTGTTCCACCGACCGAGTCACCGCCGCGGCCGTCCTCGCAGCCGGGCGGGCTTCCGGGTACGCATCGGGCTCAACGGGGACCGCCCCGTCCGACACACCCCAACCAGAACCTCAGGAGGCCGCCATGGCCCGCACCAAGCCCCGCGTCCTGATCGCCCTCGCCGCCCTCGGCGTCCTGGCCGCAGGCGCCGCGACCGCCGCCGTCGCCGGGGCCGTCGACAAGCCCGCCGGCAAACCCGCCATTGCCGCCCCCGACACCCCGGCCGCCGGGGATCGCTCGGCCCAGGCCAGGTACGACCAGGTCGTCAGCGACTTCGTCGACGTGGCCGGCTCCCACGGGAGCGCATTCGCCACCGCGACCTGCCCGCCCGGCGAGGTACCCATCGGCGGTGGCGCCGCGACCAGCGACATCGACATCTTCCTCACCGACTCCCACCCGAACGGCGACTCCTGGATCGTGGCGGGCACCAACACCAGCTCCCAGACCGAGTCCATCCGCGCCTTCGCTGTCTGCACCACTCCCTGACCCACGAGTCGGACCGCCCCGGGCCCGACGCCCGGGCCGTCCGCCAACCGCGCAGGCCGGACGTGTACCGGCGCGGTCAGCGAGGACCGGCGACCGGCTCCAGGCAGCCGGTCTCCAGGTCCATCAGGTAGGACAGTGCACGGCGGTCGGCGCCGAGCACACCCAGAAAGAGATCGACCGCGCCGTCGACGTCCTCGTACGAGCGCTCCACCGCGAGCTCGACAAGCTGGTCGGGATACATCAAGCGGCTGACCATGAACTTGACGCCCTTGATCCCGAAGCCGGCGCCCTCCACCTCGCCGAGGTCGTCCCAGCCGTGTTCCAGCGTCAGCCGCAGGCGCTGGACGACTGCCTCCATCGGCACCCGCAAGCACGCCACGAGCCGATAGTTCCGGGAGGCGAGGACCAGCAGGCTCTGCTGGAGCGCCGGATTCCTGCCCGGGCAGGGGCCCCGAACGGCCGGCTCCCACTCCCGTTTCGGCCCGGGAATCTCGATCTCCGCCATCGCCAGGCTCCCCCTTCTGCGACCTGCTCCAGCTCAACGCGCCAACGGTAGCCGGGAGCCGGCATTCCACGACAGGTCAGCCTGCCGGACCGGCCGGGCAGCCATCCCCGCGCTCGTCGGCGTTGCTCCCTCAACGATGAGACTGCCCTGGAGTGCCTGCGGCCACCTGACGGCCCGGGCTGTGGGTGCCGGGCCCGTCAGGTGGCCGCGGGCTTTCAGGTGGCCAGGAAGCGTTCGTGGAAGACCTGGCAGTCGGGGGCGGCGCGGCGGACCGCGTCGACCATGGGTGGGGGGCCGCAGACGTAGAGGTCGGGGGCGGGGCCGGTGTGTTCGGCGAGGGCGGCGGCGAGCAGGTCGGCGGGGGTGCCGACCGGGCCGGTCCAGGTGGGGTCGGGCTCGCGGACGCAGAACTCGTGGCGGAACGCGGGGAGTTCGGCGGCCACTGCCTTGAGCTCGGCGTCGCCGAACAGTTCCTCGGGCGTGTTGGCGCCGAGGAACAGCCGGGCTGGCTGCGGGTCCTGCCACTCGGCCATCTGCCGGGCCATGGCGAGGAGGGGGGCGAGGCCGGTGCCGCCGGCCAGCAGCCAGCGCGGGCGCAGCCCGGTCTCGTGGAGGCCGAAGGCGCCTTGCGGGCCGTGGACCGTCAGCGGGTCGCCGGGGCGGACGCGTTCGGCGAGTGGTCCGGAGAACGCGCCGTCGGGGCGGAGCCGGATGTAGAACTCCATCCGGCCTTCCCAGTTGCCAGTGTTGGCGAGCGAGTAGGCGCGTTTGACGCCGGTGCCGGGCAGTTCGAGTTCGGCGAACTGGCCGGCGTCGAACTGGCAGTCGGGGCTGTCGGTGAGGGTGACCTCGAGCCGGACGGTGTCCCGGGCGACGGTGGTGATCGACGCCACCTCGGCCAGCCGTTCCGGTACGCCGCCGTACAGGATCCGCGACTGCGGGTACGGGAGTTCGGCGGTGAGCGGCCCGCGTGGGACGGTGCGGCACAACAGGACGCCGCCGCAGGCGAGTTGGTCGGGCGGGAGGGCCTGGTCGCTGTGCGGGCCGAGGTCGTACTCGCCGGAGGTGACGGTGGCGTGGCAGGAGCCGCAGGTGCCCTGCTTGCAGGAGGCGGGCAGTGCGGCCCCGGCCTCGGCGGCCGCCTCCAGGACGGTGCCGCCGGGCGGGCAGCTCAGCTCCAGCCGGGCGCCGTCGGTTGTGGTCAACACCACTTGGTGGCCGGGAATCTGACGGTCAGTCATTTTGCGGCCGGTTCCAGCGCGGCGGCGAGGTCGGCGGCTTGGTCGCCGATCAGCCGCAGGTCGAAGCGCTGGACCAGGGCGTCGACCAGGTTCGGGGTGAGGAAGCCCGGCAGCGTCGGGCCGAGGTGGATGTTGCGGATGCCGAGGGCGAGCAGGGCGAGCAGTACGGCGACGGCCTTCTGCTCGGTCCAGGAGAGGACCAGGGTCAGCGGCAGGTCGTTGAGCTCGCAGTCGAAGGCCTCGGCGAGGGCGGCGGCGATCCGGATCGCCGAGTGGGTGTCGTTGCACTGGCCGAGGTCGAGCAGTCGCGGGATGCCGTCGATGTCGCCGAAGTCGTGCCCGTTGAAGCGGTACTTGGCGCAGCCGAGGGTGAGTACCACGCTGTCGGCGGGCGCGCCGACTGCGAAGTCGGTGTAGTAGTCGCGTCCGGGGGTGGGCCCGTCGCAGCCGCCGACCACGAAGAAGTGGCGGATGGCGCCGCTGCGTACGGCGGCGGTGACCCGGTCGGCGACGGCGAGTACGGCGTCGGCGCCGAAGCCGACGGTGAGCATCCGCTCGGGCTCCTCCTCCGGCGAGGCGGGGAAGCCGGGCAGTGCGCGGGCGGCTTGCAGGACGGGGCCGAAGTCGCCCTGGGCGAGGTGGCGCACGCCGGGCCAGCCGACGGGGCCGGTGGTGAAGATCCGCCGCCGGTAGCTGACGTGCGGTTCGATGATGCAGTTGGAAGTCATCAGGATCGGGCCGGGGAACGCGGCGAACTCGCGCTGCTGGTCCTGCCAGGCGCCGCCGTAGTTGCCGACCAGGTGCGGGTATGCCTTCAGCAGCGGGTAGGCGTGCGCGGGCAGCATCTCGCCGTGGGTGTACACGTTGATGCCCTGGTCGGCGGTCTGCTTGAGCAGCTGCTCCAGGTCGTGCAGGTCGTGGCCACTGACCAGGATGGCCTTGCCCGCGACGGGCGTGGTGCGCACCGCGGTGGGCTGCTGGGCGCCGTACGCGCCGGTGTTGGCGGCGTCGAGCAGTTCGATGGTGGCCAGGTTGAGCCGGCCCAGGCCGACGGCGCGCTCCACCAGGTCGGCGACGTCGGTGGGTTCGCCGGCGAGGTGGGCGAGGGCGCTCTCCACGCCGCCGAACACCTCGGCGCTCTCCTTGCCGAGGACGTGCGCGTGGTGGGCGTACGCGCAGATGCCCTTCAGCGCGTACAGGTGCAGCGCGCGCAGGCCGACCACGTCCGGTCCGACCAGGGCCAGGCCGGCGTCCACGCCCACCTCGGCGGCCTGCCGCAGCAGCGCGTCCGGGTCGTCGGCGGGCTGCCAGGCGGCGGGGCCGGTGAGTTCGCGCGGTTCCTGTCCGGCTGCCCGGGCGGCCTCCTCGTAGGCGGCGCGGGCGCGTTCGCGGTGGGCGACGGCCTGCTGGATCAGCGCGCCGAACCGCGACGGGTTGAAGTTCACGTTGGTGAGCGTGGTGAACATCGCGTACAGCACGAACCGCGACGCCTCGTCGTCCGCCGCTCCGAGGGTGCGAGCCTCCGCGGCGTACTGGGCGATGCCCTTCGCCGCGTGGATCAGCAGATCCTGCAGATCGGACGTGGCGGCGTCCTTGCCGCAGTTGCCGATCGCGGCCGCGCAGCCGGGAACCGTCCCGGTACGGTCGGTCTGCTCGCACTGGTAACAGAACATGCGGTCCTCCTGGACTCCTGCATCTCGCCCCGGGACCGACGGACCCCACGCACGGGCGTGCCTCCACGCTACGAACCCCGCCCGCGCCGCCGCAGGTCCCGTACGTCCCCGCGCCCCGGGCCGTCCGGCCCCTCTCGGCGGGCTCGGCCGGGCCGCAAGTCCCTTGCCGTGACCGGCCGGTGGCAGCCGTTCGATTCTTCCCGGGCCGGGCGTCCGATCGCTGTTGATCCGTTGTTGATCGGCGGGGGCCAGCATGGGGGACGTGCCGGTCCCGGGGGTGGGTTCGAGTGGTGATCGGCCATCAGTTTCGGCGCGGCCCCGCTGCGGGGCCGCCGAGATCACGGGTGGAACAGATCATGCGTGTCCGTCAGCTCTCCGTCGCCGCCGTGGTGGCGGCCCTGGGTATGTCCCTCGCCGCGTGCGCCGACGACCGGCCGTCCGGCCCCGTCGCCCCGGCCGCGCCCGCCGGGCCCGCCGCCCCGGTGGCGCCCGTCTCGGCGGAACTCCCGGTGTCGCCCGTCCTGGCGAACGCGCCCAGCACGCCCAGCACGCCCAGCAGGCCCGCCACGCCCGCCACGGAGGGGGCGCGCCCGTGCACGGCGGCGGACCTGCGGGCGACGGTGGCGGCGGGCTCGGTGGTGTCGGCCGCGGACCGGCCCGCGGTGGAGCGGATCGAGCTGGCCAACCGCAGCGCCGCCACCTGCACCATGCAGGGCTTCCCGGGCGTCGACCTGGTGAGCGGCGGGACGACCTGGAGCCTGCCGCGTTCCCGTTCGACGCAGGCCCGGCAGGTGACGCTGCCGCCCGGCGGGACGGCGTACGTGCTGATCGACTACCTGCCGTACCGGGGTCGCGGGCAGCGCGGCCAGTCCGAGTTCAAGGTCACCTCGATGGTGCTGACCCCGCCGAACGACACCGGCAGCCTCACCGTCCACTGGGAGGGCGCCAACCCGCAGGACCACCGCACCACCACCCAGCCGGACACCCAGGTCCGTCCGGTCACCGCCACCCGCTGAACCCGCAGCCGGTCAGGACGCGGACGGGGACTCAGGGTCCGGACGGACCGCGCCGAGGATGGGGAGCATGGTGATGGGCGCGAGCTTGATCACCGTCCCCGGGTGCGGGGCGTGCACGACGGTGCCGCCGCCCACGTAGAGCGCGACGTGGCTGGCGTCGTTCTGGTAGATGATCAGGTCGCCGGGCCGCAGGTCACGCAGCGGGATCCGGTGCAGCGCCGCCCACTGCTCCTGGCTGGTGCGTGGGACGGGGACGCCGGCCGCCAGCCAGGCCTGCGAGGTGAGGCCGGAGCAGTCGAACGCGTCGGGGCCGGTGCCGCCCCACAGGTACGGCTTGTCGCGCTGGCCGAGCGCGAAGGCGATGGCCTTGCGCCCGGCCTCGGACGCGCTGCCGCCGGGGCCGAACACCCCTGCGGCGAGCATCTGCTGACGGGACTCGTCGGCGCGGTCGTAGTCCAGCTGCTCCAGTAGTTCGAGCTGGTCGGCGGGGGTGGAGTCGAGCAGCTGGGCGGTCCGGGCGGCGGCGGTGCGGGCCTGCTCCACGGCCTGCTGGGAGTCCTGCGCGGCGGCGGCCGCCGCCTCCTCGGCCTGCCGTGCCTGCTCGGCCGCCAGCACCAGCCGTCCGCGGGCCTCGCGCACTTCGTTCAGCACGTCGGCGGCGCTGTGGGACCGTTCGAACGCCTGGTGCTGGTGGCCGAGGAAATCCTCGGCCCGCTCGGAGAGGAACAGCCGGGCCAGCGGGCCGAGCGACCCGAGCGGACCGTTGCGGTACTGCTCGGCGACCAGCCGCGCGGCCTGCGTCTCCGCCTCCTCGACCCTGGCCCGCTGATGGTCGGCCTCGGCCGCCGCGTCCGCCGACTCCTTCTTCCTGCGCTCGAGTTGGACGCCCGCTGCGGTGGAACGCTGCTCCGCCGTCTCGGCCTCGTGCCGGACCTCGGCGAGGTCCTTGCCCAACTGGTCGAGCGCCGCCCCGGCCGGCTGACCGGCCACCTCCTCCCCCGCTGCCTCGCCACCGGCCACCTCCTCCCCCACCGACTGGCCGGCCCCCTCGCCGGCCTGCTCGCCCGCCGTCTCGCCGTCGGCCGCCTCCTGGACGGTCTCGTTGTCCGGAACGGGCAGCGGCTCGGCGACCGCGGGTGCGGCGATCGTCAGCAGCAGCGCCACGACCAGCGCCAGCACTGTCGCTCGCCAGGACCGGGAGGTGCCACGGGACATGAAAGTCCACCGCCCTCGTTCAACTGCACCGGACGCGCCACTGACCGGTCGGGCCCCCTGAACCCACCGGCCGCCGCACATCCATCGGATGATCGGAACCCGGCCACTCTGCCACCCGCCCCACCCACTCCCCCGCAGGCCGGGCCCCGAATCCCCGAGTCTCACTCACCCGGCGGCAGCCTCCCCCACGACGGCCCAACCCAGCTTGCGGGCCTGCCCGGCGACGATGTCGAAGTCCGCCGAGGCCCGGAGCGACGCGACGACGGCCCGGGTCAGCGGGGCGCCCGCCAGGACGGCTGCCACCGCGTCCCGATCGACGGACCGCTCGTAGTAGTCCTCGGCGAAACCCACGAAGGCGTCCGGGCTCCCGTCCACGACGAGGTCGAACAGCCAGCCGCCGCCGTCCGACTCGTGGGGGCCGAACTCCACCGGCCCGCACCGCCAGGCGCTGTCACCGGCCTCGCGCCACGCGCACACCGAGGCGTCGAAGAACCCCTCGAACTGGAACTCCGGCTCCTTCGCGTAGCGGGCGAGCGAAGCGGGCAGCCCGTCGAGCAGCCCGGGCCAGTGCGCGCGGTCCTCCTCCCGCCACGGCGTCGCGTCGCTCTCGTGGTCGAAGCCGTAGAGGAACACCCCGGCCGGGTCGAACACGATCGCGTACAGGTCGCCCCCGCCGTTCTCCATCCGCGCCAGATCCACGCCCTCCCGCCAGCCGGGCACGAACGTGTGCATGAGGCCGTACCCGTCAAGGATCACGTCGAGCATGGCGATCGCCCGGCAGCGGTCGCGCAGCACAGCGGGTTCGGGCAGCAGGGACACCAGTTCACGAACAGTCATGGCGCCCATTCAACAGTGCGTCACCGACACCCCTGACCTGCGCCTTCGCTCCGCCCGGGAGCGGGGGCGGCGGGCCCGTGGTTACGTGGGGCGCATGACCGGTCGTCAGCGTTCGGGGTACCTGGGGGCGGCGGGCGCGTTCGCCGTCTGCATGGCGGGCACCACGCTGCCCACGCCGCTGTACGGGCTGTACCAGGAGCAGATCGGCTTCTCCGAGCTGATGGTGACGGTGGTGTTCGCCGTCTACGCGCTCGGGGTGATCGGCGTGCTGCTGCTGGTCGGCAACGTCTCGGACGCGGTGGGGCGGCGCCCGGTGCTGCTGGTCGGGCTCGGCTGCGCGGCGGCGGCCGCGGTGGCGTTCCTGGCGGAAGGGGGTCTGCCGCTGCTCTTCCTGGGCCGGCTGCTGTCCGGACTGTCGGCGGGCCTGTTCACCGGCACCGCCACCGCATACGTGCTGGAACTCGCCCCGCCCGGCCGCCAGGCCCGCGCCGGGTTCGTGGCCACCGCCGCGAACATGGGCGGCCTCGGCCTCGGCCCGCTGCTGTCAGGGCTGCTCGCCGAGTACACCTCCCACCCGCTGACGCTGCCGTACCTGGTCCATCTGGCGCTGCTGGCCGCCTCGTTCGCCGTCACCTGGTCGCTGCCCGAGACGGTGCCGGACGCCGAACCGCTGCGTGCGGCGCGCCCGCGCCGGCCGAGTCTGCCGCCGCAGGTGCGCGGGGTGTTCGTGCCGGCCGGGATCGCCGCGTTCGCCGGGTTCTCGTTGCTCGGGGTGTTCACCTCGGTCAGCCCGGCGTTCCTCGCCGAGAACCTGGACGTGCACAACCACGCCGCGGTCGGCGCGATCGTCTGCCTGGCGTTCTTCGCGTCCACCGGCGGCCAGCTGCTGGTGCCCCGACTCGGCGCGGCCCGGGCGATCCCGCTGGGCTGCCTGGTGCTGATCGCCGGACTCGGCCTGCTCGCCCTGTCCCTCGCCACCGACACCCTGACGCCACTCGTCCTGGCCGCGCTGGTGGGCGGCACCGGCCAGGGCATGGGGCTGCGCGGAGCCGTCGGCGAAGTGGCGGACGCGGCCCCCGCCGAGGAGCGCGGCGGGGTGCTGTCGGCGCTGTTCGTGGTGGCGTACTTCGGCATCTCGGTACCGGTGATCGGCATCGGCCTGCTCAGCGGCCCGCTCGGCCTCACCCACGCCGGCCTGGTCTTCGCCGCCTGCATGGCCGCCCTGGCGGCGGCCTCCGGCATCTACCTGCTGCGCCGCGACGTCCGCCCGCCCGCGGTACTACGGAATCACCGCGACGAGGACGCCAGACGATGAGCGGTCGGGGACGAGCGGTGGCGGCGGCGCTACCCGCCCGACGCCCCGTCAGTGAACCGCCTCCGGGAAACCCTCAAGACGCCGCCGACCCGCTTCCCGCGGCAGCGGCCCCGCCGGACAACCACCAGCAGGACCCGACCTGCCACTGACCACCGTCACCACCCACGCCGGCACAGCCCCCGCCGCACCGCCAACCCCTCGGCGCAGGCGAACAGCGGCTCCACACGGTCGACGAAGACATGCGCGGACGTCAGCACCAGCCGTCCGCCGACCGCGTACCAGGACCCGGGTCCGCCCGTCCCGTTCACTCCGGCGATCCGAAGCCGTTCCACTCATGCCCACTGAAACCCGTTCCCGCTGTGGGAACCGTGGAGCCCGCGCGCCGGCCCCGCAGGTGAGAGCCCGGCGCGCGGGGCGGAGGGTCAGGAGGTCTTGGTGATGAGCAGCACGGTGTACGTCCCGCACTGGGAGCCGTTGACCTGGTTGCTGACCACCCAGCCGGCCGGGATCGGGGACGGGCCGCAGACCACCAGGTAGGTCTGGGTGGTGACCTTCGTCAGCGTGTACACGGTGTAGACCCCGCACAGTCCGGAGTTGCCGAACGCCTGGGTGATCACCCAGCCGGCGGGGATCGGCGACTGTCCGCAGACGGTCAGGCTGGTCTGGGTGGTGACCTTCGTCAGGGTGTTGACGTTGTAGGTGCCGCAGGCCGAATTGTTGCTCTGCACCTGGGTGATGACGTACCCGGACGGGATCGCGGACTGGCCGCAGACCTGGAGCGTCGTCTGGTCGGCGACCTTGACCAGCGAGTACCCGGGGTAGCTGCCGCAGCCGGCGCCGCTCTGCATCGTGGTGATCACCCAGCCGTCGGGGATGCGGGAGTTGGAGCACACCTGGAGCGAGGTCTGGGTGGTCACCAGCGTCACCGTGTACGTCCCGTAGGTGCCGCAGGCGGGCGAGTTGGGCTGGATCGCGGTGATCACCCAGCCGGGGAGGATCGCGGACTGGCCGCAGTCCTGGAGCGTGGTCTGGGTGGTGACCTTCAGCAGGGAGTACTGCGGGTAGTTGCCGCAGCCGGCGCCGTTCTGCGAGGAGGTGATCACCCAGCCGTCCTGGATCGGCGACATCGCGCAGGCCTGGTACGAGGTCGCCGTGGGCGGGATCAGCGTCACGGTGTACGTCCCGTAGGTGCCGCAGGCGGGCGAGACGGTCTGGACCGCGGTGATCACCCAGCCGGGGAGGATCGCGGACTGGGCGCAGTCCTGGAGCGTGGTCTGGGTGGTGACCTTCAGCAGCGAGTACAGCGGGTAACTGCTGCCGCAGGTCGGGCCGGTCTGCATCGCCGTGATCACCCAGTGGTCGGGGACGGGCGAGTTGGAGCAGGCCTGGATGGTGGTGGCGTCGCCCAACTCCGTGATGGTGAACAGCCCGTAGCCGCTGCACCCGGCCCAGTTCTCGCTGGTGATCACCCAGCCTGCGGGGACGGGGGTGTACCCGCAGATGGTGGTCGTCGCTCCCTGCGCCACTGCCGGAGCGGCCTGTGCCACTGCCGGAGCACCCTGTGCCACCGCCGGAGCGGCGTGCGCCGTCGGCGCGCTCACAAGCGTGACGGCGCCCAGCAGGACGGCCATCACCGCGATCCATCTGGTCAGTGTCTGCCGAAGTCCTGTCATCTCCGTTGCCCCTCCTGGTCGGTGTCCGGCGCGGTGAGCCTGGCAGGCCGCCGGGTCCGTGAACAGACCGCGTCCCACCTGCGGCGTTACCGCCGGATCGGGGCCGAAAACCGTTCGCCCACCCCTGCACCGCCCTGGTCCACCGCGCCCCTCGGGATCGGCCCCCGCGGAAGGACGACACCCGGCCGAGTTCGAAGGCGGCAGCTGGTTGACGGAGCATCCGTTCCCCAACGTGCCTCCCACCTGCGGCTGCGCGGGAGGGACCAGGCAGAATCGGCGTCATGCGTACCCTTCTCGTCATCGGCATCGGCGCGGGCGATCCCGACCACCTCACTCTGGAGGCGGTCAAGGCGATCGGCCGCACGGATGCGTTTCTGCTGCTGGACAAGCCCGAGGAGCGCCAGGACCTGATCCGGTTGCGGCGACAGATGATCGCCGAGCACGGGCGGCCCGGGCACCGGGTGGTCGAGTTGATCGACCCGGCGCGCGACCGGAGCACGGCCGCGTACCGGGAGGCCGTCGAGGAGTGGCGGGAGCGGCGGGCCGATCTGGTCGAGCAGGCGGTGATCGAGGAGCTGGCGGACGGCGAGACCGGTGCCCTGCTGGTCTGGGGCGACCCGGCGCTGTACGACAGCGTGACCGCCGTGCTGGACCGGATCCTGGCGCGCGGCCGCACCGAGTTCGAGTACACCGTCATCCCCGGCATCAGCAGCATCTCGGTCCTGGCCGCCCGCCACCGCACCACCCTGACCCGCACCGCGCGGCCGGTGCGGATCACCACGGGGCGCCGCCTCGCCGCCGAAGGCTTCGGGCCGGGCTCAGAAGACGCGGTGGTGATGCTGGACGGGCAGGCCGCGTTCACCAAGATCGACCCGGCGGGTGTGCACATCCACTACGGCGCCTACCTGGGCACCGAGGACGAGATCCTGGCCTCCGGTCCGCTCGCCGAACAGGCGGACCGGATCGCGGAGTTGCGCGAGCAGGCGCGCGAACGCAAGGGCTGGATCATGGACAGCTACCTGCTGCGCCGCACCGAGGACTGACCCCGCACACCCCATCGAGCGGACGGGTGCGGAGCCCAACTCCCCCACCCGTCCGCCTCGTTCTAGACTGATCGCGCAACTGGTTCGCGCACTGCCTCTGGGCAGGCGCGTCGTAAGAGGGAACCCGGTGGGAATCCGGGACTGCCCCGCAGCGGTGAGTGGGAACGACCGCCGTCATACGCACTGGGTCCGGACGGGCCCGGGAAGCGACGGCCAGTAGGTGTCCGGGCGTCGGCCCGGGCGGGGCCCGCGAGTCCGAAGACCTGCCCGTTGCCCGGGTGCGACGGCTCGCTCCCGGCCTCCGGTGACCTCGCGGGCGGGTCGGCCAACCATCGGTCGGGCAGGCGCAGTTGACAGCGCCGCACGACTCACGGGCCTTCGCTTTCCGCGGTGTCGTCGGACCCAGGTTCGAGGCTCGCGAAGGAGAGTCCCCTTGACCACGAGGTCCACAGCCGCGGCAACTGTCCACGGCTACCCCCGTCAGGGCGCCGACCGGGAACTGAAGAAGGCCGTCGAGGGCTACTGGAAGGGCACCGTCGCCGCTGACGCGCTGCTCGCCGCCGCCGCCGAACTGCGCTGCGCCAACTGGCGTCAACTGGCCGGCGCCGGCATCACCGAAGTCCCCACCGGCGACTTCTCGCTGTACGACCACGTGCTGGACACCACCGTCGCCGTCGGTGCGATCCCGCCCCGGCACCGGGCCGCGGTGGACGCCGACCCGCTGGCCGGCTACTTCGCCATGGCGCGCGGCACCCAGGAACTCGCGCCGCTCGAAATGACCAAGTGGTTCGACACCAACTACCACTATCTGATACCGGAGTTGGGGCCGGACACGGTGTTCGTCGCGAACTCCGCCAAGCAGGTCGGCGAGCTCCGCGAGGCACTCGGCCAGGGCTACCGGGCCCGCCCGGTGCTGCTCGGCCCGGTCAGCTACCTGCTGCTCGCCAAGGCCGCGCCCGGAACCGCGAACGGTTTCGAGCCGCTCACCCTGCTGGACCGGCTGCTGCCGGTGTACGCCGAACTGCTGGCCGAACTGCGGGCCGCCGGCGCCGGATGGGCCCAACTGGACGAACCGGCGCTCGTCCAGGACCGCACCCCGGCCGAACTGAACGCCGCCGCCCGCGCGTTCCGCGACCTCGGCGCGCTGACGGACCGTCCGAAACTGCTGGTCGCCTCGTACTTCGACCGCCTCGGCGAGGCCCTGCCGGTACTTGCCGAATCCCCGGTCGAGGGTCTGGCGCTGGACTTCACCGGACCGGCCGCCGGCAACCTCGCCGATCTCGCCGCGGTCGGCGGCCTGCCCGGCAAGCGGCTGGTCGCGGGCGTGGTGGACGGCCGCAACGTGTGGATCAACGACCTGGAGAAGTCGCTGGCCACCCTCGCCACCCTGCTCGGCCTCGCCGACCGGGTGGACGTCGCCCCGTCCTGCTCGCTGCTGCACGTCCCACTGGACGTGGTCGCCGAGCGCGACCTGGACCAGCAGATCGGCCGCTGGCTGGCGTTCGCCCGGCAGAAGGCCGCCGAGACGGCCCTGCTGGCCCGCGCCCTGCGCGAGGGGACCTCCGCCGTCACCGCCCAACTCGCTGCCAACCGGGCCGACTTGGCGTCCCGCGCGGCATCCCCGATCACCCGCGACCCGGCCGTCCGGGCCCGCGCCGCCGCCGTCACCGACGCCGACACCCGCCGCGCCGACCCGTACCCCGTCCGCGCCGCCGCCCAGCGGGCCCGGCTCCAGTTGCCGCCGCTGCCCACCACCACCATCGGCTCGTTCCCGCAGACCGACGAACTGCGCACCGCCCGCGCCGAGTTGAACGCCGGACTGCTGGAGGAGGCGGACTACCACGCGCGGATGGCCGACGAGATCCGCGAGGTGATCGCCTGCCAGGAACAGGCCGGCCTGGACGTGCTCGTGCACGGCGAACCCGAACGCAGCGACATGGTGCAGTACTTCGCCGAGCAGCTCACCGGCTAC
The DNA here is from genome assembly GCF_042873675.1 of Kitasatospora sp. NPDC004614. Classification (NCBI taxonomy): domain Bacteria; kingdom Bacillati; phylum Actinomycetota; class Actinomycetes; order Kitasatosporales; family Streptomycetaceae; genus Kitasatospora; species Kitasatospora sp. NPDC004614. The sequence goes on from NZ_JBIALR010000026.1 coordinate 39,537, forward strand.
CTGACCACCCGGCACGGCTGGGTGCAGTCCTACGGCACCCGGTACGTGCGGCCGCCGGTGCTGGCCGGTGACATCTCCCGCCCGTCCCCGATGACCGTCGACTGGTACGCGTTCGCACAGAACCTGACGGACCGCCCGGTCAAGGGCATGCTGACCGGACCGGTCACCATGCTGGCCTGGTCGTTCGTCCGCGACGACCAGCCGCTCGCCGACACCGCCCGGCAGGTCGCGCTGGCGCTGCGCGACGAGGTCGCCGACCTGGAGGCGGCGGGCGCGGCGGTGATCCAGGTGGACGAGCCGGCGCTGCGCGAGACGCTGCCGCTGCGCCGGGCCGGGCGGCCCGGGTACCTGGACTGGGCGACCGGGGCGTTCCGGCTGGCCACCTCGCCGGTGCGCTCCGACACCCAGATCCACACCCACATGTGCTACGCCGAGTTCGGCGACATCCTGGGCGCCATCGGCGAGTTGGACGCGGACGTGATCTCCCTGGAGGCGGCCCGCTCGCACATGCAGGTCGCCCACGAGCTGGCCGCCGCCGGCTGGTCGGCCGAGGTCGGCCCGGGCGTGTGGGACATCCACTCGCCGCGCGTTCCGTTCCCCGCCGAGACCGTCCTGCTGCTGCGCCTGGCGCTCACCACCGTCCCCGCCGAGCGCCTGTGGGTCAACCCCGACTGCGGCCTGAAGACCCGCGGTTGGCCCGAGACCCGCGCCGCGCTCCACAGCCTGGTCGCCGCCGCCCACACCCTCCGCGCGGAGCTGCCGGGCTGACGGCCTGTCGGACTGACGCGCTGACGGCCCTGGTGGTTCAGACGTCGAACCGGACGCCGGTCAGCCGCTCCGACAGCTCCCACAGCTCCCACAGCCGCCGTGCACACGCTGGTGCAGTCGCTGCGCTACCAGGTGCAGGCCGACACGCCGTCCGTGCGGGTGCAGGAGGTGGTGTTGCCCTGGTCGACACGGCGATGACGGCGGACCGGGAGGGCGCGGTCCGCAAGCTGTCGGCCGCCGAGGCCGCCACCACGATCGTCCGGGGCATCGAACGTGGCCGCCCCGTCGTCGCGGTGGCGCCTCCCGCGCCCTGCCGGCGCTGCTGCGCGTACACCACCCGATCGCCCACCGCATCCTGCGGGACGGCTGAACACCGCCCTGGTTCTCGGCCGGAATTCAGCTCTGACGACGGCCCTACGACCTCACCACCGGCAGGACGTTCTCCCGGTACGACTTGCCCGGGTCCTTCGGATCCGCCGCGGAGTTCCCGCGCGGTGCGAAGTCGCACGCGATGTACGTGTCGAACCAGAAGTAACCGTCCTTGTCGGGGCCGCCGTCGCGCCGGCCGCCCACCCGGGCGCAGCCGATCTTCGTGGTGGACTTCCACACCAGCTGGGTGAAGTTGCCGGTCTCGCGGGAGAAACCGGGCTTGCTGTAGTCGTAGGACGCGGCCCCCGCGTACCAGGAGTCCACCGCGCCCTTGCAACCGTCCGGCGTGTAGCCGCCTTCGGGGTTGTCGCCGGCGAACGAGCTCCAGCTCAGGGTCTCGCCGTACGCACGGGCCAGACCGTCGTGCTGGAAGCCGCCCGGCTCGGAGATCTTCTGTGCGCGGGACTTGGCGTACTCCACGATCTCCGGATCGATTGCGAGCGGAGGTGCCTGGTGCTTGGCCCGGTACGCGTTGATGGCCGTGAGGCAGTCGCTCTGGAACCCGTTGTCCGTCCGGTCCGCGAACGCACGCCGCACCGGACCGGCAGCCGTCGCGGGCTGCATCACCGTCATCATCGCCACGGCCGCCGCAGCCGCCGCCAGGGCAACCCTGCGGACCTGAGGTGCAATCAAGGAGTCCTCCTACTCACGCTGATCCAACTGCCCTGCTTAACGCTCTCACCTCCCCCAGGGCACGACACCCGGCCGACGGTGCGGCGCGCACGCGGACCTGCGCAATCGTTGTTACAGCCTCGGTACGTCCGCCCAGTGTGTCGGTGGCGGGCGCTACAGTCCGCCCGTCGTCGAGTAGGAGTGCCATGAACAGCCAGATCGACTGGCCGTCAGTCCGGGAGCGGGTCATCGCCGTGGAGGAGGCGGATCGGCGTGCGCGTGGCCTCGCGCCCTCTCGGCATCCGACGTTCGAACCCGTCCTGACTCCCGACGAGATCGCGGAGGTCGAGGCGCAGTGCGGTGTCGAACTCCCCGCCGACTACCGCTCGTTCCTGGCCGAGGTCGGGGTGAACGGCCCAGGTCCGTGGGTTCGAGCTCACCTCGTTGCGCCGAGTCGACGGCAGGTGGGGGTGGGTCTGGGACGACGACGAGACCTTGCGCTGGCTGCTGGACTCCAGCGGGCCGTTCGTCGAGACCGAGGACTGGCCGACCCGCCAGGCGGAAATCCTTCGAGCCGCCGGATACGAGCCCACGCCCCAAGGCGCAGACAACCGCTCCGACTTCCGCAGGGCCTTCGGTGAGGCCGGCGGCGAACGCTGGTACCGGGAGCGCGGGCGGGGTGCGATCCACCTCAGCAACGACGGGTGCGGGGCATCCGGCTGGCTCATCGTCGTCGGCCCGCATCGCGGGGAACTCCGCGACCGGGAGCAGGGCATCAACCCGCCCTTCGAGCCGTACGTCGACGCGGCGGGAAACCGCCACACCTTTGGCACCTGGTACCTCGAGTGGCTCGAGCGGTGCGAGTCGGCGGCTCAGTGATCAAGGGCACCCTGGACGCACTGGGGTGTTTGCAGGTGACGTACATTCCGGGGCTCGGGAAGGGCGGTGCGGAGCGGGCGTTGATCGAGGCGGTGCGGGTTCGGGCGGAGCCGCGCCGCTCACGTGAACGGCCTCGCAGGCTCTCCGCCCTCGCCCGTACGGATGAACACGCGGGGCGCGGAAAGCGGTGAATCCGACAGCCGGTTGACGGCGCGTCAATCTGATACTGCCTCAAAATCACGGGACACCAGTCCTGTTGCCGGTCCGGCGCGTCCGCGTGTTGCGGGGCGCGCAACACCCTCACGATCCGGCATGCTGCTGTCCACCCCGGCGCAGCGGCGGCCGGGGTTGGCGCGACCGACCCGTGACGGGCCGGCGGGTACGGGTGGAGGATTCGGGTGCGGCGTACATGGCGACCCGGCGGATCGACGAACGGCCGACGGGGGTGTGGAGCGTGATGGCGGGGCCTGTCCGGGACGGCGGGCTCCTGCCGCTGGATCGTGAACTGAACAGGGAGTGCCGGGAGTTCGCGGAGACGTTGCGGGAGCTGTTCCTGGAGCTCGGTATCTCGGTGCGCCGGTACGCCACCCGGTGCTATCTCAACCCGGGCACGCTGTCCCGGTATTTGGCGGGGTCGCGGATCGCGCCGTGGCAGTTCGTCGAGGAGTTGCTGCACCATCTCGACGAGGACTGCGGAACCCGGCTCGACCCGCCTGCCCTGGAGGGGCTGCGCCGCAGGCATGTGGCGGCGCTGAAGACGGCGGCGTCGATCGGCCGGGCGGTGCAGCAGTTGGAGGGCCAGTTGCAGGCGGCGGACCGGGAGGCCCGCCGGGCGGGGGCGCGCGAGGAGCAGCTGGACCACGCGCTGGACGACACCCGGCAGACCATCGCCGCTCTGGACGCCCGGCTGGTCCGCCTGGAGTCCCGGCCCCTGCTGCCCGCACCGCCGGACCGCCCCGAGCCGTCCGCGCCGCAGGAGCACGCCGAACCACCCACGACGCCCGACCGCGCCGACCTGCTCGCCGAGCGCGACGCGCTGGCCCAGGAGGTGGAGCGGCTGGCCGAGGAGCTGGCCCGCGCCCGGGAGCGGGCGGCCTGCGCGGAGACCCGGTGCGACCTGTTCGAGCGTCAACTCGCCCTGGTGGAGCAGCAGCAGGGCCTCGCGGACATCCCCTTGCAGCCGGCGTGCCCGCTGGAGGAGGGTCCACCGCCGAAGGTGCTGCTGGTGGACGACCGGCCGGACAACCTGATGGTGCTGGAGGCCGTCCTGGGGCCGCACGGCCACCGGCTGGTGCGGGCCGCGTCCGGCCCGGACGCGTTGCGGGCGCTGCTGGAGCCGGACGAGTTCGCGGTGATCCTGTTGGATGTGCAGATGCCGGGGATGGACGGCTACGAGACCGCCGCGGCCATCAAGCGCCGGGCCCGGACCCGCGACATCCCGATCATTTTCGTCACCGCGATCGGCACGGATCCGGACCATTCGATGCGCGGTTACGCGGCGGGCGCGGTCGACTTCATCCCGAAGCCGGTCGATCCGTGGGCGCTGCGCGCGAAGGTCGCCGTGCACGTCGAGCTGCACCGTGAGCGCCGCCGCCACGCCACGCTCCCCGCGCCGACCCGGCACACCATCGCGAGCTCCACCGGCGCGATCCCGAAGGCCGGTGCGCCGTCAGTGAGTTGATGATCCGTCAGGTACCCAGTTGCCGTGCAGGCCGAGCGGCACCCGGACGGGCAGGTGGATGCGGGCGACGGGTTCGCCCGCGAAGTCCTGCGCGGCGAGGATGACCAGGTCGGCCGCGCCGCGTTCGGGGTCGTGCGCGTACGCCATGAGGTAGCCGTCGTCCTCGGCGGTGAGTGATTCGGCGGGGACGAACACGCCCTCGCCGACGGCGCCGAACCGGCCGAACTCGTGGGCCTCGACTGTGCCGCGCAGCAGGTCGTGCTTGAGCAGGGCGCTGCTGAACCCCTCGTTGGGGCGCGGGTCGTCGGGGCCGGTGGGTGCGGCGTACAGTTCGGCCGCGGCAGCGTATCCGTAGCGGTGCGGGCGGCCGACCCGGCGGGGGTCGACGCGCGGGAACTCCTGGGTGCGGTCGTCCATTCGCTCCTCGCGGATCCTGCCTGCTGCCAGGTCGATCCGCCACCGGTCGAGGGTGGGGCGGCTGCGGCCGAAGTCGCGGATGGTGAAGCCCTCGGGGTGGCGGACCACGTCGATCACCACCTCGGTGCCGTCCTCGTACGCGTTGAGGGTGTGGCCGACCAGGCAGGGGGCGACGTCGAACCAGCGCACCGGCCCGCCGCTGCGCGGCATGATGCCGACGCGGGCCTGGTGGGTGTCGTCCCAGGTGAACGGCACGCCGGTGGGCAGGTGGGCGGGGCTGAACACCACGGGGGCGTCGAACAGGACGACGTGGTGCTCGGTGAGCGCGAAGTCGTGCATGTACGGGTTGCCTGGGGTGTGGATCAGCGTGGTGCGGCGGACGGTGCCGTGGTGGTCCATCACGATGTGCTGGACGTGCTCGGTGCCGTACCGGAATGCGAGCGAGTGCAGTTCCCGGGTGTGCGGGTCGTAGACGGAGTGCGCGTTGGCGCTGTAGCCCTCGGGGGTGGCGCCGAGGTCGCAGGGGCCCAAGGTGTCGAGTTCGTAGCCGAGTTCGTAGGGGCGGATGCCGCCTTCGATCAGCGCGAAGGTGCGGCCGTCCAGCCCGGCGACCTGGACGTTGGGCGCGAAGTCCAGCCGGGGGTCGACGGGGGTGCCGCGGCGCGGTTCGCCGAGGTGGTCGGCGACGGCGGCCGAGCGCACCCAGCGGTTGCGGTACCACTCGGCGCGGCCGTCGCGGATCCGGACGCCGTGCACCATGCCCGGGCCGAGGGTCCAGATGTGCGCGGCGGGGTCCTCGATGCCCAGTGCGTTGGGGCCGTTGCGCAGGTAGCGGCCGTTCAGGTGGGCCGGGATGCGGCCGGTGACGGGCAGGTCGTGGGCGGTGATCTCTTCGGTGACCGGAGTGAAGCTGCCCGTCAGATAGCGGTTGATCGTCATGCCGGCTGTCCTTGTCCGTGCGGTTGGGCGGGGGAGTCTTCGACGGCGGAAGGTCCGTATGCCGGCTGTCCTTGTCCGTGCGGTTGGGCGGGGGAATCTTCGACGGCGGAAGGTCCGTTCGGGTCGCTCGGAAACCGTCCGTGCGGTTCGGCGAGGAACGCCCGGCCCACCGCCGCCATCAGTGCGTCGAAGCGGTGGGCGGCGCTCTCCGGCGGGAAGTGGCCGGCGAGTTCGAGGCTCACCGCGCCGTGGGCGGCCGCCCAGAGGAGCTTGGAGATCTCGTGCGCGTCGCCGGGCGCGAAGACGCCGGCGTCGATGCAGTCCTGGACGGCCGCGACGGAGGCGTCGAAGGCGTGGTCGGCGTCGGCCAGCGCCTCCGGTCCGGGCCGGTAGCCGGGCACCGCCTGCTCGAACATCACCCGGTAGTAGGCGGGTTCGGCGAGGGCGTGCACGCGGTAAGCGGCGCCGAGGTCGTTCAATACGGTCAACGGGTCGGCGGCGCGCGGGACTTGCTGCTGAGCGCGGCTCAGCCGGGCGAACCCCTCGCGGTAGAGCGCGTCGGCCAGGCCCTCCTTTCCGCCGAACATGGTGTACAGGACCTTGGTCGAGGCACCGATGCCGGTGGCGATCCGGCGCATCGTCAGCGCGGCGGGCCCCTCGGTAACCAGGAGGTCGATGGCGTGGTCGAGGATCGCGGTCCGCACGGCACTCTGGCCGATGCGTTGGGCGTCCTGGTAGGGCGTGTTCACGGGTAACACCGTAGCCCGCCGGCAACAGTGTTACCCACACTTTCCGACAATCCGTTGCGTCGTCAGCCTGCCTTTCCCGTACGGCAGTTCGCGGTGGCGACTTATCCGGACTTACTGGTAGGAAACTTTCCTTTCACCTAATCTCCGAAGGAAACGGCTCGGCGCGGCCCACCCATGGTGTAGGGCCGCATCCCCTCACCGCCGGCCGGCGCATCCCGCCCGAAGGGAAACCCTCATGACGACCGAGACCACACCAGGGGACGTATTCGACGCCACCCAAGACACCGGCTCCGCACCGGACTTGACGGAGCGGCCGACGGCCGCGGCCCGCCTGGTGGTCCTGGTGGTGGTCGTGGTCACGACGCTCGGCGCCGCACTCGGGTTCGCCCTGCACACCTGCCACCGCGACGGCCCGCACCGGAACGTCCCCGCCGACGCCACCTTCACCCTCGACGAACCCGGCCTCTACTACCGCGACGCCGCCTCCGGCCGGATCGCCCGCACCCCGCGCGGCGGCGACGGCCCGGCGACGGTCGGCGGCCCGTCCTGCGAACGCTTCTACGCCGCGGGCGACCGCGCCCTGTGCCTGCGCATCAAGCCCGGCCGGCCCGCCTGCACGGAAGCGGTGATCTACGACCGGCACTTCCACCGGCTGCACACCCTCGTCCTCCCCGGCGTCCCGAACCGGGCCCGGGTCTCCCCGTCCGGGCACGTGCTGTCCTGGACGACCGTCACCCGGGGCACCCACGCCACCGCCGGCTACGCCAGCCGCACCTCGGTCCTCGACCTGCGCTCCGGCTACCTGGCCAAGTCCGTCGAGGACATCCCGCTGACCGTCGACGGCGTCCCCTCCCACGCCACCGACCTCAACTACTGGAGCGTCAACGTCGCCGCCGACGACAACCACTTCTACGCCACCGTCTCCGCCGACGGCCACACCCACCTGGTCGAGGGCGATCTGAAGACCTGGACGGCACACACCCTGCGGGAGAACGTCGAGTGCCCGACGCTCTCCCCCGACGGCACCCGGATCGCCTTCCGCAAGCGCGTCTCCGCCGGCCCCGCCGACCCCTGGCGCCTCTACGTCCTCGACCTCGCCGACCTGCACGACCACCCCGTGGCCGAGACCCGCGCCGTGAACGACCACGCCACCTGGCTGGACGCCCGAACGCTCGGCTACGCCCTCCCCGCGAAGAGCGGCCACGGCACCGACCTCTGGTCCGTCCCGGCGGACGGCACCGGCCGACCCCACCTGCTGGTGGCCGGTGCCTCCTCGCCCGTGATCATCGCCAACTGACGCCCACCGGCTCCCTCCGCTGCCCGCAGGCGTCTCACCGCACCTCCAGGTTCGCCATCATCCCCATGTCCTCGTGCTCCGCGTTGTGGCAGTGGAACAGGTACCGGCCGCGGTAGCCGTCGAAGCGGGTGATGATCTCGGCGGCCTCGCCCGGCCGCAGCGAGACGGTGTCCTTGAGTCCGGCGTCGTGCGGCTGCGGCGCGCGGCCGCCCCGGCTCAGGATGCGGAAGCCGACCAGGTGCAGGTGGATGGGGTGGTGGACGTCCGCAATCAGGCGCCAGACCTCCAGGTCGCCGAGCCGGACGCCGACGTCCTCCCGCGCCGGGTCGAACGGGCGCCCGCCGATCAGCCAGCCGTGGCCCTCGCCCATCCGTCCGGAGCGGAACGCGAACTCCCTTGTCCGAACGGCCTCTTCGCGCCGCCACTCGGGCAGGTCGGTGGCCAGCGCCTGCGGCACCCGGGTGTCCTCCCGCTGCGCCCGGACCACCCGGAACGCCATCACCTCCCGGGTCCGGCCGCTGCCCAGGCGGTTCAGCAGCCGGACCGTCCCGCCGACCGGCACCGGGCCGAAGTCGACCAGCAGGTCGTACCGTTCGGCCGGCGCGAGCGGCAGTCGGCGGTGCGTCACGGGCGCGGCCAGCAGGCCCTGGTCGGCGCCGATCTGCACCAACTCCAGTGCCCGCCCGTCCTGGTCGACCGCCTCCAGCTCGTAGTGGCGGGCGTTGGAGCCGTTGAGCACGCGCAGCCGGTGCCGCACCGCCGCCACCTCGTGCACCGGCCACGGCGCGCCGTTGACCAGGATCACATCGCCCAACACCCCTGCCATGTACGGCTCTTGCACCCCGGGGCGGTCGCGCAGCGCCGGGTCCAGCGACGGGTACACCAGGCTGCCGTCGGCGGCGAACGCCCGGTCGGTGATCACCAGCGGCAACTCACGCTCGCCGTCCGGGAGTTCGAGCGCCTTCTCGCTGTCCTCGCGGATGATGTGCAGCCCCGCCAGTCCGCGCCAGATCGCGGGGGCGGTGTAGTCCATCCGGTGGTCGTGGTACCAGAGCATGGTGGCGCGCTGCTCGTTGGGGAAGGTGTACTCGCGCACGACGCGGCTCTGCACGGCCCGCGGGTCCGCCATCCCGCCACCATGACCGCCATGTCCCCCGTGGCCGCCGCTATCGGGCCAACTCTCGGGCAGCACAAGGTCGGTGGGGTAGCCGTCGAACTCGGCGGGAGTACGTCCCCCGTGCAGGTGGACCACGGTGGGGACGGGCAGTTCGTTGCGGTGCGTGACCACGGTGGGGCGGCCGCGGCGGGCCTCGATGGTCGGGCCCGGGAAGCTGCCGCCGTACGTCCACACCGGGGTGCGCACGCCGGGCAGGATCTCGGCGACGGCCTCCCGCTGGGTGATCTCGTACCGGTCGACGCCCCCGCTGGTGGACACCGGCGCCAGCACCTGCGGCCTGGGCAGCGGCACTTGGAACGCGGGCGGCAGCTCGATCCCGCTGCGCAGCAGCCCGCCCGTCCCGGCGGGCCGGTGCGCGAGCGCCGCGGCCGAGGCCAGGCCGCCCGCCGTCAGCAACCCGAACGCGCCGCCCAGCGCGAGCAACCGCCGCCTGCTGACCATGAGTTGGCGCTCACTCACCGGACACCTCCGGCGCCCGGCCGGGCAGCGGGGCGCGCAGCAGGCCGACGGTGAGGACGGTGAGGCCGGCGATGGTGGCCACACCGAGCGGCAGGTGCAGCCACAGCGCGCCGTCGATCCCGGCGAAGTACTGGACCGTCTCGGCGATCACCACCAGCGCGGTGCCGGTCAGCGGCCAGCCGACCCGGCGGCGGTACCAGAACACCATGGCGGCGATCAGCTGCGCATAGCCGAGGCTGGTGACGGCGTTGGCCCCGGCCAGGTGCCAGCCCAGACCGTCGTACGAGCCACTGAGGTAGACGCCGGCGAACACCGGCTGCCCGTACACGGCCACCATGTGCACGGCGGCCAGCACGCGCAGCACCTGCCCGGCGGCACCGGTCCGGCCGGCACGACCGGCACGGTCGGCCGGTTCGGCGGGTTCGGGGACGGCTGACACAGCCATGACGGGGTACTCCCTCAATCCTGGTACGGGGTACGGAACTTGCACCTCCTCGACGCTATGTCCCCGCGGCTATCCCGTCTAAGATCAATATTGCTATGGGGTTATGCCGTTCCCGGCATGGACGGCGATGACCCGTTGCAGCAACACGGGGGGGCGGCCATGGACCTGCACGCACTGACCCAGTTCCTGGTGGTGGCACGGCTGGAACACCTGAGCCGGGCCGCCGAGGAACTCCGGGTCGCCCAGCCCTCGCTGAGCCGCACCATCGCCCGGCTTGAGGACGAACTCGGCACCCCGCTGTTCGACCGGGGCGGGCGGCTGCGCCTGAACGAGGCGGGCCGGCTGTTCCGCGGCTACGCGGAGCGGGCCCTCGGTGAACTGGAGGCCGGGCGCCGGGCCGTCGCGGAGGCGGCGGGCGACGGTTTCGGGACGGTCCGGCTGGCGTCCGAGACCTTCCTGACCTTCACCGCCCCGCTGGCCGCGTACAAGCGCGCCCACCCGGCCGCCGAGATCGACCTGCGGCAGCTCTCGGCCGATCTGATGGACCGTCAGCTCCGCGCGCACGAGGTGGACTTGTGTGTCGCCTCGCAGCCGGTCCGCACCGAGGGCCTGAAGAGCGCCCAACTCCTGGACGAGCCGGTCTGGTTGGCCGTGCACCGTGACCACCCGCTGGCCGGCCGCGGCTCCGTCGCCCTCCCCGACCTCTCCGCGCTCCCGTTCATCACGGCCCGGCCCGGCCACTGGAACCGCCGCCTGCTCGACCAGCTCTTCGGCTCGCTGGGCCACCCGCCCCGGATCGTCTGCGAGAGCGACGAACTCGCGGCCATCGCCGACCTGATCACCGCCGGCCTCGGCGTCGGCCTGATCCCCGCCGTCGGCCGCCAGATCGCCACCCGCCTCCCCCTCGCCCTCCTCTCCGTCGACCACCCCGCGTGCCGGCGCACCCTCACCCTCCACTGGTCCGAGTCCGCCCGCCTCTCCCCCGCCGCCACCCTGATGTGCGCCACCCTCCTCAACTGGCGCTGGCCGACCGGCCCCTGAGGATTCCGCTACGGCTGTTGCGTAATGACGCCGCTCCCACTAGCCTCATCCTCATTACGAGACACGCGTAGCGGAATCGGGGTGGGGACATGGCCAGGCCGCGGGACACCGCCGTCGACGCCAAGGTGCTGGAGGCGGCGCGCGTGCTGCTACGCGAGCGCGGCTACGCGGGGTTCGCGCTGGACGAGGCGGCCGCCCGCGCCGAGGTCGCCCGCACCACCGTGTACCGGCGCTGGCCCACCAAGGACCACCTGGTGGTCGCCGCCTTCGCCACCATGTTCGAGACCGCGCCGATCCGGGAGACCGGCGACGTCCGGGCCGATCTGACCGCCACCCTCACCGCGATCGCGGCCGGCCTGCGCCTGCCCGCCACCCGCGCCCTGGTGGCCGAGCTGATCGCCGCCGGCACCCGCCACCCCGAACTCGGCGACGCGCTGCGCCCGTTGTGGACGCAGCGCCGCACCGCGGCCGCCGAACTGCTCGTCCGGGCCGCCGCCCGCGGCGAGTTGGCGGCCGACGCCGACCCGGCGCTGATCATCGACCAGCTGGTCGGCCCGCTCTACTACCGGGTGCTGATCAGCGGCGACCCGATCGACGACCGCTTCGCGCGCGCCCTGGTGGACACCACCCTCGCGCGCCACCACTGGCACCCAACGACCGAATCACCACGGGGGAAACCATCATGAGCCTGTTCACCTGCGAGGTCAGCGCCGAAGCCGAGTTCCCGGGCACCCCGGAGACCGTCTGGCAGCTGCTCACCGACCACGACCGCTACCCGCAGTGGCACCCGGTGGTGGTCCGGGTCGAGGGCGAACTCGCCGTCGGCGCCCGCCAGACCGAGGTGGTCCGCACCGCCTCCGGCCGCGAGCTGACCTTCCACCCGGTGCTCACCGTGGTCGACCCGGGCCGCGAACTCTCCCGCGCCGGACGCCTGTTGGTGCCCGGGCTGCTCGACAACAAGCACTCCTACCTGATCACCGACCTCGGCGACGGCCGGGTCCGGGTCGTCCAGTCCGAACGCTTCACCGGCCTGCTCGCCGCCTTCTTCCACGGCCGCACCGCCCGCGACACCCAGGCCCGCTTCGCCACCGCGCTCGCCAACCTCGCCCCGCTCGCCGCCGTCGGCGTCACCGTCGCCGTCGCCTCCGACCAGGCGGCCCCGGTGGCGCAGCCCGCCGCGGGGTGCGTCGCGGGGTAGCGTGGCACGGTGAACGGCACGGAGATCTTCAGCGGCGGCAACGACGACGGCATGGTGCGGGTGCGCGGCGCGCGGGTGCACAACCTGCGGGACGTGGCGGTGGCCGTGCCGCGCGGGGCGGTGGTGGCGTTCACCGGGGTGTCGGGGTCGGGGAAGTCCTCGCTGGCGTTCGGGACGCTGTTCGCGGAGGCGCAGCACCGGTACCTGGAGTCGGTCTCGCCGTACGCGCGGCGGCTGTTGCGGCAGGTGGAGGCGCCGCAGGTGGACTCGGTGACGGGGATGCCGCCGGCGGTCGCGCTGGAGCAGCGCCGTTCGGTGCCGTCCTCGCGTTCCTCGGTCGGGACCATCTCCACCATGTCGAACCTGCTGCGGATGCTGTTGTCGCGGTGCGGCGACTACCCGGAGGGCGCGGCGCGGCTGGATTCGGACGCGTTCTCTCCGAACACTCCGGCCGGCGCCTGCCCGGAGTGTCACGGGCAGGGGGTGCTGCACCGGGTCACCGAGCAGTCGCTGGTGCCGGATCCGTCGCTGTCGATCCGGCAGGGCGCGGTCGCGTCCTGGCCGGGCGCGTGGCAGGGCAAGAACCTGCGGGACATCCTGGGCGCGCTCGGCCAGGACCTGGACCGGCCGTGGCGGGAGCTGCCGGCCCGCGACCGCGAGTGGATCCTGTTCACGGACGAGCAGCCGGTGGTGACCGTCCATCCGGAGCGCGAGCCGGGCCGGATCCAGCGTCCGTACCAGGGCAAGTACAGCAGTGCGCGCCGCCTGGTGCTGAAGGCGTTCTCCGAGTCCCGCAGCGAGGCGACCCGTGCCAAGGCCGCCGCGTTCATGACCCAGTCCCCGTGCCCGACCTGCCACGGCCGCCGACTGCGCCCCGAGGCCCTGGCGGTGACGTTCGCGGGCCTGCCCATCACCGAGCTCGCCGCTCTGCCCGCCGACCAACTCGTCGCCCTGCTGCGCCCGTTCACCGCCGGCGAGGGCCCGACCGGTCTGCTCACCACCGACCTGACCGACCGGCTCGCCGCCCTGCGACGCCTCGGCCTCGGCTATCTCTCGCTCGACCGCGCCGCCCCCACCCTGTCCACCGGTGAGCTCCAACGCCTGCGCCTGGCAAGCCAGTTGCGCTCCGGCCTGTTCGGCGTGGTGTACGTGCTGGACGAGCCGTCGGCGGGCCTGCACCCGGCGGACACCGAGGCGCTGCGCGAGGTCCTCACCGAGCTGCGCGCCGCCGGCAACACCGTCTTCCTGGTCGAGCACGACATGGCGGTGGTGCGCGGCGCGGACTGGCTGGTGGACGTCGGCCCGGGCGCGGGCACCGGCGGCGGCCAAGTGCTGTACAGCGGACCGGTGGACGGCCTGCGCGAGGTGCCCGGCTCCGCGACCCGCCGCTTCCTCTTCGACCCGCCGCCCCCGCCCGCGTCCCGGGGCCGCACCCCAACTGGCCTGCTGCGCCTGCGCGGTGTGACCCGACACAACCTGAGCGGCGTGGACGTCGACGTGCCGCTGGGCGTCCTGACCGCGGTGACGGGCGTCTCCGGCGCGGGCAAGTCGACGCTGCTCGGCGCGGCCGCCGACGCGGCGGCCACCGACCCGTCCGTGGGCCGGGTGGTGACGGTCGACCAGACCCCGCTGGGCCGCACCCCGCGCTCCAACCTGGCCACCTACACCGGCCTGTTGGACACCGTCCGCAAACTGTTCGCCGCCACCGACGAGGCCCGCCGGCGCGGCTACGACGCGGGCCGGTTCTCGTTCAACGTCGCCTCCGGACGCTGCCCGACCTGCGAGGGCGCGGGCGCGATCGAGGTCGAGCTGCTGTTCCTCCCCACCGCCTGGAACCCGTGCCCCGACTGCCACGGCAGCCGCTACAACCCGCAGACCCTCGAGATCACCTACCGCGGCGCCACCATCGCCGACGTCCTCGCCCTGACCGTCGACGCCGCCGCCCCGTTCCTCGCCGACGTCCCCGCCGCCGCCCGCATCCTGACCGTCCTCCGGCAGGTCGGCCTCGGCTACCTGCGCCTCGGCCAGCCCGCGCCCGAACTCTCCGGGGGCGAGGCCCAACGCGTCAAGCTGGCAGCGGAGTTGCACCACGCCCGCCGCCACCACACCCTCTACCTCCTCGACGAACCCACCACCGGCCTGCACCCCGCCGACAGCGAAGTCCTCACCGCCCAGCTCCACCGCCTGGTCGACGCCGGCGCCACCGTCCTCCTCGCCGAGCACCACCTCCCCCTGATCGCCACCGCCGACCACCTCATCGACCTCGGCCCCTCCGGCGGCGAGGCCGGCGGCCGCATCCTCGCCACCGGCACCCCGCCGGTGGTCGCCGCCACCCCCACCAGCCCGACCGCGCCCTACCTCGCCGCGTACCTCGGCTCAATTTGACCCAACCGCACCACCGTTGACATCCTCACCCCCTACGCTCGGCCCCGAACACTCCGAGCCGTGGGGGCGAACAATGGACCGTCATGACATCGAACTGGCCGACGCGATCGAGGCGATCCGGCTCGAACTCCTCGACGCCTCCGAACGCGGCCGCGGCCAGGCCATCCAGTTCGAAGTCGGCCCCGTCACCCTCGACTTCACCGTCGAACTGAAGCGCGACGCCCGCGCCAAGGCCGGCATCAAGGCCTGGGTCCTCTCCGCCGACACCGAGGCGGGCGTGGCGAGCACGCGGACCCACAAGGTGTCCGTCACCCTGACCCCGAAGGACGCGGACACCGGCGGCAGCGTCAACATCTCCAACGACGACCTGGGCAGCCGGGACGGATTCTGACCTTGGCTCTTCGCCCCCACCACGTGGCGGCCGTCCGGGGCGCCACCCAGGGCAGCGGCTTCCTGCTCAGCCCGAGGCTGATCCTGACGGCAGCCCATGTCGGCGGGCCGTCACCGGAGGCCGCCGTTCTGGGCAGCGGCACCGGCTGGACGCCCTGCACCACCGTCTGGCGGTCCGCCGGCTTCGACGCCGCCCTGCTGCTCGCCGATCGCGACCTGCTCCCCGCCGACGCGGCAGCCCGCTTCAGACCACTGCGCTGGGGAACCCTCGACACGCTCGATCCCTTACTGGGCTGCCATCTGACAGGCTTCCCGCTGGCAGGGCGTGACCAGGAGGGCCGCCTCGACACGGTCCAGGTACTGGCCACCCTGACCCCGGCCGCCGGAACGCGAACCGGCCGCCAGGTCCTGGTCGTCCAGCAGCACCTGCCGCGGGCCCAACGCGGCATCGGCTCACCGTGGCTGGGCCTGTCCGGTGCCGGCGCGGTTGCCCGGGACCACCTGCTCGGCATCGCCGTCCAGGACCGAATGCCGGCCATCTGGGAACACTCCCAGTTCGAGCTCGTCACGGTGACGGCGTTGCTCAGCCACCCCAGCTTCTGCGAGGCGCTGTACGAACACTTGGGTGAACTCCCGCGTGCGGAAGGCCTCTCCGTGACCGAGATCGCCGACCGCAGGTTCGAACGCGACTACGCGAAGGCCATCGAGGCGGACTACGGCCGGATCCGGATCTTCGGCCTTCGCCAGGCGACCGGCCACGGCCGCCGCGGCTGGGACCTCACCACTTCCTATCTGAGCCTGGAGATCCGGTCCACGACCACCGGTCCCGACCTCGGCCCCCAGCGCGCAGAGCGGATCCTCGCGGGCCGCCGCCGGGTGCTGATCCGCGGCGAGGCGGGCTCCGGCAAGACCACCCTCGTGCAGTGGCTGGCCGTCGGCGCGATGAACGGCACGCTCGGCAACGACCTCGCCGCGTTGAACCACCGCATCCCGCTGGTCCTCCAACTCCGCAAGCTGCACCGCAAGGGCGTCATGCAACCCCGGCCCGAGCAGTTCCTCGCCCTCGACGACCGAATGTGCGCCGACCGCCAACCGGCCGGCTGGACCGACCGGCAGCTCCGCCGCGGCCGCGCCGTCCTGCTCGTCGACGGCCTGGACGAGGTGCCGAACGAGCAGCGCGACGAGGCACTGAGCTGGCTGGAACGCCTCCTCGAGCACTACCCCGACCTCCTGACGGTGGCCACCGTCCGCCCCTCCGCCGTCCCCCGCGACTGGCTCGCGCACCTCGGCTTCGACGAACTGCTGCTCTGTCCGATGAGCAGTCAGGACCGCCGCGAGTTCATCGAACGCTGGCACCGAGCCGCCCTGCGCGAACTCCTCGCCTCCCCGCACAGCGACGCGGAGGAGCGGCGCTGGCAGCAGGAGGTCGAACAGGACCAGGCCGATCTGCTCCGCGCACTGGAGTCGGTGCCGGAACTCTCCCTGCTCACCGACAGCCCACTGCTCTGCGCGATGATCTGCGCCCTGAACCGGGAGTCGGACGGCGCACTGCCGCGTCACCGGATGGCGCTGTACCGCGACGCGATGGCGATGATGCTGGTCAAGCGCGACGAGGGCCGCAAGGTGCAGGGCGCGGAGCAGCTCCAGGCGTCCGAGGAGGAGCAGCTGGCGATGCTCCGTCGGATCGCTCACTGGCTGGTGCGCAACAACCAGTCCGAGGGCCATCGCCGCGACGCCGTCGCCCAGCTCGCCAAGGCCCTGCGCGACCTGCCCGCCGTCGCCCGGCACACCGACGCCGAGCCGGCCTACATCCATCTCCTCAACCGCACCGGCCTGATCACCGAAACCGGCCCCGAGACCTTCCAGTTCATCCACCGCACCTTCCAGGACTACCTGGCCGCGATGGAGTTCCGCGAGGAACGCGACTTCGGCCTGCTGGCCGGCCACGCCGCCGACGAACAGTGGGGCGACGTCATCCGCATGACGGTCGGCCACTGCGGCCGCCGCGAACGCGCCGAACTCCTCACCGCCGTCCTCGCCGCCGCGAAGGCCGCCCCCGACCATCTCAGGCCCGTCATCCATCTCCTCGCCGCCACCTGCCTCCCGAGCGCCCCGGAACTCGACGGCGAGGTCCGCGACACCGTCCTCGCCCGGCTCCGCGACCACCTCCCCACTCTCCTCACCGGCGAGGTCGCCGCCCTCCAGCTGGCCGGCGTCGGAGAAGAACTCGTCCCCCTGCTACGGGAGATCGCCGAGCACGACCCGGACCTGCTGGCCGAAGCACACCCCCTGGTCCCGACCGTCCTGGGTCTCATCGGCGGGGCCGACGCACTCGCCCTGCTGGCGACCCTGGCCGAGCAGGAGGACCCGCTGCCGAATGTGATCGACCAGTGGCCGCACTTCGAGGTCGACACCTTCGCCCGGCAGGTGGTGGACCGGGCCGATCTCTCCGGCGTCCCTGTGCAGCTCCGGTCGCCCGCGCAAATCGACGCACTGGTCGGCCACCCGACGCTGCGTCACGTCTGGCTCGGCGGACCGGCGATGCCCGTCGATCCACGGCGATGGAGCCAGCTGGCCGACCGGATCGAATACTTGACCCTGTCGACGCTCCCCGGGCTGCGGGACATCTTCTTCCTCCGGCAGTGGACGCGCCTCAGCAGTCTCGGCCTCTACCAGTGCCCGGAGCTGGACGACCTGACTCCGCTGCGCAGCCTGCCACTTGAGGCCCTCGCCATTCGCTCCGTCCGGGCCGAGCAACGGTTCGACGAGCTGTGGGCAATCCTGCGGAACATGCAGAAACTGCTGGTCCTCACCCTGCTGACCCCCGACCCCGCCGCACTGCCCGGACGAGAACCACTGACCGGCGTCAATCACCTGACGCTGATCGACGTCCCTTCCGGCTACCCGATCGCCCACCTTCGCCGCCTGTTCCCCGACCTGGAACAACTGACCCTGGTGGCCGACCACAACTGCACCTCGCTCGACCTGACGCAGCTCCCCCACCACCTCCGGCTGCACCTCACCATTCCCGACGCGACGGCCCCACCCCACCTGGCGGGCCGAAAACACTTCCCGCCCGACCACCTCACCGTCCACCAACTGGGCAGCCCTGCACACCTGTCCAGGCCCGGCCGTGGCTGATGCCCGTCCACACCTGCGGCCGAGAAGTAGCCTCAACTGTCAGGTTTGGCGGGCGTGGGACGCGAGGCGGTCGGCGAGCGCGATGACGCGGTCGCGTAGTTCGTCGGGGCGCTCGATGACGAATGGCCGGTCGAGCACGGCCAGTGTCCGCGGCACCCAGTCGAGCCGCTGCGCCCGGATCTCGACGTGCCACCAGCGCTCGACAGCCGGGTCCTGGCCGGCCGTGGGCTCATGCTCCTCCAAGCTCGCGACGGCGGCGGGGAGGTGCGCGCGGATCTGCTCGGCCGTCCCGTGGATCCGCAGGGTCACCTCGTGCCGGTACTCGGCCGTGGCGAATCCTGACAGCACGCGCTGTACCGGATCCGGACCAGCCGGTGCTTCGAACGAGCCGGGCAGGGTCCTCGCGGCGGCGATGCGATCGAGTCGGAGGGTCCGGTCCTCGCCGATCCGGGCATCCCGGCCCGTCACGTACCACCGGCCGCCATGGGCGACGATCCCGTACGGGTGCAGTGTGCGTTCGCTGTGCCGTCCCTCGCGGTCGGTGTAGCGGATGGCGACGGGTCGGCAGTAGCGCACCGCGTCGGCGAGGGTGAGCAGGATCCCGGCGTCCGGGTGGTCCGGCTCGCCGGGCTCATCTGTGAAGGCGAGGGCTTCCAGAAGTGCGTCGAGCCGGTGGGCGGTGTGTTTGGGCAGCACCCGCCGGATCTTCGCCGACGCCGTCTCGCTCGCCGTGCGCTCCGCCGTGGTGAGTCCCGCCCGGCGGCCGGCGGCCAGGCCGAGCAGCACGGCCAGCGCCTCGTCGTCGCTGAGCATGAGCGGAGGCAGGCGGTAACCGGGCGCCAGCCGGTATCCGCCGTAGCGGCCTCGCACCGATTCCACGGGCACGTCCAGGTCGATCAGCTGGTCCACGTACCGCCGTACGGTGCGTCCTTCGACGCCGAGACGGTCGGCGAGTTCGGCCACCGTGCGGGTGCCGCCCGACTGCAGTAGTTCCAGGAGTGTCAGCACGCGGCCGGTGGGTCGGGGCATGTCCGCAGCCTAACGCGAATACAGGACCGATTCTGTCCACTATTTCTCCTAGCCTCCGACGTGCACGCCTCAGCACGGCCAAGGAGATTTCCATGAACTTCGTCTCGATCCGCATCATCACCGGCGACGTCGCGCGACTCGTCGGCTTCTACGAGCGGGCCACGGGAGCGCGGGCCGTATGGGCCACCGAGGACTTCGCCGAGCTCACGACCGCGGGCGCGACCCTCGCGATCGCCGGCACCCGCACCGTCCCACTGTTCGCCCCGGGCTCCGCCCGCCCGGCGGACAACCACAGCGTGATCACCGAGTTCCTCGTCGACGACGTGGACCGTGTCCACCGGAACCTGACCGGCTTCGTGACCGACTTCGTCAGCGGGCCCACCACAATGCCCTGGGGCAACCGGTCGCTGCTGTTCCGCGACCCGGACGGCAATCTCGTCAACTTCTTCACCCCTGTCACCCCGGAGGCCATCGAGAAGTTCGCGCGCTGACGCCGCACGCAGCCGCTCAGCCGGAGCTCTCGGCCGGCACCGCCCGAAACGGTGCCGGCCGCCGGCGCCACCCCGTCCGCGCCCACCGCGTCCGCACCGACCTCCCCCGCCTTGACCCCTCGCGTACGACATCGGCGTCACCCCGAGGAGATCCTCGCCTGCCGCCGCATGGTTAAGTCACCCCCATGCCACCCACTTCACCACCACCGCCCATTCGACTCGCCACACCCACCGACCTACCGTCACTGCCCGCCCTCCAACTCGCCGCCGGCGAAGCCTTCCGCAGCATCGGCATGGCGGAGATCGCGGACAACCCGCCGCCCCGCGCGGAGGACTTCGCCCCGCACCAGCAACTCGGGCAGCTCTGGGTCACCGTGGACGACACCGACCGCCCGCAGGGGTTCGTACTGGTCCGGCTGCTGGACGGCTGTGCCCACGTCGAGCAGGTCAGCGTCCATCCGGCGGCCGCCGGCCGGGGGGTGGGCCGCGAGCTGATCGACCACGTCGCGGGGTGGGCGGCCGGGCGCGGGCTCGCCGCTCTGACGCTGTCGACGTTCCGGAGCGTTCCGTGGAACGCGTCGTACTACCGACGCCTCGGCTTCCGCGAACTCCCGAACGAAGACCTCACCCCCGGGCTGTGCCAAGTCCTCACCGAGGAGGCCGCGTTCGGCCTCGACCTCTCCGACCGGGTGTGCATGCGCCGCCCGGTGACCGCGACCGATCAGGAGTCCGTGCGGAGCAGCGAGTAGATCACCTGGTCGTGCCACCGGCCGTCGCGCCACTGCGCGGAACGCAGGACGCCCTCGCGCGAGAAGCCCGCCTTCTCCAGGGCCCGCTGTTCTGCAACGTTGGCGCAGTCCGTCCAGGCCTGGAGCCGCTCAGCACGCGTGTGGGCGAACAGGTAGTCGGCGAGCAGACGTTGGGCCCGGGTGCCAACACCACGCCCCTGCACCGCCGGGACCAGGCCGATGGCGAGCGTCCAGCACGCAGACGTCTCCGGCCGCCCCCAGCTCCCGGCGAACCACTCGACCCGCCCCACCGTCCGCCCGGCCTCGGCAACGGCGAGTACGCCACCGTCCGCACCGAGCAGGCCGTTCTCCGCGAAGCGCCGCCGCAACCCGTCCGCCGAACGGAAGCCGAACCACTGGTAGGCGCCGACACCTTCCGGCCCACCGAACTCACGCTCGAACAGGTCGAGGTCGTCGGCGGTGACGGGGCGCAGCGCGATCTCGTCCGGCATGGGGTCAACTCCTTGATCGTCTCGGCTCGCCCTCACCTTACGACGGCCCATCTCCCGCCCTGGCAACCGGTTCTGGCCACACTCCGGAAGCCCCGAGCCCGGACCCGCAGCAGACTTCAGTCGACCGTGAAGCCTCCATGGGCCGCCGTCTCGCGCAGCCACCCGAGCCACTCGCGCCACAGATCGCCGGTCTCCAACTCGGCTCGCTCGTCGGCCGGTTCCTCCTCGTAGCGGTCCAGTGCCTGCGTGATCTCCTGGGAGCCGACCAGCCACGGGCCGTTGCTCAGCAGCTTGAACTCCGGAATCCCGGTGTGCCCGGCCACGGTCTGGGCCGAGGCGGCCCGCTCGGCCGCGTTGTAGGCGTCCCGGCGGGCCTGGTCGGCCGACCGCCAGTCCTCGATGTCCTTGAACGGCCAGGCAGGAAAAGGCTGTTGCTCGGCCTGGTAGGTCATGCCGGTGCGGCGCATCGCGTCCCGGCAGACCGCCATCCCGGCGAGGTTCAGCTGGAACTGAAACGGCGCCGTGAGCGAGAAGTAGGACTCCGAGCACCTCGGAACGTGATCGCAGGTCAGGCCACGGGCGGTGCAGGACTCCCACCGAGTCCGTGCTTCCGCTGCCGCTTCGGGCAACTCCACCTACTCCAGGTCATAGCTCATGTGTTCCCCATCGAACGGTCCAAGGCGGCCCGCACAGAATGCCAGGCCATGACCTGCCGCGACGACCAAAAATCGGCCCCGGCCGCAGCCCGCCATGCCTGGCCGCTGGTCGTCCAGGCATCCCACTGCGACGGGCAGCTCTCACTGGTCTCCACCACCCGCGCGAGGGCCGTACAGCTCCTCGTCGCAGTCGATCACCCGCCGATGCTCGCACGACCCCACCGCCGGATCACCCGAATTCTCGACCGCCCACCATCGCCGGCCCGATCGGCCCCACTTCTCCCGCCCGGCCCGGCGCACCGACCGCCGTGCAAGTCAACAGCCCGTCGGGCATGCGTGTTTCGAACTTCTTCGAATCACTCGTCCCGACCGCCTGCCGCACGATTCCCTGGAGTCACACCAGAAGTGACCTGATACCGGGGCGACCCGTTCCGAATACTTCGGAACCATCCGGACACCCGCTTCGCTGTGTGCCGTCGACACCCAGGAGGTAGCGTCCCACATGATGTCGTGGCACAACTTCGTTCGGGGGAAAGGAACTTGTCCATGAAGATCACGTCCGGATCGGCAGCCGCCACGGGAATCGCGGCGGCCGCCATGGGGCTCACGTTGGCACTGGCCTGCCCGGCCTCCGCCGTGACCGCCGTCGATTCGACGATCGCCGCGGCCGCCGCCCCGGTGACCGACGTCAATCACGCGCGCTTCGTCGCGCACTTCGACGCGGCTGCCGGCCAGACCGTGGAGAACATCGCTCTGGAGCCGGACGGCTCGGCCGACATCACGTTCTCCGTGAGCCACCAGGTCGCGCACGTCGACCTCGACGGCCGCACCCGCATTCTGGCTACCCTGCCGACCCCGCCCGACGGCGGCGTCCACACCCCGGTCTTCGGTCAGCCGATCGCCACCGGCATCGCCCGCGGCAACGACGGCACCCTGTACGTCCTGTACGCGGCGGGCAGCGCCGACATGACCGGCGTCTGGCGGCTGACGCCCGGCAGCAGCGCACCCGAGCACCTCGTCTCCCTTCCGGCGGACAGCCTGCCCAACGGCATGGCGCTGGACCGGCGCACCGGCACCCTCTACATCGCCGACTCGAACCTGAGCACGATCTGGACCGTCCCGGCGGCCGGCGGCACCGCCACCCGCTGGGCCACCGCCCCGGAATTCGCGCCGACCGTGGACGACATCGGCGCCAACGGTCTGAAGGTGCACGGCGGCGCGGTCTGGGTCACCAACATCTCCTACGGCACGATCATGCGCGTCCCCATCGGCCGTGGCGGCCGGGCCGGCGCGGTCGAGACCCGGGCCACCGGCCTCGGTCCCGTCGACGACTTCGACTTCACCGGCGAGGGCGACCAGATCCTCGCCGCCATCGTCGAAGGGCCCAGCCAGGTCATCCTGGTAAACCCCGACGGCACCCACTCCACCGTCCTCACCGCGGCGGACGGCCTCCAGAACCCGACCTCCGTCGCCGTTCGTGGCCGCACCGCCTACATCGGCAGCGCCGCGTACTCCACCGGCACCGATCCCAACCTGATCCGCGCCCGCCTCGACCTCAGGTAGTCCCGATCCAGATGGCGTGACCAAGGACCGGTCGGCGCTCACGCCGCAGACCGGACCTTGGTCACGTGGCTGAGCGCAGCCTGCGCCTCGCCGGGAAGGCACCGCCAGGAGTGGAGCAGGCGCAGCGCGGTGGTGATGCGTTCCTCGTCTCGGGCGTTCCGAGGCTGCCCGTGTACGGGGGCAGCAGCAGGCCGCGCGCGCAGAGCGCGGTGAGGAGTTCACCGACCGGGTCGTCATGCTGCCGCGGTGCGGAACTTGCGATGGCACGCAGCCCTGCGGCGACGCGGCGGTGGGGGCCGGCCGGGGCGATGCCGCCCGGAGCCGCGTCCGCACACCTCGGCCCGGACGCCGCGCTCGCCCGAACTGCCGCAGGAACGCGGGAGGCCCGCACCGTCCGACGGTGCGGGCCTCCAACCTCCGTCCGCGGGGCCTCAGTTGGCGAGGCCGAAGTCGCCTGTCACGGGGGCAGCGATCTCGTTGACGCCGACGACGGTGACCTTCTCGAGTTCGGTCCCGGGCAGGTCGGCCACCGAACTCTGGCCGCTCCTCGGCGAATTGGCATTGCCGCTACCGAACTGCCCGTCGGCGTTGCCGCCCCGAACCCGCATCCGCAGCTCCTCGGCGGCTCCTCCGTGGACGGGACTACCGGGCGGCCAGTACGTCAACGGCCGGACGCGGCGGCGGCACGCTCGACGGGTTCGCCGTGGACGAGTCGGCCGGGCGGCGGCAGCGCGGGGTAGACCTTGTCAACGGGCCGGAGCGCGACCGGCGAGCTGGCCTCCTGGCTCCCGGGAACGCCGCCCGCGCCGGGCGCCCCGCCGGGCGTAGCAACCTCACCGGCCATCGGGACGCCACCAGGTGTGGCCACGTCTCCCGGCCGTTGGATGCCGCTGGGGGTCTTGACACCGGCGAACTTGAAAGCGTCACCGAACCCGGTCGAGTGACCGGGCTTGATGCCCATGATGTTGTCCAGCGACATGCCCGGATTGAGGTTGTTCTTGGCGGGCAACAGGTTCGGCTTGGAAGCAGTGCCGTTGTTGGGCGCCATGCCCGGCTTGGCGGCCGTCGTGTCGGCCGGCTTCGCACCCGGCTTGACGGCGGTCGTGTCGGCGGGCAACTGGTTCGGCTCGGCGGCCGTGGTGCCGGCAGGAGCCGCGCCCGGCTTCGCCGCCGTCGTGCCGGCAGGCTTCGCGCCCGGCTTGGCGGCAGTCGTACCGGCAGGCTTCGCAGCCGTCCCGTTCGCCGGCTTCGCACCCGGCTTCGCCGCCGCCGTGTCGGCCGGCTTCGCGCCCGGCTTGGCGGCAGTCGTACCGGCAGGCTTCGCAGCCGTCCCGTTCGCCGGCTTCGCACCCGGCTTCGCCGCCGTCGTGCCGGCAGGCTTCGCGCCCGGCTTGGCCGCGGTCGTACCGGCAGGCTTCGCAGCCGTCCCGTTTGCCGGCTTCGCACCCGGCTTCGCCGCCGTCGTGCCGGCAGGCTTCGCAGCCGTCCCGTTCGCCGGCTTCGCACCCGGCTTCGCCGCCGTCGTGCCGGCAGGCTTCGCAGCCGTCCCGTTCGCCGGCTTCGCACCCGGCTTCGCCGCCGTCGTGGTGCCCGCAGGGGCTGCGCCCGGCTTGGCAGCCGTCGTGTTGGCAGGGGCCGCGTTCGGCTTGGCGGCGGTGGTGTCGGCGGCGGTGGAGTCGGAGGGGCTGACCGGGGCGCCGACCGCGGCGGCGGTGGGGGCAACGAGCAGGGTGATTGCGGCGGCCGCGAGCATCGCGGTGCCTCGGAATTGTGGTGCCATGGAAGTTCCTCTTGATCCCGGCCGGGCGGCACACTCGGTGGCGGCGGGCCCGACTGCAGTGGACGGGGTTGAGTGGACTGCCCCGATACCTAACCGCCCGTCAAAAGGTTCCTGCCGACTCGGCCCGCATTCCATACCGACGGACCATCAGTTAGTTCACCCTTCTCCCGCTCGGTCCGCGCCGCCCGCACCGCACCGCACCGCACCGCCCGGCATAGCGCTCGCCGCGAAACCGCGTGCTCCACGTCCGCACACGTCGCTGCGGGGGGGTCACCCGAACGGCCCCGGCCCGATGTCACTGAGGCCGGGGAAGTGCCCGCACGACCAGGGCATTTACCCGACCCCTGCAGACGCCGGGCACTCGCAATTGACGCCGTACACCGCCCCCTTCCCTTCCCGCCCTTCCCTGGCCGAACACGGCGACGGCTGGGTTCCGCACAGCCAGGCCCAGTTGATCACCGCGCTGCCGATCAAGACGATCGCGCCGGTGACCTCCCGCAGCATCTGGCGGCACGTCAGTGAGCACCAACGGGAGGTCACCGCCCGTCGCGCGAACACCAAACGCAGCGCCCCGGACCGTCACCGCTCAACGCCTCGGCGCAGCGTCCTGCTCGCCGGGACCAGCACAGCCCCTGCTCCCAGCGGACCACCACTCGACGACTACCCGCCCACCACGCCGTCACCGACCCCGGGTGCACCACTCGGTGGACCGTCGCCCGGTGAAACGTGAGCAGCGCTCAGCGGTGGGCAAGCAGGCCGAACCTCACTCTCACTCCCCCGCGCGAGCCCCCCGCTCCACCAACTCCACTGCCCAGCCCCGCACTTGCTCGTCATCGTGCAGGTAAGGTTCACCGGGCCCGGAGCGCAGATCGATGCCGAACAGCTTGTTCAGCCCCCACCAGGACGCCTCGTCCCACTCCAGCGCATCGTCCAGCACCCACCGCCCGGCCCACCGGTCCGCCGCGTCCCGGTCGACCCGGCCCTCGGCGACGGCGTTCAGCCAGTCCGCGATCTCCGCAACTCCTGGTTGCACCTGGTTCACGATCGTCCCTCCGCCGCTTCCTGCGCGGCCAGTACCTCGTCGCCGTGCTCGAACGCCCAGGCCCCGAAGGCGTCGATCGGGGCCAGCAAGGTACGGCCCAGTGCGGTCAGTTCGTATGTTACGCCGGGGCGTTGCGGGTGACATTCGACCAGGCCGTGGTACTGCAGGCGGCGCAGTGTCTCGGTGAGCACCTTCGCGCTGATGCCGCCGATCCGTTCCCGCAGTTCGACGGGGCGGCGCGGGCCGTCGCGCAGGGACCAGAGCACCACGGCGTTCCAGGTATTGGAGAGCAGGTCGAAGGCGAGCCGGGCTCGGCAGTCGGCGAGGAAGTCGTTGGTCGTCGTCACGTACCGAATGGTGCCTGGCCGGCTCCGTACTGTCGAAGGAGATCAGTCGAACCCCGCACAGAATGGAAAGTTGATGAATTCCTCGCTGAAGATCGGCGTTCTCGGGACCGGCCGGATGGCCGACGCGCTCGCCACCCAGTGGGCGCGCGCCGGTCACCGGGTCACCATCGGCGGCCGGGACGCGGCCAAGGCCCGCCGACTCGCCGACCGGATCGGCCACGGCGCCCGCCCGGCCGGTCTGCGCGCGGCGGCGGAGGCCGGCGAGGTGGTGCTCGCGGCGCTGCCGTACGAAGCGGGAACCGGCGTCGTC
Source organism: Kitasatospora sp. NPDC004614 (assembly GCF_042873675.1). NCBI lineage: Bacteria > Bacillati > Actinomycetota > Actinomycetes > Kitasatosporales > Streptomycetaceae > Kitasatospora > Kitasatospora sp. NPDC004614. The sequence continues at coordinate 66,002 of NZ_JBIALR010000026.1, forward strand.
CGCGAGCTGCGCGACGCGCTGGCCGGCCGCACCCTGATCGACTGCGCCAACCCGGTCGGCCCCGGCTTCCAGCTTCTCACCGGCCAAGGACCGTCCGCCGCCCACCAGTTGGCCGAGGCCGCACCCGACGCCCGGGTGGTGAAGGCGTTCAACCTCTGTCACGAGGACGTCTGGCGCCGGCGACCCCCGGTCTTCGACGGCCGCCCCCTCGCCGTCCCCCTCTGCGGCGACCACCCGGACGCCCTCGCCCACACCGCCACCCTGGTCCACGACCTCGGCTGCACCCCCGTCCACGCCGGCCCCCTCTCCCGCGCCCACCTCCTGAAGGCCACCGCGGCCCTCTTCATCGGCCTCTGGCTCGGCGAACACGCCGACGCCCAGGCCATCGCCCCACCCCTCGCCCACGCGGCGGGCTGACCCGATCGCCCACCAACTTGACGACCGCTACCACAACGACCATGCAGCACACTGGAGTTCGGCGGCTCCTCGGGAGAGTGCACGTCGAGCAGGTCGGCGCTGTCAGCCTCTGGCAGCTGTACCGGCGCACAACCGTTTCACGCGAGCACCAGTTGGTCCTCAGCAACAGCGGGCCGGCCTCTCCAGGAATCGTTCGTTCGACGCGCCGCACAGGCCACTGTGCTCACGTCGAGCGCCAGGGCGACGGTCTACCCAGGCCGCAGCCACAGCGAGCACCCACTGTCCCGCACCCCGCCCGCTCCGCTGAGTGTCGGTGCCGTCCGCTATTCATGCCCCACGCACACAGAACACCCTGACCCGGCCGAACTCGCCGCCCTCCGCGACGCTTTCGCCGCCGCCGGAGGCAGTCGCGCTCTCGGCTGGGCGGGTGTGCACGCCTTCGAGGCGGAGCACGGCGTCGTCCTACCGGAGCCCTACCGGACCTTCGTCGCCGAGATCGCCGACGGCTCGCCCGTCGGGCCGCCGTTCTACGGGCTGGTGCCGGTCGCCGAGTTGCCCGCTGGCTGGGGGACCAACCGGCGAAAGCTGGTGCTGGCGCGGGCGTTTCCGCTCGAAGAGCACTGAGTGCGGGAGGACGACGAGGAAGCTCCGGAGGAGGACCTCGACGACGCGATCGAGCCGGTCTTCAAGCACGGCTCGGTCGTGCTCGGCACCAACGGCTGCGACATGTACTGCCACCTGATCGTCACCGGACAGCACCGCGATCACGTCCGGTACGTCGACGGCGAGGGCGCCACCCCGTTCGGCGCACTGTTCGGCGGGACCACGGCCACCCCGGGCTTCGCCGGCCGGGTCGCCCACTGGGCAGCCGACAAGGAGTGGTTCGACGCCGAGGACTGAGCACCGCTACGGATAGGCATCAACTCACGCCCAGATCACCGCAGTTCGACAGTCACGCCGTATTCCCGCAGCAGCTCCACGGTCACGTCGAAGTGGGTGTCACCGGTCCGGTGGTCCAGCACGTACCCGGCGAGCGCACCGCAGGCGATCTCGGCGTTGTGCCAGACCAGGGTGAACGGGGGAACGACGGCGGGGCCGCCGCCGAGGTAGTCCTTCACCGAATCCAGGCAGCGCCCGTAGTTGGCGCCCGGTCCGAGCAGGGCTTCGCCGAGGGCCAGAAGCAGGCTGGTCGGGTCGGTGGCGTGCTGTCCGTCGAGGTGATACGTCCCACCGCTGCGGCCGGGACCGTAGCGGCCGACTCGGGTGAGGGCCAGCCACTCGGACCGGCCTTGAGCATCAAATGCGGTCCACGCCGTCGCCGTCCGGGCCCTCCCGCACCAGGAGGTACCGAGCCGGGAACTCCCGCCCCCACGCCGCCTGTTCCTCGCTCCTCACGCCTCTCCCCTGCTCCCGGGCACTCCGCCAGGCGCAGCCTATGGCCGGCGAAGGGCGGGCGGCATCGCGTTTTCCCGGCGCCCTCACTCAGCGCCCCCGCTCGGCGTGTCCGCCGGTCCGGTGCAGGTGGGGACGGGGCAAATCAATCCACTGGATCCTCCGCCGTGAACGGGGCAAAATCCCGGGGAAACCGCAGCGAGAGGGAGCTTGTTTGGACGTGTTCGCGTGTGCCGGGTGCGGCACCGAGCTGACGGCGCCGATGTCCCGGGTCGCACTGCCCGTTCACACCCACCACGGGGGCTGGGAGGAGCTTCATCCTCCGCTGATGGAGCCGGCGACGTACGCCGTCGAGCCCCGGCCCATCGGGCCGCCCTGGCGGTTGTGGGAGGACGTCGGGGCTGAGGCGGCCGCCCGGCAGGGGGTGTACGCGCCGGTGTACTCGGTGTCCTTCGGCGCGCGGAACCAAATCGTCATCGCGCCCGGCGACTCCCGGTCCATGACGCTGATCCTCGAGAAGTGCGCCGGCTACTGCCGGGGCGTGGACGGCCGGGACGGGCCCAATCTGGCCTGCACGGGGTGCGGACGGGCCGTAGCGACCCGGATCGACGACTGCGGCTCGTGGCAGACGGTGTGGCTGGAGCCCGACGCGGTCGTACGCCGCCCCTCGGGGCTTCCGGCCCAACCACCGCCCGGCTGGGCGGACTTGGAACGTGCCGAGCATCGCGTCCCGCCCGTCGAACCCGACGGGTCGTGGAGCCGCCGCTGGGAGGCCGCGGTTGGCGTCGCGCTGGCCCACCTCGTGGTGGCCACCGGGAACCGGCCGGTGGCCCTCCCCGTCGGCCCCGTCGCCGACTTGCTCGGCCACGCCGTGGCGCGCTACCTCCCGCCCGGGCCCGACACCCGCTCGGTGGGGCTGGCCGGCCCGGGCCTCCCCGAGCCCCAACCCCGCCCGGACGTCCTGCTCGTCCCCCGCCACCCCGGCACGGGCGAGCCGTGGCAACCGTCCGACGGCGGTGCGACGGTGGTGCCGCTGGAAAGCGGAGTCTGGGCGTACCTCGCCGGACCGGGCGAGACCTCGCCGATGCCCGCCACGGGAGTGCTCCCGCCGGGCGTCCTGCGCGACGACTACCCACTGCCGCCGCACCCCTGGTGCCCGCTGCCCGCCCACCACCGGGCCTTCCTGGACACCCTGGTCCGACTGCCCGCGATCCGCTCACCCCGGCTGCGCCGGTTCCGCGACGCGTGCCGATGACGAACGCCCGACGGGCCCGCCTCGCCCGGGGATTTCACCAACTGGGGCTCCCGCTCCCGAATGCGCGCGGCAGCGAGTCTCACCCCACCGGCGGCCGCACCCACGGCGCGTGGCGCTCACCCGGCGCCAACTCCCCACGCCAGTACCGGAATACCGTCCCCCGGACGATGGTCAGCCGACCGGCCGCGATCAACCCGTCAGCCGGATCCGCGCCGCCCGCGTCGGCGGTGAAGGCGACCAACACCGCTGGCAGCGCGCCGAGTTGGCGCTGGACGCGCGCCGTCTCGGCCGGCGTCGGGTCGCGGAAGGCCGGATCCTGGAAGGCTGCGGGGCAGGTCACCAACTCGGGCTCGTCGAAGCGCAGTTCGAGCAGATGGTGGTACGTGAGGTCGTGGCCCGTGCCCAGCACCAGGCGGGACGGGTCCCAAGAGACCACGTCCCAGTCCCACCAGGATCCTTCGGGCAGTTCGACGGCCACCGGACGTCCGCCGCTCAGCCGTCGAGCAGGGCGGCCAGGTAGCGTTCGGCGTCGGCCGCCAACTCGGCGCGGCCGGGCGGGTGCGCGTGGCCGCCGCCCGCCGTCGCGTTGAACAGCACGCCCTCGCACCAGCGCACCAGCCGTCGCGCGTCCGCGAGCGGCTCCGCCGAGCCGCACGCCCGCAGCAACTGCACCGCGACCTCCACGAAGCCGGCGCCCAACCGGTCGTAGACGGACCGGAGTTCGGGCCGCCGGGCGGCCTCCAGCGCCAGCTCGATCCGGGCCACCGTCAGCACTCGCCCGGCCGGGGTGAGCGCCTGGTCCAGCCCGTCCGCCACCACCTGCACCAGCAGTCGCCGGGCCGCCGCGCCGTCCCCGACCGGCCGGGTCGGCACGTCGCCCAGCATGCCGGCCGCCTCCACCTCGGCGATCCGCACCAGCGCCGCCTCGAGCAGCGCCGAGCGCGTCCGGGCGACGTTCGACGTCGAGCCCACCGGGAGGCCTGCGGCCTCGTCCACCGCCCGGTGCGTCAGGCCGCGCAGGCCGTGCTCAGCAATCACGGCGATCGCCGCATCGGCAATCCGGGTCGGTCGCGCCACAGTCATGGTGCCGATCATCCCGCGCCCCGACCGCAACTCCCAAACCCCGCCGCGCCGTCGCACGCACAGTGTCAGCGGGACGCTACCGTCTGCGACATGGACGAGACCCGCCCCCGACCTGCGCCGACCGGCCCCAGCGCGCTGGTGTGGTACGCGGCGTACGGGTCGAACATGAGCACCGACCGCCTCGCGCGCTACCTCACCGGCGGACGCCCGACCGGCGCCGCCCGCACGCACCGGGGTTCTCGCGACCGCACACCGCCCGCGCGGTCGCTGCCGATCCGACTGCCCGGGATCCTGTACTTCGCGCACGAGTCGCCACTGTGGGGCGGCGGCATCGGGTTCTACGACCCGTCCCGCCACGGCGAGATGCCGGCCCGGGCCCACCTCCTCACGGCTGGACAGTTCAGCGACATCGCCGCGCAGGAGATGCGCCGCGAACCCGGCGCCGGCCTGGACCTCACCTGGGCTCTGACCACCGGTCGCGACCAACTCGGCCCCAGTCACTACGAGATGCTGCTCCGCCTCGGCAGCATCGACGGGATCCCCGTCCTCACCTTCACCTCCCCGTGGACGGTCACGGACGCCGACCTCAACCCGCCCTCCGCCGCCTACCTGACCGCCATCGCCACCGGCCTCGCCGAATCCCACGGCTGGACGCCCGCCCAATCCGCCGTCTACCTCGCCACCCGCCCGGGCGCCACCGTCCACTGGACGCCCCGGTCCGCCCTGCGGGCCATCCGCTCGGCCTCCGCCGGCCCCAGCACACTACATCCGTAGTACGCTCTGCCTCAGCACCCGGAACTACAGCTGCAGTCCAGTCGGCCGATCGGAGCTTCGCCATGCCGTCCGCCTCGCACCCCGCCCACAACGCCCGCCCCGCAATCGTTCTCGGTGGTGGCATCGGCGGCCTCGCCGCCGCTCTCGCCCTGCACCAGCGCGGCATCCCCGCCACCGTGCACGAACGCGCCGCGAGCCTCGAACCGGTCGGCGCGGGGCTGGCTCTCGCTCCAAATGCCTTGCGGGCACTGGACGTTCTCGGTGTCGGCGCGCGCCTGCGCGCCCTCGCGGTGCGGCACCCTGCCGTCGGTCTGCGCCGCCCGTCCGGCCGGTGGCTGGCCCGGACCGACACCGAGGCCGTGCAGCGGCACTTCGGCGATCCGGTGCTGGGCGTCGCCCGGGCCGAGCTGATCGCCGCGCTGCTGGACGCCCTCCCGCCCGGCACCGTCCGCACCGACTCGCCGGCCACCGTGCTCGACGCCGGCGACGCGCACACTCCCGCCCTGGTCGAAACCGGCGACGGCCGGCACGAGGCCTCGTTGGTCGTCGCGGCCGACGGCATCCGCTCCGCCACCCGCACCCAGCTCTTCCCCGACCATCCCGGGCCGCGCTACTCGGGATTCACCACCTGGCGCACCGTCATCGACGACCCCGGCCACCCGCCGACCGCCGTCGGCGAGGTGTGGGGACGCGGGGCGCTGGCGGGCATCGTGCCGCTCGCGGGCGGGCGGGTGTACGTGTACGCGGCCGCTCTCGCACCGGCGGGACAGCGCGCCGATGACGGCGACGAGCACGCCGAAATGCTTCGCCGGTACGGCAGTTGGTGCGCCCCACTACCCGAACTGCTCGGCCGCACCGACGCCGGGCGGGTACTGCGGAACGACGTCTGGGCGCTCACCGACCCGCTGCCGGCGTTCCACCGCGGACGGGTCGCGCTGCTCGGCGACGCCGCGCACGCCATGTCGCCGTTCCAGGGTCAGGGCGCCTGCCAGGCCATCGAGGACGCGCTGGTCCTCGCCGCCGCCCTGCCCTCCCCGCACCACGCCTCGGACCCACTCGCCGCCCTCCCCTCCCCGCACCACGCCTCGGACCCACTCGCCGCCCTCCGCGCCTACTCCGAAGCCCGCCTCCCCCGCACCTCCCGCATCGTGGCCGGCTCCCACACCATCGGCCGCCTGGTCGCCACCCACTCCCGCCCGGGCGTCCTCCTCCGCGACGGCATACTCACCCTCGCCGGACGCCTCCCCGCGAGGGTCCTGCTCGACCGCTCCGCCCCCACCTACACCTGGCAGCCACCCGCCCTCGAGAACCTCGCCGAACGCTGACCGGTCCGGTCAACTGCCTTCGCCAACAGCCACGTTCGCGCCGCCGAAGGCCACGCTCGCCGCCCGGACCAGCCCGGCCAGCGGGCGGGACCGGCTGGCCGGGGCCCAGGCCAGTACGGTCGTCACGGTCGGGGCGTCGAGCACGGGGACGACGGCAACTCCCGGGCGCAGCAGGCTGCGAGAGGAATCGGGGAGGACGGCGCGGGTCCGGCCGAGGGCGACCAACTGGGAGAGTTGGGTGTGGTCGCGGATTGCCGGGCCGGGGCCGTCGGGGTAGCTGCCGTCGTGGCGCGGGTAGCGCGGCGCGGGCAGTCCGGGCAGGTCGGCGAGGTCGGCCATCCGGAGCGAGGTTCGGCCGGTCAGGTGGTGGCCGGCCGGGAGCAGGGCGATCTGGCCTTCGGTGTGCAGTTCTTCGGTGTCCAGTCCGGCGGTGGAGTCGAACGGCAGGTGCAGGAGCGCCGCGTCCACCTCGCCCTCGCGCAACAGCCGTCCCTGCTCGCCGAATTGGCACAGCCGGACGTCCACCGGCACGGGGCTCGCTTCCGGGTCGGTCCCGGCGGCGTACGCGTCGAGGAGCGCCGCCAGCAGCTCGGTGGACGCGCCGGCCTTCGCGGCCACCACCAGCCCGGGCGGCTGCCCGGCCCGCCGGGTGCGCGCCTCGGCCGCGGCCACCGCGGCCAGCGCGGTACGGCCCTCGCGCAGCAGCACCCGCCCGGCGGCGGTCAGTGCCACGCCCCGGCTGTCGCGTTCCAGCAGGACGGTGCCGAGCCGCCGCTCCAGTTGCGCGATCGCCCGGGACAGCGGCGGCTGCGCCATTCCGAGCCGCCGCGCCGCCCGTCCGAAGCTCAACTCTTCTGCCACGGCCACGAAGTAGCGCAGTTCCCTGGTCTCCACCGGACCAGCCTACGGCGATACCCGCACGGTATTGCCGGGCAACCGGATCGGTCTTTGCCACCGGACCGGACCGGCCCGGAGCATGGACGGCATGAACGAGAACACGAACGGGCGGACCGTGGCGCTGGTGACCGGCGCGAACAAGGGCATCGGATACGAAATCGCAGCGGGCCTCGGCGCGTTGGGCTGGCAGGTCGGCGTCGGCGCCCGCGACGCACAGCGGCGCGAGGACGCGGTGCGGACCCTGCGTGCCCGTGGCGTGGACGCGTTCGGGGTGCCGCTCGACGTCACCGACGACGACTCCGCGACGGCTGCCGCCGAGCTGCTGACGGAGCGCTTCGGACGGCTCGACGTCCTGGTCAACAACGCTGCGGTGGCAGGCGGTTGGCGCCAGGAGCCGACCACGGCCGACCTGGCGGGAATCCGGCAGGTAATGGAGACCAACGTGCTCGGGGTGATCCGGGTGACCAACGCCGTCCTGCCGCTGCTGCGCCGCTCGGCCGCCCCGCGGATCGTCAACATGTCCAGCGGCGTCGGGTCGTTGACGCTCCAGTCCGACCCCGAGGCGTTCACCGGCCCGACCTCGGCCGCCTACGGCCCGTCCAAGACCTTCCTGAACGCCGTAACCGTGCAGTACGCAAAGGAGTTGAGCGACACCGACATCCTGGTCAACCTGGCCTGCCCCGGCTACTGCGCCACCGACCTCAACGACCACCGCGGCACCCGCACCCCCACCCAGGGCGCCACGATCGCCATCCGCCTGGCCACCCTGCCCGCCGGCGGGCCGAGCGGCCAGTTCTTCAACGAGGACGGCCCACTGCCCTGGTGATCGAGGCCTGGCTCAAAGCTCCCCCGCCCACGGCGGGTTGGCGCCCGCCACCGCCACCGTCCGGGCCGCTACCCGCGCCGCGAATTCGCAGGCCCGCTCCAGGCCGTCGAGCGTCAGCGCGTCCAACCTCCCGCCCAGGAAGCCCTGTTCGGCGAGCGAGTGGAGCAGGCCGGCGGTGAACGAGTCGCCCGCGCCGACGGTGTCCACCACGGTGGTCGGTGGCGCGGGCACCCGGATTCGTCGGCCGTCCAGGGAGGCGAGCGCGCCGTTCTCGGCCAGGGTGATCACCACCAGGCGGGCGCCGGCCTCGTGCCAGTGGTCGCAGGCCTGTTCGGGGGTGGTGCCGGGCAGCAGGTGGGCCAGGTCATCGGCGCTCAGGCGCAGGATGTCGGCGAGCAAGCACCAACGGGCCATTCGGCGCCGGTAGTTCGCCGGGTCGACCAGCAGCGGGCGGACGTTCGGGTCGATCGAGACGGTGGCGCCGGCCCGCACCTCGGCCAGCAGGTCCTCGATCCGCGGGCCGCCGGGCTCGCGTACCAGCGCGAGCGAACCGGTGTGCACGCACACCGCGCCGTCGGCGCGCGCCGCCGCCAACTCCCGTTCCGTCCACTGCCAGTCGGCGGTTCCCTCGGCGTGGAACGAGTAGTCGGCGTGGCCGTCGCCGTCGAGCGCGGCCAGTGCCAGGGTGCTGGGCTCGGTGGCCCGCACCGTGCCCGACAGGTCCACGCCGGAGCCGGCCAGGTGAGCGCGGAACAGTTCGCCGAACGGGTCGGTGGAGATCCGCCCGAGGAACCGCGTCGGCGTGCCCAGCCGCGCCAGCGCCACCGCGGTGTTCGCCGGACCCCCGCCCGGCAGCACCCGCAGTGCCAGCTCCCCCGGCCGCGCCGCGCCGCGCTCCACGAACGCGTCGGCGACGCACTCCCCGACCACGGTGATCGACCGACCCGCCATCGAAACCAGCCTCCCATCAGGGCAGACCCACATCGGACCCGGTCCGGACTCCATCACCGCGACCCGCCCCGCGTCAATGCGGACCGGCCCGGGGGTGTCACCCCCGGGCGATGTACCAGGTCCCCTGTGGGAGCGCCCCCCATCGGTGCGCCACCGGACTCCGCGGCGCTGGCCACCGCGACGCCTTCCTGCACCGCGCGACCTCCTGATCGGATCAACCCGCCTGCGGCATCGGCCTGTTCGCCCGCTCGATGGCGAACGGGCGGGTGCCGCAGCGGCGTTGGCGGTCAGGTCCGTACGGCCTCCAGGAAGCCGTTGGTGACGGTGCCGGTGGCGGGCGGCAGGGTGCGGCCGTGGGTGGCGGCGATGTCCTCGAGGGAAGTGAAGCGGGTGGTCCAGCCGTGGGCGTCGAGCCAGTCGGCCGTCCCGGGTCCGAGGCCGCCGCGCCACAGGGCGGTCATCTCGGTGAGGCCCTCCTCGACGGGCGTGCGGCTGACATCACGGCCCTGTTCGACCAGCAGGCGGCTGCCGGTGGCGGACAACTCGCCGACGGTGGTGAGCAGTTGGGCTGCCTGGTCGGCGTCGAGGTAGACCAGCAGCCCTTCGGCGAGCCAGGCGGTGGGTTGCTCGGGGTCGAAGCCGGCGGCGCGGAGCCGTTCGGGCCAGTCGGGGCCGGTGAGGTCGGCGGGCAGCGCGGTGCGCTCGCACTGCGGTCGGGCGCCGTGGGCGGTGAGGACCTGCTCCTTGAAGGCGAGGACGGGCGGCAGGTCGATCTCGTACAGGCGGGTGCCGTCGGGCCAGGACAGTCGGTGGGCTCGGGTGTCGAGGCCGGCGGCGAGCACGACGATCTGGCGGGTGTCGGCGGCGAGCAGCCGGTCGTCGTAGTGGCGGGTGCGCAGGATTCCGTGCATGAGCAGGCGGCGGGCGAGCGGTCCGAGCGGCTTGCCGTTGCCGGGGCGCGGCGGCTGGCCGGCGGCGGTGACGAAGGCGAGCGCGTAGGGGTCGACGAACAGCGGGTCGGGCTGGGCGCTCTCGTAGGCGCGGCCCCGGGCCACGGCAAGGGCGGTGCGGGACACGGGGCTCAGGTGATCGGCGGCGGGCAGGCCGGGGGTGACCGGCTCTTGGGTCGTCATGCCGGAAAACTACATCGGTACCGATGCATCTGTGAAGATGTATTCTGCCGCGCATGGACGGCGTACGACTGCTGCGGCTCGGCAAGCGACTGACCGAGCTCGGCCGGGAGATGGTCACCGACCACGCCTCGGCGACCCTCTCCCCCGGCGAGATCGCGGTGATCTCCGACGTGTACCGGCACCCGGACACCTCGGTGCAGGACATCCGGGTCCGCACCGGCTTCGCGCAGAGCCACGTCTCCACCTCGGTCGCCCGGCTACGCGAACGCGGCCTGCTGGACGCCACGCCCGACCCGGCGGACGGCCGCCGCACGTTGCTGCGCGCCTCCGAACTCGCCTGCGGCTACATCAGGGCCCGGGTCGCCCGACCGGCCGAACCCGTCATCGCCAGGGCCGTCCCCGACCCGGAGCAGGCCCGCCGGGTCGCCGAGCTGCTCGACGAACTGGCCGGACTGCTGCTCCTGCAGGACACCGAGGCGCGCACGCCCGCGCCGGACACCGACGCGCGAACGGGCGGACCCGACCACCGTCGATGACCATGGACGGGTCGGGAACCCCTCGTCCCGCCATGGTCCGTACCGCCGAGCAGGCCGCACCGCCGAGCAGGCCGTACCCCCGGCGGACCGTCCAGCCATCGGAGGCCGTCAATGATCAAGATCACCGAAATCCGCGAGTGGCGCGGGCACGACGTGGTCGACCAGGAGAGCAAGAAGATCGGCACCCTGGAGAACATCTACGTCGACACCGCCACCGACCTGCCCTCCTTCGCCACCGTCACGGTGGGCCCGATGTTCAGCAAACGCCGCCTGGTGTTCGTGCCGGTCGCGGACGCGGTGGTCGGGCCGGACTACGTGCGGGTCCCGTACGACCGCAACCTCGTGAAGGGCGCGCCGTCCATCGACCCCGACGGCATCCTGGCCGCCGAACAGGAACCCGAGGTGTTCTCGCACTACAACCTCGACTACGCCACCGGCGCGGGCGGCGAACGGCGCCTCGCCCGCCGCTGACACCGCTGCGCGGGCAGCGGAAACGGCTCAGGCGGCCAGGCCCGGCCGGTGCCGGTCGACGTCCGCCTTGAACGCGGCGAGGTCGTCGATGACGTGCCGGTCGGTGAAGCCGAGGCCCTCCACCAGGTGGTCCCAGAGGCCGTGCGGCTCGGTGTCCAGCTGCAGCATCAACCGGGTGCCGTCCTCCATGCCGGCCCCGGCGCGGTGGAACGTGACCACGCCGGAGTGCCCGGCCCGGTCCTCGCCGCCGCTCCAGGCGATCCGCTCCAGCCGCACCACCTCGGTGGCGGCGGCCCCGCGGCCCGCTCCGCCACGCATGCAGGCGGGCGGGCGGGCGGGCAGCGACACGCGATCGGTCCACGCGCGGTAGACCGCCTCGATCGGGGCGTCGATCTCCACGGATTCCTCGATCCGGCCCATGGTGTTCTCCTCTCCTCACCGAATGCGGCCGCCCGGCTGCGGTCCGCGTCCGCGCTGCGCCTGCCCCGTCCGCCGGCCGGCATGCACCGGCAGCCGGGGGGAGTGCAGGCACGGAAACTTCACACGTTTGCCAGGCATGACCCTCAGCCGATCGGGTACCCGGGGACGGACCGGCCGGAGACGAGGAAAGGAAAGGCATGCCTGTGCCCACTGATGAACTTCTCCTGTCCGCACCCGCCGGGGCGACCTCCGAGCCGCTCGGAGCGCCCTCGGCCACCCAGGCCGACGCCCTCGCGGACCCGACCCACCCGGACCGCGTTCTCGCGGACCCCGCCGGCGCCCTCGCGGAACCCACCCACGCCACGCCCGCCGACGCCCGCGAGCTGAGCCGCGTGCTGCTGCGCCGTCTGGCGGGCCTGGAGGAGGGCACCCGTGAGTACTCGTACGTCCGCAGCACGCTGGTGGAGCTGAACCTGACGCTGGTCCGGTTCGCGATCCGCCGCTTCGGCCGCACCAAGGAGCCGTACGAGGATCTGCTGCAGGTCGGCTCGGTCGGCCTGATCAAGGCCATCGACCGCTTCGACCCCGGCCTCGGGGTGGAGTTCACCACGTACGCGGTGCCGACCATCGTCGGCGAGATACGGCGCCACTTCCGCGACACCACCTGGTCCGTCCATGTACCGCGCCGGCTCCAGGAGTTGCGCCTCGACCTGGCCAGGGCGCAGGACGCGCTGGCGCAGACGCTGGACCGCGAGCCGACCGTCGCCGACCTCGCCGCGCACCTGTCGCTGCCCGAGGAGCAGGTGATCGAGGGCCTGGCCGCAGCCAACGCGCACACCGCCGGCTCGCTCGACCTGACCGTCCCCGGCGAGAGCGACAGGCAGCAGCCCGCCGAACGCCTCGGCCGGGTGGACGGCGGGTACGGGCTGGTGGAGCACCTGGTCGCGCTGAAGCCGCTGATCGCCCAACTCCCGGAGCGCGAACGGCTGATCCTCTCGATGCGATTCACCGAGGACCTCACCCAGTCGCAGATCGGCGCCCGCCTCGGCCTGTCCCAGATGCACGTGTCCCGGCTGCTGTCCCGCACCCTGGCCAGGTTGCGCACCGGCCTGACCGCCGACGGCGACGAGATCTGACGTTACGTCAATTCCCCATAGCACAAGGGCTTTTGACTCCGGCCACCCCACCGCACAGCGCACCCGGCCTCGACCGTCGCGCCCGCCGTGCGTATGGTCGAACCAGACCGGTCGAGGGAACAGGACGAGGATGCCAGCCGAGAACATGCCCGTGGCCCCCCTGGCGGTGGAGGTGCGGCACACGCCGTCGAACGCGGCGGTGTGCACGCTGTCGGGCGATCTGGACATCGAGACCCTGGAGCCCGCCCGGGAGGCGCTGGACCAACTGCTGGCCCAGCGCCTCCGGACGCTCGTGATCGACCTCGGGCGGGTCGACTTCTGCGACTCGTCCGGGCTGAACCTGCTGTTGCAGACCCGGATGACCGCGGCCGACACCGAACTGCCGTTCCGGCTCGCGGCGCTCTCCGGGCCGGTCCGGCACCTGCTCGAACTGACCGGCGCGAAAGCCGTGTTCACCATCCACGACACCGTGGACGCGGCCCTCGACGCCGACCGGTGAGACCCTCCGTCCGCGTACCGTCCGCCGCACCAGGCATAATCCGGCCCCGGCCGGGCAACCGACCCGTGAGCCTGCCGTCGAGACCGAAGGGAACCCGCCCGTGACGCCCAGTCGGGGAACCCTGGACGGCGACCGCCCGGACGCCGGCGCGGTCCTGCCCCCCGGCGGCCAGCGCCGCCGGCTGCGGCTGGCGGGCATCCCCCGGCCGGTGGCCCGGGCCCGCGCGTTCACCGCGGAGGCGCTCGCCGACTGGTCGTGGTCCACCCCGTCCGACGCCGACCTCGGCGAGGACGTCGTGCTGCTGGTCGCCGAACTCGTCGGCAACGCCATGCTGCACGCCGGCGGCCCGCTCGAACTCGTCCTGGACGCCACCCCGGCCCGCCTGCGGGTCGAGGTCTCCGACGCCTCGTCCGTCCTGCCCGCCCTGCGCACCCCCCACCGCCCCGGCCTCCCCGGCGGTCACGGCCTGTACATCGTGCAACGCACCGCCGACCGCTGGGGCGCCGACCTGCACGCCCGCGGCAAGTCCATCTGGGCGGAAATCGACGCCTCCCGGCTACGCGCGTAGGCCGCGCGCGCCGGCAACCGCGAAGGCGGCCCCCTGCGATCGGAGGCCGCCTCTCTCTGCGCCGCTCACCGGTCGCGACTGCCACACCGGCCGCGACTGCCACACCGGCCGCGATTGCGTCACCGGCCGCGATTGCGTCACCGGCCGCGATTGCGTCGCCGGCCGCGACTGCCTCACCGGCCGCGATTGCGTCGCCGCCGGCGCAGCATGTGCCGCCGCTCCTCCTCGCTGCGGCCGCCCCACACCCCGTAGCGTTCCCGGGTGGCGAGCGCGTGCCGCAGGCAGCGTTCGCGGACGGGGCAGCGGGCGCAGACCGCCTTCGCGGCCCGGTCGCGGTCGTCGTGGGCCTGGCCGCGCTCGCCGGGCGGGTGGAAGAACAGCCGGGAGTCGGCGGCCCCGCAGGCGCCCTGCAGCTGCCAGTCCCACTCGTCCTCGATGGCGGCGGGCAGACGAGAGATCACGGTCATCGGCTTCCTCCTGGCGATCAGACAGTCGGATCGACGGACGAACTGGTGTGCCCGTCCGTGTAACCGCGATCCGCCGCCCAAACCGCCCTCGGCGCCGGTTCCCGCCAGGCTTGGGGGCCGCTCCCGTCAGTCCTCCTCGGGCTCCGGCGGCGAGGACACCGGAACGGCGAACTCGGGGCCGTCCTCCGCCGTCTTCTCGCTCTCGTCCGGCGGCGGCGAGCCCTCGGCGGTCATCTCGGCCTCCGGAGTCTCGGTGGGCGGCCACTCGTCGGCCGGTGCGTCGTGCGTTCCGTGCGTTCCGTGCGTGTGATGCGACATCTCGCCTCCCGCAGCAGTCGTCGCCCCCTCGTCTCCATGGTGCGTCCCGATCCGCCGCCGCACCCGGCCATCGCGCTCCGCGTTCTTCTCGCAACGGACCGTCCCCGGCGCCCGGTTGGCACCATCGCGACGACAGGCGCACGGTGGACGGGGGGCCCGTTGTCCGCTGTCGCGAGAGGAGAGTGTGGCCATGTCGTCCAAGCGACGCCGCAAGAAGAAGGCCCGCGCCAGGCACAAGGCGAACCACGGCCGTCGGCCCCAGTACTGAGGCCCACCCGCGTTCCCCACAGTGCCCAGCACCGAACGCCGACGATCCCGAAACGGCCGCCAATTCCGGACCCAGCCCCGGACGGCGGCCGCTTCCACGCTCTGCGGGCGCTCAGCTCACCGCGCTTCCCCGCCCGCCCGACGTCGCCCGCCCGCCGTCACCCCGCCGTCCCGACGCGGGCCTCCGCCCGGGCGTGTGCGGCAGCCCTGATCGGGGACAGGCCGCAGGCCCACACCATCACCGCACCGAGCAGCCGGGCCAGTGGGCGGTCCCAGAGGCGGCGTACCGGCCAGGGGCGGCGGATGCCGAGTTCGTTGCGGGCCCAGCCGGGCAGCAGCCCGACGGCCGCGTTGGTGAGCACCCGCACCGCGAGCCGCTCGCGCCGGCTGCGCCCGAAGCCTCGCAGGAGCGCGACGGCATCCAACGCCTCGGGGCCGGCCCGTAGTTCGCCCCGCACCCGGGCCAGGTAGGCGGCGACCTCGGCGCGCGAGCCGGGTACCCCGTCCGCGCCGAGCAGTTCGCCGATCAGCGCCACCTCGGACAGGTACGCATCGCACCCGGCACCGGTCAACTTCCGTTGCCCGGCGAAGACTTGGTGCCCCAGCAGGAAGCAGGACACCTCCGCGGTGTGCACCCAGCAGAGCAGTTCGGGATCGTCGGCCCGGTACGGCCGGCCCGTCGCGTCGAAGCCGCGGACGTGGCGGTGGATGCGGCGCACGCCCGCGATCGCGGCCTCCGCGGCGGCGGAGGAGCCGAGCGTGGTGGTGGAGACGAACCGCGCGGTGCGGTGCAGCCGCCCGGTGGGGTCGGTGCGGTAGTCGGAGTGCTCGGCGACGGCGCGCATCGCCACGGGGTGCAGCGATTGGAGCATCAGCGCGGCGAATCCGCCGACCAGCATCCCGGCGGGGTGTCCGTGCACCCGCCACACCACGCTGGACGGACCGAACAGCCCGGGGTCGCCCAGCGGCCGGTCGTAGCGCTCCATATGAAGGTCGGCGCCGTGCACCGTCGCGTTGATCTCCCGCAGCAGCCTCCGCCGCAGCACCTGAACCGGCCGCCGCCACCCGCCTGTCACCGCCGTGCACCTCCCGGCCCCTGATCTTCCCTGGTTCTCCCTGCCGCCACCCTACGCCGCGCGGCCCCGCCACCGAACGGGGCTGACAGCACGCCCGGTGACCAGCTAAGATCACCGGCGATGACTACTCACGGATTGGAGGTCCCGTCCCTTCGAAGTGAGTGCTGATGCACGACACTTCGCTGATGGACGAGGACACTCGTACCTGCTTCTGGCCGCACGTACGGCAGTTCGCCGTTCCCCCGGCCATGATCGATACCGCCACCGCCCGCCGCGAGGCCGGCGACTGGGGCGGCGCCTGCGCTGCTGCCCGGTTCGACGTGGAACTCGACGTCCGGGCTGTCGCCCGCGCGTACGGTTCCGAGCTTGCCGGTCAACTGCGCTCCGACCTGCGCCACTTGGCTCCGGACCTGCTGCGCTGGCACCTGCCGCGGACGGCCCCTGACGGGCTGCTGCGGCCGGGGCTGCGTGCCACGCTCGCCCGCTACCCGCGGGACGGACCTGCCGCGTTCCACCTGGTGGCGCACACCGCGCCGCGCCACGCGGCATCGGACCAGCGGATCGGACTTTCGCTGTGGCGCGCGGATGCCCCGGCGGGCCGCCCGCAGCCACGTTTCCGCCTCGACCTGCACCGACACCTCTGGGACGCCCGCCGCGCCCCCGAACTCGCCGACCGGACAAGCGATCTGACGGACAGTCAGTTCGCCGACGCCGGATGGGAGTTCGAGGCACGGCTGCTGCGTACGGCGGACGGGCTCCCGCCCGACACGCCGGTCGCGGTGCGGCTGTCCGCCCGCCGGTTCCTGCTGCTCGACCCCACCGACGGGGCCGTCGGCGCGGAACTGCGTGCGGCGCGCGGCCTGCCGGTGCTCCCGTACGCCGCCACCTGGGCCCCGCCCGACGTGTGGCTGCTTCGCTCGGGGGCGCTGGACGCCGACCGGTTGCATCCGCTGGTCGCGGCGGCGCTCGTCCCGGGCCACCGCCCGGCGCGCGCGGCGCCGCCGTCCCCGGCGGATCCGCTGCTGGTGGACTGCCGGGGCGCCCGGCACCGGCTCGCGCTGGTGGACGGCCGGCTCACCGCACTGGACCATCCGCCGGAGCAACTGCGGCGCGAGGAACTGCTGTTGGCGTTCGGCGGCCCACCGCTGCCCTGCCTGCAGACCATCGACCGCGCGCACCGGCAGCCCGACGACCTGGACGCCATCATGCAGCGGCTGCTGCACGGCGACCGGTCCGGCGCGCTCACGGCCGTCCGTCAAGTGATCGGCGGGGAAGCACCGTTGCTCCCCGGACCGCTCGCCGACCGGCTCGCCGAGGACGACAGCCAACGGCAGACGGCCGCGCTGCACCGGGCCGGGCTCGACCCCGGCCGGCTTCGCCGTGCCCGCACAGCCGCACTCGCGCTGTCCGAACCGCTGCCGAACGGCCGCCCGCACCGTCCCCGCCCGCCACGCGGCCACCGGTGGTGCCTCCGCACCCATTGCGCCTTCGCACACCGGCACTGACCTTCGCCCGGCGCAACCCGAAGCGCCGGGATCCGACCCTTCCCTCCCCAGGTGATCACCCATGCCTTCCACTGCCCAACTCGCCGTCGCCGACAACCTGTTGACGCTTCTCGCCGAGTCCACCACCGAACCCCGCCAGGACCTCCAGATCGAGGCCCTGACCCTCGCCGTCGCCGCCGATCTCGCCGTCCTTCTCTGGGGCGAACCGGGCATCGGCAAGACCGCCGCGCTGAACCAGCTCGCCGCCGAACTCGACCTGCCGCTCACCACGGTGATCGCCAGCGTGCACGAGCCGTCCGACTTCTCCGGCCTGCCGGTGATCGGCGCGGACCCGGCCACCGACGGTGTGCCGCTCGCCCCGCCGGACTGGGCGGTGCGCCTGGTCCGGCAGGGCCGCGGGCTGCTGTTCCTCGACGAACTCTCCACCGCCCCACCGGCCGTGCAGGCGGCACTGCTCCGCCTGGTGCTGGAGCGCCGCATCGGGGCGCTGCAACTCCCGCCGGGCGTAAGGATCGTGGCGGCGGCCAACCCGCGCGCCTCGGCCGCCGACGGCTGGGAGCTGAGCGCACCGCTCGCCAACCGGTTCGTCCACCTCGACTGGATGCACGACCCGCAGGTGGTGGTGCGCGGCCTCGGCGGGGTGTGGCCGCGCGCCGAACTGCCCCGGCTGGACGCCGAACGGCTGCCCGCCGCCGTCGAGTTCGCCCGCCGCGCGGTGTGCGACCTGCTGACGGTGCGACCCGAACTGACCCACCGGCTGCCGTCCGCCGAGACCCGGCGCGGCAGGGCCTGGCCCTCGCCGCGCAGTTGGGAGATGACGGTGCGGCTGCTGGCGTTCGGTTCGGCCGCCGGCTCGTCCCGCGAGGTGCTGTCGATGCTGGTGCGCGGCACGGTCGGTGACGGGCCCGGCCTCGAACTGCTGGCCGTCGTCGACCGGATGGACCTGCCCGCCCCCGAGGACCTGCTCGCCGACCCGGACAACGCCGAACTGCCGGCCCGCGGCGACCTGCGGCAGACCGTGCTGGACGCGGTGGTCGCCGCCGTCCGCTCCCGGCCGACCCGGCAACGCTGGGACGCCGCCTGGGCGTTGATGGCGCGGGCGTTGCAGACCGGCACCGCGGACGTGCTGGTGGTACCCGTCACCACGCTCACCTCACTGCGCCAACCCGACTGGGAGGTACCGGCGTTGATCGAACGGTTCGCGGGCGCGCTGGAACTGTCCCGCCGGGCCGACCGGGCCGCCGCCCGGGTGACCGCCGCCGGCGCGGGCCGCCGATGAGCACGCACCGCCCGGCCGCGGGCCCATCGACACCGACCCCACCCGCGTCAACCGCGCCGAAGCCGCGCCCGCCGAAGCCCCGCCCCGCACCCGTCCCGCACCGGCCGTACAACCCGAAACAGTGCGCACCCCACCCGCGCGCACCCCGCCCGGCCGGGCCGCCGCTGGACCTGGAGAAGCTGTACGCGGCCCGCCTGCAGGCGGTCCGGGCCCGCCCGTACCTGGCCACCGCGCTGTTCGCGATGCAGGTGGTCGAATCGGCGCAGGTGCCGACCATGGCGGTGGACCGGTACTGGCGCTGCTACGTCTCCCCCGCGTTCGTGGCCGCCCGGTCGGAGGAGGACCTCGCCTCGATCTGGGTGCACGAGGTCTCCCACCTGCTGCGCGACCACGCCGCCCGCGGCGACCGGGCGATGCGCAAGTACCGGCTGTACGGGCCGGAGGGCCGGCTGCGGATCAACCTGGCGGCGGACTGCGAGATCAACGACGACGTGTTCGGCGACGGCCTGGTCCGCCCGCAGGACGCCGTCTACCCGGAGACCCTCCGCCTGCCGCCGGGCCTGCTGATGGAGGAGTACCTGACGAGGTTCACGCTCGGCCCGCAAACCGACCTCACCGGCTGGGTGGAGTGCGGAAGTTGCGCGGACGGCCTGGACCGCGGGTGGGAGCTCGGCCCGGACGGCAGCCAGGGGCTCCAGCCGCACGAGAGCGACCTGGTCCGGTTCCGGGTCGCCGAGGGCATCCTCGGGCGGCCGGGCGAGACCCCGGCGGGCTGGCGGCGCTGGGCCCGGGAGGCGTTCCATCCGCCGCAGCCGTGGCGGGAGTTGCTCGGCGCGGCGGTCCGCTCGGCGGTGGCCGGCGCGGGCGCGGGCTCCGACTACACGTACGGCCGCCCGGCGCGCCGCGCCACCGCCCTTCCGGGCGTGGTACTGCCCGCGCTGCGCCACCAACTGCCGCGGGTGGCCGTGGTGGTGGACACCTCCGGATCGGTCAGCGACCAGGAGCTGGGCACCGCGCTGCTGGAGATCGCCGCGATCGCCCGCACCCTCGGCGGGCGGCGCGAGCTACTGTCGGTGATCTCCTGCGACGCCGCCGCCGGGCAGGTCCAACGGATCGGCGGCGACAGCATGTTGACGCTGGTCGGCGGTGGCGGCACCGACCTGCGGGAGGGCTTCGCGGCCGCGCTGCGCCTGCGCCCCACCCCGGACGTGGTGGTGGCGCTGACGGACGGCCAGACGGCGTGGCCGTCCCGCCAGCCGGCCTGCCGGACGGTGGTCGGCCTGTTCCGCCGCCCCTCCCACATCAACGAGGACGATCCGAACTATCGGCCGGAGCGACCGCCGGAGTGGGCGCGGGTGGTGCAACTCGGCTGAGCACCACAGAAGTTCAGCTCAGCCGGAAGTGCAGGGTGTCGCCGGGGCGGGCCTGCGCGGCGGCGCCGAGGTCGGCCCGGCAGACCACCGCGATGACGGGGTAGCCGCCGGTGACGGGGTGGTCGGCCAGGAACAGGATCGGCCGCCCGGACGGCGGCACCTGCAGCGCCCCGCCGACCATGCCCTCGGAGGGGAGTTCGCCGGTGCGGGCGCGCTCCAGGGCGGGCCCGTCCAGCCGCATGCCGACCCGGTCGCTGTCGGGGGTGACGGTGTACGGCTCGGTGAGCAGGGTGCGCAGTGCGCCGGCGGTGAACCAGTCCTCGCGCGGGCCGGGCAGTACGTGCAGCACGGTGCGGTCGGCGGGGGCGGGTCGCGGGGCGTGGTCGGCGGTGGGCCAGCCGGTGGCGGCGTCACCGAGGGGCAGCAGTTGGCCGGCCGTCAGCCGGTCGGGGCCGATTCCGGCGAGTGTGTCGGTGGCGCACGAGCCGAGCACCGGGGGGACGTCCAGGCCGCCGCGGACGGCGAGGTAGACCCGCAGGCCGCGGGTGGGGGTGCCGAGGCGCAGCCGGGCGCCGGCGGGGACGCGCAGCGGGGTGCGGGCGGCGGCGGCGCGGCCGTCGATCCAGGCCGGGCAGTCGGCGCCGGTGAGCGCGCAGGTGGTGGCCCGGGGGAAGGCCAACTCGAGTCCGCCCATGGGCGCTTCGAGGCCGGCGGCATCCTCGGGGTTGCCGACCAGCCGGTTGGCCAGCCGCAGCGCGTCGCGGTCGGCGGCCCCGGCCCGGCCGACGCCGAGCGCGGCCAGCCCGGGGCGTCCGAGGTCCTGCACGGTGGCGCCGAACCCGGCGCGGACGACCAGCAGTTCGGCGCGCGTCATGATCCGCTCCCGGCGCTCTCCCGGGCGTCGACGACCTCGACGAAGCGGACGGCGGTGCCTGGGCGCAGTCGGGTGGGCGGGTCAGCGGCGGGGTCCCACAGGGTGAGTGCGGTGCTGCCGAGCAGGTGCCAGCCGCCGGGCGAGGGGCTGGGGTAGATGCCGGTGTACTCGTCAGCGACGGCGACGGATCCGGCGGGCACCCGGGTGCGGGGTTCGCTGCGGCGGGGCAGGCGCAGTTGCGGGTCGAGGCCGGTGAGGTAGGCGAAGCCGGGGGCGAAGCCGCAGAACGCGACGCGGTAGTGCGCGGCGGTGTGCCGTTCGATCACCTGGCGTTCGGTCAGCCCGGCGCGTGCGGCGACCTCCGCGAGGTCGGGTCCGTCGTAGCGGACGGGCACGCGGACGGCGTCGGGCTCGTCGGCGGTGCGGGCGGCGGCGGTGCGCGGCAGGGCGGCGAGGGCGGCACGCAGGCGGTGCGGGTCGGTGACGCGGGGGTCGTAGCGGACCAGCACGGTGCGGGCGGCGGGGACGAGTTCGGTGACGCCGGTGGGTGGTGCGGTGCGTAGTGCACCGTGCAGCTGCTGGACCTGGTCGGCGGTGTCGACCTCGACCAGGACGGCGTCGCTCCCGCATCGCAGTACTCGCACCGGACCGTCCTGTTCTGTTCGCCCGGCCACTGCTGGGCCGTCCTCGGCTCAAGCTACCAAGCGTGCGACGGGTGCGATGCGTACGCCGTACACCGGAGCGCTGTCCGCGCCGTCCGCGCCGTCCGCGCCGAACGGAGGCCACGGCAGGCGGAGGCGGCGGCAGCAGGCGGACGCGGGAATGCCGTCCGCGGCCCCCGACCGCTCGGTGTGCGGGGGCCGCGGACGGTACGCACGGCGCAGGCCACGCTCCCGCGCCGTGGGCCGCCCCGGCCTAGACCGGGGTCGCTTCGTGTTCGGCGAGGCGGCGCGCCTTGCGCTTGCTCAAGGGTTGGTCGGGGAGCCAGCCGAAGGCCAGGGTGCTGCCGACCAGGCCGAGCAGCAGGCCGATGAAGAACCCGCCGATGTTGGAGGTGATCCAGCTGCCGAGGGTGGCGAGGACCGCGACCAGGGAGTAGAAGAGCCGCTGCACGGGGTGGAAGATCAGCAGCAGTCCGCAGAGCACCATGAGGGTCGGGATGACGTAGCCGGCCAGGCCGAGCAGTCCGATGCGGATGACCATGTGCATCGGGGCTTTTTCGGTGAACAGGATCTCGGCGCCGGCCAGGGTGACCAGCAGTCCGCCCCAGAACGGGCGGCGGTCGCGCCAGCCCGCGAAGCCGGTGCGGGCGGGAGCGGCCGGCGGGGCGTCCACGGCGGGGTTTTCGGGACCGGTGGGCCGGGCGGCCGCGGTGTTCTCGGCCGCCCGGTCCGGTGCCGAGTCGAACTCAGCAGCCATCGGTGCTGAAGCTGAGGTGCATGTTGGGCAGCTTGAAGACTCCGGCGGTGGTGGCGTAGTTCCGCTGGCGGAAGTGGTCGACGGTCACCTCGTCGCCCTGCTGGCCGAACATTCCGGGCGGGCCCTGGACCGGGCCCTTGTCGAAGGTGCTGGCGTCACGGCCGACTTCGAGGCCCTTGAACTCGGCCTCGCCGCTCATCAGGTCGGAGTCGGTGGTGAGGTTCTCTGCGTGCACCGGGGTGCCCTTGTCGCCCGCCGTGATCAGCAGGTTGATGCCGCCCAGGTTGACGCTCTGGCAGAGCTTGGTCAGGTCGGCCGACTTGACGGCGGTCTGGATCAGGAACAGCTGGCCGCCGGTGTCGCCGGCGTTCGGGCTGTTCTCGATCATGTTGTCCAGTACGCCGAACTGCGCGACCCCGGTGCCGTGCAAACGGTCGGCGGTGACCTCGAACGCCATGCCGGAGATGGAGAACTGGTTGGCGAGGACGTTCTGCGCGGTCAGGGTCACCAGGACGCCGGCGGTCACGCAGGCGGGTATCGCCATCAGTGCGGCGCGGCGCAGCCGGACCCGGCCACGCCCCGAGGCGGTGGCGGCGGGTTGTTCTGCGGGGTGGGGCATGTGCAGCTCCAGAGGGTTCGAGTGGGGGATGTGCTACTCGCCGGCGGTGAGGTCCTGGCGTGGACGGATGCGTCAACGATCTTTTCCTGCAACGGAATTGACGATCTATCTCATACCCTGCGAGCTGTCTGGAAGTTACCCCGGGGTACATGGCGGGTCAATACTTCGCGCACCGTCCCCACACATCTGAACATCAGTCAACTTCTGTGACAGGTGAGGCCATTGGGTCGAGGGGGCACTCGAACTCCGCTCACCGACCTGCCAACTTCCGCACATCTCCTTGACGTTGCCGTCCGACCCCCCATAGAACTTGGCGATGTACCCGGCGGTAACCCCGCGCTGTGAAGGCGCGGCCCCGGGTGATTTTCCGCCCCGACTGTCGGCGCCCTCGCGACCCCGGGCGCCGCGCCCGGCACCAACGTTCCGCCCCGGTACCACGTTCCGCCCCGGTATCACGTTCCGCCCCGGCACCAGGTTCCGCCCCGGCGGTACCGACCGCCCCGGTACCACGGACCGCCCGCCGGCAGGTGCAGCCGTGCGCCGTCGGGCCGGCCGCTCGTGGCGTCGAGCGACCCGCCCACTCGCCGAACACCCGTATGTCGCATCGCCGTTGAAGCGTCCAGCACGGGCCCGCCACCCCCCGACCCCTTGCCGTGAGGAGTTCCCCCACCATGCGCCGTACCCAGCCGGACCACTCCGCCAGCAGCTCCGACCGCCCCGCCGCCCGCCGCGGCTCCCGGCGGCTGCTCGGCCGCCTCGCCGTCCCGGCCGCGCTGGCCAGTGCCGCGCTGCTGGCCGGCACCGTCCCGGCCTCCGCCGCCGCACCGGGCGGGCCGTACACCGGCATGGGCAACTGCCCGCTGACCGCGCCCGCCATGACGAACCCGGCGAACCTCCAGGTCGGCTGCATGGTGTCGGTCACCAATGGCGGCAAGTTCACCCTGGGCAGCACCGTGGTGCCGTTCAACTCCCCGATCAAGCTCCAGTTCGGCTTCTACTGGGACAAGTCCGGGCCCACGGTGACCTTCCCGGACGGCACCACCGCCAACCAGTACACCGTGGTGCCGCCCACCAACGGCCCGCTGATGAGCGCGCCGATGGTGGAGATCACCATCCCGGGCATCGCGAACTTCCTGCCGGGCATCACCAGCGTCTTCGCCCAGGTCGAACTGGCGGGCCCCGTAACCAAGTTCACCCCGATGGCGACCGGCGAGCCGTACCCCGTCTTCCAGCTGCCGATCAAGCTGCACCTGTTCAACGCGCTGTTCGGCCCGGACTGCTACGTCGGCTCCAACTCCGCGCCGCTGGTGCTGAAGCCCACCACCGGCACCACCGCCCCGCCCGCGCCGACCGCCCCCATGACCGGCGACCCGGGCACCGTCGACCTCAACATGGACCCGAACGGCCACAACGCGCTGGTGATCTCCGAGAACAACGCGAACCTGGTCGACAACACCTTCTCGGTACCCGGCGCCAACGGCTGCGGCCTGCTCGGTTCGCTCAACCAGATCATCAACTGGACCATGAACCTGCCCGCCACGCCCGGCAAGAACTCGGTGAGCTTCCAGCAGACCAACGCCAACTTCGCGCTGGACGAGAGCCTCTCCGACCTGACCGCCGCGATGAACGCCAGCGCCGCCCACTGACCCGTTCATGAAGCGGCCGCCGGCCGCTCCCCCACCGACTCGTGCCCGCCCCCGCGGGCGGGCACGCGCTCCGCACCCCCGGAGCAGCGCCCCGGCCACCCGGCCGCGGCCACCCCTCACCGGACGCCCCACCCACCGGAAGGAACCCTCATGCGCAACCGTCTCGTCGCCGGCGCCGGCGCCCTGATCGCCGCCACCGCCCTGGTCGCCCTCCAGACCGGCACCGCCAACGCCACCGTGGCCGGGCCCCTCCTCTACACCAGCAGCGGCGTCGCCGTGAACGCCGGCGACGCGCTCTCCGCCGACCTGGTCACCGGCACCGCGGCAACCATGTTCAATCCCGGCACCACCACCGGCGTCACCTGCACCGCCTCCCACATCGGCGGCACCGTCGGCACCAACCCCCTCGTCTCCCCGACCACCAGCGGCACCGCGTCCGGCCCGGTCAACACACTGACGTTCAGCGGCTGCACCTCCAACGTGCCCGGCGTCACCGGCGTGATCAGCCTGACCATGAACAACCTGCCGTACACGCTCGCCATCTCCGACACGGCCGGCTACCCGGTGGCTCTCACCCCCTCCGCAGGCGTGATCCAGGCCACCGCCGTCCTCAAGACGCTTGCCGGAACCGCCACTTGCGTCCTGCACGCGAGCGTCCTGAACGGCAACGCCACCAACGTCCCGCCGCAGATCAACCTGGTCAAGCAGCTCCTCACCAAGACCTCCGGCCCGAGCATCTGCTTCCCCAGCATCGAGTTCACGGCCTCCTACGGCCCCGTCACCGACACCGCTCCGGGCAACGGCCAGGTCGTCCTCGTCAACTGACGCTCCGCACCCGGCACTTCGGCGCCGCGCCCTCCCCGGGGCGCGGCGCTCCGCCATAGCGGGACGTCAACTCTCCCTGCCCGTGGTGCGCGCCTGCACCCGCTCCCCCACCGGAAGGAACCCTCGTGCGCAACCGCCTCTTCGCCGGAACCGCCGCCCTGGCCGCCACCACCGCCCTGATCGCCCTCCCGGCCGGAACCGCCGACGCCATGACCCGAACCCCGGCTCTCCACACGATCAACATCGGCGGCCCGCTGTCCACGGACCTCGCCTACGGCACCGTGGCCACGATGTACAACCCGGGCACCACCACCGGCGTCAAGTGCACCGCCTCCCACATCGACGGCACACTCGCCGCCAACCCGAACACACCCACCCTGTCCGGCCCGGTCAACGTGCTGACGTTCAGCGGCTGCACCTCCAACGTGCCCGGCGTCACCTCCGTGACCAGCCTGACCTTGAACAACCTGCCCTACACGCTCAGCATCTCCGACACGGCCGGCTACCCGGTGGCTCTCACCCCCTCCGCAGGCAGCGTGATCCAGGCCACCGCCGTCCTCAAGACGCTTGCCGGAACCGCCACTTGCGTCCTGCACGCGAGCGTCCTGAACGGCAACGTCACCAACGGCCAGACGCAGATCGACCTGGTCAAGCAGCCCCTCACCAAGACCTCCGGCCCGAGCATCTGCTTCCCGAACATCGAGTTCACCGCCTCCTACGGCCCGGTCAGCCTATTCAACTGACGGTCCGCACCCGGCACTTCGGCGCCGCGCCCTCCCCGGGGCGCGGCGCTCCGCCATAGCGGGACGTCAGCTCTCCCTGCCCGTGGTCCGCGCCCGCACCCGCTCCCCCACCGGAAGGAACCCTCGTGCGCAACCGCCTCTTCGCCGGAACCGCCGCCCTGGCCGCCGCCACCGCCCTGATCGCCCTCCCGGCCGGAACCGCCAATGCCGACGCCTACGCCAGCGACGGCGCCGTTCTCTACACCGCCAACAACGTGCCCGTCAGCCCCGGCGACCCGATGTCGATCGACCTGACCAACGGCACCGTGGCGACGATGAACAACCCGGGCACCACCACCGGCGTCAAGTGCACCGCCTCCCACCTCTCCGGCTACGTCACCTCCAACCCCGCCGCCACCGGCTCCGCCACCGCGTCCAGCCAAATCAACGCGCTGACCTTCAGCGGCTGCACCTCCAACGTGGTCGGCGTCACCGGCGTGAACAGCCTGACCATGGACTACCTGCCCTACACGCTGAGCGTCACCGACTCGCCCGGCTACCCCGTCACGCTCGCCCCGGTGTCAGGCACCCAGCCCAAGGTCACCGCGATCCTCAAGACGGTGACCGGCACCGCCACCTGCATCTACCTCTCCACCGGGTCGGCCCTGTACGCCAACGCCACCAACGTCCCGCCGCGGATCAACCTGTTCCTCCAGCGCTACCTCAAGATCGCCGGGCCGAGCATCTGCTCCGCGAACATCGACTTCACCGCCTCCTACGGCCCGGTCACGGACACCGCCCCGGGCAACGGCGGCATCGTCCTCGTCCAGTAACACCCCGCACCAGCCACCCCGGCGCCGCGCCCTCCCCGGGGCGCGGCACCCCGCCACACCCTGGCCGGCACACGCCCCCGCTCCCCCTGCGGAAGGAACCCTCGTGCGCAACCGCCTCTTCGCCGCCGCCCTGGCCGCCACCACCGCCCTGATCGCCCTGATCGCCCTCCCGGCCGGCACCGCCAGCGCCGCGCCCAAGACCCCGGCCCTGCCCGCCGTCGGCAACCCGCTGTCCGCGGACCTCGTCCCCGGCACCGTGGTGACGATGTACTCCCCGGGCACCACCTCGGGCTTCAAGTGCACCGCCTCTCACCTCGGCGGCACGCTCGCCGCCGACCCGAACGCCCCGGGCACCTTGTCCGGCCCGGTCGACACGCTCACCTTCGGCGGCTGCACCACCAACATTCCCGGCTTCGTCTCCGTGACCAGCCTGACCATGGACAACCTGCCGTACACGCTCGCCGTCTCCGACGCGCCCAGCAACCCGCTCGTTCTCCTCCCGACCTCGGCGGGCTACCTCCAGGCCACCCTCGTCACCAGGACGCTGGCCGGAAACCTCACGTGCGTCTTCCGCGCGAACGTCCTGAACGGTAACGCCGCCAACAACCTGACGCAGCTCAACCTGAGCGCCCAGAACCTCACCAAGGCGGCCGGCCCGAGCCTCTGCTTCTCGTCCATCGACTTCTCCGCTTCCTACGGCCCGGTCACGCAAGGCGCCGCCGGTCTCGTCAACTGACGTACCCGACCCGGAAGTTCGGCACAGCGCCCGCACATGCACCTTCTCCCCCAACGGAAGGAACCCTCGTGCGCAACCGCCTCTTCGCCGCCGCCCTCGCCGCCACCACCGCCCTGATCGCCCTCCCGGCCGGCAGCGCCGACGCCGCGCCCAAGACCGCGGCCCGCCACACCAACAGCCCCGCCGTCACCGCCGGCACCCCCCTGTCCGCAGACCTGGTCTCCGGCAGCGTGGCGACGCTGTACTGGCCGGGCACCACCACCGGCTTCCGATGCACCGTCTCCCACCTCAGCAGCACGGTCGCCGCCGACCCGAACGCCCCGGGCGTCCTCTCCGGCCCGGTCAACGTACTGACGTTCAGCGGCTGCACCTCCAACGTGGTCGGCGTCACCGGCGTGAACAGCCTGACCATGGACTACCTGCCGTACACACTCGCCTTCTACAACGCGCCCGGCAACCCGGTCGCTCTCTACCCGAACTCGGCGGGCATCATCCAGACCACCATCGTCTTCAAGACGTTGGCCGGAACCGCCACTTGCGTCCTCCGTGCGAACAGCCTGAACGGCAACCACACCGGCAACCCGTCGCGGATCGACCTGGTCCAACAGCCCTTCACCAAGTACTCCGGCCCGAGCATCTGCTCCAGTAGCCTCGAGCTCACGGCCGCCTACGGCCCGATCGTGTACGGCGTCGCCACCGCGCTCGTCAACTGACGCTCCACACCCGGCACTTCGGCACCTCCAGCAAGCACTCCGCCCTGACGGCCCGTCAACTCTCCTTGCCCGTGGTCCGCGCCCGCACATGCACCCGCTCCCCCTGCGGTCCGAACAGGCTCAGGAACTCCACCGGCGTCGAGCCCGCGTTGGTGAATACGTGCGGCGTGCGGGTGTCGAACTCGGCCGCCTCGCCCGCCTTCAGCACCACGTCGTGCTCGCCGAGCCGCAGCCGCAGCTGACCGGACAGCACGTACAGCCACTCGTGGCCCTCGTGGGTGCGCTGCTCGGCGTCCTCCCGGGTCCCCGGCGGGACGATCGCCTTGTACGCCTGCATCCCGCCGAGGTTGCGGGCCAGCGGCAGGTACGTCCAGCCGTGCCGGACGAACGGACGCAGCCGCACCCGCGGGTCGCCCGTCGGCGGGGCGTCCACCAGCTCGTCCAGCGCCACGCCGTGCGCCCGGGCCAGCGGCAGCAGCAGCTCCAGGGTGGGCCGGCGGCCGCCCGACTCCAGCCGGGAGAGCGTGCTCACCGAGATGCCGGTCTCCTCGCTGAGCTGCGCGAGCGTGGTGCCGCGCTGCTGCCGGATCGCCCGCAGCCGCGGCCCGACCGCGGTCAGCACCGCCTCGAAGTCCTCACTCAACTCGGCACTCCTCCCGTTCGATATCCACTCACCCTCTCCATTTGCCACCTCAGCAACATTGTTTGTCAATCCGGCCACGTCGGCTCACCATCGAGCCATGACCGTCACGCACCGCGATTCGCACCCGCACCCCGCCCGCCACCACGACGTCCTGGTCGTCGGCGGCGGCGCCGCCGGACTGAGCGGCGCCCTCGTCCTGGCCCGGGCCCGCCGCTCCGTCCTGGTCGTCGACGCCGGCCGGCCGCGCAACGCGCCCGCCGAGGGCACTCACGGCCTGCTCGGCCAGGAGGGCGTGCCGCCCACCGAGCTGCTCGCCCGCGGCCGGTCCGAAGTCGCCTCGTACGGCGGCGAGTTCCACGACGCCGAGGTGCGCGGCATCACCCGGCAGCCGGACGGCGCCTTCCGCGCCGAGCTCTCCGACGGCAGCGCCGTGCACGCCCGCCGGGTGCTGCTGGCCACCGGCACCACCGACGTCCTGCCCGAGCTGCCCGGCCTGGCCGAGCGCTGGGGCCGGCAGGTGCTGCACTGCCCGTACTGCCACGGCTGGGAGGTCCGCGACCGCCGGATCGCGGTGCTCGCCACCGACCCCGCCGTCGCCGTCCATCAGGCGCTGCTGTGGCGCCAGTGGAGCTCCGACGTCACGCTGCTCGCCCACAATGCCGGCCCGTTCACCGAGCAGCAGCGGCGCGAACTCGCCGCCCGCGGCATCACCGTGCACACCGGCGAGGCCGTCGCCGTCCTCCCCGAGAACGAGGGCGACGCGCTCACCGGCGTCCGG
Organism: Kitasatospora sp. NPDC004614; assembly: GCF_042873675.1. NCBI lineage: Bacteria > Bacillati > Actinomycetota > Actinomycetes > Kitasatosporales > Streptomycetaceae > Kitasatospora > Kitasatospora sp. NPDC004614. The sequence goes on from NZ_JBIALR010000026.1 coordinate 95,778, forward strand.
CTCGCCGACGGCACCGTGATCGACTGCGACGCGCTCGGCGTCGCCACCGGCCTGACCGTGCAGGCGCCGTTCCTCGCCGGTCTCGGGCTCACCCCGACCGCGCTGGTCCGCGACGGCGTCAAGCTGGGCGAACGCCTCGCCACCACCGACCCGTCCGGCGCCACCGAGGCCCCCGGCGTGTGGGCGGCCGGCAACCTCACCGACCCGATGGCCCAGGTCGCCGTCGCCGCCGCCGACGGCCTGCGGGCCGCCATCGCCATCAACGCCGACCTGATCGCCGAGGAGACCCGACTCGCCGTCGAGGCCGTCGAGTTCTGGGAGGCCCGCTACGGCGAGAGCGAGCAGATCTGGAGCGGCCGGCCCAACGCCTCGCTCACCCACGAGGTCACCGGCCTCGCCCCCGGCCACGCCCTCGACCTCGGCTGCGGCGAGGGCGGCGACGCGATCTGGCTGGCCCAGCAGGGCTGGCAGGTCACCGCCGTCGACATCTCCCAGGTCGCCCTGGACCGGGCCGCCGCCCGCGCCGCGGCCGCAGGCGTCGCCGACCGGATCAGCTGGCAGCGCACCGACCTGGCAAACGCTTTCCCGTCCGGTTCCTACGACCTGGTCTCGGCCCAATTCCTGCACTCCCCAGCCGAGTTCCCGCGCGAGCGGGTGCTGCGCCACGCCGCCGACGCGGTCGCCCCCGGCGGCACCCTGCTGATCGTCAGCCACGCCGTCGCCCCCGCCCGGCACCAGAACCACGCCCCCGACGAGGCGCACCCGCAGGACGGCGCGCACACCCACGACCACGCGCACGACCACGACCACGACCACAACGACGACGAGCACAACCACAAGCACGCCGGGATGACCTTCCCCACCCCCGCCGAGGTGCTCGACTCCCTGCACCTGGCCCCGGGCGCCTGGACGGTGGAACGCGCCGAGGAGCACCTCCGGCGCGACCACCCCGAGCACCCCGTCACCGACCCCGACGCCCGCCCGCACCGCGACTCCACGGTCCGCCTGCGCCGCGCGGCCTGACCCGCCCCGCTCTCCCCTCACTACGGCCGCCCGCGCACGCACGCGGGCGGCCCCTTCTCGTCCACCCACCCGTTCTCGTCCACCCACCCGACCCGCCGAGCCACCCACCCGACCAGCCACCCGCCCGACCAACCACTCACCCGACGCCCCCCGACCAGCCACTCACCCGCCGAGCCACCCACCCGACCAGCCACTCACCCGCCGAGCCACCCGCCCGACCGGCCGTCCGCCCTATGATCACGGCGTGCCCGCAATCCGCCCCGCGTCCCGTCCCAGGTTCCGCCCCGGCTTCCGCAAGGCCCTGGCCAACCACGAGGGCGCGGTGCTGCGTTGTCTGTCGATCGCGTTCCGCGTCGCCGCCGTGCTGCTCCTGCCGTGGATCGTCGACCTGGCCCTGAACGTCCGCGGCCACTTCGGTGCTCGCAACCTCTCCAACTCCTGGGTCTGGCTGGACCTGATCGAATCCGCCGCGCTGCTCTCGCTGGCCTCCCTGGTCCACCGCCGCCACCGCGCCACCAGCCCGATCGCTTCGGCCACCGCCGTCCTGCTGGCCATGGACGCGTTCTTCGACCTCTGGTCCGCCCACCGCGGCGACGCCTTCCGCACCGCCGAGATATTCGCCTACGTCGCCGAACTCCCCAGCGCCGCCCTGCTCGCCCTCCTCTCCTGGTACTCCCTGCCCTGGGCCGCCGCGCTCCGCCCTACCCCGATCACCTGACACTCAGTTCCCTCCGCCAGGACACCGAGTCCCCTATCACTCCACTTGACCCCGCCGAAGAGTGGATCTGTGGCACGGAGTGTGGTCTAGTGGGGGTACTGAGTTCCCTCCGCGCCGTGAAAGGACAAGGTGGCCGTGAGCTTGAGGATCGTTGTCTGTGTGAAGTACGTGCCCGACGCGACCGGTGATCGTCGCTTCGCGGACGATGCGACCACCGATCGGGAGGGCGTGGACGGCCTCCTGTCGGAGCTGGACGAGTACGGCGTCGAGCAGGCGCTGCGGATCGCGGAGGCGAACGACGGCGCCGAGGTGACGGTGCTGACGGTGGGCCCGGACGACGCGAAGGACGCGCTGCGCAAGGCGCTGTCGATGGGCGCGGACAAGGCCGTGCACGTCAACGACGACGACATCCACGGCACGGATGTGATGGGCACCTCGGCGATCCTGGCCGCGGCGCTGGAGAAGACCGGGTACGACCTGGTGGTGTGCGGTATGGCGTCGACCGACGGCACGATGGGCGTGCTGCCCGCGCTGCTCGCGGAGCGCCTGGGTGTCGCGCAGGCCACCCTGCTGTCGGAGGTCTCGGTCTCGGGTGGCACGGTGACCGGTCGCCGGGACGGCGACGCGGCGACGGAGACGGTGCAGGCGGCGCTGCCGGCGGTGGTGTCGGTGACCGACCAGTCCGGCGAGGCCCGCTACCCGTCGTTCAAGGGCATCATGGCCGCGAAGAAGAAGCCGGTGACCTCCTTCGACCTGGACGACCTGGGCATCGACGCCGCCGCGGTGGGTCTCGCAGGCGCGTGGACGAAGGTCGCGGACATCACCGCCCGCCCCGCGCGGAGCAAGGGCGTCATCGTGACCGACGAGGGCGACGGCGGCAAGCAGCTCGCCACCTACCTCGCCAAGCAGAAGTTCATCTGACGGGCCGCCAGGAACCATCGAAGGATACGGAGTTAGTCATGAGTGAGATCCTGGTCCTGGTCGACCACGCCGACGGCGCGGTGCGCAAGCCCGCCCTGGAACTGCTGACCCTGGCCCGCCGCCTGGGCACCCCCTCCGCCGTGGTCCTCGGCGCCGGCGACAGCGCCGCGGGCATCGCCGCCAAGGCCGCCGAGTACGGCGCCGCGAAGGTCTACACCGCCGACGCCGACGAGTTCACCACCCTCCTCGTCGTCCCCAAGGTCGACGCCCTCACCCAGATCGCCAAGACCACCAATGCCGCCGCCGTGCTGGTCACCTCCAGCGGCGAGGGCAAGGAGATCGCCGCCCGCACCGCGCTGCGGCTGGGTTCGGGTCTGATCACCGACGCGGTCGACCTGGAGGCCGGCGAGAGCGGTCCGGTGGCGACGCAGTCGGTGTTCGCGGCGTCGTTCCAGGTGAAGTCGGCCGTCACCACCGGCGTGCCGGTGATCACGGTGAAGCCGAACAGCGCCGCTCCGGAGGCCGCGCCGGCCGCCGGCGCCGTCGAGGCCGTCACGGTCGAGTTCGGCGGCAACGCCGCGACCGTCACCTCCCGCACCCCGCGGGTCTCCACCGGCCGCCCCGAGCTGACCGAGGCCGCGATCGTCGTCTC